>JAJCYY010000055.1 GCA_029262735.1 Chloroflexota bacterium | reverse complement strand
GGCAGACCGACGGTCACATTCACGCCCTCATCGAACGCAATCAGCTTCATCGGAACGTGCCCCTGGTCGTGATACATCACAACCATCACATCCCACCTGCCCTCGTACGCCTGTCGGAAAGCTGAGTCCGCAGGTAGCGGGCCAGCGGCCTTGATGCCCTCGGCAGCGGCGTCTTCGCAGGCTGGACGAATCTCGTCTTCGTCCTCATCGCCAAACAGACGGTTTTCGCCTGCGTGCGGATTAAGGCCGCAGACGCCGATGCGCGGCTCCGCGATTCCAAGCTGTTTGAGATGATCGTTTGCAGCCCTGATCGTAGCGAGAATCCGGTCTCGTTTCACCCGTTTTACGGCCTCACCAACCGAGAGATGGGTTGAGACATGGATCGCCCGCAGCTTCGGCGAACCGAGCAGCATGAAGTAGTTCTTCGTACCGCAAAGGTGACCGAGCAGCCCTGTGTGGCCATCGAACTTGTGGCCGGCGAGGTGCATCGCTTCCTTATTGAGCGGCGCGGTCACGATGGCGTCGATGCGCCCGGCGATCGCCAACTCGGTCGCCTGCACGACCGCCTGGAACGCTGCTTCACCTGTGTATGCGTCAACCTTGCCGATTTTGATCTTCGCGGGGTCGCAGTTCTGTAGGTCGAGGACATCAATGGTTCCGGGTTGCGGGTTGGCGTCCTCGGGGTCGGAGATAGCGCGAGTTGAGTAGCCGTCCAGCCACCTGTCGGCGGCATGCTGGACAACTCGGGCATCGCCAAAAACAATCGGGCGGCTTCGGCCGAGGGCGATCTCGTCTGGCAGCGCTTTGACGGTGACTTCAGGGCCGACTCCGGCGGGGTCACCGAGGGTTATTCCAATGACGGGTTTTGATGTCAATGCGGTGGGTTGTCCTGGTTCATGTGGTCGAAGAGGTTCACCAGCGTTTGCTCGTCCCCGAACGCGCCGGCTTTTGTTGCGATAGTGACGACGTCGAGAGTGCCGCCTGAGATGGTCCCGACCGGTACGCCGGGCTGCGGCTCAGCGGCCAGAACGATACCACGTGCATCGATGGCGGTGAGGATCGCATGTGCTGTGTCGCCGCCAATGATGATGAGTCCACCGATAGCGTGTTGAACGACGAGGCTGGCGACGACTTGGCCTAGCTGTTGGGTGACCTGGTCGGCTATCTGCCTGATGGATTCGACGGGCAGGCCAGCAAGGTCACCGGTGATTCGTGCACGCAGAACGACGCTTTGTTCGCTTGCCAGTGCATTGCTGGTTGCTTCGGTTGCAAAGACTTGATTAGTGACCCGGTGTGATGCGTCGAATGCAAACTCGACACAATGGAGAACGGCGAGATTCTCATTGACGAGTTCCGCTATCTGCTGATCGGCAAGTGTTCGCTGGCTAGCTGTGACGACGAGCATCGGACGATGGAACTGTACGGGTTTCGTGACGTCCGCCTGTTGCTGCCTGCTGTTACTACTCTGGTTGGCGTGACTCAGCGCAAATGCAAGCCCTGCTGAGCCGGCGAATAGCACCCGTCGATCGCTGTTGTCACCAAAGCGGGATGCTTGTAGCGCATGACCGGCGGCGATCAACGCATCGAGATCAGTGTCGGTCTCTGCATCACAACTGACGATCACCGGTGCACCGGCGCTTCCAGAAACTAGAGCTTGCAGTGTTGCTACCAATCTGCCTGAGCGCACATCAGCAAGTGACACTTCGTGAACGGGCAGATCGGTTGACCAACTGATTATCTCTGCGACATTACTGGTCTCTAACGGCGAGAGCGGATCGCGGCCGACATCGGTCTCTGCAAGCGGAACGCCATGAACCCGAAGCATGCCGTCTTGCACAGTTCTCCCTGTCGCCGGGAACGACGGAGCAAGGATCACTAGCGAGGCGTTGAGCGCTTTCGCGCACTCGGCGATCTCAAGTCCCGGATGACCGCGCAGCGTGGAGTCGATCTTCACGTACTGGAGCGAGTCACCGGAACCGGTGATTTGGCCCACGGTTTCTCGCACAATGGCCACAGCTTCGGGAAGCGACAGCCTCCTGGTATCGGCATTGACCGACACCACACCACAGTCTGCTGGAATTTCTGTTCCGGGCCGCAGCGCAACGAACGGAGACCGCTCGCCACTTTCCGAAATGAACGCAGCGGCACAGTCCAGCGCTCCGGTCAGATCATCGGCGAGGATTGCAATGCGCGAAGACTCTGGGATCACTACTGTCTCAGATCACTCGATCAACAGAAAAAGTGGCACGCCACGCTTGCCACCTAGCCGTTGGTCTTCTTCCATTCCTCATACTCAACGCGGGCCTCGTCGGTCAGCGGGTAGTACTTGCGCAGATCGCCGCCCTGCGAGAGCTTCATGCGGCTAAACACTTCCCATTCGGCGTGCTCGCTGGCTTTGCCCGCCAGCTCTTCAGCGAGACCCTGCGGCACCACAACTGCGCCGTCGTCGTCGGCAACAATGATGTCGCCCGGCATCACGAGAACGCCTCCGCACGCAACCGGTACGGCGTACGCCATCGGGAAGAGGTCGGTCTGTGTATGGAAGTTCGGCGTTGTGCCGCGCAGCCACATCGGCAGGTCGATCTTCTGTGCCTCTGGAAAGTCCCGGATGCAGCCAACGACTACGATGCCCGCGCCGCCCTTGCCCTTGAAATAGGTGAGCATCATCTCGCCGAAGATGCCGCTGGTCATGCTGCCACGGGCATCAACAACGACCACGTCGCCGGGCTGTGAGTCGATCAGCGCGTGACGGTGTATCTGCGTCTCAGGATCGACATACTCGCCGTCCGGGTAAAGGTCTTCGCGTTTTGGCATGAACAAGAGAGTCATGGCTGGGCCGGCGATGGATTGACCGGGCGTGCGCGCAACCGGGCCGATCATATGCGGGTTGCGGATGCCAAGACGCTTCATCTCTCCGCTGGCGGTTGCGCTGCCGATTGCGGCAAGTTTGTCTACGATTTCCTTCGACGGCCTCTTGAAGTCTGCCATTGTTGTTCCTGTTGCTGAGTCGGCGAGCTATGAATTTCCAGGGGCCGGTTGGCCGCCCGATCGGGGACGCATTCTAGCCGCGGAACGGCGAGCGTGGGGCCAGAAGGCTACCGGAGCAGTGGGAGTTGGGCGTGATTGGACGCGGCGAAGTGAAGCTGGACATAAGAGCGCTGGGCCGAGGTCGGTGCTCTAACCGGCGGCTGCCAGGCCAATCTCAACACCGGCCGGACGATGTTTGACGACTCCGCATGTGCAGATGGCGCTGCGGGTGTAGTCGCACTCACAGGCGAGACCTTCTTGCAGTCGTGAGCTTCGGCAGTCGGAGCAGAGCCCTTCAAAGCCGCCGTTTGCGACCAGTTCGCAGCCGCATGCGCAGGCACAACTGAGTGACGATGTATCTCCGAGTTGCTCTTGAGTCACGGCGTTGAGTTGGGTGTCCGCTACCGCGAACGTGCTCACAGGAGCCATGCTTGCCGAAGCCGCGACATAGGCGGGTTCTGGATATGGTGCACGCGCCTTGATGGCAACAAGTTCGCCTGTCGGTGCAGTGTCAACGAAGGTCTCTTCTGAAGCG
>JAJCYY010000054.1 GCA_029262735.1 Chloroflexota bacterium | reverse complement strand
GCCGCCGCGCGATCCAGAAGCGATCGAGATCATGGTCGATGCTTATTTCAAGTCCGGGTACAACATTGGCGAGATGCTCCGGGCGACGTTCAACTCGGACTTCTTCAAGGCCGTGGCGATCCGTAATGCCCGCATCAAGAGCCCGATCGAGATCGTGGTCGGCTCACTGCGCCTCTCCGGCGGCTACGATTGGCCGACGATGGACGTGTATGACGCCAACGCCGCGTGCGGTTTCATGGGCCAGGGACTGCAGGCGCCGCCATCCGTCGAGGGCTGGCAGGGCGGCGATGAGTGGGTGAACACCGGCTCAATGATGCAGCGCGTTAACTACGCATCGGGTGTGATCGGCGATCTGTCACGGCCCGGAGTGCAGAAGATGGTGGATGAGCTCAAGGACGCAGTGACCGGAGAGGATGGCGCGGTACTGGTGGACCGATGCCTTGAGGAGCTCGGTTACCTGGAACTGGATGAAGGAACGAAGCAGGAGATAGTGGATTTCGCAGTAAGCCAGATGCAGCAGGTAGCGCAGCTATCGGGCACCGCCAGGAACGAGGCCGCTGAGCAGGCCGTAATCGCAGTGCTGCAACTGGCAGTAGCAACCAGGGAGTTTCAACTGGCTTAAGAGGAGAAGGTGATATTTGTCATCCCGACCGTAGCGGAGGGATCTTACCGAACATAATCCTGAGGCTATTCACTCAGCATTACGCGAACCACATCACCATCCATGTAAGGTCACCGAGAGATTCTGAATCAAGTTCAGAATGACAAACTGTCGGCCCCTGGCCGACATCCCCTCTCTCTAACTCGCGCCCGCAAGCGGGCACCCGACAAGGGGAGAGAGGACTAAACGGCCCACACATCACCCGAAAATCATGACAACACAGGCAAAACCCGGAATCGAAATCAAGTACCTGACCACCGTCGGCTTCACCGCTGACCTTGGCGGCCGCGGCTTCCACCTGCCCACGGACATGGCGGTTCGCTCAGACGGGCGCATCTTCGTAATGAGCCGCAGCTCACACTCGGCCACTGTCGGTCTTCGCATCGGCATCACAGACCTCAATCACAAATTTCACGGTGAGTTCGGCAGCTACGGCACAGGCGAAGGCCAGTTCATCCGCCCAACCGCGCTCGCCATCGACGCCCGGAACCACCTGTTCGCGGCCGACGACTACCTGGACCGCATCACCGAGTTCGACCAGAACAACAAGTTTGTTCGTTACTGGGGCGAACCCGGAAGTGGCCCCGGACAGATCAAAGGCCCGAGTGGCCTGGTATTCGACAGGGAAGGCAACCTGATCGTGGTCGACCACCAGAATCACCGCATCCAGCACTTCACCCGCGACGGAAAGTACCTCGCCCAGTTCGGCTCACAGGGCCACCGGCGAGGCCAGTTCAAGTATCCGTGGGGCGTCGCAATCGGCCCGGACGGACGTATCTACGTGGCGGACTGGCGCAACGACCGAATCCAGTGCTTTGCGCCGGATGGAGAGTTCGTGGGCATGTACGGCAAGTCAGGCAACGAGGAAGGTCAGTTCAACAGGCCGTCTGACGTGGCCGTTGGCCCAGACGGCTCGATATACGTTGCAGACTGGATGAATCAGCGTGTACAGGTGTTCGATTCGGACTGGCGCTTCCAGACCAGCCTGCGAGGCCAGGCGACCCTTTCGCCGTGGGCCGTCGAGTACCTGAACGCCAACGATGATGAACTGAAAGCCAGGGAATCGTTCCAGCCGGTGATCGAGGTGGACACAGACGACCCGCACGAAGAGTCGGCTCGAATAGAGTCCTACTTCTGGGACCCGGTAGCCCTGGAGATAGACGCTGAAGGCCGACTGTACGTGCTGGAGACCAACAGGAATCGCTTCCAGGTGTACGAAACGAAGAGCTAGGGCGGTGGCTGGCGCACATCTGTCATCTCGACCGCAGCGGAGAGATCTCACCGTCCATGTAAGATCGCCCAGAGATACTGAATGCCATCCTGAGTCTGTCGAAGGGTCGATCCGTTCTGTAGGCTCGGGATGGTGAGAGGTTTCACCCTCCCCTTTGTCCCGCGCCCGGAGGGCACCCGATCAAGGGAGTGGGAGAGTAATACAGGAGCTGAACGTTGGCTGACAAACGAGAAAAAGTCCTGGTCGTAATCCAGCTCTCAGGCGGCAACGACTACCTGAACTGCGTCGTCCCCTACGAGAACGGTCACTACAAAGACGCTCGGCCCAACCTCAAGATCACAGACGACCAGGTCATCCCTCTCGACAACGGCCTCGGCCTGAACCCCGGTATGGCCCCCGTCAAGGATCTCTACGACCGTGGCAAGGTCGCCATCATGCACGGCATTGGCTATCCCGTGCCCAACCGCTCTCACTTCCGCTCCATGGACATCTGGCACACCGCCGAGCCGACCAAGGTCGGCGATAAAGGCTGGCTCGGTCAGGCCGTGAAAGAGCTCGACCCCACCGGCGAAAACGTCGTCACCGCAGTCAACTTCTCGAACGGCCTCCCGCGCGCCCTCGCCGCTCCCGGAGTGCCCGTCGCATCGGTCGGAGACCTCAACAACTACGGCCTGCTCACCGGCATCGAAGGCCAGCAGCAGCGAGAGCAGGCGCTCTCAACATTCAACCGAATCTACTCGCCCGCCATCGGCAGCGGAGCCGTCATGGACTACCTCGGCAAAACCGGGCAGGACGCGCTGCGCGGTGCTGAGATCCTCCAAACCGCGCCTGAAAAATACTTCTCGCCAGTTGAGTACCCGGACAACCCGTTTGCCAGCGACCTGAAGGGCGTTGCGCAGGTCCACATGGCCGACCTCGGGACCCGCGTCTTCTATACGCAATACGGCAGCTTCGACACGCACGCAGACGAGGTGAAGACGCAAGAACGCCTGTGGCATCACATCTCCGACTCGCTCGCCGCCTTCTACCAGGATCTCGAGCAGGCCGGCCGCTCAGACGAAGTGATGGTGCTCATGTTCTCGGAGTTCGGACGGAGGGTGAAGGACAACGGCACCGGCACAGATCACGGCTCAGGCGGCGTGTCGTTCCTGATCGGCGACCAGGTCAAAGGCGGCCACTACAACGAATACCCGGAGATCGAGACCTCGGCGCTCGTAGAAGGCGACCTGCGCTACAACAACGACTTCCGAGGCCTCTACACAGACATCCTCGAAGACTGGCTCTCTGTAGAAGCGCAGCCGATAGTAAAGGGCCAGTACGAAAAGAACCGCCCGTTCGCCAACTCGACAAACTGACGGATCAGGGCCGAACTGAACACCTGCCATCCTGAGCCTGTCGAAGGGTGACCCCAGTCTGGCAAGCGCGCCCGCGATCGGCCACCCGGCTGCGCCCCAGTGATGCCGTCACCTTTTGTCATCCCGACCATCGCGGAGGGATCTTACTCGTCAAGTCGACTATCCTGACATTCAGGCTTGAGCCGGACTCCCATTCCCGTCAATGTGAGATCCCCGTAGAGATTCTGAATGACAGCGGCCGCTGCGCCCCCGGCTCCAACCCACCACGGCATTCTCACGATCAACTCACAGACCCTTACCGTTCCTCACGCCTAACTCATCGTCGCCGGGTTATTGACGACAAGATGGCCGGCTCGGGAAGACTGGACAGGATGACGAAAGAGATCGTGGCCGTTGCCGTATCTGCTGTGAACGGCTGCGACTACTGAATCTGGGTACACACTTCTGCGGTGCAGAAGCTGGGGCTGGACGACGAAGGCGTGACGGAGGTGATGGCGGTCGTAGACCTGTTCAGCGGCTTCAACAAGCTAGTGGAGGGACTACGAATCGAACAGGATGAAAAGCCGTGGTACGGCTGAGGATGAATTCGAATGCCGGGAGCATTCTGACAGACATGTGGCCGGGCAGGGTTGCGCCGGAACAGGAACACGAGACGCGAGCCAGGCTGCGGACATGTTGGTTTAGCGGAAACGAGGACATCATCATGACGACAGAAGAAAACAAGGCAACCATTCGAATGGTGATCGAGGAGCTCAATCGTGGAAATCTGCTCATGGACGCGATGACGCCGGACTGTGTTCTCCACAATGACAACCCGCCACCACCGACGCTCACCGCTCAGGAGTTCGGGCTGTTCATGGAGGATCTACTGAAGGCCATGCCTGACTACCACGTCGTCATTGATGACCTGATCGCCGAGGACGAAAAGGTTGTTGGCCTCTACTCCGAGACCGCCACAATGAGCGGGCCGTTCATGGGCATGGAGCCAACGGGTAAGAGTTACACGGCGCCGGCTATCGAAATCTACCGATTCGAATCAGGCAAGATAGCCGAGATCTGGATGGTCCGGAACGTGGCGAGCATGCTCCAGCAACTCGGCGCGGTCCCGGTTGCTCAGGAGCCGCCGGTTCCTGCCGGCTGAGGATCGGAATTCAGATCATAGTTTTCTCGCGGAATGAACTGGACAGCAAGTCCCGCGAGTGACTAAGGTTCGCCAGTAGTCGCGCGCCTGCCGCAAAGGCCGAATTCATTGGCGAACCGGTCTCAGTTCGCCAGATCAGCCAAAAGGCGGATTCAGTGAAGACTGCGGAGACCGCATACCGTCGGCGAGCCGGCCTGGCTCGGTCTATCACGCGGTCGGCCAGCAAGCAGACATACTTCACTGCCAGGCTGCTGGTCGACAGTGATCTGAAAGACGACTTCTATCGCGCATACGCCTATATGCGCTGGACCGACGATCGCGTAGACAACCCGAATGTTGCCCGCACGGAGCGAATGTCTTTCATCCAGAGACAACGTGCGCTGGTCGAAGCCTGCTACCAGCAGCAGGTGCCTGACGACATGTCGGACGAAGAGTACCTGGTTGCAGATTTGATTGTTCATGGACCGGGCAGAGAGAGTGGGCTTGCATCATTCATCGACAATATGCTCGCCATCATCGACTTCGATGCAGAGCGAATGGGCCGCCAAATAACCGAACGCGAGCTGGACTGGTATGTCGACAGCCTGTCGAGGTCAGTGACCGACGGTCTGAGATTCTTCATCGGAAACGGTAAGTCGTATCCCGATTCGGCTCATCAGTACAAAGCTGCCGCGGCCGCACACATTGCACATCTTCTCCGTGACACTCACGAAGACGTAGAAAACGGATTCTTCAACGTGCCGATCGAGTATCTGCGGTCGAACAATTTCGGCCCGTCAGATCTGGAACACTCGGCACTGGCTGGGTGGGTGCGCGAGCGAGTGGCGCTGGCGCGCAGGTTATTCCGTGAAGGAAAGCCTTATCTCGATCAACTGGGCGTCTTCCGTTGCAAAGTTGCCGGGTACTGGTACTGCACCAGGTTCGAGAGCCTTCTCGACAGGATCGAGGCGGACGATTTCGAGTTGCGGCCTTCCTACGGACGTCGACTGAAACTGGCGTCATTCAGACGAATGGCACGCCAGTCGGTATCAATCACCTTCCGCCACCTGATGCCGGCCCCGGGTCGCTGATCGGCAGGCCCGCCGGAGCCTTCGTCCTAGTCTCAGGCCACTGGCAACTGGCTCGTCTGCTGTTGGACAGATGCAGTCACGTCCCAGGCGAAGGCCTGCTGTACCCTGCACCGGCATCACGAACACAAGAAAAGCGAGAGAAAAAAATGCGCATTGGCTTGATGGTTGAAGGACAAAATGGACTCACATGGGAGCGCTGGATCCACATCCTGCGCACCGCTGAAGAACTCGGTCTCGACTCCGTCTTCCGGTCCGACCACTACTTCATCGGCTCGCACAAGAGCTCCATCGACGCCTTCCTGTCGTTCGCCGTCGCAGCCCGTGAAACCAGCCGAATCAGGTTTGGCCAGCTCGTCAGCCCCGTCACGTTCCGCTCACCCATCGACGTCGGTCGCATGGCCGCACAGCTCAGCCAGCTCAGCAACGGCCGCTACCAGCTCGGCCTTGGCGCGGGCTGGCACGAACCGGAGCATACGGCGTACGGAATTCCCTTCCCATCTACACGAGAACGCTTCGATCGGCTGGAAGAGAGCATCAACGTCATCAAGACGCTCTGGGGCCCGGGCCCGGCGTCGTACAGCGGCAAGCACTACTCCGTAACAGACGTCGACTGCCTCCCGAAGCCTGTCTTCGGCGCCGACACTCCCATCCTCATCGGCGGCTCAGGCGAAAAGCGCACCCTGCCGCTAGTCGCAAAGTACGCAGACGAATGGAACGCCGTGAACATGCAGGAGGAGACGTATCAGCACAAGGTCGACGTGCTTGCCGCCGCCTGCGATCAACTCGACCGTGACCCGGCGACTGTCCACCGCTCGATGATGACGTTCGGGCTGGTGGCGGGAGATGAGCGATCGCTCGACCGCCTGACGCGCCACCACATGCAGATGAGCGGAGCGAACGGCTCGCCCGCCGCATACCGAGAACAGAAGGTGGAAGCGAGCAACTGGATAGTCGGGCTGACCCACGAGGTCGTGGATCGCCTCGGTAAATTCGCCCAGATGGGGCTTGAAGAGGCGCAGTTCCAGCTCTTCAACTTCGACTCAGACGAAGCGCCCACCTACTACGCAGAAGAGCTCGCGCCGAGAGTGGCAGGGTTCTAGGCAGTAAGCGGGAGCAAACTTCTCCCTCCCTGACAGGGAGGGAGTTAGAGGGTGGGTTGTCGTGATGGCTCTGCCATCACCTCTGGTAGGGGTGCCGCTTGCTGCGCCCGCAGCCCGCAGGGCTGAACGATCTGTCGTTCCGAACTCGGTTCGGAATCTCCTTGAGACTGGTTTGAGGGAGATGCTGAATCAAGTTCAGCATGACAAGCCCCTGTCTCCTTCGTCCCGAAACAGCGTGAGGGACCCGGGGTGGATGAGGCGACCCTTCAGACACCGCTCAATGCATCAGCGAAAACCATCGCCGCGGCACCGCTTATGCAGCGAACAAGACAACCAACTGTGCATGCCACCCCTCATCCGGGTCCTTCGCTCTAGGTCAGGACGAAGAGGTTTCTCCCTTCCTCCCCTGCTAGGGAAGAAGTTTGAGGGTGGGTTGCAGTCTCGCACCGGAAATCCTCACGCACTCGATCTCATAGCAGGCCGGAATTGCTGCTCTAATTGACTTCGCAGTCCATCTCACGATTCAGGCCGCATTCCACTCTTGGACGACATCTCAAAAGCGCTCATCACAATCGGCATTCTGCTGCTCTTGGGGCTGGTCGCAGACTACGCCGGTAAGCGCACAAAGCTACCCCGTGTGACCCTGCTCATGGTCATTGGACTGATCGCAGGGCCGTCTGTGCTGGACGCGCTGCCCGAAGACCGTGACGTCTGGTTCCCGGTCGCGGCGGACATTGCGCTGGTCATGATCGGAATCTTGCTCGGAGCCGAGTTCACCAGGGAGCGGCTCAAAGGGCAGGGGCCGCGCATCATTGGCCTCTCGCTGGTGCAGGCCGTCGTCACAGCCACAGTAGTTGGGGCCGTGCTCGCCGCCTTCGGCGTCGAGTTAGAGATTGCGTTGCTGCTGGCAGGCATTGCGACGGCAACAGCGCCCGCGGCTACCGTTGCCGTAGTACGAGAGATGAAGTCACGCGGCAACCTGACCGATACACTGCTGCGTGTAGTGGCAATAGATGATCTCTTCGCCCTCATTCTGTTCAGCCTGCTGGCGGCGGTGGTCGGAATCATCGCCGGTACCGGCTCAAGCGGCGAGCTTGTCCTCGACGCGCTGACCGAAGTGGGCGGAGCGATCGGCCTGGGGATCGCGATAGGTGTGCCAGCCGCATTTCTCATGAGTCGAACTCAAACGGACGAGGCACGGCTGTTGGAGGCCCTGGGGATCGTTTCGCTCTCCGTGGGACTTGCCACCTGGCTGGAGCTTTCGCCTCTACTCATGGCCGTCGTGACCGGTGTGACAATCGCAAATCTGGCGAAGAACCATGCTCGCGCATTCCTCGAAATCGAGAACATCGAATGGCCGTTCCTGGTGCTGTTCTTCGTTTTAGCAGGGGCGTCGCTGGAGGTGGATTCGCTGGAAACCATCGGCTGGCTCGGAGCGGGCTATGTGCTGCTGCGCTTTGCAGGCAAGCTGCTTGGCGCATACACGGGCGGACGCGTGCTTCGCTACCCGCAGTCAACGAACAGGTGGCTCGGCCTGACGCTTATGCCGCACGCAGGAGTGGCGCTGGGACTGGCCTTGATCGCAGCAGGCCAGTTCCCAGAGTACGCAGACAAAGTGCTCTCAGTCACTGTAGTTGCAACAGTAATCTTCGAGCTGTTCGGCCCGCTGGCAACCCGAGTGGCGCTGACGCGGGCGGGAGAATCGCAGGGTGACGAGGAGATTGCGCAGAGGGCGGCAGCAACGTCGCGAGACGACTGATGACTGTCGGTCGCCGCGCCCACCCCCAGAAAAGGAGGCACTGCCACCTCACCACCTTACCAACGGGGCTTCGCATAGTTCGGGAAGTTGTATCCGGTCCATGAGCCGTCACGCGGCTTCGCATCTGGGTCAAGCGACAGGATCATGTCCGCCCGGTTGTCCGGCTTCTCCCGCAGGAACTGCTCATGCCGCTCCGCCAGCGCGTCATCATCAACCTCGACACCAAGCCCCGGCGCGTCCGGCACCTCCATGAAGCCATCCTTGAACTGCAACTTCCCGCCCTTGATGATGTCGCCGTCCGTATCCGTCCACGGATAGTGCGAATCCGCCGGATACGCAAGCTCAGGCGTCGCCGCACACGCATGCAGCATCGCCGCCTGCGAAACGCCGAGCGAGTTATTCGAGTGGCCGGAAAGCCCCCAGCCCATCACACGACACAACACGCCTGTCTCCTTGTAGGCCAGAATACCGCCCCAGTGGTGGTGATCGCCGAGAATCACATCGATCCCGCCAATCTGCGCATTCGGCTTCACGTGCGCAAACGCCGATACGCACATGTTCGACGCCGTCGGAATATCCGTGTGCTTCTTCACCTCCGCGTGCATCTCGATAGTGTTCGTCGGGTCCTCCAGGTACTGCGGCTCATACTGCTCGATCGCCTTCGCAACCCGAATCGATGTCTCAACCGTCCACACCGCGTTCGGGTCGATGCGAATCTTGTAGCCGTCCGACTTCGGAAACCGCTTCCTGAGCAGCCTGAACGTCTCGATGTCAACGTCCGGGTGAAAAAACCCGCCCTTGATCTTCAGCGCCTTGAAGCCGTACTTCGCAACGAACTCCTCCGCCTGCTTCACGAAGCCCTCCGGGTCGAGCGCTGCGCCAGTTGCCACCTCACCGACACCGTTCTCGTCAGCGAACTTGTAGAACAGGTAAGCCGCCCACTCAACGCGGTCCCGAGCGCGCCCACCGATGTAGTCGCACACCGGCAATCCGGCATGCTTCGCCGCAGCGTCCAGAAGCGCAGTCTCCACCGCGGCCCACGCATCGGGAATCCCATTGAACTGCAGCCGAGCCTTCGTGATCTGCCTCGGATCCCAGCCCATCAGCCAGTCACGGTTCTGCTCGATGATCGACGCACGGTCATGGGGCGTCTCACCGGCGCCAGTGAAACCGTCATCGGTCTCGATCTGGACGATGGTCCGGACGCGAAACGACTCGTGGACGCCGGTGCTGTTGAGCAGTGGCTGATCGTGCATCGCCGCCTGTGTGACCTTCAAATTTGTGATCTTCATGCGTGCCCGCCTTCAGTGCGTGTTGAATCTGCAGATTGCCGCACATTCTGGGCGCGCCAAAGCCGAGAGGGCAAATCGCGTTCCACCGGAAACAAAGGAAGGCGCAGTTATCGCGGCGGGAACAGCCGCGGTGCAAGCGGTCTGTAGTCGTCAGGCAAGCGCTCTGCCGCAGTCCGCGCGTTGTCCTGAGACCGGGCGAACTCCCGCTGCACGGCGTCGCCGTCCCCCTCGGCGACTGCGCGGTCTATCGCGAACGCCGTGGACCGCTGCTGAGTGAAGAACTCCAGCATCACCTGATGACCCACCGCGTACTCTTCGGGCGGCGTGATGGCGCTCAGCCTCTCGATGGTCCGGTCAAAGGTTGCCACTATCTCCGGCTGGACGTAGGTCAGCGCCTCCATCAGCTGTTCATCAGTCAAACCCTGCAGCAGGTTGGCTCGCGGAACGAACTCGACGCCATGAGACCTGAAAATCCGGGATACCTCACGCCCGTAATCGCCGCCGGGGATATCAGAGCGTTCGCACATTAAGGGAACGGCCTCCGGGGCGTGAGCCAGGGCGCCTGCGCAGGCTCGAGGTGAGAGTGCTGCAATATCCGACCCACCTTCGGCAATCAACTCCGCCCTAAGCAGGTGCAGCTTCGGCAGGTCGCCTTCATCGAGAGCCGCACGCAGCGCGTCTGCCCGGCGGCGACCATCGTCATCATTACCTGTCAGGATCGCGTGGTCCGCCAAAAACGCCTCTGGCGGGTCTAGCGCGGCGATCTGGTCGATGATGCGGGTGGCGACACCCGGTACGTCCTCTTCGCGCAGGGCGTTCAGAATTACGAAGTTCTGCTGATCATCCGTGGCAAACGTTGGAAACACTGGCCCGAGCAGCTGCTCGAACCGATCGGTCGCCTCTCCGCTCAGCTTGATCGCGTCGCTCAATGCCGAAAGGTACGCTTCCTCCGGGTCAACCGGCGTCTCTTCCGGTTCCGTTGAGCTACACGCCGCGGCGGCGAAAACCAGTGCGAATAGAAGTAATGACAGTCGAATCCGGGCCATGTCAGTGCCACTCCGGGATGAAATCGAGATCGCTAACGGGTACTTCGATGCAGCATAAAGGTTTTTGATTCGCTCGACGTTCAGCGGGGACACGTTGAGAGGCGTAGATTACAGTTCACCTGCAGTCAAACTCGAATATCCATGCAAACCGTCACCCGCAACCACATCGCCACCGCCCTCGAGAGGCTCCCCCGCTTCAGGCTCTCCCACCTCGACACCCCGCTCGAAGACGCGCCCCGCCTCAGACGTGCCATAGAAGCAACCATCCCTGTCGCAGCCAACGAGTCTCGCAACGGAAAAACCAACTCGTTGGCACCGCGCATTCTCATCAAGCGAGAAGACACCACCGGGCTGGCCTTCGGCGGCAACAAGGGCCGCCACTTCGAGTTCACTACTGCCCACATCCTCGAAAACGGCTACGACACCGTAATCAACGTCAACGACTACCACTCCAACCAGGCCCGCTTCATCGCCGCCGCCTGCGCCCGCGCCGGACTTCGCTACATCCTCGTGTCATTGGACAACCTGGACGAACCGCTCACCGGCAACCTGCTCCTCTGCAAGCTGATGGGCACCGAGATTCACCGGGTTCCTGCCGACTACGCTGACAAGATGGTCGACCGCCTCAAAGACGACCTGGTAGCTGAAGGAAAAAAACCGTTCGTGCTGCCGCGCGAAAAGATCGTCGACCTGTCAGGCGTTTACGGCTTCGTAGAAGCCGGCCTCGAGCTCGAGCACCAGTTGCATGAGATCGGCGTCACCGGTCCGGTGCGTTTCTGGGGCCTCGGCGGCCGTTCCATCTCCGGCGTCCGGCTCTACGCCAAAAACCGCGGGCTGCCCTGGTCAGCGACCGCCGTGATGTACTCGCCCGGCGCAGAAGAGACGTTCAACGAAATAGCAGCGAGACGATCACAGGGCGTCGCAGAACGCCTGAATCTTCCATACGCGCTCGAAGAAGGTGACCTCGACCTGCTGACCGAGTACACAGGTCCGGCATACGGGGTGCCCTTCGACGGAGTCTTCGAGGCCATGTACATGGCCGCCAAATCCGAAGCGCTAATCCTCGATGTCAACTACACAGGCATGGCGATGGCCGCGCTCATAGGCGAGATACGAGAAGGCCGCGTCGATCCGTCAGTACCGGTCGTCTTCCTCCACACAGGCGGCCTCCCACAGGTCTTCGCCTTCGCAGAAGAGATTTCGGATTTTTCTTCGTCGTTTTCTTCGCCCGACTTAAGTGGTGATTGATGGAACAACCACTTCTGGCGGAAGCCGAATTCTCCCTTCCTGACAGGGAGGGAGTTAGAGGGTGGGTTGCCGGAGTCGGCTCCGGCGCTATCTGCCCTGGTCCGGGTTTTATTCCCTCGGAATACCCAGTCCCAAAATTCCCTGTGAACCGGGTGTGGGCGGTCTGGCACGCGATTCGTCCGAATTCGGCTTAAATTGCAACTAAAGCGCCCCATTCAAGCGTAAAATGGCCGGAATCACAATTCAACCCTTCATGTCAGGCGATAGGAAATGACTGCAATGCCAACATACCGACAAAACGATCTCGTGACGATCTCTCGACGCCGCTCTGCGAATGGTGATCAAATGACAGGTGTCGCGAATTTTCCAGCGAGAGTGGTTCGAGAGCCGATTCCTGGTATTCAGATGAGCGGCGTGTATACCGATGAGCCGGGTCCGATGGTTCCGCTATATGACATCGAACTCAGCGAGAAGTGGCCTAGCAGTAACAACAGGCTAATTCGAGGCGTCCCTGAAGACATCATCGACCCGCAGTTGAACTAGTCCGTGCGCCTCAACCGGCGCCAAAATGCCGGACTGCCCGGAAGCGGGTGGGATTCGTTGCAGCAGAGGGCAAATATGTGTGGTCGGTATGTGCTTGTGGTGGGCGAAGACGGAATCGCCCAGTTGATTCGTGAACAGGACATCTCGCGAGAGTGGATGTCGGCGTTTGAGGCTGACTAAACAGATGCCTGATGAATGGCTAGACATACCCTGCCAAGCAGCTCTGTTCGAAGGCGAATGCGGCCGGGCCCCGACGGTGGTTTATCTCGCTCAAGCGTCGGACGACCTCTTGATCGTTGGCCATCTGTGCGAGGAGCATTCGACTCGGGCGAGCCTAAACAACTCGATATCGCACACCGTCGAGAAGGCGCTCGAGAACTGACAATTGAGGACCAATTGTCAGGCACTCGGGTGGCCGCGCCCCTTCGCGCTGCGTCCCTGAATAACTCGATCCGAACTAAAATCCGTAGCGGCCACGAATCATCGGCCGGTGCTGCATGCGCTCTGCAGCCAATCTGAGAACCTGTTTTTGGGCGACGGACTCTAAGGCGCTCTTGAAAGCGTGTTTGACTACGCTCAGGGTCCGCAGGCGCACGAAGCTGATCCGATGCGCTCCGACTGATTTCAGCTGTCCACAGCATCGACTTGCCGGGTGGACGTTTTCAACCGTGCGAAATTCCCAAGAGTGTGGTCAAGCGAAAACGGTTGGCATGACGGCTACGCAACGATCAACTGAGGACCAATAACGAGATTTCTGCGATCAGTAATCCAATTTTGGCGGCAAGCATCACTCGATCTAGGTAAACTCGAAAACGGCGGCGCATATCTGGCACTCCCCAAGAGCGTTTGTGTGTGTCGTTGTGGCCGCTGGGTGTATACGCACCTAGCGGCCAACCCTTTTTAGGGACCTACTGATGCAGGCAATTTCCATTCCGCATCAGTGTTTCTGCGCATCAGGTATACCTGAAGTTACGCGTCACGAACCCCGACTCAGTACGCAGAAGTGTTAGAGAAAACGTCGGGGTATCCGTCACGGACTCGGTATCGGCCGGAGTGTGGTGTCCACACCTACCACAGGTGGGTATAAACCACCATTTCAGAATCGGTTTTTAGTGTTTATACGACCGACCTGGCCCGGTCGGAAAGGTGGGTACCACCCAATGTCACGTCATATCTGACACTCCCGGAATTGTCTGTCGTTGTGCTCGTCGAGGCTGCTTGGTGCTTCAACACCTGTTTGAGTGTCGGTGATGCCGACGACCCGGCTAGACCACACTCCCCGCGCTGCGCTACAGGAATGTGCAGGGTGACGGATCATGAAATGCAAGGGTCCAGTTTTCGTTTCGGTGAAGATAAAGCCCGAGATCGAGAACCTGCCAATTGCGCGCAGGACCAGATCGCGCTGCCACAGTCGGCAAGAGACAATCGAAACGCTGCAGGAAGAGCTCGGGATTCCTGTGGTGTAACCCCGGCTCCTACGGAAACCGGAGCGCGGTCCTGCACGGCCGACCGCCTCATCCCACGAAAGATATGCCTTTGGCCGAGGGCAGGGTATTTGGCGCGCCCGCTCTGATTTCACCACAAACGGTGCAGCTATCTGTCTGGGCCGGACAACACACACACGTAACACTGGAACCCTGATTCTCTAGAGGACCGCAAACATTAAGATCGTGTGTGCACGGTTCTCGCCGCTGCCGCATCCTACTGTCACTGGCAGTTGAATTCGGGCCGCACCGGATCAGAAGCCCGTACCAGTCATGCATGAAGACGAAAAATCGAACTTGCGGCAGTTGAACCCAGCCATTCAAAACAACCAACTGGCGTCGAATGGAAAATGTGCCACAGGCACCGCCTTAATGATTTCTTAGACGAACCTTCATAAGCGCTGGACAGTCTGTCGCTACCTTGAACGTAACGAATTGACACAGACCCCAACTCATCGCCAACTGTAAAGAGCAGACGGCGATGAGCCAGAGGGGTGAGCAGCTGTAGCAGCAGACCGTTGGACGCAGCCTCGAGAGAGCCCCATGGCTGGAGCTTGATCGAGACCCGGCCCGGGTAATTTCGAAGCCCGGCCAGCCCGAAAATGAGACAAGGAACAGTAGCCATGCCACACCTGACCCGGTTCAAGAAAATGGCGGCGGGAAGCCTGCTTTCCGCTGTGGCGGTGATATCTATCGCGTGCACAGGCGGCAATGATCCGACTGCAACTGCCGTGCTTGATGTGGTTGAGCCGACCGCAACAGCGATCACAAGCACATCTGCCGGGGCGACCGTCGTCCAGCCGACACTTGTCGTACCTACGCCTCCAAGCGTAGACCTCCCCGTTTCGAACCCGGTGGCAGACCTGACTCAGCTTGAGATCATCAAGGCACAGGAGCAGGTTTTTATCGACCTGTTCAATAACACGATCGATTCGGTTGTGAAGATCGAGACCAGGACGCGGACAGGGGCTGGCGAGGGATCAGGTTGGATCTGGGATGTGGACGGGCATATCGTGACGAACTATCACGTTGTGGACGGTGCCACCCAGATTGATGTGTTCTTCTTCGACGGTCGCCAGTACGATGGCCGGGTCGTCGGCTTCAATAGCGATGCCGATCTGGCGGTTGTAAAGATTGATCTTGTTAGCGGTGACTCTGTTCAGCCCTCAAAGCTTGGAAACAGCTCCGATCTGAGTGTTGGACAGACGGCAATTGCACTTGGCAACCCGTTTGGCCAGGAGTTTTCGATGACGAGTGGGCTGGTCAGTGCATTAGGACGGCTGCTGCCGAGCGGCTTCGGCAACTTCAGCATTCCGTCTGTGATCCAGACCGATGCGGCGATCAACCCGGGCAATTCGGGTGGGCCGCTGCTGGACATCGATGGTCGAGTGATCGGCATCAACACGCAGATCCGCAGTGAGAGCGGCTCGAACTCAGGCGTCGGGTTCGCTGTGCCTGTAGACCTTGCGAAGCGGGTGGTGCCGAACCTTATCGAGAATGGCGAGCATGTCTACTCTTTCATCGGGATTACCGGGCTCGTACTCAATAACGACATGCGAGATGGGCTGGGCGTTGGTAATACGCAGCAGGGTGCATACGTCACGAGCGTTTCGCCCGGAACGCCTGCACAGGACGCTGGACTGAGAGCCGACTCAGGCTCGTTCAACGCAACCGGCGGTCCACTTAATGCACGGTTCGACGGCGACCTGATCCTGGCAATCGACGGTCGTGAGGTCGAATCGATGGACGACCTGATCGCCTACCTTGCGCTGAACACGTCGCCCGGAGACGACATCGTGCTAACGGTGCTCCGCGGAGGACAGGAAGACCTGGTGGTGGTGACGCTGACAGAACGGCCCTGATGCTGACACAACGCTAGACATCACGCTCCTACAGATGAAAATGAAAGCAGGCTCGGTGTAATGACGCTGAGCCTGCTTTCATTTTCACCTGGGTGTCTTCGGTGGGACGAGCGAGCAGCATCAGGAATATCGGTCCCGTTTCTACGGCATGGCTGGCCGAGGTTGGCGTTGAGTCGCTCGAAGACCTTGAGCGTGTTGGGTCGGTCGAGGCTTATCGCAGGGTCCGGGAGCAGCGGCCTCAGAAGGCGTCGCTGAACCTGCTCTGGGCATTACAGGGCGCGTTGATGGAGCTGCACTGGGCGGATGTGCCGGACGAGATAAAAGAGCAGTTGCTCGAGGAGTTGGGCTAACGGGCAAGCTTTCGGAGACCAATCGACACGATGTCTGCGGCCCAAACCAGTAGCACGTAGACAATAAGCAGCAGCGCAACATCGGTGTAGCGGAAGAAGGCAAGATCGAGCCTGAACTGGTAGCCGAGCCCGGCGACCGCAACCAGCCCGACAACGACGCTGGTCCGGATGATCACCTCCCACCTGTAAAGGAGGAATGTGACGAACTGCGACAGGACCTGGGGCAGGACGCCGTAGAACAGAAGCTGGACCCTGCCCGCGCCTGAGCTCTTCAGTGAGTCGATCGGACCCTGATCGATGTCCTCGACGATCTCTGCTCCCAGCCTGCCAAGCACCCCGAAGTTGTGTATCGCAAGGGCGATTGCTCCGGCCAGAATGCCCGGCGAGAACACGAACACGACGATCAGCGCCCACACAAGCTCCGGCACCGCTCTCGTCAGCAGGTATGCGGTCCTGGTCACGGCCACGATTGCCCTGTTGGCCACGGAGCCTCTGCCCGCCAGGTTGCCGGCCGCGAACGAAACGGTCGCCAGCGCTCCTGCCGCGGCAAGCCCCGCCGCAAGCACGCTCATCACCAGCGTGTCCCCTGCCAGTCGCAAAGCCTCTCGCCACGAATCCCACTGAGCAAACGCCGGAGTCCCTGATTCATTGGCGCCTGCCAGGTCGGCAACGAAGTCGCCAGCCCGTTGCCACGCCTCGGCAGAAAGCAAACCCGGCCCGCTGGCATCCTGCCCGAGCACTCGAACCCACGATGCCGTGACAACGAAAAGAAAGAACAGCGAACTGCCGACGAAGAACGGCCTGCGACGAACCAGTGAGATCATCGCTGAATCCTCCGTCTCACCAGCGCACTCCACAGATCGATGCCGACCACGATCAGTACCAGCGCGAACACCGCTGTCCACATCCGCTCGAACGCCAGGTCATCCAGCGCGGTCGATATCCGCAGGCCGAGTCCGCCGAGCCCCACGAAGCTCAGCACAGCGGCGGCCCGCACCGCGCACTCCAGGCGGTAAAAGGCGTAGCTCACAACATCGGCGGCCGAAGCAGGCACGCGGCCATACACCAGCACCTCCGTCTCAGAAGCTCCAGAGGTACGCAAGGCATCCAGTGGCGCAGACGGCGCATCCTGCAACCGCTCAGCCAGAATCCGTCCGAGAATCCCAGCGTACGGAACACCGATTGCCAGTACGCCAGCAGCAGGAGACAGCCCGAAAGCAGCCACGAACAGGATGGCCCACACGATCTCATGCACGGCCCGCAGCGCTGCCAACACCGCACGCGCTCCAGCCATCACTCCCAACCTTCGAAATCTGCTCCTCTGCAGTACACCTGAAGCAAGAACGCCCAACGGCACACCGGCGACTATCGCAAGCGTCATACCGGCAACCGCGAACGCCAGGGTAGTCCATGCGTCTGCGATCACAGTTCCCAGGTAGTTCGGCGAAAGGTCTGGCGCGATGAACGCACCTGCGATCTCTCGAAGCGCGTCAGTACCGCCCGAATGAAATATTCCTGCCGGGGCATCGACCGATAGCGCGCTCCACACGAAGGCCGCGACCAGGACCAGTGTTAGCTGTGCCCGAGCGCCGGGTATCGCCGTACGCCACGAGCGTCCTGCCATCAGGTCGGCGGTGTTACTGGCAACGCTCAAATGCGACCGCCTAGATCCCCCACAGCGGCCGTTCACCTTCGGTCGTCGTGGCGGATTGGTCCGGCACAGAGCCGCGGTTGTACAACTCCGTGAGCATATCTCCAGTCAGGTCGGCAGCCGCCACATCGAACTGCAGCGACCCCTCACGGAGACCGATCACCCGGTCGAAGTGGGCGCGCGCAAGATGTGGATCGTGGATGCTTGCGATAACCGTCCGGTCGCGCTCGATAGCGATGCTTCTCAGAAGGCCCAGCAGCTCATCAGCCAGCGCAGGATCTAGTGAAGCCACCGGCTCATCGGTAACAATCACCTCGGGGTCCTGCACAAGCACCCGTGCCATCGCCACACGCTGCTGTTCGCCACCGGACAGCCGGGACACCCGCTCCGACTCCCGGCCCGCGAGTCCAACGCGGGCCAGCGCTGCCGTTGTTGGCCGATGCGCGATAGGCAGGGCCAGCGCCGCTTGGTCCGACAAGGGCGACCATCTGGCCGCGGGCGGCGGTGAACGAGACGTCTGTTAGTGCAACGCGAGAGCCGTAAGAGAAGCCCACAGCTGAGACGCGGCAGATATCGGACTCTGGAACTTC
>JAJCYY010000053.1 GCA_029262735.1 Chloroflexota bacterium | reverse complement strand
GAGGGGAATGTACAGGCGGCGTTCACAGGCACTGACGCCGATGATCCGACCAGTTCGCTGGCGACTTCGGACGAAATGTGGGAGCAGAGCTAGTGATGAGCAACGACTACACCGGCACTCGTCGGTAGAGGAAACTGTAATGGATGTAAGTGAAATCATTGTGACGCTCAGTGGGTTCGGCCTGATTGGAGTGCTGACTTGGTACTTCTTCGGCCCCAAAAAGACCGCGGCCGCCACGATGACCGGAGATGTGCAGGAGGTCCGGATCACGGTCAAGGGCGGCTACTCGCCAGACCGGATACAGGTCAGGCAGGGCGTGCCAGTACGGCTTGTCTTCGACAGGCAAGAGAACAGCGACTGTTCGTCGCGCGTCGTGTTTCCAGACTTCCAGATGAGCCGGTCCCTCAAGCCGTTCGGCACGACCACCATGGAGTTCACCCCGGACAAGGCCGGCTCTTTCGGCTTCGCCTGCGGGATGAACATGCTGCACGGCACTATCGTGGTTGAAGAGTTCAACGACGCTGTCGCAACCGCGACTCCTGCCGCACTCGGCTCCACCAACGGAGCGACGCCGGTGCAGCACAACGGCACTGTTGCTGAAGCGGTGGGTGTTGGCCCGACGCTGGAAACCAAGGGCCTTGCGACAGCCGAGATGTCTATCTTTGGCCATGCCGTTTCGTGCCCGAGCTGCGTCTACAACATCGAGGCGACCATTGGCGCGCTGCCAGGTGTCGATTCAGTCAATGTCAACTACGGCACGGAAAAAATGACAGTTGATTTTGATCCTGATCTCACCGGCCCGGACCGGTTCAAGGCATCCCTTGCTGAGATCGGCTACAGGGTTGAGCAGAAGCCTGAGACTGCAGCGGATGACGACGACTGGGAGGCCGAGGCAAGACGCGAAGAGGTGCGTGACCTGTCTCGCCGCGTGCTGTTTGGGGCGATTCTGACCCTTCCCGTCCTGATCGGTGTGATGACCAAAGAGTTCGGCGGTGACCCGTCATGGCTGCCGGGTATTCTGAACGACCGCTGGTTCCAATTCGCACTGATCACACCGGTAATGGTCTGGACAGGCTGGCCGATTCACCGCACCGGCTGGTTGACCATGCTGCACCGCACGGCGGACATGAACTCGCTGATCACGCTCGGAACGGTCGCCGCATTCGGTTACAGCCTGGTGGTCACGATAGCGCCGAATGCAGTGCCAGAAGACGTTCGGGAGGTCTACTACGAAGCGGTTGGCGTGATCCTCACATTGATCCTTGTGGGTCGGCTGCTCGAGGCACGTGCGAAGGCTGGTGCCGGAGCTGCCATCAAGAAGCTCCTCGGATTGCAGGCCAAAACGGCCAGAGTTATGCGCGGCGTCGATGAGATAGACATCCCCATCGAACAGGTGGTCGTTGGCGACATCGTGATCGTGAGGCCGGGCGAAAAGATCCCAGTCGACGGAGAGATCCTCGAAGGCTGGTCTGCTATCGACGAATCCATGGTCACCGGCGAAAGCCTTCCTGTTGAAAAGGGCTCTGGCGACACGGTGATCGGCGCAACGATCAACCAGACCGGGGCGTTCAGATACAAAGCGACGCGAGTCGGCAGCGACACCATGCTCTCCCAGGTCGTGAAGCTGGTGGAGCAGGCGCAGGGCTCGAAGGCACCGATTCAGAGAGTAGTCGACATAGTCGCAAGCTACTTCTCACCCATCGTCGTGTTCATAGCCATCGCAACGTTCGTCATCTGGTTCAATTTCGGTTCTGACGAAGCTCTTACGTTTGGCCTCGTTGCCGCAGTCTCTGTGCTGATCATTGCCTGCCCTTGCGCTCTGGGACTTGCAACGCCGATGTCCATCATGGTCGGCACCGGCAAGGGAGCAGAGCATGGCGTGCTGATCAGGTCAGCCGAGGCGCTGGAGACGGCCCACAAGATGGGCGCGATTGTTCTCGACAAGACCGGAACGATCACCGAAGGCAAGCCAGCCCTGACGGACGTGATTACAGAAGATGGGTTTGACGAAAACGACCTGCTCAGGCTGGTGGCATCGGCCGAGCGGTCATCTGAGCATCCGCTGTCGCGGGCAATAGTCGAAGGCGCTGAAGCGCGGGGGCTTGCACTCGCTGAGCCGAAAGACTTCCAATCTGTAACCGGCAAGGGAATAACAGCAGAAGTTGAATCGAAAAAGCTGCTGATCGGCAACGCAAGGCTGCTTGCTGACAATGGCATCCAGCTAAACGGTCTGGACCAGTCAGCGGAAAAACTGGCGACCGATGGCAAGACTCCGATGTTCGTCGCCGTCGACAACGTTGCAGCGGGCATCGTTGCCGTCGCTGACACCGTGAAAGAGGGATCAGCTAACGCAATCGCCGCGCTCCGAAAGCTCGGGATAGAAGTGGTGATGATCACCGGCGACAACCGCCGCACCGCGGAGGCCATAGCCCGTCAGGTTGGAGTAGACCGCGTATTTGCTGAGGTGCTGCCCGCCGACAAGGCGCTTGAGGTGAAGCGTTTGCAGGCAGAAGACAAGATCGTCGGCATGGTGGGTGACGGTATCAATGATGCGCCTGCGCTTGCACAGGCTGATGTTGGTATCGCAATCGGAACTGGCACGGACGTCGCCATCGAAGCAGCGGACGTGACCCTGATTTCGGGTGATCTGAACGGCGTTGTGACGGCGGTCTCGCTAAGTCGCAGCACGATGAGGAACATTCGTCAGAACCTGATCTTCGCGTTCGGTTACAACACCATCGGCATCCCGATAGCCGCCGGACTGCTGTTCCCACCTTTCGGATGGCTGCTCAGCCCCATGATCGCGGCCGCCGCAATGGCCCTCAGCTCGCTGTCTGTTGTCTCGAACGCTAATCGGCTGCGGAGCTACAAACCACCGAAGGAAAGCGATGTGACTATTGCGCTTCAACCTGGTGTGACCGCAGTTGGACCCACGGTTGAGGTCGGTGAGTCCGGCGCAGCCGAACGGGAATCAGCGAGCCAGGAGAAGACGACTGTCACTGATCCCGTCTGCGGGATGGACATAGACCCGGAGACTGCGGCTGCTACTGCTGAATACGAGGGACAGACGTACCACTTCTGCTCACATGACTGCCACGACAAATTCGTAGCCGAACCCGCTCAGTACGCATCCAGCGAGAAGTCGACTGTCAAGGACCCCGTCTGCGGGATGGACATAGACCCGGAGACTGCGGCTGCTACTACTGAATACGAGGGACAGACGTACCACTTCTGCTCACATGACTGCCATGAGCGATTCCTGGCAGACCCGGAGAGTTATTTGAAAACCGACTCAATGAAGGTTTTGTAGTCGACATAAAGCGATTGGAAATAAGGAGAGATAACGATGTGGGGATGGCATTACGACATGGGATCGGGTTGGTGG
>JAJCYY010000052.1 GCA_029262735.1 Chloroflexota bacterium | reverse complement strand
CTCGTGGCCGAGCAACATGCCGATGCTGCCAGCAATCTGAAACGGAGCCCAGAAGAAAGGGTCCGCCCACGCAAACCCCTGGTTGAATGCGAAATAGGCCGTCGGACTCGCCTCATCCGGCCGCCCGCCGTACACGTTTGTGATCGTCCACTCACCACGCGGACGCAGGACCGCCACGAACTGGAGCGTGCCCAGTATCAACATCAGCAGCAACCCTGCGATCGCCACAGTCCACGTCAGAGGCGTCACATCCATCGCCCAGCCCTCCTCTGGTCGTACACATTCCGCACTACTCGGCGCTCAGCGCAACAACCGCCGCTGCCGACATCGCGATCCCCATCACTCCCCAGAGAAACAGAAACGTCATCCCGGTCCTCACGTCTGACTGCGCGCCAATCCGGAAACCTCGCCGCAGCATCGCCGCCCGTGCAAATATCCCGCGCCCGGCAAAGTAGACATAAGCGCCGCCGCCGAACAGCCCGAAGTATGCCCATGCCGTGTTGTCGAACGCCAGCAGAACTCCCGCAACCAGCGCCGTCCAGAGCGTGAAAAAGTCCCACAGCGCCTCGCCGCGCACATCGGCCCAGAACACCGGTTCGACGCTCTCGCGAGCCTCGGTGATCCCCAGCCTTGCGCCCGTTGCAGGTGCGAAAAGAGCCAGGGTCTGGCCTCCCCAGCAAAGCAGCGACATGGCTCCGATCACGACTCCCCACAGGATCTCCATGGCGGCTCATTCCTCGGGTTCACCGGAAAATACGGCTGCGAGAGTGCGGACTCAAACGAAGACCGGCGCCAGCACGCGTAATCAGGTCGTTCGTAGCATCTTCGCCCGACCATGAGAGACACCTGAGATTCGCGCCTCAGCCCGTGATGCAGCCATGAAAAACCCCGGTGCAGAGCATCTTCGCGAGGGGGAGCCAGCTCGCGGGTGTTGGATAAGAAGGGAGACCGAAGTTTCCGCCATGTTGAGCCTGTCCAAGGACGGTTCGGCTTCGCTCAGAACTGAGACGGAGCGACTTCACCATCCCTGCCGACACCCCCTCACCCCAACCCACACGCCGGCAACCGCAAGCGGGCAACCGACGAGGGGTTAGAGAACCTGAACAGAGCGAGGCGTTGCTCGGAAGAACGGCTAAGCCCGGGTGTAGTCTGGTTCAAAGCACAACAAGCTCTGCAATCAGACTCGTCAGACCGCCATACACGTTAGAGATCGTCCAACCGCCGCCGCCCGCCGTACACTCGCCGCCGCCCGTGATTGCCGACTCGTGACCGCCGACCGGATCGCCGAAAGGAAAGGACATGCAAGTATCGACTGGTCAAGTAATGGCTGCGGGCGCTTTCATTTTCCTGGGAGTGGCGTCCGAGATACTCGGCGTGATGATCGTGGTCAACGGAATATCTGAAGGCTGGTTGTTCAGCAACATGACCGACACGATCGTCCCTCTACTGGTAATGGTATTCATGGCGGGACCATTCGTCGCAATTGCCGGTGTTTACGCATGGCGACGCGCCAGCACCCACGGGCGCAGCACCCACGGTCGCAGCACCAGGAAAGCGCGGGCCACGATAGTTGCCGGTACCCTCGGTATCGCAGGCGTTTTCGGGTTGATGGCCTGGACAGTTGTCGGTCCGGCAATCGCCATTCTCATCATCTTCTTCTGGGTCTACAAGATACAGTCCTGGCGAAACGGACCGCTCCCGGATCAGCCTCACCAGCACAACGGCCTGAGCCCGGAGACACCGGCGTCAACACGGACCCTGTGAACGAGGGCCGCCAGATCGGCCTCAAACTCACTGTCCGCAGTGCCCGACTCCCACGCCAAACCGCCCCTTTTCCGCGTCACCGCACGATCACCAATTGCGGCAACGTCATAGGCGTTATCCCGGGAACATCACAGGTTAGTACCAGTACGCCGGGAACTGAAAATTGGCACGTTTAGATAGACACACCATGTGCAAGCGGCCAACGCGCCGTTCCGAATGTGACAGCAATGTCACGACACACATAGCCAGGACCGGCACCTGGCGCCAGGAATCGGACCGGCCATTCGGACCGCCAGTCAGTGAGTTGACATCATGAATCCTGATCAGATCGAACTTATTCAGAACAGCTGGAAGAAGATCCTGCCAACAGCAATTACCTCCGCTGACCGGTTCTACAAAAAACTGTCCGAAGTCGATCCGGCCATCCGCGAAATCTTCCCCGAAGACCTGACAGACCAGAAGCGAGCGTTTCGCGCAACCCTTGGCCGGGTCCTCAAATCCCTCGATGAACTCGAAGGCACCGCCCCGACCGACCGGGAGCTCGGTGACTGGCACATCGCATATGGCGCCGACCCCGGCCACTACCAGGTCGAATGCGAGACTCTGGTGTGGACGCTTGAACAGGGCATTGGCGACAACTGGAACGATGACCTGAAAGAGGCCTGGGGCAACGCATACGACAATCTGTCACTGGAGATGGTCGAAGCGCAAAACGCCAGGACCGAGGCGGCCGAGAACGCCGAAGCCAATGCAAAGGCGGAGCAGGAGGAGGCTGACCGCAAGGCTAAAGAGGAAGCGGCAGAGGCTGAAGCCGAGGAAGAAGCAAAGGCAGAAGAGGAAGAGGCGGAGCGCGTGTCGAAAGAAGAGGCCGAGATAGCCGCGAAGGCTGAATCCGAAGCTGCTGCCGAGCTTGCAGCCGCGGCCGAAAAGAAGGCTAAGAAGAAGGCTCGCCGCGACGTAGGTTCCATCGCCGACAGTCTGACCGCCAAGCAGAAGAACACGCTGGCCGAACAGGCGTCCGGCCCACACCGCCAACTGGTCGTCTTCGACCTCGACACCGAGCAGTACGGCCTGGACATCGGCGCAGTGCGGGAGATCATCCGGCTGCAGGAGATCACCGCCGTCCCACGGGCGCCAGAGTTCGTCGAAGGCGTCATCAATCTCAGGGGAAAGATCATCCCCGTCATCGATCTGCGGATCAAGTTTGAGCTGGAGCAGGCGGAGCGCGATGAAGATTTCCGCATCGTCGTCGTCGATGTCAATGGCAACGAGATAGGGATGATCGTGGATGCGGTCACCGAAGTCAGCCGTGTGCCTGAGATGGGCATTCAGCCGCCGTCCAAAGTCGTTGCGGGACAGGACTCCGAATACCTGACCGGCATCGCAAATACCGGCGACCGGATGATCATCCTGCTCGACATCGGCAAGCTCATCTCGGTAGAGCAGGTCGCATCAACAACCGCCGCAGGTGAAGCTGCCGCCACGGATGGCGATTCTGAGCCGACAGAGTCCGGCCAGCCGTCCGGCGAATCCGAGAGCGAAGCGCCAGCAGCCTGAGCCGGGTCGAAGTGTGTCATCGCCACCTAGAGATTCCGAATCAATCCATCCGGCAAACCCAGGACGGCGTTGACCCAGTTGACATCATCGCCAAATCCCCTCTCCCGCTTGCGGGAGAGGGTCAGGGTGAGGGTCATTCCCACGAATGGATTCAGAATCTCCCTCAGACCGGTTTCAGGGAGATGCTCATTCGCGTTTCACAATCGCTATGAACCGCTGCATCTCGACTGGATCATTGGGCAATTCTGAACTGGACGGGGAGTTCGACTCTCCCCCGTCTCCACCATGAACACAGACCATTTGTAAAAGAGCCGTCCTGAGGATCTCTGGGCAGCTACTCTGATCACATAAGACGACAAAAGGTCCTCATTTGTCATGTTCCGTCACTTGCGCTTCCAATACCTGCAGTTGCGATCAGAGCCTGATGACGGTCCAAGACAAGCGATTGTGGACACGGCGGAACTGTCAAATACGCATACGTTCATGGCAGAAACAGGGCTGTCCTCCAAGGATGCATCAGCCGAGCTGGATGGGATAGTGCGCCAGAAGCTCACAGGCTTCCTGCAGCGTGTTTTGGCGACACATCAAGAGAAGGTGTTTTCTCCAAGGACAACATTAGAAATCCAAACGAAGGTGTTCGAAGACTATCGGAGTGAAATACGCAACATCGCGGACGCGATTCGGACGTATCAAGTTGCGGCACATCTGCCCAGTCATGCCGTGAACCGCGAATGAACACGTTCATAGTTTTACGGTATGACTGCTGTTGTTCGGGCTCAAAAGATCTGTGTGTTCAACTCGAGGGCAGATGGCAGATGTCGTTCCACACTGCCTACGCCGCTAGAGAGGCTGCGACGATGATCGCAGCGAATAACGGCGGATAATACAAAAGTAGAGAACGCGAAAAGGCCGCCCCTGTTTCCGCACGTGGCGGCATTGAGTAGCGCAGCGTCAAGAAATCCTCGTCTGCCATCTCGTCTTCGGCCGTAGTTCGCACATGTTCGTAAAGAGCCCTGTAGGCTCTTTCGCGTGCAAGGAAGAAGGCGTCCAGCACCCACAAGCTCACAAGAGAAATGGCTCCAATGCTCACCAGGGAATTGTCTTGCGTGATGATCACCGAAACTAACGCAGCCGCAACCGCCGAAGCGGTGGCCTTTACGGCGAATGAGTTTCGCGCCAGACGGTCCACGACGCCCTGAATTAGTTTTAGATGCTCTACTTTAAGTTGCCTGTCGTTCACGGCGATTGCTCAGTGTCGCCCGTAGTTCGAGTCGAACACCTTGTCGATCTCCTTCCAGTCCCAGTCGATGATTCGCTTGTTTTGGAGCATACGAAGTTTCTTGCGATGTGTGCCCTTCGGCCTGAGCTGAACAATCTGCTTACCAAGCTTTCTTGCTAGTTGGATTTCGCGCTCGACTCCAGGTGCGCTATGCGTGTCTTCTCCGACTATGACGACAACAACCTGGCAAGCCTCGATCTTTGCGCGGGCCTTCGGTACCCAATGTGCCTTGGATGGCTTGTAGCGCTCGCGCATCGACAGATCAAAGAACGATGCCGGGTATCCGTGACCCTTTGCCTCATTGATCAGATTCCGCGCTGTGGCGTGGTCTCTTCGATACTCGAATGAGACGAAGACGCGCTTTCCGCCCTGTTTTGGAAACGTCACGGCGCAGTTTACCAACCCTGAACGCTCGTGCTGCCAGCTCTGAGGTCCGGGACAAACGGCGGTCGGGCCGTCCTACCCAAGCCACCTCTTACCGGTCAGGATTGTGATGGCTACAATGCCTGTGATATCAAGCTCGTCGCTGGCCAGCACGGCTCGAAGAGATTAGTCCAAACTGAAAATTCACCACTTTGTGCGGCAATCCCTCCATATCGACATTCAAGATCGGAGTGTGGCCCCACCAGTCGACTTGGATACATAATGGCCTAGTGTAACCGGGGGATGGAGGCCGGCGTTGTTGAGTTTACCGGCCGTAGGAAAAGGCCTGCGCCGTTCGGCGGGGAGTGAACTGGTCCGTTGACGAAACAGGTTCCTCATGCAGATTTTTTTCGCTCATAGTTCAGATTCCAAGCCGCTAGTGCGCGAGATCAGTCGTTATTTGCCTGCACACGTCAAAACATGGATCGACGATGAACGACTTGCTTTTGGCCAGAACGTCCAGTATTCGATCCGGCAGGTAATTCAGGAAGAGGCAGATTATGTCGTTGTATTCATCGACCGGGATTTTGCTAGTTCCGTCTGGGTGCAAGAAGAATTACGTTGGGCTTTAGAGAATGAAGAACAACTCGGACGCGTATTCGTTTTACCGATAGTTCTACACGAAGATGCGTGGGACAACCTAGGCAAACATCCTCTAGTTGCCCGCCGATTCATTCTGTGCGACGACAGAAGTGCAGAGGGGATCAGACTGTTCTCTCAGTCGCTGGTAGCGGAGTTATTCGGTCTCCTAAGTGGAGATTTACACAAGTCACGGGCAAACCTCGAAAACGAAACCCTCGGCCTGCTTTCGAATGCCGACCAAGTTGAGGCCGAACTGGCAGCGCAAATCCGGGAGGTTATATTTCGGTACCGGAAAAGCAATCCGATATTGGTGCGAGATCTGAATAGTCTACTTTTGCAGCAACACAGCTTCAGCTCGTTCACGGATATCGAGTTTCGAGAATTTTTCAACAGACTGTTTGCCGCCGGACTGCTACCTGGAGTCGTCCATGATGGCTTGCGGGCATATGTAGATGAAGAGCACTTTAGCTGGAAGACTTCATATCAAACGGATGCCAAGCGTGCGATTGCATCACACGCGGCGTCGATGATCCGGAACAATAGCATTGTTGCGTTGGACTCCGGGTCAACCAGCCTAGAGTTGGCCCGAGAAATAGCCCAAGGCATGCGAGTACGTCGCTGGGACAACTTATCCTTGGTTACTAACTCGATTCCCGCGGCAGCCGAACTGACAGTCGTCTTCAACGAGCTTGGGCTCACTGAGCGAGATCGCAGACTTGAGCTTCACATCGTCGGTGGTCTGGTCAGGCCCGAAACTCTGGCCATTGTCCGTACCGACATACATGGGGACGAATGTGGATTCGCGGAGACGATCCAACACCTAGGAGGTGCTGATATCGGGTTCATCGGAGCCAATGGAATCACTGAGTCTGGACTCACTACACACACAAACGCAGAAACTCGGAATAAACAGGATATTCTGCGCAACTCTATGAAGCCTGTTGTGTTGGCGGATTCTAGCAAATTTGGAATAGTCGAGGAAACAACATTTACTACTTTCGACGATTGTATAACTCTGATAACTGACGAGAACCCGCTCAATCCTAATGTCGAGCGGGTTCGATCTGTTATTGAAGATCAATACGCATGCTCAAATATAATCGCAGTGTCGTTATGAACAAGATCATCGGAATTTGCCTAAATACGGCGATTGACCAGATCGTAGTCGTCGATTCATTTGTGTTCGGCAATGTGACCCGCGCGAAAAACAGCGTGGACTTTCCTTCCGGCAAATCTGTAAACTCGGCACGTGCACTTGCCGCGGAAGAAGTCCCTTTCAAGCTACTCGGGCTAGTTGGGGCGGAGTCCATCAGTAACTTTAAGACACTGCAGACCCTGAATATATCGGTTGATTTTACGCCGGTAACAGGCCACACGAGACGCAATATCACCATAGTGCAGACCGATGGGCTGCTGGTCTCCCACCTTCAAACTCCAGGTTTTTCGGCTAGTCCGTCTGAACTTGATGATGTTGAAGAAAAGCTGCTTCATACGCTGAATGACGGTGATGTAGTCATTATGTCGGGGAGTTTACCGAATGGGGTCGACAATGGCATCTATCAGACTCTCATCGGTCGAATACGTGAACGCGCCAAAGTGATCCTGGATTCCAGCGGCGAAGCTTTTCGAAAGGGAGTAGCGGCGGTTCCATTTGCAATCAAACCCAATTTAGTTGAATTCAATGCCTTATGCAATACGTCTTTCCAACCCACACAGGTGAAAGCCATTGCACGGCGTGTTATGAAATTCTTAGAAGCCGGAATTAGCGTAGTAGTTGTCTCGATCGGTCCAAATGGTGCAGTTTTCGGGTTTGGTGAAACAAAACAGGTCTTCTGGGCGAAACCGTTGCACATTGACCGAGTTCAAATCTCCAACGAGACCGGAGCCGGTGACGCGATGGTAGGCGGCATTGCTTTCGCCCTAATCAGCGGTATGCCCCAACGCGAATTGATGAAGTACTCCGTAGGGCTAGGCACGGCCACCCTCAGTTCGATCGGGCCTGGAAGCGTTGATGCCGAGCTCTTGGGGAAAGCAGTAAACCATACTGTAATCGAATCGATTGTTGAGCGAAGCGGAGACAGGTGATTCAGGTGGACCAGCGTGTTCATCCGCGAGTTCGACCCTCCCCCGTCTCCACCAAGAACACAAAAAGCCTACCCCTAATACACCTGATTCTGAGGAATCGATTTCGCTCGTAGATTCAACAAAATGCAAAAAGCTTTACTTTAATTACTCAATGTCAAAGTGTTGCTTTGCGACTTTATGGGCGTTTAAATGAGCCGTGGTTGACGGAGTGCGGCACCCTAAAAAAAACGAGGAACACCGACCAGCCACGCCTTGCGTTACAGTGCAAATAGTCAGGGTGATTAGAGAAGTCCAGTAGTCCGTTATTTCAAGGTCACACTACCGCATCTGACCTTGTAGTGGTGCGTCCACAACTGACTATTTCGGAATCGGATGAGATCGACCAAGGTTGCCTATTAGGCAAATATGTTCGAAGTCTCGATACGTGCCGGGTGGAAGTATTAACGAGCCGTTGATGGACAGAATTTGCTTGATGTGATATGTACCATGCATATAAAGAATCTTGAGGATGCTCGGATGGACACAAAACTCGACGTTACAGTGTTAATCGATCTTTACGACGATAAAGAGGCCCAGATGAGCAACTCCACCTACACGGCAAGCGCGAGGCCGTTTGTGCGGCCCACTCTTTTTTGTTGAGAACACGATTATGTTATTGCTTAGGCCGGTTGAGGCGACTTCGTCTATGACGACCCTATTGCAACCCATCATTGGTTTCATCTCTCGCTGCCGACTGGCGTTGAGTGGCTTCGTTTGTTTTCTCTTGTTGGTGCTCGTTCCCACTCTCTCGTCCGCGCAGACGACAGAGCCAACAGGCAGCATGAATCCAACAGGGAGCATGAATATTGAACGGCGTTTCCACACCCTTACGCTTCTCCCCGATGGGCGGGGGCTCGCCGTTGGCAATGGCGGCGAGGGTTTCAGCCAATTCCCGACCAGCTCAGCCGAGATCTTTGATCCCGCGACCGAGCTGTGGACTCCGACCGGCGATATGTCTACGAAGCGGGGTTTCCACATGGCCGGGCTTCTCAGTAATGGAAAGGTTCTGGTATTAGGGGGGGACGTAGACGTTACCCCCGGTGGCTGGCTTAATTCCGCTGAATTGTGGGATCCTTTGACGGGGATGTGGACGCAGACTGGGTCACTTCTATCCGATCGGATGGTCTTCACGGGGCAAATGCTTTCCGACGACAAGTTCCTGGCGATTGGCGGTTTTACTGCCGCAGGCATAGCAGCTTCTGCTGAGATCTGGGATCCGGTCCTCGGCTTATGGACACTAACCGGGTCGATGGCTTTCCCGCGCTCATACCACGTCAGCGTCGCATTACAGGATGGCCGGATCCTTGTTTCGGGAGGAACTTTGATCGCCACCGCCGGCTCGACTGAGATCTACGAGCCTACGACTGGTACATGGTCGATTACCGGAACTGCGCCGATTGAAATGCGTCGAGGCACTCTGACTCTTCTGGATGATGGGCGCGTACTGGGCACCAGCAACTTTGGCGCGGCTGCGATTTACGACCCTGCAACGCAGATTTGGACGGCGACACCGCCTCCGCCATTCTCCCGCGCCGACCACACTGCTACGCTGCTTCTTGACGGATCCGTCCTCATCGCAGGTGGTAACGCCGCCAGCCTTTTGTTCTTTCCCGATCTACAGACCTGGGAGCCGGTTTCCGACAATCTCGCCATTGCTATTCAACCTGAAGCAGTCCGACTGCTCGACGGCCGCGTGCTCATCGCGGGCGGCGGTAGCTCATTGACGGGCGGCGTAAACTTTCGTGACGCCTACCTGTTCACAGGTTCAACTGGGACGGTCCAGCCCCTGTCGTTGGATGTGGTAGCCCCCTCAGCGCTTGCTGTACTCAACGGTACCTACGAGGCCAATCCCTTCACGGTAACTGCGACCCTTGCCAACAATGGGTCCGTGGCGGCCAGTGATGTCGATGTGAGCATCTTCCTTCCCGACGGGCTCTCACTAGCGCAAGGCTCGTTTACGCAGTCGTTACCCTCCCTGCTTCCCGGCGCGGAACAGGCAATTGTGTGGAACATAAAGGCCTCAGGTCAACTCCAGGATGTCACGAAGACATATTTTGTGAGAGCTACGCCCTCCAACGTTGCGGGGCGGAGTGTTACGGCGCAGATCACACTTCCAGGTGATGCGTTGACCATTGACTCGGTCTTCCCCGCTGCCGGGGGTGCCGGGGTGGTGACGGTGAATATCAATGGTGGTGGGTTTCAAGAAGGAGCTGAGGTGTCGCTTGTCCGGGCGGGCTATCTTCCCATTCCTGCACGGGCAGTCTCTGCGGCGTCGGACAGTTTTAATCTAATAGCCAAATTCGATTTTACGGACGCCGTACCCGGCATGTGGAGTGTGAAGGTTCACAACCCCAGCGGCAATGAGGCATCACTGACCGACGGCTTTACAGTCGAAGCGGGGCGTAGGACGGAACTTTGGCTGAAGATTATCGGGCCGCCGGCATTCAGAGCAGGCAAGTCCACCAGGTTTTATGTTCATTATGGCAATCGAGGGAACGTGGATGCCAATTCGATGATAACGATAACGCTTCCAGCAGATCTTAGTTGGAATCTTTTACCACCGACAGAAATTCTGACGCAGCCTGAATTATTCCCAGAATTTGATTTCAGTTGGGAGGGAATAAATTGGGATGACGAACCGTTCTTTATAGAGCGAAACGGCAAAGTGACAATTCCAGTATTCCTACCAATTGGAGCAAATTCGTCAGGCTATTTGAGTCTAGCCGTTACAGGTGGGTCTGACATTGAAGTGAGTGCCGCGGCCACTTCTCTTTCGGATGGGTCACAACCTTCCCCCGGCTTGATTCACATATTTGGGCTTCACTTATTCTGTTCGACAGAAGAAATAGACACGTTGGACGCGGAGTACCGGGCATTATTTGAACAGAGTGAGAATGCCCGTTTGGGAAATGCCCCCTATACGGAAGTAAACGATCCTGAGTTTAGAAGGCTAAGGGGGTTAGCGCTTGCCAAGTTGGCTTTGCGGAACAGGTGCCTAGGCGGAACCTTGGCTAGATCGGTTGTGGAGCCATTCGTGAGCGGGGTCGTATGGCGAGGTGTGAGAGGACTTTTTAGCGGGGTTACTGATGATGCGTGGCGCCTGATTGAGACCGGATGGGATTACTTCAGCGCGTGGCGTTCACAGGTTGTCGCGTCGTTCGATCCCAACGACAAGTTTGGGCCGGTCGGGTTTGGCGAAGAGAGGTTCGTTCAAGGAAACGTCCCGTTAGGTTATTCAGTTTTCTTCGAAAACCTAGAATCGGCGACGGCAGCCGCTCAGGAAGTCGTTGTGAGTGACCAACTCGATGCCGATGTGCTCGACCTTAGTACTTTCGATCTAGGACCTATCACGTTTGGCCAAACATTTGTCACCCCTCCTCCCGGTCTCAAGCAGTACACGACCGCCATCGATCTTAGGCCGACCAACAATCTTATCGTTTCGATTAATGCTGGTCTCGATATGGAAACAGGTGTCGTAACGTGGCGTTTCGCTTCCCTCGACACGGATACGGGCTTGCCAACTGAAGACCCCTTTGCCGGTTTCCTACCACCGAACGTCACTTCGCCGGAGGGCCAAGGAAACGTCCTATACACGGTCGAGCCGAAGTCCGATCTATCGACCGGAAATGAAATCCGCAATCAAGCGAGCATAATTTTCGATATCAACGCACCTATCTTGACGCCAGAGTGGCACAACACAATTGACAATAATCCTTCCTCAAGTGAAATGTTCTTCCTTACTCCGACGCAATCCTCAGCAGATTTCGAGATTGTGTGGGCTGGGGACGATATTGGCGCTGGGGTTCTCGACTATACGATCTTTGTGTCCGAGGACGGTGGACCGTTTGAACCCATCTTAACTAACACGACCGATACCTTCGCGACGTTCAGCGGCCAGCCCGGCAGTACATACGGGTTCTATAGCATTGCTCGCGATCAGGTCGGTCACGTTGAAGCACCGAAAACGGTCGCTGAGGCCGTTACTCAAATTGTTATAGAGACGAATGAACCCCCTGTCGCCGATGCCGGTGGGCCGTACACGGTAGACGAGGGATCGACGGTTGGGCTGTCGGGTAGTGGTACCGATGTCCCTGCAGACGTGCTCACTTACGATTGGGACCTAGATAACGATGGGCAGTTCGATGATGCCACCGGGCAGACTCCTGACTTCGATGCATCACTGCTCGATGGGCCTTCCGTCCACACGGTGAGCCTGCGGGTTACCGATGACGCTGGCGATTCGGCTGTTGATTCGACGACGATGACGGTCGATAACGTTGTTCCGGCCGTGACTGTGAGTGGCGATTCGATCAACGAGGGCGAGACGGCTTCCGTTGGCGTCACGTTCACCGACCCGGGCGACCCTGACACCCACACGGCAACGATCAACTGGGGTGACGGATCGGGTGTGGTAGCCGTCGGGGCGGTATCGAGCCCTTTCACCCCAACACACGTATACGCCGATAACGGAAGTTTCGCGGTTACTGTCACGGTCACTGACGACGATGGCGACCCTGGTTCAGATACGGCGACGGTTGACGTCGCGAGCGTCGCGCCCACAGCTAGCTTGACTAATAACGGATCCGTGGACGAAGGCCAGCAGGCATTCGTTAGCTTCGGTGATCAATTAGATCCCTCATCGGATGATGCCGCGTCTGGCTTCACCTATTCCTACGACTTCGACAATGATGGAGTGTTTGAAATCGTTGACAGCCCGATTCCAACTGTACTAGTGCCACTTTCACTGACCTCGGATGGTCCAGCTACTGTCGATGTATTAGGTCGAATAACCGACAAGGACGAAGGATTCACCGATTACCTGACTTCGTTCGACGTGTTCAATCTTGATCCGCTGGTAGCCGTTGCAGGAGGTTCGTTTGACGAGGGTTCACCAGCCACTGTGGGAGTTGTATTTACCGACCCTGGCACCAGTGACACCCACACTGCAAGTGTCGATTGGGGTGATGGATCACCGGCTGAACCGCTAGGTGCCGTGACCTCACCGTTCGAGCCTGATCATGTCTACGCAGACAACGGATCGTTCACAGTCACCGTCACGATTACTGACGACGTTGGGGGTCTAGGATCCGATTCGACGACCGTTGAAGTAGCGAACGTCGATCCGTCACTCGATCCGATTTCATCGCATAGCGTGACCATCGTCGATCAGTTGTATATCGGGCCAGTAGTGTTTGACGACAGGGGAACACTGGATACCCACACCGCAACAATTGACTGGGGCGACACTTCGCCACCGGAACCGATCGTAGTCGATGAGATCCCGTATGGACCACCTGGGTCGACCTCTGGTAACTCCGGCACGGTTCTCGGATCTCACATCTTCAGTGAATCTGGTCTGTATACGGCTACGGTCACGCTAACGGATGACGATGGCGGGAGCGACTCGCGGAGCTTCTTCGTGTTGGTCTCTGGATCCCGCAGTTTGCTGCAGCGTGCACTGGACAATCTCGGTCATCATGCCGACGAGTCGAAGCACATTGGCCATGCTCGGAAGAAACTCGAAAGCGCACTCGATGATGACGGCTGGATAGACGAAGTTCATGCCGGCCTGAAGAAGGGCCAGAAGATATTCAGCTACGCGGCGTCTGCAGTTGCTGAGCTTGAAAAGGCTCTCAAGGACCACCGTAAGAACGCGAGTGGTAAGAATAAAGACGAACTGAGCGATGAAACGCTTGAGTGGATAGCATCGGCACTGAGTGACATTGAGATCGCGATCGTGACCCTGACCGACGTGAGAACGGACGAGTCTGCTGGCCTTGTTGCGGCTGATTCTAAGAAGCAGAAAAAGGTTGATTCCGAGAACCGTAAGGCTCTGAAAAACTATGAAGACGGGATGGACTACGTCGCTACGGGCCGACTGGACAAGGGGATCCGTGAATTCCGGAAGGCCTGGAATCACGCTGCTCACGCCGAAAAGCACGCAGGCAACTAAACGAGGGTTCGCCACGCCCAGATTCTGACAGAACTCAACGCTTGCCGCGTGTTCAGGTCGAGCTAAATACAGCCCAGGTCACGATATTTATGCAGCCAACCCGGTCATTAGAGCCGACCGTTCTGCCGCCCCCCACTGCGCATTAACGACGGTGAATCGGAATCTTTCTCTCGACGATAATCATCGACTAATCCGGTGTTCCACCCATCGAAAGGCTGCGGCCAGCGCTCCCCTTCGCCAGACTGTATGGGGCCACAAATCCTTCGGATTCGCTATAGGCGGACTGGCGCATGGCACCCAGTGCTGGTCTTGGGGTGGAGCGATAGGGTGGAAAACCATGACAACTGCGTTGAAGCGATTGCTGTATCTTTCACTAGGATGTTCTGAACGCTTGTGTCTGATGAGGGATTTCGGCATCCTTACGCAGAGTTCTTCGATCCGGTTCGCGTGGAACGGACAAGAAAGAATCAACGCTCAATTGACGCCAGTACCAACAAATCCGATTCCTGATCCGCCGAATTCTGGCCGTGCAACACCCGAATCTGTTGCTACGGGTGCCCTCATACCAGCGATTGAACGCATCAAATCGTTCAGTCCAGACGAATGGGAGCTCTTTGTACTTGAGTGGGTCCATTCACTCAAGCAGACCTACTCCAATGTGGAGCATTTTGGTGGTTCGGGTGATAAAGGCGTCGATGTCATAGCGTTTCCAGACGATGTCGGGGACATCTGGGACAACTATCAGTGCAAGCACTACAATCACCGATTGCGGCCATCCGATATTTGGCTCGAGATTGGGAAGGTAGTGCTCTATAGTTTTCGAACTGTTTATTCATGGCCGAGAGGGTATTATTTTGTTGCGCCCCTAGGCGTAAATACAGTAGTTTCGAATTTGCTACGAAATCACGTCAAGCTAAAATCCAGTTTTATCGAGTCTTGGGATCAGCATTGCAAGTCGACAATCATATCCAATGAGGTAATAGAACTAGATGAGACACTATCTGGCTATATTGCAGCGCTGGATTTTTCTATATTCCATGCAAAATCGCCATTAACAATGGTGGATGAGCACAGGCGCACTCCATATCATGCAACTAGATTTGGAGGGGGGCTGCCCCAAAGACCAGAGCCAGAGCCGGCTCCTGAAGAACTGCAATCGCACGAATCTATTTATATTACTAAACTATTCCAGGCATATTCGGACCACACGGGAAATTCGTTGGTCGGATTGTCAGATATTGACTCTAACATCGAGCTCAAGAATCACTATTCTCGGACGAGAAATCAATTTTATAGCGCCGAAGCGCTCCGGTCATTCTCCAAAGAGACATTGCCGCCAGGTGAATATAATCGTCTACAAGACGAAATTCACGAAGGAATATCTGACGTAGTTGATCGCGAGCATCCTGATGGGTATGCCAGATTACACGCAGCCGTTGAAACTGCTCACCAAATGCAAATAACAGACCATCCGCTCGTGTCGAGATTAGGCCCTCGGGACAGAGGCGGCGTTTGCCACCAACTAGCCAACGACGACAAGGTTACTTGGGTGAAATGACAACCACTCCTACAACTAGGTTGATCGATCCCTTCAACGGACCAGTTGAGATCGGCTTACGCACGTTGGTGGTATTAGCTGACGCGTTCCCGCGTAGCTACGAAGTTCAGTCATTGGTTGTATTTGACTACCTCTTAGTACACTCCGACGATATTGAAGGTGGTCCTCCAGGAGTTCACCCCAAGACACCGCACAGAGGTGGGGAATTGCTGGTGCGACGTGAAGCGTTACAAAGAGGCCTTCTCTTATTCGAAAGCCGCAACCTAGTAATAAAGGTTTTTCGCGATGATGGTATCTCGTATTCTGCTACTGATAGTGCAGCGCTTTTCTTGGACGCAATAACTGCGCCATATATCGAGAAACTAAGAAATCGCGCAACGTGGTTGATTGAGCGCTTTGGAGAGATGCAAGAAGAAGAAATACGTGAATTAGCCCGAGCAAATATTGATAAATGGGGTGCTGAGTTCACGAGCGAGTCTTTGCTGTGGATCGATGAGCAGGTGATTAGATGACCGGATTCTACATCACGAGTGTCAACTTGACCGGTGCTAGTACACCGCAGGCCTCAGTTCAGTTTAAAAAAGGCTTAAATCTAGTCAGTGGCCCATCGGACACTGGAAAAACCTATATTGCTGATTGTCTAGACTATGTATTCGGCCGAAGCGCCACACCTAAGGCCATTCCCCAAGCAGGTGAATACGAAAACGTTATCGTAAACATCAAAACGTATGTCGGCGATCAAGAATATTCATTAAGACGATCATTGCACGGTCCCGGTATCGAATTGACAAACCCGGACGGATCAACCCAACGTCTCTCTGCTAAACACAGTGCTGATCGTGATACAAACGTATCAAGATTCTTGCTGTCACTATCTGGATTGAATGGTAAATACATTCGCTGGAACCGACGGGGAGCCACACGACATATCAGTTTCAGAAACTTGGCAAGGTTGATTGTTGTCAATGAAGAAGCTGTGATATCGTCCGATTCACCTATTCACACTTCAAACCCGACGGGCAGAACGGCTGAGTCCAGTGTGTTTAATCTATTGCTGACCGGCGTCGATGATTCATCATCGATTGAAGAGATCGATCTACAAGAAACTCACCGTGATAATGAATCTAAAATGGCAATGCTTGACACGTTAATTGCTCGTGTAATGCAACAATTGAAAGATCTCGAAAACGAAGGTGAATCCGAGTCTGTTCAGGACACACTAAATAGCGTTGACTCCGAATTGAATGAGTTAGACGCTGGTTTAGAAACTGAGAAAGAAACTATTACTGGCCTTGAACAACAACGAGCAGAAATATGGAATGAATTTACCACCGGAGAATCTCAAATAGCCGTTCTTCAGGAGCTTCAGGCGCGGTTCAGACTATTGGTTGCTCAGTACGGGACAGACCTAGCTCGATTGCAGGCCATTGAGGAGACAGGAGAGCTGCTGGTTCAACTTGTAGAGGATCGATGTCCAATATGTGGCGCACTCGATGAGCATAGTTCGGTAGATCACGTTCAGTCAGATTCGAATCCGACATCAGTGGCCCAGGCTGCTCGGGCCGAAGCCGAAAAAATACGGACACTTAGCTCTGAACTGGGTGAGACTATTCAAGCAAACGAGTCCGAACTTCAAACCTTGATGCAATCCAATGAGGTTCGGTCCGAAAAAGTGAGCGAAACTAGATCGCAGCTAGATGATGAGCTTAGGCCAAAAATAAAAGAGATTATCGATAACATCAAAGCTGTGCAAGATCGTAAGGAAATGCTGGTTCAAATTGTCAGACTCCAGGAACGAGTCAACGAATATCAAGTGTTGCGAGACGAACTAGCTGGTGCTACGACCAACAACGCGGACGCTCAGACAACCACAAATTGGAGTGGACAGCACTTGGAAATGTTCGCACTGACAGCACAGTCAATCTTGGAGTCCTGGCACATTCCCGATTTGGAGCGGGTCACTTTTGATGTAAGCAGTCAAGATCTTCGGATCGGCGGCCGGGCACGCGGCAGTTTCGGAAAAGGAGTCAGAGCTCTCACGCACACTGCATTCAATCTAGCGCTTCTCAGTTACTGCACCAATTCTCGTTTGGCACATCCAGGTTTCGTTCTGGTCGATTCACCTCTCGTTGTTTACCGTGAGCCGGATCAATCTGAATCTGGGTTTTCACCGCGTGTGAAAGACTCATTCTTCAGAAGTTTGGCCACGAGGTTCCCAGAACAGCAAGTGATCATATTGGAGAACGAAACACCTTCGGATGACCTCACTGACAGGTATAACCACATACGTTTCACAGCAACCGACGTCGGACGAGCTGGTTTCATTCCGACAGTCGACGATTCTTTCTAAGTCTACTATCTGGCCCCAATCTTTCTTTCGTATAGACGCCTGAGGTGGGTGAAAAAGTTACCATCTTGGTGCCTTTGCTATCGCGGTAGTCGTTGCCTGGCTGATTGCGTTCTGGACGGTTGAAGTAATTGCCTTGGTACTTGACGCGTCGACCACCTCGTGAAGGTCGACGGTCAGCTTGCGGTTACGTCGCTCCAGCACCCGTCGCACATTCCCAAGGTGTTGTCAGTCAGCACCTCACCGCAGTAGATGCATTCATCCACGAACAGCTGCCGTACCTTAAGTAGCTCGACCACACTCCAAAGTATTGACGGACCTTGTGTTCTGGCCCAAGCAAGTACATCCCCACCACCCTTGCTCTTGTTGCATGATGGGCAGGCAACCGTGAGGTTGTTACGGCTCCCGTTGAGGTATCTTCCGAGTGTCTGCACGATGTGGTCGACCTCAGGAGCATCCGTGAATTCATGGCAATAACTGCATCGATCACCTTCTTCGTCGATCACCTGTTTGCGTAGCTTGGACGTAAGTGTCAGACCAGCGGACCTACGCACGACATATTTCCGATCACCCCCTCGTTTCTTTCTTTTCTGCCACTGATATTTCATTCTCCGCCACGATGGGCCGACGTCTTCAACAACGCCTACTTGCCGCATGGATAGGCGGATGAAGTTATCGGACGGTTTTAGACCGGTTCTGAGGAAGTTCGTCTGTTCCTCCTTGAACCACTTAATTGCTTCAGATTCCCTCAAACCCACCTTCTTGCCATGCTCGATAACTGGAGCCCACAATCGAAGCGCCTGTTTTTCCAAGTCACGGCGTGAATTCTCCTGCCATGTATTCCAGATCTTCCACACACGTTCCAGATCGATTATTTCAGCGCTCCGGCCGTTGAATTCCTCCGAATCCAGCACGCGAGCTATCTTCCTTGCATCGGTGATGCTCACGCCATACATGTTCGCAATTTCTTCGATGGAGGTCATGCACTGATGCTACTTGGAGCCTAAGTAGACGATGTTCCTCTAGGGCCCTAATAGGCCTACGTGGCGGCTACAATTCTCCTAGTGAAAAGGCACCCTCCGAACTGCCGCTTAGATTCGCGACCTCATTCCCGTTGGAATCGCACGTCCAAGAAATCAGACATGCCCATGTAGGTGCAGTGGCAAGTAACCAGCTGGAATCGTAGTGGCTCGTCGGTAACGGCTACGTCCGCTGGTTCAGACGACACTCACAGAGCTATGGCAACCGCAGGTCGTCTCGCGGGATTGGACACCGCCGGGTAACCGCAATCAGGCATCCGCAGAACACACGGGTGATCCTGTCATCGCTCGATCCGTTCAGAGATCGGAGCCTTCAATTTTCCGCGTGGCAGTCCACTTCACTGCCACACTACTCACCACCACCACGATTATTCGTCTTAATAAGAAAAGAGCAGACCGTAGTCTGCTCTTTCATTTCGTGCCATAAAGGCTTGTTAACGGCTGGAGGTGCCCCGTAGGACATTTCCAAAGGTCCCCGATCTCCCATCGGCTAAACTTTCGTTTGAACCCCGCCAACTATTAGGAGCTTAACACTGGTCGTTAATGTGAACAACAATCGTCTCATACAGGAGTCAATCAGATGAATTACAGACTCGGGCTTGACCTGGGCACGAACTCACTTGGCTGGGCCGCCGTCAAGGTGGATGACGAAGGACAGCCGACGGATGTCATCGACATCGGGGTACGCATCTTCTCTGACGGACGTAACCGCAAAGACAAAAGCTCCCTAGCTGTGCAACGCCGTGTGCCTCGCGGCCAACGCAGGCGTCGAGACCGCTACCTGTTGCGACGTACTGACTTGATGGAAGCGCTCATCGCCTGTGCCCTCATGCCAACAGACGAATCTGAGCGCAAGTCCCTGGAATCGCTTGACCCGTACCTTCTTCGATCAAGAGCGCTTGATCACGCGCTTTCCCCTTATGAGATCAGCCGTGCCTTGTTCCACCTCGGCCAACGTCGCGGGTTCAAGTCGAACCGTAAGTCGGACAGCGCTGATGATGCCGAGGCTAAGAAAGCCAGGGCGGACACCAGTGAACTCTACCGCCGCATGGAAGAGTCCGGTGCGCGTACGTTGGGCGAATTCCTCTTTCGCCGCCACCGGAATCAGCGTACCGTCCGCGCACGCGCCGGTCACGGTCTTTACCCCGACAGAGCAATGTACGAGGCGGAATTCGACGCTATCCGTGATGCCCAGGAAATTCACCATCCTCTCCGCCCGGACCAGTGGAATTCTCTGAAGCAGATCATCTTTCGCCAGCGGCCTCTCAGGGCAGTGGAGGCGGGCTGGTGTCTCCTGGAACAGGGTGAGAAGCGCGCCGAACGCAGCCTGCCCATCGCCCAGGAATTCCGCATGGTGCAAGAGGTGAATAATATCCGGGTCAGGACCGGCCTGGGCTACGACATGCGTCCTCTGAACCCCAAAGAGAGCGCTAGTCTTCTCGCACGACTGCGCGCACAAAAGGAAGTCAAGTTTGAAAAATTGCCTGGCATTATCGGCCTGCCAGAAGATACTCGCGTAAACCTGGATCAGTGGAATCGCAAGGGCCTTAAGGGCGACGAAACATCCGCCGTTCTGTCCAATCGCAATATCTTCGGAAATCGCTGGCGTGAACTGACACTGGAAGATCGCACTGGCATCGTCAGGGTTCTTCTCGATGACGACGACTCTGCATCTGTTCACCGCATCGCAAGGGAACGATGGGGCCTTGATGATAAGGCCGCTACTCGCGTCGTCTCGGCCCGTCTGCCACAGGGCCACGTACACCTCAGTGAGAAGGCCCTGAACAATCTCGTGCCGCTTATGGAGGAAGACGAATACGTCTACTCCGAAGCCGTCGCAGCACATCCGGACTACGCACACCACTCAGATTTCCGGCCAGACTCTGCCTTGGACTGGCTGCCATACTATGGCGAGCTTTTGCCGCAGCAGGTTGTTGGTGCAGATCCCAACGCTCCGGACGGCGACGCACCTGCCCGTTTCGGCCGCATCGCCAACCCCACTGTCCACATTGGTCTCGGCCAACTCCGGCGAGTCGTGAACAGGCTGATCGATGTCTACGGTAAGCCCCAACACATTGTCGTAGAACTGGCGCGTGACTTGAAGATGAACCGGGAGCAACGTCGAGAAGCTGAGCGTTCCCAGCGTGAGGGCGGAGAACGCAATGAACGCCTACGGAAGGATTTGGAATCCGCTGAGCAGTCGGTAAGCCAGGAAGTTCTAAGAAAGCTTCGCCTCTGGGAAGAGCAAGGGCCGCCACATGCGCGCTTTTGCCCGTACACAGGCGAGGCCATCAACTTTGAGATGGTCATCTCTGCTGCCACTGAGGTCGACCACATACTCCCGATGTCAAAAACCCTTGACGACTCGCCTGCGAACAAGGTGGTCTGCCTCGCGCGTGCCAACCGCGATAAGGGTAACCGCTCCCCCTACGAAGCATTCGGTCACAATCCAGCGGGCTACGACTACGAAGCGATCAAGCAGCGTGCTGAGGTTATTGGCGACACGCTCAGGCAGCAGAACAGGCGCGACTCCAAGAGTTGGCGGTTCTTTGAGGACGCTATGGAGCGGTTCCAGGACGAGGGTGAATTCCTCGTCCGCCAGCTCAACGAGACCAAGCACTTTTCACGCGTAGCCCGCACCTATCTCGCCCACCTGTTCGATGAAAAAAGCCAGAAACGCAGGTTCGTGGACGCAACGCCCGGCAGGCTAACCGCCGCCATTCGCCGTGGCTGGGGGCTCAATGGTCTGCTGTACGAATCACGCAAACAGGACGGAAACGCGCCGGACGCGAAAACACGAGATGACCATCGCCACCATGCGATCGACGCATTTGTAGTCGCTTGCACAACTCCGGCCACGGTTCAGCGGATGATGAAAGCCGCCTCCGTTGACAACAGCAGCGAGGTTGCCCGTAGCAAAAACCTCGCCCAGATCGCAGAGCAGGCTCCTGCGTGGGAAGGCTTCTCCCGCAACGACCTGCGACCACTCATTGATCGCATTGTCGTCTCACACAGGCCGGACCACGGCACTCGTAGCGACAGCGGAAAGACAACTGATCAGCTTCACAACGATACGGCCTACGGCATCGTGGATGCGGGCAATGAAATATCTCCGGCCACAGTCGTGGTAAGCAAACCCCTCTCCGGGTTTACCAGTCGAAAGCATGTGGAAGCAGTACGAGACCGGGCACTGAGAGAAGTGTTGCTGCGTCTATGGGAACAGTCGGGTGAGAAGGGAGCCGAGTTCGCGAAACGGGCCTGGAAGAACGGTGTATCCATGAATGGTCATGTGCACCGTGTCCGCAGCGTCCGAGTTATCGAGCAGCAGAGCAATCTGGTAGTCATCAGCGATCGGTCCGGAAAGCCGTACAAGGCTTATGCCACCGCAGCAAACGAGTTCGTCGAAATCTGGCTTATGCGGGATGGCAACTGGCAAATTTTGGCTATCCCCACATTCGAGGCCAATCGACCGGATATAGATTGGTCAAGGTTCCGTCCTGTTGATCGCACCGGGCGCGTTGATCCCACGGCCAGGAAGCTCATGCGGCTTCACAAAGGAGACATGGGTGCCTTAAGCACGGGAGACAAGCGACGGATTGTAAAGCTGCGAAAATTGACGGCTGGCAGGGGTGGGACGTTCGTGTTCTTAGATGATCACAACGAAGCAAATGTGGCAGCTCGGATAATCGACAAATCCGATCCGCTCAAAGAATCAAAGTTTAGTGCGCGCCAGCTCCAGAAGCAGGGGTTTCGCAAGATTGGCGTAGACGAGATTGGCCGCGTGCTGGATCCGGGTCAGCCGAAATGATTGGCCGGGTTGTCGAGATAGCCTGCGACGGCTGCCACCTGACCAGAACACGGGGCCTGATGACGGTCACCCGGCACGGTGAGGAGCAAGGGAGAATCCCCCTCGACGACATCGGAGTCCTGCTCTGCAACGCCCGAGGCCTCACCTACTCAAACTGGCGACGGTTGGTGGACAAGACCGAGGCATTTTAGCCGATGGGAGATCGGGGGCCAGCCACAACAACACGGGGAAGAGGGTGGCGGGACTTACATTTTAGCTGATGGGAGATCAGGGGCCAGCCGCAACTTCTCCGTTTATCTCGTTGATGGCGTTTTCATTTTAGCCGATGGGAGATCGGGGGCCAGCCGCAACTGCTCCGTTTATCTCGTTGATGATGGCTTATTTTAGCCGATGGGAGATCGGGGGCCAGCCGCAACACCCAGTGGTCGTGGGTTCGAGACCCACCAATTTTAGCCGATGGGAGATCGGGGGCCAGCCGCAACTGCTTCTCTCGCTGGACGATCTGCCGCACATTTTAGCCGATTTGAGATCGGGGGCCTGCCGCAACTCGCCGCAGCAACTTGCGTCGTTGAGCCCTGATTTTAGCCGATGGGAGATCGGGGGCCAGCCGCAACGACGGGCTCACCGCTATAGCGGGAGCCAAATTTTAGCCGATTTGAGATCGGGGGCCTGCCGCAACTCGCCGCAGCAACTTGTGTCGTTGAGCCCTGATTTTAGTCGATGGGAGATCGGGGGCCAGCCGCAAGACGTCGATCTAGGGAGGGTCGTCTGGCTGTTGTGCCGAAGGATCGGTCGCGGCATGGTCCGGTTCCAAATCTGACGCGGAGTTACAGCGGACAGAATTCGCTTCGGTCGGCGGACGGGCTGCTGCGCTGAGGATTAGCTGGTAGACCCGCCTGAGACGCCGGTTGGCGTCCTCCTGCAGTTCGAACTCTACGGCGATGTCCTGATGAACAGGTGGACAGGACTGCACCGATGATGGCTCAGGTGGGACGGTGGGATCAGGATTCGACCCGATCGGTGGATAGTCGTGCAAGGCGCGGCCTCACGACACCACCGGCGCTCCATAGAGTGGAACCACGGAAAGTGGAGGAAGGGCCGCTATCGGCTCGAAGTTATTGGGTTGCGTCGATTATACGATTTACCGGCTTGGATCATGGGAAGGCCTGGCAGGCATCACGCATAGCAAGCGCATCGACAGTTTACCCGGCCAGAGCTGGTTCAAGAACTTGCACTTCGGACACTTCACGACTTGTGGCAAAGACTCGAAGAGGTTGGTCATTACGCTGTTTGCATTGATTTCGCCGTGCTGCTCGGGGTAACTCCGGTTCTTCAGTGTCCTGCCGGTGGCCGCTCGCCTGGCCGCATACATCGACCTTCGCCAACTTAGTTTGCGGCGGTTGACGGGAGCCATCCCCGCCTCAAGCTGTACCGCCGGGATCTCGGTCGAGGTCTCAGCACCTTCAGGACCTTGCTCGAAGACGTGGACGTTGCCCAGCACATACCCGCAGGAACCGTAGCCACAGAGCACCCGTTCTCCGTCCTTCGCAAGACGAGCTTTCACCTGGTTTGCCCTGAGAACACCATCCCGAATCAGTTGCTGAGCATGTTCCCTGGTGTGTCTTTCGTGATCGAAAGGCAGAGACGGCGAGTCGGCAGGAATCTCGATTGATGTCAGTGGCTCGGATTTTTCAAGTTCGGGCATGGTGGATGCCTGCACAGTCAGTGATGAAATGAAAAGGCTCAGTTGAGTTACGACTGGATCCAGTCATATTACTGGTATGCCTGTCGCACTCAAAGCTGGACGACACTTGCCGCAACCCGGTCTTTCTGGATCGCAACAAGATAGACTCTCGATCAATGCCCAGCATCCACATCCAGGAGGCTTCCAGTGAAAGAAAGAACCCGGGCGGCTCTGTACGCTCGTGTGTCCTCACAGGCTCAGGCAGAAGAGGAACGCGTGTCACTGCGCGAGCAGTTCTCCGAGATGGAGAAGCACTGTGCCGAGAACGGCTACGAGATATCAGGGCGATACCAGGATGTGGCTCCTGGCTCGACCAGGAAACGCCCCGCGTTCCAGCAGATGCTCGAAGATGGACGTGAAGGCCGGTACGACGTGATCCTGTGCTGGAAGTCAGACCGGCTCTCACGCGGCATCTTCCCTGCAGCAGCCATCATGGAGGTCGTTGAGTCGACCGGTATCAAGCTGGAGGCGGTAGCCGACCATCTTGATCAGAAGACGTTTGGGATATTCGCCGCCGTCGGCAAGATCGAGATAGACAACTTCAGGGAGCGTGCTGCTCTAGGCAAACGCGGCGCGGCGAAAGACGGCAGGTGGCCGGTCGGTAACGTCCCATATGGATACACGACCGACAGCGACCGGAGGCCGGTCGTCGAGCCTGCTGAGGCAGGTTTCGTCAAGGAGGTCTTCAGGCGTTACGTCGAAGAAGGCCAGGGCTCCTCTCAGATCGCAGACTGGCTCACGGAATCAGGTGCGCCACGAAGGCGCGGCAGCACCTGGGGACGCTGGTTCCCTGCGCAGGTGCTGGCGATGCTCTCTCATCCCGCATACAAGGGTGAGGGCGTCTATGGACGGAAGCGCCACCGGATCACTGAGTCAGGGACACGGGTGACAGACCAGGACTTGAAGGACTGGATAACCGTGCCGTTCCCGCCACTTGTGAGCAAAGAGACGTGGGACCAGGCGCAGCAGGTGAAGAAGTCTCGTTCAAGGTTCGCCAGGCGCAACACAAGGACCACACACCTCCTGCAGGGTCTACTGGTCTGTGAGGAGTGTGGGTACCGGTTCTCGATCCGTGTGCAGAAAGGGAACGTTGTCCGTCACGGTGCCAGCGTCAAGCGCAACCTGTACCGCAACCCGATCCGCTACTACAAGTGCGGCGGGATGATTCGTCACGGCCTGAAGTGCCGGGAGCACAGCCACTTGAGAGCCGAAGTGATCGAGGAGTCGGTCTGGAGTGAGATTGTCAAGATCCTCGAACACCCCGAGATGGTGCAACAGGGACTGGTGTCTGCAGTTGACCAGCCGGATGCGGACAGTGCTGCGTCGTCCCTACAACGGGCAGAAGCAGACCTGAAACGGGTCGCCGGAGAAGAAGACCGCCTCGTCCGGCTCCTCGTCACCAGGACAATCGATGAGGCGCAGTTCGGGCGTCAGCGCAAGTTCATCACAGAGCGTCTCGAAGCCGCGCAGCAGGCGGTCCGGTCTGCGATGGACCGGGTACGAGCAGCGGAGATGTCGGAAGAGATTGGCCAGTCGATCACGGCCTGGTCCGAGCAGTTGAAGGCAGGGATCGATAGCCTGGACCTCGCCGAACGCCAGGAGTTGCTGCGTCTGGTGCTCCACCGTGTCACTATCAACCGTGAAGGCCGGATCAAGCTTGTTCTGGCGGTCCCCGTGGGTTCACTCATGGCCGATGAATCACGCGTATCCTGAATCAAGTTCAGCATGACATCCTGAACAACCCACCCTTTAGCACTTCCCTTGAGAAGGGAGGGTGCAACTCCGCCCTACATCACGCCGTGCTTTCGGAAAAGCTGGGCCAGCAGCGCGATGCCGTCGAAATTCTTCTCCGGCGTCTCGAACGCAAAGCACAGCCGCGCCATGTTCTGCCCATCACCGTTCGGAGCGAAATTCGTTCCCGCAAGGTAACCGACGCCCCCATCGAAAACCTCATCACGGATCGCCGATATATCTGCGCCCTCAGGCATCGTCAGCCACGCATAGCAGCCACCCTGCGGCTTCGACCACGTCGCCCCGCTACCGCCAAAGTGCTCTGAAAGCCCCTTCTGCATGGCGTCACTCTTCTGCTTCAGCACCGGGTTGAACGTGTCACGGTGCCGTTGCAGCCCCTCCTTCAGGAAGCCGGTGATCGCATACGCCGCAAACTGGTTCGGTCCGGACCCCAGCTTGAAGCTCAGCGCACGCTCCATCAGTTCAGGCGGCGCCACGAAGTAGCCCATTCGCAGCCCCGGAGCGATCAGCTTCGAAAACGACGCCACGTACATAACGATTCCGCTATCGTCCAGCGTCCTGAACGCAGGCTGCGCCTCGCCCTCGAAGCGGAGATCGACGTAACAGTCATCCTCCAGTATCGGCATGCTGTAGCGGTGGCAGATCTCCAGGATCTCCCTGCGCCGCGCCTCGGGCAGCGTCGACCCCATCGGGTTCTGGCTCTCTGGAATGGTGTACAGCCACTTCGGCCTGCGCCCGTCGGCAGTCAGACGTTTGATCGTGTCCTCGAGCGCCCCGGGAATCAGACCCTGCTCGTCAACCGGCGAGCCCACGACATCGGCCTTGAACTTGCCGAGCTGGCTCAGCGTGCCGCCGTACACGAACTGCTCCGTCAGCACCACGTCGCCGGGATTCGTGATCGCCTGGATAAGCAAACCGTTCGCCTCGCCTGATCCCGCTGTCAGCACAATGCCGTCCGCATCGACATCGATGTCGCGGTCGGCCTTCAGCTTCTCAGACGTGTACTCCCGCAACTCAGGAGACCCGAGCGCGTGCGGGTAGTAAGCCATCTCACGGGCAACCTGCTCACCGTCCGAGTCAACCTTCGCCTTCAGGGCGTCGATCATGCCGTACATCGGCAGCGTCTCGGGCGCCGGGTAGGCGACGGCGAAGTCGTACTTGGCATGTGCCACCGTGCGGGCCGGAGCCGCCTCGGAGCGCTCGGAGTAGAGGTCGTCGTAGGCGAACTTCTGAGTAGTTGTCATTTTTTCTCCGCCCGATGTCAGTGGTGAGCGATGGATTGCCCGACTTGTGCTGGAAGCCGGTTTCTTCGGTTCTTAGTTGCGAGTCCCACCGGTGGCGACAGTTTAGCCCCGAGGCTGCGTACGGGCAATTTGGAGTTTGATATAAGGAGCGAGCGCCGCTCAGGGCACGCCATCCCGGTGGCACATCTGCCAATCCGAGCTAAACTGCGCCACAAAACTCGACCCTGCCGAAGCCACAACACCCAGGCAGCCACCGTCCTAAAACGGCGAAGAAAAATATCGGAGATCAAAAATGAGAGGCGTCCGCTTCCTTGGCAACGCTGTAGCAGAGACCGGCGACTTCCCTCAGCTGAAGCCCGGTCCCAACGAAGTACTGGTAAAGCTGCGAAGCTCCGGCCTCTGCGGCTCCGACCTGCGCCGATACCGTGAAGACGGCTCGCTCAACGACGTAGACATCCGCCCCGGCCACGAACCCTGCGGCCAAGTAGTCGCGCTTGGCCCCGGCGTCACGCAAGTCTCAGTCGGCGACCGGATCATGCAGCACCACTACGATGGCTGTCTGCAGTGTCACTACTGCCGCACCGGCTGGCAGCAGCTCTGCCCCGTCACCGAAAAGCGCAAGTACTACGGCGGGAGCCGTCACGGGGGTCATGGCGACTACATGACCGCGCACGAATCAACCTGCGTGAAGATGCCTGACGAGGTCTCATTCGAAGAGGGGGCCTACCTTGCCTGCGGCGCCACCACGGCGTTTCAGGCTTTGAAAAAACTCAACGTCTCGGGCCGCGACGTGCTGGCGGTCTTCGGACAGGGACCGGTCGGGCTGGCGGCGACCATGTTCGGCGAGGCCATGGGCGCACGCGTGATCGCTGTCGATATCAATGCCGAGCGGCTGAAGATGGCAGAGGACGCCGGTGCCTGGAAGACTGTCGACAACACGGACGGGAGCGCCGTCGAGCAGATCCGCGCTCTCACGCACGGTGAAGGCGCTGACGCCACGCTGGAGGCAGCAGGCCAGGCAGTGACAAGGATCGCCGCAGCCGAAGCCGCCCGCATTTTCGGTCGTGCGTGCCTGGTAGGGGAGGGCGGCGAGGTCACGTATCGGCCTTCTGATCACATAATCCACCGGCACCTGACTCTCATGGGCTCGTGGACCTTCTCCACTTTCGGCCTCGCAGAAGCGGCGCAGTTCGTAGCAGACCGCAACGTGCCGCTGAGATCGCTCATCACGCAGACCTGCTCGGTAGAGGAAGCGCCAGAAGCGTACATCTCCTTCGCAGGCGGCCAGCCAGGAAAGTTCGTCATCAGCTGGCCGGAGTAGGGGAACGTGGTTGAGGGTCAAGGGTGACATTTGTCATTCTGAACTCGATTCAGAATCTCCCGGTTTACTCACATGGACGGTCGAGTGGTTCGGATACCGCCCGAAAGAGCAGGCTAAGTCATGTGTTCGCCAAGATCTCTGCGACCCGCAAGCGGGTACCCCGCGGTCGGGATGACACCCTTCGGCGGCCTCAGGACGGCCGACGTGCTGGCCTGCACCCCGCTCTCCGCTTCCACCGACCCTCATCCCACCTCAAACCCGCCACTTCTACCTCTTACGAAAATCGTACCGATGGCGCATCTGGCGCTCGATACCTGTGGTAATCGTCTCAAACAGACGAGCAACTGGCACGTCCACTCCAATCTGCAACGAAAAACGGCCAAACACATACTCCAGATATCGTAAGAGGTGTATAATAGGAAGTTACGTGCGCCCCAGTTTGAACCTAGAACTCGTTGAGTTCGTGGCGAACAGCGGCCGAGGCAGCTGGCGAATGCGGAACCGTGGACGGTCTGCCCGTCATCTAACTGAGTGAATGCCACCATTCCGAAGAAACAGCAGCCCCGTGCAGCATAGTCACGGAGCTTCGTGCGCGCGTGGCGGCGTACTACTGTACAGGGCACGACAGAGGACAGTAAAAAGCCGCACGAAAACGACCGAAAGGACACAGCTTAATTGTCTGTAACCGAACAGCAGATTGACGGTGACGACGATGTGGTCGAGACAGGGTTCTCCGCCGCGTCGATGACTGACGACGATGACGAGGCGAACCAGGGATCTGGAGATTCGCCAAGCGTCCTCACACGGTCCGAATTGGACATGTGGGAGGCCGCACGGAACGTCGAGGCAGCCGGCCAGCTTGCCCAGATGCTGGAGCCCGACCAGTCCGAACTGACCGAAGACACGGTCAGGATGTACCTGCGCGAAATCGGCCGGGTCGCCCTGCTGACCGCAGACGACGAGGTTGTTCTCGCCCGGGCCGTTGAACTTGCCCAGTGGCTGGTGAAGATCGAAAAAGAGATAATCGGCGAAGACGCGCAGGACGAGACGCCAACCCCGGCTCCTGAGATCGTCACCGCCGAGGTCCTGCGAAGGCTCGGCGCCGCCGCCGAAACGGCGAACTTCGTCGCAAAGTTCCACGGTATATCAACACCGCTCGCCCTCTCGGCCATCATCTCAGACCCGACGCTGCGGACCATCCTTGACGGCCGCCGTGACGAAGACCTCATCAACTACATATCAGACGCAGTTGGCGTGGAGCCTGACGACGCACACAAGCTGCTGGTTGAGCTTTCCGTGCTGCCCAGGCTCATGCCGTCCGACCTGACAGAACTGGTCGGCCAGGACCCGAACCTGGAAAAGGTTCCGGACACTGTCGAAGAAGGTCTCGGTGCCGCGCTGGCGCCGCTATCCAACGTACTCAGCTCACACTTCATGCGGGTGCGAGACGAAGGCGAAAAAGCGAGGCGTCACCTTGGCGAAGCGAACCTGCGCCTCGTAGTCTCGGTCGCCAAGAAGCACCTGAACCGCGGCCTGTCCATGCTGGACCTGATCCAGGAGGGCAACATCGGCCTGATGCGGGCGATCGAAAAGTTCGACTTCCGAAAAGGGTTCAAGTTCTCGACATATGCAACGTGGTGGATCAGGCAGGGAATCACCCGCGCCATCGCTGACCAGGCACGCACCATCCGCATTCCGGTTCACGTCGTTGAGACGCTGAACAAGATTATGCGGGCACGCCGGGAACTTGGTCAGGAACTTAACCGCGAGCCAACCGTTGAGGAGCTTGCGGCACGTGTTGAACTGCCACTTGAGCGTGTTGCGGAGATCCTGCAGATGTCGCAGGAGCCCGTCTCGCTCGAGACGCCAATTGGTGAGGATGCCGAGAACGAACTTGGCGACCTGATCGAGGACCGCACGGCTCCGGCCCCGGCCGACGTGGCGGCGCAGTCTTCCATGCGAGAGCAGGTTGACCGTGCGCTGGCGCACCTGAGCGAGCGCGAGAGGCGTGTGCTTGAGCTGCGCTTCGGCCTTGCAGACGGTCGCCCAAGGACGCTTGAGGAGATAGGCGGCGAGCTTTCTCTAACCCGAGAACGCATTCGCCAGATCGAGCGGAAAGCCCTCGGACGCTTGCGCGGCGACTCGCACGTAGCAGAGCTAAGAGAGCTACTGGCGTAAAGCGAGGTAGTTGGTAGGGGCGGGCAAAAATGCTGCGCCCGGTGACGGCAGAGCCGTCGCGACAACCCACCCTCTAACTTCCTCCCAATGTGGACGCGTGCAGGTGGGAGTCTGGATCCGGGACAGCGAGTTCGATACCGCCGGTCAGTTCCACGCGGTCACTGCAGAATACGGCCGTCATGTTGAATGCCGTCAACACATTATCCAGTGACTCCGGAATCCTTTTCGGGCTCCTTGAGAACTCGTTGGAACCTCTCTTCCGAAACCTCTGGAGTGCCTCGGACTCGGCTACGGAAGGCACGAAGGAGAACTCCCAGGTCGGCAATCCAAGTTCTGCCCTGGCACTGAGTGTCGCCAGGTAGTCTCTGGCCCCTGTGAGCAAATCGCGGTTCTCTTCGAGGGCTGTTCGATTTTCTGGGCTCATCTGCCCAATCTGATCTTCCAGCACGTCACGCCTGGCTTCCAGATCCGCCATCAGCTCATCTCTCCGGTCCGTGGTTATCCGTCGTCTCAGGCACGACTCTTCAACCCTGCCAATATCCTCGACAACATTCGACAGCTCGGCCTCAGAGCTACCTGCATCTCCGGATATCCGCATGAGTTCTTGCTGTATCCGGTGGATGCTTCGCTCCACCATAACGATCAGCTTTTCCGGGTTGTTCAAGCACGTTGTCAATTCACGGTGAAGCGCCTGCTCGAACTTATCGACAGGCTTGCGCGGCACGATGCAGCGTTCACCGCCCTTCATCACACGGTACGAGTTGGCGTAACGGTTGTTGCAGAAGTAGATCGCCTTGCCCCTGCCGCGGCCCGGATGCTCAACTCGGATCGTGCCCCCGCACTCGCATGTCGCCCGGCCCTGCAGGGCGTATTGATGCAGGTACCCTGGCTTGAGGTGGTGGTTCGCATGGCGGCGTTGTTCAGCGCGGCTCCACAGCCCGGGGCTAATAATCACCGGCGCGGGAACCCCTGACGCGTGGCGGCCCCGGTAGATCGCGTCCTTCAGGATCTTCCCAATGACTCCTGGCACCCAGAACGCACGGTCCCTGCGGGTGAGAACACCTCTTCGCTCAAGCTCCTGCTTGATGCCCCTGACACCGGTTCGGTTAGTGACGTACATGTCGAAGATCAGCTCAACGACCTTCGCCTCTTTCTGATCAATGACCAGTTTGCCGTTAGGGTCTCTCCTGTATCCGAGCGGAGGTCTTCCCCGGCCCCATCTCCCCTCAGCAACCATACGGACATGGGCGCCCCTGTTCCGCTCTGACTTCCGGTTCGATTCCTGACGGGCTGTCCAGCCAACGACGCTTATGAAGAGCTCGCTCGTCTCGCCGCCATCCTCAACCCAGGGTTCCTGGGTTGAGACGATCTTCACCCCGGCTTCGCTGACGCAGTGAGTGCCACAGTAAACCTGACGGCCAGAGCGGCAATCACTACCGCCGCCATCACCAGGCAGGTTGCAGCCACGATCCATGAGATCCTGGACATGCCACCGCTGCGAGTCGCGGGTCTCGCCATCGGAGCCCTGGCTGGAGCTACGGTACTTGCCTTCGCCAGCACGAGGCGAGTCAATGTAGCCGCGGCTACGACGATAAAGGCCTTCGCCGCCGTTCTCTTTAGCTTCATCGTTTCAGCGCTGCGCTCTGTCCCCACACCACCTGTCGGGGTGTTGCTGGCGACGTCCAGGGCGGTGATCGCTGCACTCCATAACACCTGCGTTATGACAGGTGCTGCGGTCGCATCCATGTGGAGCGAGTTTTCGACGGCATTTGGCGCCGCTCTGGCCGGGATTGTCGCAATGTCGCGTCTTTAGCCCACCAGCCTCATATCCGTCGGAGCCACGGTTGATGGAGTCTCATTGGCCTTCGTGCGGACGGTCGCCTTGGAACTGCGCCGAGTGGCCACGGCTGTCATAACCACGCTTGCGATTGCGCTGCGACCAGTTCTGTTTGCACTCAACTTCTTGCTGGCGCAGCTCGGCGTTGGCATCGCCACCGTCTATTAGGGAGTGAAGTCCGCGGTCGGATTCGTCGCACGCATCCCGCAGATTGCGGTCCGGAATTCCATCGCCGTTGCACAGCGCGGTGGAGGGGTTCTGGCAACCGGCATCGCTGCAGTGCCCGACTTTGCAAGTTTCCTGGTGCTTCTTGCCCGCTACAGGAAAGGAGACTACGCAATGAACGAAACAAACATGAACCACAACCGCGTGCTTTCACTGGTGGTGACAACGGTGATGCTAGCCATCATCGTCGCGGTTCCACTCCGGGTTTTCTGGCCGCCACCACCCGAACCGACGGTCACCGTCGTCCACAGGACAACCGGGCACCTGACCCGCGATGGACTGTTGCCTGCGATGTCCGAGGAGTTCAACCGGCAGACTCATCGCACCGCGGACGGCACAAGGATCGTGGTCGAGGTCTACAACGAGCCCACGGAGCTGCAAGCTGAGTACCTGGACGAATGCCCGTTGCATCGTCCAGCCCGTCATCGGCATCGTGACCTACACCGAAATGGCTCGCTGCCTCGGCTGGCCAGAGAAGGAGATTGGATACCAGGACATCATCGACCTCCGGGACGACCCGCAGGGTTGGAGGAAGTATGACTGTGCACTTTCGGAGTGGGGCGAGAAGCCGCTGTTCGCTTTCACGGACCCGCGGACATCAAGCACGGGCCGCAGTCTGCACCCGGCGCTCTACTCGATGGCGTCCGGCAAAGACCCCGAGCAGCTGACGGAAGAAGACGTGACCGATCCGAAGGTAGTCGCGGTGGTCAAGAAGTTCCCGAGCCTGATCGACCACTACCAGATCGGTCCCACGGTGCTGAACATCAAGGTCCATCAGGGTGTTCGCTGTGGCCACTTCTTCGTTATGCCGGAGGACAACCTGATCCACCTGTACGAAGGCACGGAGAGCGCATACATCAATGGTATTGAAACAGCCGCACCGCCGATCAAACCTGGCTCGATGGTGATGATCTACCCCAAGGAAGGCTCCATGCCGCGCAAGAACTGCGCGTGCATCGTGAACGCTGATGACTGGGTGACACCCGAGGAGAAGATTGCGGCGGATGAGTGGATCGACTTCATCCTGGAAGAGGAGCAACGGCGAGCATTCATGGCCAGCGGGTTCCGCCCCGGACCGGACGACATCGATCTTGACACCCTCGAGAACCGGGCGGTTTGCAAGATCTCGAGCGAGTTCGGTCTCGATGCGAACAGGCCTGGCAAGGTTCTTAATCCTTCGAAGACCCGCCCTGAAGTGGCCGCAGCGATCGACGCTGCATGGGAGGACGTGAAGCGTCCGGGCATTGTCACGTTCGTGCTGGACACAAGCGGCTCGATGTTGGGCCGGAAGATCGATCAGGCGGGTGAAGGCCTGGTACGGGCGTTGAACAGCATGTCCGGTACCAACCAGGTAGGTCTGGTGACGTTCATGACGAAGTCGAAGTGAACATCGCCCCCGGCCCAGTTGCCCACACTAAGTGGGAGATCGAAGAAGCGGCATACAAGCTGCGTGCACGCGGAGAGACCGCCCTCTTCGATGTGATTATCCTCGCGCTGGAGCAGACGGACGCGGCCGAAGGGCCGGGCGAATCAATCAGAGCGGCGGTGGTCCTGACTGACGGCCAGGCCAACACCGTCACCGTGCGGTTGGACGAGCTGGTGACGGTGGAGACGCGTGCGGAGACCGACATCACCCGCTGGGACGGCTACGCCGGTTCGGAAGCGGTGGACGAACACAACGTGCGTCGCCCGGCCAGCGCGGTGATCGGCACCGGGACGAGGGCTGACCTCGACAACGAGGTCCAGGTCTTCTTTGTTGCGATCGGCGAGGATGCGGACCTGGAGGTTGGCCGGATCCTGGCCGAGGCCACGAGGGCCGAGTTCGCCAGAGCGCCTGAGGAAGACCTGGCAAAGGTGATCGAGGAGTTCAGAACTACTTCTACACTAACTCGGTTCCACCCTTCCTGTTGGCCTCCAATGGCTGCAGCAGTCAGATCCAACGGGACTGCGAAGCCCCACAGCCAGAGTTGCAACTCTCCACCCGCAATTGCTCCGACGAGAACCGCGGCCAGTCCGCCGGTTGAAATAACTCCGAGCGTTCTGACGGCAGACCGCGCCCCGCGGATCACTCCGTTAAAGATCTATCCCTGTGGCACAAGTCCAACCGGCCAATTCGCGTTTCAGGGTTAGCCCTGAACCTCGCACGGTGCCGATCGGTTTCAGAACCGGGGAATTCCTGTCAAAGCCAGACGGGATGCCACGTCAACCCGACGCCTGTACATCCTCCAATCTTCAACCCGGGGCCACAGGCTATGGCCGGGCCCGGTAGACAACAAGTGTTATCGATCTGAAGGGTCGACCCGGAAGCTCGATGATAGGAGATGCGTGAATGTTGAAGAATTCTGTCGCTGTTGACGCCAGTTCCTCGGGCTCGAAGAGGGCGTCAAGTATTGAAAAATTTGGCCCGGGCTGGGCGACCAGGATCAGCCTTGTCCTGGCGATCACGCTGTTTGTTGCAGTCATCGCTTGTTCGTCCGACCTTGCGGAAGACCCTACGCCGACACCATCCGACAAGCCGACGGTCGAGCGCACGGCAATACCGGGCAACACAACCCATGACCCTACACCTGCATCCGAAGCCGGAGCGGCTGACTCGTCGACTCCGACGCCGGATCCGGGAGACTCCCCGACACCGGACCCGACCGCGTCATCGACAAAGCTCGACAAAGCAGAACCTGCGCCGGAACCGGTCCCGGCGGTCGTGCAGGCAGGGTGGTCCACCCTGCTGCCCGGAATTTCCGACGGCGACCCGCTGATCGGAGTTATCGGCAAGGTAGGTCAAAAACTGTCGAAGTTTGATGGCCTGGCTACCGTAGCTGTGGTTCGATCGGATGGCGGAATGTACGTAACGTCTGCGACCGCACCGGACGACTGGAGTGACTGGAAGCAGCTGGGAGATCAGGAATTCGCCCGCCGGGACGCCGCCGTTTTTGTGAACGCCGGAGATCGGTTACACCTTGTTGCACGGGGCACCGACGGCGCGGTGTACCAGGCCAGCCGGACTGTCAAGGCCGGTTGGACCGACTGGACAAGGATCGTCCCCGTTGGTAAAGCAGACGGGAGGATCTCTGCTACTGCTACTGATGACGGTGAGGTCAATTTTCACGTCCTGCACTCCGAGGCCGGAAGGACAGCGGACTCGCCCATCACTGTCTACAGGCTGTTCAACAAAGACTGGCAACTGGTAGACAATCCTCGGCGCTGGGCCGGCGGGATTGAAGCGACGATCGGTAGTGATGGCGATAATCCCGGTGCCGGTATGTCCGCCACCAGCGAGGTTCTGGCGGTGATCAGGAGTGACACCGACACGATGGTGGCGGCCCACAGCCAGAAATCCACCAACGGTGATTGGGGCTCCTTCTCGCCTGTCGAGTACGTGAAGGACGGGCAAGGGCAGTCATTCCTGGACATATCCAACGTGGAAATGCTCGGTGATGAATTCCACTGGGCATACGCTACGGCGTTCACGGACGTCGGTCCCGGCGGATTGGTTGAGTTGCATCATCTGCGGCACGCCCGAATCCTGGTCGGAGCAGGCTCGTCTGTCGTTCGGACCCAGTTCGTCAGCAGGTTCGATTCGCGGTTGGGAACCTACCCGCTCGCGTCCGTCGAGGTCTACCGCAACAAACTGACGGCCGCGTTCCTGACTGAGCGCGGCGGAATTGACTGGTACTTCCTGGACTCGGCAAACGCCGACGGCGATCTGCGGCAAGGAGGGAGATGGGTTTCGGTCGGCACTTCAGAAGATGCGTTCTCTAGTCGACCAAGCATTGCCAGTATTCAGAAGTGTATCGACCCCCGTTCGCCAGAGTGCCAGCGACCCAACTTCGGGAATGACGTGCTGTCAGTTGGATCCTCGAAAGAAGGTGCGGTGAGCTTCGTCAACCTGAGTCGTTCCTACATGACGCAGCGGCTTGCGGAGGCACGCATCGGGATTGATTGGTGCACAGGCTACGTCCAGCCACCGGGTGGCCACAAAATGGTCAAGTGCCCGGACGTAGACACCGTACCGATCACGGAACTGCCCATCACGACCGAGGTCGGTTTCGCGATGATGGTGATCCCGGACTGGCTTGTTAGAAATGCGTTCGAAAGGACGATGCGAAACGCCGGGTTGGACACGTTCTACACCGCCTGGATCCATACGCAGTTCATCGGCGCGGCATACGTCGGACCGAACACGAACCTCGACGCTGCAATGAACTACGTCCCGGCTCTCGAAGAGCTCGGGCACTCAATCGCTTCGTCCCTGGGGCTGTGCGACCGCTCGGACAGCTGCAAAGGTCCGGCTACAAACCTGTTGTCCGAGTTCATCGCCGACGAAGAGATCGCGGTCGCATTCGACCTGTTCGGAGAGAAAACCGGCAGCGCGGCGGCGTGCCTGGCGGACCTGGCCGGCCGTTGCAGAGGCTTCACCGGGTGGTCTGGGAACTACGACGTCGGAACCCGCCAGCACTCCTTCCTGTACGGAATGCTCGCCTACACCGCCCGTGGCGAGGACATGAGGGTCTGGATTGCCGATGATCTGCGCGCCGGCAATGATCTCCTCTACAGGAAGTACGCGTGGCTGAGAGAGAACATCTTTGCCGGTGCAGAATTCGATAACGGTCACATGCCCCGTCACCGGCTGTCGTCAGTGCTGCTCATCAACGTGAACTCCACGAAGTGCCTGGACGTTGCTGCGAGAAGCAAGGACGACGGGGCGAACGTGCAGCAATGGGGTTGCCACAGTGGAGACAACCAGCGATGGGAGTTGCGGTCGAGCACGGACGGACAGTACCTGATCGTCAATCAGGGCAGCGGTCGGTGCCTGGACGTAGCAGATGGCAGCCTGGACTACGGAGCCAACATCGAGCAGTTCGGGTGCAACGGCGGTGAAAGTCAGCGGTGGAGCCTGGAACCGGCCGACGACCACTCCTTGATGGTGGTCAACATCTCGAGCGGTGCGTGCCTGGACATCGCAGCTCGGGACTCGAAGAATGGCGCTAACCTCCAGCAGTGGGGTTGCCACGGTGGCACCAACCAGCGCTGGATAGTGCTCTGAGTGAAATAACGTCGCCGGGTTGAAAGATTCCGGCGATTCAAGCAGACACAACAGACACGGGAGAGCGAGATGCTTCCCGTGTCTGTCGCGCGTGAGTAGCTTTGTTCTCAGAGGCAGGTCCGCGTGAATCAGGTTCTGAGCACAACTAACCATCATTGTAAGATGGTGACACTTAGAGCCCGCACGCCTCAGCTGTGGAGTCGAGCCGTCGATGACCTCAGTCGCGAGTGACCGTCGGAACAGCCGGGTCATCGGTGGCACATGGCTGAATGTTGCCCATGCAGTGATTGTCCTGGCCCTGGCCGCGTCACTTGTCCTGGCGTTCGCCGGAATGCCGCTGTTCATTGACCGGCTGAGTGAACGATGTCCCGCGGCCCCATGTAACAACCTTTTCCTGCTCACAGATGGCGAAGCCGAGACGCTTGCTGAGCACGGGTTGGGCAACGACGCGTACATTGCCTACCAAGTCGCCCTGCAGCTCGGAGTTGTACTGGCGTTCGCAGTGGTTGGTCTTACGATCCTCGCCAAGCGGTCAAGCAACCTCACAGCGCTGCTCGCAGCCTTGCTGTGTGTTACCTGGCTGATCACACCACTTGACTTCACCGACGCACTGCGCACGGAACACACCGCCTGGCGGGTCCTGCAGCGGACCATTACGGCGATAGGCACATGGGTTTTCCTAATGACGTACTACCTGTTTCCAAATGGCAGGTTCGATCGTAAGTGGATTGCAGTGCTGGCGGGTGGCTGGACGGTGGCCTGCGTCATCTGGCTGATCGCGCCGCGTGCACCGTTCAACCCCTTTCCTGGAAGCGACCTGGGCACTTACGGGTTCCTGGTATTCGTCGCATGGACCGGCTCGGGGATCGCCGCGCAAGTCACAAAGCTGCGTTCGTCTGTTGAAGCTATCGACAGGCTTCGCATCGGCTGGGTGCTGGTGGGAATCGTCACCGCATTCGTATCAGGTCTGATACGACACGGGCTCCCCGAGATACCGGCCACAAATGAGTCGGAAGCAGCCCGCGTTATATGGCTCACGCTTGGCCTTGGAGTTGCCGCGTTGCTGTTGGTCCTGTTCCCGATCTCAATCGGCGCGTCTGTTCTCTATTTCAGACTGTGGGACATGAACGTGACGCTGCGCCGGCGTGCGATGCACATCGGTCTCGGTATCCTCGGCCTCACTACCTACACCGGCATCGTAGGGATTGCGGCCGCCGTGATAAGCGTCTGGTTCAGCACAGCGCTCACAGCGCTGTTCACTGCGATCTTCGGCCTGGCACTCCTACAGACTCGCGCGAACCTGAGGCGCTTTGCCGAACGCCTGACCTACGGTCGGCGAGACCGGCCACTGGAGGTGTTAACGGAATTCGGCAGGACGCTCGAGGTCTCCGGGGATCCGCGGGCGGTGCTCCGGAGCGTCATTGAGACCATCGGAGAGGGGATCAACGCACCGCGGGCGCGTATCTACCTTCGGGCCGACGAAGACGGTCCTGAAATGCTTGCAGCTGAATACGTCTCGCGCGGAGCGGACGTGTTTCAGTTCGACCCTTCTGAGGTCGTCGAACTTCCCCTGGTCTACCAGGGAGACAGGGTGGGCAACGTCACGGTATGGCCGCGACGGCCCGGCGAGCGATACACCGACCGCGACGAACTTCTGCTTGAAAATATCGCCCGACAGGCGGGTCCGGCAGCGCGTGCAGTTCAACTGTTTGAGCAACTACAGAGAACGATTCAAGAGTTGAGACTTTCACGTGCACGCCTCGTCACTGCCCAGGAGAGTGTCAGGCAGCAGATAGCAACCGAGCTGCACGGCACTATCCAGGGTCAGCTTGTGGCAGCGAGCATCTCCCTCCGTCAACTGGTCAAGGATGATTCAAACAACGGAGACACCGGCGAGATTACGAGTATTGTCAGTTCCATCGATAACCTTGCCCAGAACGAGATCAGGGAACTCAGCCACCGCCTTCACCCGGCCATAGTTCGCATGGGACTGGTTCCTTCTATTGAGTCTCTCTGCGACCGCTATACAGGGCCGCTTGACGTGAGCCTGAATATAGGCGAAAGGCTGAGGGCGTTCGATGGATCGAGTCGCGACGCGGTACCCATTGGTGTCCGGCTCGCCCTGTATCGGGTCACTGAGGAGGCGTTTAACAACGTCGCGAAACACGTCGGCGACTGCAACGTAACGGTCAACGTGGAGCTGGACCCCGGTGGAGAGATTGTTTGCTCGGTGAAGGACGATGGCCCCGGGTTCGAGACGGGGACAGCCGGCGGGCTCGGCCTTGCGACGATCAAGGACTACGCATCGTTCGCGGGCGGAGAGGCAACGATCTCCAGCGCGCCCGGGTCCGGGACGGTGGTCGAAGTGAGGGTACCGCTTAGTAGCGTAAACAGGCAGATCGACCACGAGGACGAACAGATAGGGCTTGCTAGCCGCGCTCAGCCACAGAGTTTCTCAGGAAGATGAGCGTCGCGCTGACGCGAGCATGAAGGCCGGACTCCCGAGAAAGTCCGAACTCCCGGTAGACGGCGCTGATATAGGTTTCGATGGTCTTTTCTTCCAGGAACAGCTTCTCCGCTATCCCGGCGTTAGTGTGACCTTCAGCGATTAGTTTGAGGACATCCCGTTGTCGCTCTGTCAAATTATCCAGCGGTGTATCTTGTCGCGGCCGTAGAGTTGCCGTAACCGTCGGATCAAGAACCGGCCATCCCCGGACGCTGCCGTCGATCGCCCTTAACAACACACTCATGTCCGGCACAGAGTCCTTCAGCAGGTACGACCATCCACTGCTCTGATCGAACGGGAGGTAGGTGAAGAACCGGGGGTCTCGATGCATCGAGAGCAGGACGATTCCGGTGTCCGGGTTTGCGCACTTTATCTGCGTTCCCGCCTCGATCCCGTCTATCTCTCCGGGCATCTCAATGTCCATCAATACCGCATCCGGCTTTTCAGCGGATGCAACCCTCACGGCCGAGTCGCCATCGTGGGCGACACCCACCACGTCGATAGTCGGTTCCATCGACAGGCCGCGCGCCAGGAGCTCAGTGAAGAAAACCTGATCGTCCACGATGAGCACTCGTATAGCGGACGGTCCGTCCGTTGCTGGGGAATTGAGGTCTGCGTGCATGACCGTTTTAACTTAGGGCCGGTTGAAATAGATCTCCACCGGGTTATCCCTGAATTTCTGGCTGGGCTAGAGATCAACCTGTACGGGCTGCCCCGGACGCGAAACAGCGCAGAGAGTGAATGACTCCCTGCGCGGTCTCCGCCGGTATGGGGGCTGAGGTGATGGTCCATTCATGAAATGCCAGCAGCGACTTTCGCCACGGCCATCGCCACTCCACCAACGGCTACCGTCGCCAGGACTGCGGCAGCAGCCTCGGAGAGGCTACTGAGCGGCAGAACACGGACGAGAGACAACTTTCTGTTGGGCCGTACTGGCTTCGAGACATCACCCGTAACCCGACGCTGCTTGCGAGCAACATCCTCATCGATGCGTGCCAGCTTCTGCTGCTCCAATGCGAACAAAGTTGTGTCCATCGCTACGTTGCTCCCCCTTGGTGCATACCGTGGGAGCCGAGCCGTTGGCCGCTCCCCTGAGGTTCAACGTGACCTCTGGTTACACGGTGCACCCGACCAGGCCTGTTGCATGCCGGGAAACTTGGGCAACATGCACCATCACCACCCCATACCCCGGTACCGTGATATCCGGAGTCGCTTCAGGGGTAACCCTGAGATATGAATTGGAGACACCCGGCGAGGTTGATTCATAGTTCAATGGTCAAGCAGATCGCTACCAGCTTCACGCGTACCGACTGCCCTCCTTGTCAGGGAGGGAGAATTTGTCATGCTGAACTTGATTCAGCATCTCTCGCAAACAAGTCTCAAGGAGATTCCGAATCGAGTTCGGAATGACAGAGAGACAAAACGACCCTCACCCGCGCCCGGCAAACGGGCACCCGGATCCGCCGACTCTGGGAGAGGGGATTTGGCGATCATCTAATCGGAGATGGCGGCCTCAGGAAACGTGATGTGTTCCTTGAGCGAAGCCGAACGGCCCTTCGGCAGTCTCAAGATGACTCCCTTCACGCGCACACGGCCGCCCCGGCTCGGAATGACACGACCCCTCCGTGCTTCTGCGCCTACTTCCACTGGTAGAAGTGGGACAAGGAAGAAAATCGCCAGCCGGGCCGAAGGCTAGCCGCGCAAGCGTCAAGGGATCCAGTCCTCCCAACCGAAGGACAAATCACGCCGGGATCCTGCGTTCACGCCGAATCGAGACTCGCGGAGCAGGTCAGCCGACGAAGCCGACAACGTGATCTTTGTGTTGGGTCCTGTACCAATCGATCAGTTCAAGCGTTCCCTGGCTGTGACCATTCCACAGCAAAACGACCGCGTCCGCCTTAGTCAAGAACAGTACGTCGCGATCGGTTGGACCGCGTATTCCCTTTGGTAGCTGCTCACTTCCTGCATCAACGAACGGGAGCTTGTTCTCCTCAACCAGGGTAAGCATCGGCTTGGAAATGTCGAACGAGTCGTACCCGACTACGACGACCTTCTCATTCCTTTCTGTGAGGAATTCGACAGCGACCTGGTCAACGTCACCATACGAACCGCAGTACCAGGCGACATCTCTGCCCAGGTATGGCTCGAGGAGAGTTTCGAGTCGACGATGGCACTTGGAGCGATTCGCGTTCATTGATCCCGTTACGGCCATCGACAGCGCACTGGCCCCGGGCATAGGTCTGAGGACATCAGTTCGCTCCTGCGTAATCTGGCTGAGCGTTGCGCGAAACGACTCGGTGAGACGCTTTTCTAACGTACTTTCAAGTGAGTCTCGTTCATACTCATTTATCCGCATGTCCTTGATATCGAACGGACGTGTGCTCCCTTCCTGGGAGATGAAGATGACGGGTTTGTCGAGCGCCATCGCATAGCCGACCTCCCACATCACGTTCGGATTGTTCCCTGTGAGGTCAGCAACGCAGACTGCCGCCGCGTTGAGCTCTCGGAGCAGGTCGTCAGTGATCCGTCCGGCTGCCTTCATCTCATCGAGCCTGAGGCACTCCACCTCCACCTCTTCTATCGAACCAACGGCTCTCTTGATCGTGGCGTAGACATCGCCGAACTGCTCAGCGTATGGCATGATCACGAAACACTTCATCTTCTACCCCCTCCGAAGGTCTCCGTCTGCCTTCTAACGTCCGATGAATTTACGTTGATCGGACAAAGAAACGCCTGGTGGTTGAACGGTCCAAACTCGCTCATAGCATCAGCCGCACAGCCCGCCGCCCTCTGCCTAATCCCGCGGCGGCCTCGGTGCATTCGGGTCGTCCAGGTAGTAGTGGATCACGTCCGGTGAAGTCACCGCCAGCCTGATCGACGACTCGTCGCCCACCGTATCGATCGCGTGTGCGCGGCCGGACTCCACGAACACGATGTCGCCCTTCTTCGCCCGGAACACATCCGTGGGTTCCGGCCCGCGCCCCTCCGTGCCGCCACCAACCCGCCACTCAACCTCACCCTTCATCACCACCCACCACTCATCCATATCCGGGTGCCAGTGCGGGCGGTTCCCGGAACTCGGCATCTGGTGAATCAGGTTCGCCCGGTTGCGCTGATCCAGCAGAACCTCCTCTGACCACGACTTCTCCAGACCGTGCCGGGCGATCATGTAATCGAGCGACGTGTGGATGCGGTTCGGCGGATCGAGATCGTCCAGCGGCACCTGCCGCACCGGCTCAACACCCTTCAGATCATGGTTAGAAGTCTCCGGACCAACCACTGCCCGAACGCAGTTTTCGCCCTTGAACGACTGGATGTCGTGCCGGTAGCCGCACGGCGCAATCACCACGCTACCGAACTTCGCAACGAACGCCTCGTGTTCGCCGATCGTGTACTGGACCTCGTCATTCAGGATCACCCACCACTCGTTGAAGTCAGGGTGCAGGTGCGGGTCTCCCGGCGTTCCCGCAGGCGAAGAGATCATCGCCACCCGGTTGCGCCCGTCCATCACCACCTTCTCCGACCAGCGAGGCTCGGGATGCGCCGCCATCCTCTCTTCAACGCTGATCAGCGCCTGCGGCTGGAAGGTTCCGGGGGTTGCGGGATTATTTATTGTCGTCATTTGAGTTGAGTCCGTTTAAGTGATTATTTAGTTGGCGATGGGTCTGAATAAATTCTGCAGCACATATCCTTTAGAAACTCCTATACAGAATGTCAATCCGTGTGCCGGCAACATAGGACTGGCTGGTCTGGAGAATCAGTAGTACCGGCGGCCTCAGGGTCTGTCGGTCTCCGGAGTCAAGTACCGAGATCACCCTCAAGCCATCGATCTGTACGAACGTACCTGCTAGAACTAACACAACTTCATTTTCGGATCCGAATAAGGGAAATTCAGGCCTGTCGCTCAGAAAGACTATGGCAGTGTCGTCGACGCCGGTTAGCGGGTCGAAAACGTCCTGGCTTGGATCCACGAGATTGAACCCGTCGTCTTCGCCGTTGCCGTCGTCAACCGTTCCGACCGATCTGATCAGCAATAGCTGGGGCGTCGGAGTCGGAGTCGGAGTTCCGGACGGCACCGGAGTGGCGGTCCGCGTAGGCAATGGAGTCAGAGCCGGAGTCGGCGTAGGGGTGTTCAGCGTAGGCGGCGGAGACGGAGTCAGTGTCGGAGTGGCGGTCCGCGTAGGCGATGGAGTCGGAGCCGGAGTCGGCGTAGGGGTGTTCAGCGTTGACGATGGGGACGGAGACGGTGTCGGGGCCGGTGTCGGAGTAGCGGTCCGCGCAGGCGATGGAGTCACGGTGGTCGTCATTGTTGGTGACGAAGTCCGAGGAGTCGGTGTGGGTGTACCTGGTTGAGTGCCGATCGTGACAAAAATGGGTATCTCAAACGCAATGTTAATGTTTGTCCCATCTGGACCGTCGAGGTCAATATTCGCCGTTTGATCGCCGATAAATGGTAGTTTTGGAGCAACGCGCCAGGACCATGTTGCCGAGGGATTTTCACGTGTTAAGTGCTTTTCAATCCAGCCAGATTCACTGAAATCAAGGAACGGCGCATTTAGACGCGCTCTCATCTCCGACCACATTGGTACATCACTTACGCTCCCTGACTGCCGTCCACTACCACCGATAGAAGCTGTACCAGCAACCGCCGTTCCAGATGTCGAGGTAACAAACACAATTCGTTTACCGCTGACATCGTCCGTTTCACCAAGCGTCAACGAAATCAGGCCTGTTTCTCCAATTTTTATTTGTTCAGGACTTTCTACGTTGGCCTCTCCTAATTTGTTTAAGAATTGCGCATTCCCTGGTTGATTCGCCCCTGCGACAATTTTATTAGGGGGTGATACCGCGTCACGTGCCAATATGAAGATTCCTAAAACCAGTGGGATTATTACAATATAGAAGGCAAATCTTCTGAGTCGTGGCGTCTTGCTTGACCACGGATTTAGAATTTCAACGTGTTCTAATATCGCATGTGGATCTCGAAGAGATAGCTTAATCTCGCGGACGCGCGCGGTTCGGATGACGGCTAGCAACGCTGCTAACGCGCCAATAAATATCAAGGTTACGCTGGCCCCCATTACCCCTTACCTTTCGAGGACCGGACACGTGAGAATAGACTATTTGATTCTGGCCGCCAACTATCCTATTGACACTTCATGAACTTACTCTGAGCAATGGCTGCTCATGTATCTTCTTGTGGATGATGCTGGATATGGCGCGTCGCGAACCCGCCTCTGACGCCGTTTTCGCGCCACATTAACACCGTGCCCGTCTTCGGTCGACAAGATGCCATTTTGAGGATGCCCAATGACAGCTGTCCTCGGGGTGGCGCAGGCCATTCGCTCCGCACCCGTTTTTCCGGTACGTTGGGCACGAAAGCTGCATACCCGCAGTGGACCAGCAGCGCATTCCCATAACAATCCGGCCCAGGCCAGCACGGAGTGAAAAATGTACGACGTCGTTGTTAAGAACGGTCGAGTGATCGACGGAACCGGCGCAGACTCTGTGCAAACAGACGTGGCGATCGTCGGCGACAGGATTGTCGCAATTGGGCAGGTTACGGGCGAGACGGCAAAGACCATCGACGCCGCAGGCCAGGTCGTCGCACCCGGCTTCATCGACCTCCATGCCCACAGCGACATGTCGTTCCTCGTCGACCCGCTCGCAGACAGCAAGCTGCGGCAGGGCGTGACCCTGGAGCTGGTCGGCAACTGCGGCTCCAGCTTCTGTGCGCCGCTCAACGACCAGACCACCGACAACTTCAAGTCGCGGGCGTCACGGGCTGACCCTGACTACCAGCCGGGCTGGCGGGACTTCGCCGGCTACCTCGACGCCCTCGACCAGGCGGGCGGAGTAATCAACGTGGCCACGCAGATTGGCCACAACCAGGTGCGGAGCTTCGTGATGGGCGACGATGCCCGGGCGCCCGGCTCCGACGAACTGACGCAGATGGAGCGAGAGGTTGCCAAGGCGCTGGACGCCGGGGCGATGGGACTCTCGACGGGCCTCTACTTCCCGCCGGGCTACTTTTCTCTCACAGACGAAGTGATCGCGCTGGCAAAGCTCGCCGCCGACCGGGATAAGCTGTACTCAAGCCACATGCGGTCGGAATCGGACGAAAGCCCCGGCATCTTCACGGCACTCCAGGAATCGATAGAGATCGGCCGCCGCACAGGCGCCCGCATCGAGATATCGCACGTCAAGGCGCACGGACCGCGTGTCTGGGGACGCGCCGCAGCAATCCTGGAGTCGATCGAACGGGCGCGCGAAGAGGGCATCGACGTCGCCGGTGACCAGTACCCGTACATCGCCTGCAGCACACCGCTCAGCGGCGCGATCTTCAATCGCTGGGCGCACGACGGAGGCCGCCCGGCGCTGCTGGAGCGGATCGCAGACAGCGATTTGCGCCCACGTTTGAAGGATGAGGCGGAATACTCTGCGGTCCGGTTCCAGGGCGCAAGCGGCTGCGTGATCGCTGGCTATCCGCCGAACACCGAATACGAGGGAATGACGCTGGAAGAGGTGGCAAGCAGGCGGAACATGGATCCGATAGATTGCGCCTTCAAGCTGCTCGAGGATTCCGAGGTCTCGGTGGTGCTGTACTCGATGTCTGACCCGGATATGGAGATGATCGCAGCGTCTCCCCACATCTCCGTCTGCTCAGACGGCAACTCGCTGCGAACCACCGGACCGCTGTCACGAGGCATGCCGCACCCGCGCAGCTACGGGTCGAACGCGGGCTACCTGCAGAGGCTGGTGCACGACAAGAGCGTGGTGACGCTGCCCGAGGCGATACGCAAGATGACGACACTGCCCGCGCAGAGGCTCGGACTGAAGAACCGCGGGCGACTGGCGCCGGGCTACATGGCGGACATCGCAGTCTTCGACCCGGAGACCATAAGCGAACACGCAACCTTCGCAGAGCCTCACCAGTACTCAACAGGCGTCTCGCACGTACTCGTGAACGGCCAGGTATCGCTAACGAACGGCGAACTATCAGGCGAAACTCCAGGCCGGGTAATCAGAAGCCACACGGACTGAAGGGGGAGTTGATGAGATCGCCGCGGTTCGATCGGACTGCGGCTATCAGAGGTATCCCTACGTAGCGATGGGCTGCCGCAGATATGTGCTCATGGCGGAGACGGGGGAGAGTCGAGCTCGGTGATGAGCACAGCACACAGGTCTCGGTCTGACAAGAGACCTCTAAACTACTCGACTAAATGCTCCCGTAATCCATTTTTGCCGTTTTCACGAATCGTGCTGGCCTAACACTAACGTGTTGAATAGCTGGACTCCGCGATCAGTTGTCGGTATTTACTGTTTGCGAATCCGCAACGTCTTGAGGAAAAACGTAACAGTCCATATCAACCCACGGTACAAATTCCAAATGATTGCAGCGGCGATCAATAGCAAAGGCGTACGCTTGCGAGTCGCACGGTATTCAGCGTCGGCTTTTAATGAATGATAGTCAGGTCTAGGAGGTATGAAGGCTGACATATGTAAAGTCCTCTGATTTTGGAATTAGCCGACGCATTCTCGCGACTAGTTTCATTCATGGACCGCCAAAGGATTTAATTCCGGTAGTTGGAAAGCCTGGAATTTTGTTTGGGCATCTGTCAGTCATTCTAGACGAATGAGTAGCAGATTGTCGCGGACATCCAATTCCGCACCGTCGATGAGATTGAACCACATTTCCCCGTCTCGAGGCGAGAGTCCTTATTTTAAATGCATGAGAACGGGCGGACTTCGGTCTATCTGGTAGCGGCGCTCCTACCAGACAACAACCCTTCGACAGGCTCAGGATGGCAAACCCCACCCTCACTCCAGCTTTGGCATCTCCGTGCACACTGAAAATATGCTCTGATTATTCTTGCCAGTGCTCAAGACAATTGCCAGGCCGCCCATCAGCAACTCGTCCCACCCCAGGCTTCGGATCTCCTGTCGCATCACCCCGCCGATAGCCGTGTCAAGCTCCTCCACGAACCCCACCGGCGCCGGGCACAGACCGCGCCTCAGCGTCACAGACTGCGCCGGAACTCCCGGCCTCACCTTGATCTCAACGTGAGTAAGCTCGCCCTTGCGAGAGAACACAGCCGTACCCTGCTGCGGACTGCCATTTTTCGAAAGATTCACCTCGAACGCAGTAATCTCGCCCTCGACCGTCGTCACCATCGCCTCGGGAGTGGCAGTCGGATTCGCAACCGGCGACGTCAGCACCACAGCAACCGGAGTCGGAGTTCCTCCACCGCTCGAACATGCGGCAGCGGCACCGGCGAAAGCGGTCAGTAGAAGAACGGTGAGTAGTCTCATTCGAAGATTCATTCCTCTGGCTAGCGTGCCTCCTCAAGCGCCTCGGCAAAACCCCTTAGCGACCCCTCCAGCACCTTGTCTTCTACACAGTACGACACTCGGAAATAGCCTGGAGTGCCGAATCCGACGCCCGGCACAGTCAGCACCAGCTTCGACTGCAACAGCTTCACGAACTCCAAATCGTCCGCAATCGGCGACTCCGGGAACAGGTAGAACGCCCCGTCCGGCCGCACGCAGCTGTAGCCAATATCGGTCAGCGCCGCGTACATGAAATCTCGCTTCTTGCGATACTCGGAAACGTCAACCGTCGCGTCCTGGATCTCCGCCACCACTCGCTGCATCAGCGCCGGCGCGTTCACAAAGCCAAGTGTCCGCAGCGCAAACCTCGCCGCATCCATGAAGTCGGCCTTGCCCGGATCTGCCGGATTTATTGCGATGTGACCGATGCGCTCTCCCGCAAGCCCGAGGTCCTTCGAGTGCGAGGTTGCCACAACCGACCTGGCGTGGTGCTTGAAGATGAAGGGGAACGGAGCGTCGCTGAAGATCAGCTTCCGGTACGGCTCGTCGGAAACCAGGTAGATCTCCGTGCCAAATCTCTTCTCAGCATCCCGAATCGCCTCACCGATAGCATCCACAACAGATTCCGTATAGATCACGCCGGTCGGGTTGTTCGGCGTGTTGATGATGACCGCCCGGGTGCGCTCGTTCAGGCTGGCCTTCAGCGATGCAATGTCCGGCATGAAGTCCGGGCCGCTCTGCGCCTCACGCACAACCCCGGTCTGGTGCTGGATGTAGAAGATGTACTCGGCGAAGTACGGAGCGATGATCACCACCTCATCGTCCTGGTCCAGTATCGACCGCAAAATCACGTTCAGCGCGCCGGCCGCGCCGACGGTCATCATAATGTCCTCGCCAGAAAACAGGATGCCGGACTCAGCCGAAAGCTGCTTTGCTACCGCGGCGCGCACGCCGGAAAAACCGCCGTTGGGCATGTAGCGATGTGTGCCGGGCGCGTCGTCGTTGACGATGCGGCGCAGCACTTCATTGAACTCGGCAGGCGGCTCCAGAAGCGGGTTTCCAAGCGAAAGGTCGAAAACGTTCTCGGCGCCGTGCAGACGCCGCATCTCCATACCCTCTTCGAACATCCTCCGTATCCAGGAGGACGCCTTCATCTGCTCTCGAACCTTCTTAGATATCGCCATTGTTTTTCTTTGTTTTTTTCTTCGACCGATTTATGTGGTGCCTTATGGATTAACCACTTATGGCGGAAGCCAGGTTCTCCCTCCCTGACAGGGAGGGAGTTAGAGGGTGGGTTGTCGTCTTTCTGGTAGGGGCGCCGCTTGCTGCGCCCGGTGATGGCTGCGCCATTACGTGTTTGTCATTCTGAACTCGATTCAGAATCTCCCGGCGTTCTCACACAAACAGTCAAAACTCTCCACGCAGACCAATATGCGAACCATCACCCTCGCCCTCAAACGCCGATTATAAGCGTCAGCGACCCTCCGTCCGATCAACGCAACAACATCCCATCATCCACGCCAAACGCCTACCCGCCTCAGATACCACCCATCCATGTGATAAAAAAGCAGTGCCCGCAACTACAGCACGCTGCATACAGGCAACACCAATGAGCACGACCTCCCCGACGAAACCAGGCGGCCCGCCACGCATCGTCGATCCACAGACCATCGACGCGCTGACCGCCGTCATCAACGGCACCGTCCTTACACCCTCGACCGATGGCTACGAAACAGCCCGCCGCGTCTGGAACGGCATGATTGACAAACATCCCGCCCTGATCGTCCGCTGCAGCGGACGATCAGACGTCGTACACGCCGTCAGATTCGCCCGCCAACACGACCTCCTCATCTCCATCCGCGGAGGTGCCCACAGCGCGGCTGGCCACGGCACCTGCGACGGCGGCATCGTCATCGACCTATCGCCGATGAAGGGCGTCCGGGTCGACCCTCGCAGTAAAATCGCACATGCTCAGGCCGGTCTGACATGGTCCGAGTTCGACGCCGAAACCCAGGTGTTCGGACTCGCCACAACCGGCGGAACCGTGTCCAACACAGGCATTTCAGGTCTCACCCTCGGCGGCGGTCTCGGCTGGCTCATGGGCAAGCACGGCCTCACCTGCGACAACGTCCTCTCCTTCGACATCGTGAACGCCGAAGGCGATGTCATCACCGCCAGCCCCGAGAGTCACCCCGACCTCTACTGGGCACTGCGCGGTGGCGGCGGCAACTTCGGCATCGTCACCAGCTTCGAGTTTCAGCTTCACGAAATCTCGCAGGTCATCGGCGGTTCGATCGTCTACCCGATGAGCGCCGCAAGAGACATGCTGCGCTTCTACCGTGACATCGCAGCAGACCCACCGGACGAGCTCGAAATCAATGCCGGTCTATCGACCACGCCGGACGGCGATCCCGTCTGCGCGCTTATGCTCGGCTACAACGGAGACATCGCCCACGGCGAAGACCTGATAAGGCCCCTGCGGGAGTTCGGCAACCCGCTTCTGGACAGCGCTCGGCCCAGGTCATATGGCGCTCGTCAGCACCTGATGGACGAAATGGTTCCCTACGGGCCGCGGCGTTACTGGAAGTCCGGACTCGTCAGGGAGATAACCGACGATCTCATCGACGTGCTCGTCGACCGCGGCTCCCGGTTGATCTCGCCCCTGACTCGTGTGCCCATGTTCAACTTCCACGGTGCAGCCGCCCGTGTCGATCCCGGCGATACCGCCTTCGTGCACCGTGCACACCAGTGGGACCTCGGTATCGTCTCCCAGTGGCTCGATCCGGCAGAAGACGACAGGCAGGTCGCCTGGACACGAGAGTTCTGGAGCGAGCTGGAGCCGTTCGCAGGCAACATCGTCTACATCAATCACGTTGCAGGCGACGAGCCAGACAGGGTGCGGACAGCGTTCGGAGACAACTTCGAAAGACTCCGCCAAATAAAAGCAAAGTACGACCCAACAAACGCCTTCCGCCTGAACCACAACATCCCGGTTTCATAGGGGACGCCGCTCGCTGCGCCCGCTGATCGCGGAGCCATCACGATTTGTCATCCCGCGCGAAGTGAGGGATCTAACCGTCCATGTGAGGTCACCGAGAGATTCTGAATCAAGTTCAGAATGACAATTCACCCCTCTAATCGAACGGTAGCTTGCCCTCGCCCATCGTCTCGTGGTGCTTCATCGGCACCAGCACGCGCTTCAAGAACGACATCACCTTCGTGCCGTCCTGGTTCTTCACAACCGTCTCCGTCAGCACCGTCCCGCGGTCACCCTTCGACGTCACACGCGTCTCCAGCACCTCTGACTCCGTGTAGATCGTGTCACCGTGAAAGACCGGCGCGTGGTGCGTGACCTTTTCGTACTCGAGATTGGCGATCGCCCGCCCGGAAAGGTCACGGACCGTCTGGCCCACCGCGATGGCGAAAACCAGCGTCCCGTTCGTCAGTCGCTGACCGTGCTGCGTGTACTTGCTCGAGTAGTTGTCATCGATGTGCAGCGGATTATCGTTCTGGCAAAGCAGCGAAAACCACGTGTCATCCGTCTCAGTGATCGTGCGCCCCGGCCAGTGTTTTATCTTCTCGCCGACAGAGAAATCCTCGAAAAACCGTCCGTAAGCCATATCCACCTCGAAAATTCTGCAGCGCAAGTGCCGGCACGTGATGGCCAGCAAGGTTACCGGAAATGAAGGGTGGCAAACGGCCTTGCTCGACGCCCCAGCAGGCATGACCACGCCGCTAAAGCGATCACAAAAAGCCGGGGCTGAGAGACGAATGCCCTCAGCCCCGGCAATAAACTCAACGACCACCGGCCTTAACGGCCACCGGCCTTAACAGCCAAGGCCCGAGCAGATGCTGTTGACGATCTCCCTGATTCTCACCGCTATGTCTCTCAGGTTGTTGCCAACACTTGCGGAGATCTTGTCAGCCGTCCCGTCGATCTTGTCGACCCGTGTTTCGATCCGGTCGATGGCCGGATTCAGCGTGTCCGAGATCGACGTGATCGCGTCGGTAAGCAGTTTCCCTTCACCCGCCGAATCGCAGATGCCCTGTATCGGATTGCTTCCACCGTTATCCAGAATTTCGATACCTGGCAAGGTGCAGATCGAAAGAGGGTCCATCGAGATCATCGAGGCCGGGATAGGTGAATTAGGGAAGTCACGCGCCACATTGGGTGGAAGAGGCAACGTGTCTTCCAGTGCTCCAAGATCATCATTCACAATACGGAAAGTATTGAGAAGATTCAGGTCCACTGCCGCAACCTCGGCAATCGAGTCGGTCAGTTGCAACGCAGACAACGGCATGTCAAACAACGCTGAACGAGTGATTTGTGCTCTCAAGTCTGCAAGATCAGTCTCGTTCCCCAGGTTCTCGGTGATGAACTGAAGCTCGCTCACGTTGAGGTCGGACAACGGATTTGCGTCTACCGTACCGTCCTGCCTAACGATGATGCCGTCCAGGCAAGCATTCAGTGTCACACCCGTAGATGCGCCTGCCGCTGAGTTGAGTGTGTTTGCGAAATGGCCCCGATAGTCCGCCGTACCGCCGTTCCCGTAAAAGTCGGCGCCGATAAACGGACCGAATCCAAAATCACTGGCGAAGCTTGCGTCCTGGTCGAACGTCGCGAAGCCACCGCTGTTCGCACACACCGTTACGCTCATGTCGAACGGATCGACCGTGTGCGTGTCGTGCACGAGGTCGAACACCTCGAACACGTCCGAACTGAGCGCGCTGTTACCGGCTGCGATAGCAGAGCCAATGTTCGTTTCGATGCCGGCCACCTGGCCGGACAGCGCTGCTAGTGCGGTGCCGATCGCACCGCCACCCGGTGGGAGATCCCCGGCGATGATCTCATCGTGATCGGCAAGCTGACTGGACAGCGCTGCTATGGCTGCATCAATGTCCGCATCGTGCGCCGCCAGTTCCTGTGAAAGAGTGTTTGGCTGCTGAGTGATCAGCGTCGAGAGTTCAGTCTCAAGCTCGCCAATCCTGGCCAGCAACTCAGCCTTGTCAGCCGCCGACTGCGCCTGCATCTCGGTCAGCAGGGCCAGAATCGCTGCGTTGCCGTTGTTACTGTCCTTCTTGTCCTTCTTGTCCTTCTTGTCCTTATCGTCATCGTCGTCATTGTCAGAGTTGGATGAGGATTCGGTCGTCCGCCCCCTGCGCCTGCCGTCGTTGTCATCATCGTCGTCCGCCAGCGCAGTGCTCGGCCACATCTGGGTCAGTGCAATCACCAGCGCCATTGCCACCAGGCCAACGACTAATATCAGCTTCTTCTCGTTGGTTCTCATTCTGTCCCTTTCGAAAAACGCAGAGGACCGGCGAACAGGTCGAAGGTCCAAAAAAAAACCCCGGACGAACCCGGGGAGGTGGAACTATAGCAGGAGATCAGGCCAGGAGGCCCGGAAGTTCGGAAAGACTGCCGATTACGCTGTGAGAGATGTTCGCCGCGGAAGGCTCCTTGCTCACGAGACAGGTACGCGCGCCAACCGATGCCGCCCGGTCCAGCTGCTTCTCAGAATCGTCCACCACTCCAACGGAGGGACAGGTGCCCATTTGCCGGGTACCCGTTTAGAGGTGAAGGTGGGTTGTTCTGTTCTCCCTCCCTTCTCAAGGGAGGGAGCTAGAGGGTGGGTTTTTTTCTTCGCCCGACTCAGGTGGAGCCTGATGGATTGAGGAGGTCAGGCCGGAAGTTGCGGTTTCTCCCTCCCTTCTCAAGGGAGGGACGGGTGCCCGTTTACGGGCGCGGGTGGGTTGATCACTGCACCGGGTGACACCGTATTTTGATTCCCATAGCGCGATCACTGAGACTTGCGCCATGCCGAGAACCAATATCCAGGCTCGGGAACTCCGAAATAACCCCACAGACGCCGAACGGCGACTCTGGTATGCACTCCGGAACAGGCAACTTCACGGGTTCAAATTCACGCGCCAGTATTCGATCGGGAACTTCATCGCCGACTTCTGTTGCCGGGAGCGCCTTCTGATCATTGAAGTCGACGGAGGCGGACATGCTCTCCAACAGGAGTATGACTGCGCTCGGAGTCAGTATCTCGTGGAGCGCGGATATGTCGTTTTGCGATTCTGGAACAACGACGTCCTGCGGAATTTGAACGGAGTGCTGGAGAAGATTTCAGAGGTTCTCGTTGGTTCGCCCGGCAAGAACGAACCACCCACCCTCTAACTCCCTCCCTGCCAGGGAGGGAGAACAGGCAACCCGCCCGCGCCCATAAGACGGGTGCCACCGGCTACTCCAGTCCGGCGTCACGTAGCACGTTGTGTGCCCTCGCAATCACCGGTGCATCAACCATCTCGTCATCGAGCGATAATGACCCGCGGCCCGCCTGCTCAGCCTCTTCAGCCGCCGCCAGCACGCGCCTCGCACGTTCGATCTCCTGCGCCGATGGCCGGAACGCCTCCTCGATCACATCAATCTGCGCCGGGTGAATCGCCAACTTGCCCTTGAAGCCAATGCGCCTTGCCAGCGCACAGTCCGCCCGTAGCCCCGCCTCGTCCCGGAACTTTACGAACGGCGTATCGAGCGCCTGCACACCCGCGGCCCGCGCAGCAACCGCCACCGCTGACCGCGCATACAGCAGCCCCGGCTCGCCGTAGGGGTCCGCTTCGGCACCGTCCTCAGAAGCGGTGTCGACCGACCTTGCGAAGCCCATGTCGGCCGAAAAATCCTCGGCGCCGAACGCAATCCACCGCACCCGCTGCGACGCCTCGCAGATAGCCGTTACGTTGACCACGCCCGCCGCCGTCTCGATCCACGGCAGTATGCCGACAGATCCCGTTTCGATATCGGCAGCGCGCTCGTGTGCCGCGAGCATCGCCTCGACCACCGCGATGTCGTCCGGACCGGAGATCTTGCCGATACTGATCGCCGTGACCTCCCGCGTCACCACCGCTGCGATGTCGTCAGCCGTCAGGCCGGTCGGCAGTGAGTTCACCCGAGGCAGCACCCTGCGTCCGGTCGCCGCAAGCGCAGGAATAGCGGTCGCGGCGATGCCCCTGGCAGCGGCCTTCTCCGACGCCGGAACCGAATCCTCAAGGTCCGGGATGAATGCGCCGGGGCTGTTGCGGGTAGCCTTCTGCAGCATGTCGGCCCGATTGCCGGGAACGAAAAGCAGGCTGCGAAAGCGAATGTCTTCTGGGGAGGTTGTCATGTGGTTTTTTTCGTGGGAGGTCTGAGGGCGATCGGTGAGTGACATTGAAGCGAACGTTCCTCCTCTCCCAGCCGAGCACCCACCGGTTGCGTACTAAGGCGAGGAAGAAGCGACATTGTGTCATCCCGACCGCAGCGGAGGGATCTTACCGGGCAAGAGTTTAGTTCTTGTCATTCGAACATTCTGCGAACTCCGACGCCGTCCAAGACAGATAGCCGAGAGACTCTGAATGTCATCCTGAGCCGGGGTATCCGATTGCGGGCGCGCCCCGACCTGAATAGGAGATGCGTCAACCCCTTCGTCCTGACACAGCGTGAGGGACCCTGGGCGGATGAGGCAACACACCACTACCGCTCTCTGCACCAGCGGAAACCACCGCTGCCGCACCGCTCTCACAGCGAGCAAGACCACCAACCCAACCCTCACCCTAACCCTCTCCCGAACTCGGGAGAGGGAATTGCCGTCGGTCTGAGTCCATCGAAGTTCCGCTCATCCAAACTACCGGTGCGGGAAGTGCAGGCACGAGCGGGCGCATACTATAGCCGAACGGCTTCTGATCTATAACCGACCCATAACTGGCCAACTAGCCACAACTGACCGCTCGCCCGCCAACCACCATGCACCGCATCCTTCAAATAACCGATCCCAGCGACCCGCTTGCAGCAAAAGTGGCCGCCGCGGCGGCAGGTCGTCTCGTAATCGAAACAGCCGCTGACTCCGTCACCGAACAATCCCTCGCCACCTTCGACGCCGTTCTAGTCGGCGACACACCGTTATCCTCTCCTCTCTCACCAGCAGAAGACAAAAAGCCAGCACTCATCCAGCTCACCCGCGGCCACCATCGCCAAATCGACGCGGCCACCCTCACCCGCGCCGGAATCGCAGTCGCAGGCGCGTCACCCGTTCTTGCATCGCACATCGCAACTCGCGCCTTCGATCTCGCAACTGCGGCTCGCAACGTTCAACATAAAAGCGAAATCCAGCATGGTGAAAAAGTCACCGCCACGCCCAACGACCGCAGCGACTCGCTCGCCGACCTGACAGTCGGCATCGTTGGGTTTGGACGAATCGGCAGAGCGCTCGCAGAGCGCTGCGTCGCAGCCGGGGCGAACGTCATCTACTGCGACATCCGCACTGCAACCCACGGCTCGGCAGCTGCGACCGGCGTCCGCCGCCTGACACTCGACCTGCTTCTTTCGCAGTCGGACATCGTCTCGCTGCACGTCCAATGGGGCCCCACCTCCGACCCACTCATCACCGAGAGAGAGCTTCGGCTGATGGGCCGCGACAGCGTGCTGGTCAACACGGCAGACGCAAGGCTCGTCGACACGGCGGCACTGGCAAACGTCCTGAACAGCGGACGCATCGGCGGTGCCGGTCTCGACATCGAAGAGCCCGAGTCATCGCAGCTTGCCGACGCTCCGAACACGGTGATCACGCCGTACACAGCAGCCCGGAGCGATGAGGCAGACAACGCCGTTGCACGCTTCGTGGTCGACAACATCGAGACGGCGCTCTCGGGCGGAGAGCCGGACGGCCTGCCAGACGGCCTACTGGAGATAGTCGACTTCCCGCGCTCAGGCGATCCCGCATTCTGGTCGTCAAAGATGGCGCCCCGAGTCTGAACAAGCGAGTCGTGCCTAGCGGAAGGACAGGAATCCGTCTGACGAGGTCAACCTCAGTTCGCCGTCATTTACTGCGAACCGGGTTGCTGCAGGCAGGAGGCGCAGGAACGCCACTTCCTGTTCCATGATGCCTGGCGGGGTGGTGCAACCGATCTCCGTGGCGGCAACCGGCCCGATCGAAATCGAATCGCCGTCCGCCGAATACTCGCCGCTATAGGTGTTGCATCCGGTCGACCCGCCGATCACGCCCGCTCCGCTGTCAAAATTGATCCTTGCATTCCCAACGGACTTGAACGTTCGATCGTCGATTCTGTACTCGAACAGGTTCCACGTCCTGCCCACCAGGTCCTCATCGGCGCCATCGTCCGACGAACAGCCTGCTATCGCGGCAGTGACAACTATCGCCAGCATTAGAATCCCGCTTCTTAATTTGATGTTCTGCATAGCCATCCACCAGTTGAAATGTTTCGCCACGCCACTACTCTACTAGATACTCCGCAACCGGCCCGGCAACTATCCCGCGCCATGAAGTTTCTGTAAGGTCTCGACGTCAACAGCACGCTGTCGAATCCGGCTCACTCCCTGCGTCGTCTAAACAACACAACGTAGTAACGGAGGTTTCACCATGGGCAAGAAGGGCGCAAAAACCAACCTGCAGGCGGCGCAGTTCAAGGACGAGATCGTGGAGATGCTGCTGCCCGTTGGCGAGGTCACCTCTCGATCGATGTTCGGCGGCTTCGGCATCTTCGAGAGCGGCGACATGTTCGCAATCATCGACTCCTCAGCCCGCCTCTACTTCAAGGCCGATGCCACAACGAAGGCTCGCTACGAGGCCGCCGGCAGCGAGCAGCACAAACCGATGCCGTACTTCGAGGTCCCAGCAGACGTCGCAGAAAACCGAGCCAGCCTCATCGAATGGGCGACCGAAGCCACCAACGTGGCGCACGCCAGCCGAAAGAAGAAGTGATTTTTCTCTTTTTCTTCGCCCGATGTCAGTAGTGACCGATGGACTGCGAACTAGCGCTGGAAGCCGGGTTCGTAGTTCTCCCTCCCTGACAGGGAGGGAGTTAGAGGGTGGGTTGTCGTGACCCGGGTGGGCCAGTTTCACTCCTCTGGTAGCGCCGCGCGGCCACGTCCCAACCAGAACTCCGCTGTCAGTCCTCCGCCTTCACGGTGTCCGCTTGCTCGAACGCCTACTCCCGCAGCGTCGTCGGCATCACTACCTCACCCGCCAGCCGCACTCGCTTCTGCGCCTTCCGCCACTCCGGGTTTTGCTCGGCGGATTTTTCTATCTTTACTGCGCAGGCCTTGAACTCCGGCGTTTCGGTTATGAAATCGTAGGCGTCCGACGTCACATCGTTGGTGCGGGTCAGTTCGGGGAATGCGAACGACATGAACGCCGCTCCCTTTGGCGAACGCTCCGTCACTTTCGCTGCGACCGTCACGGAGCCGCGGCGAGAGGTGACAACCAGCGTGTCGCCATCCTCGATGCCCCACGCCTCGGCGTCGGCCGGGTTTAGCTCGCACATCTCGTGCGGCACCAGCAGATCGAAGCCCGACGCCCTGCCTGTCTGCGTGCCCGTGTGATATGTCGAACGTCTCCGTCCGGTAGTCAGCAGCACCGGGAAGTCGTCATCCGGCTCCTCGGCAGGCGGGATGTGGTCGACCGGTGCGAAGAAGCCCGGCATCCCGGAGTCCATGTCATCCTGGTGCAGGTACTGTGTGCCGGGGTGGTCCTCGGTCGGGCACGGCCACTGAATGCCCTGGCCTTCGTCAAGCCGATCGTATGTGATGCCGGCGAGAATCGGCGAGAGCTTGCGCATCTCGTCCCAGACCTCCGCTGGCTTCTTCATCGACTGCGGCTTGCCCATCCGCTTAAAGAGATCGAGCAGGATGTCGATGTCCTGCCTCGCCTCGCCCGGCGGCTCGATCGCGGCGCGCACCCTCTGTACACGACGTTCACTGTTCGCAAACGTGCCTTCCGACTCTGCGAACGAGGCCGCAGGCAGCACGACATCCGCAAGTCGCGCCGTATCGGTGAGAAAGATGTCCTGCACCACCATGAACTCGGCCGCCTTCAGCGCGTGCTCGGCATGATTGGTGTGCGGGTCCGACACGACCGTGTTTTCGCCCATGACGAAGACGCCGCGCACATTGCCCCGGATCATCTGGTCCATCGCAGTGATCTTGGTGATGCCGCGTCGCATCGGCAGCGGCACACCCCATGCAGCCTCGAACTTGTTCCGAATCTCCGGTTTTTCCAGCTTCTGGTAGCCGGGCAGATCGGTCGGAATGGCACCGGAATCACCCGCGCCCTGCACATTGTTCTGGCCTCGCAGCGGGTTCACGCCGCCCGCATACGCGCCAAAGTTGCCGGTGAGCATGCCAAGGTTGCCGAGGCTCTGCACATTGTGTGAGCCGCAGGAGTGTTCGGTGATGCCCAGCGTGTAGCAGATGGCGGCACCGGGTGAGGCTTTGGCGTACTCGCGGGCCACGTAGTACACGTCTTCAACCGGCACGCCGCAGGCCTCGGCAGCGTACTCGGGCGGATAGTGCTGCACATGGCGGGCAAGCTCGGCAAAGCCCTCGGTGCGCGTGCTCACATACTGCTCGTCGTAGAGCTTCTCGTTGATGATGACGTTGGCGACTGCGTTGTAGAAGGGAATGTCTGTGCCGACGTTGATCTGCACGTAGCGGTCGGCCCACTTCGTCAGCTCGATCTTGCGCGGGTCGATGACGATGAGCTTTGCGCCGCGGCTGACGGCGCGCTTCATGCGGAGCGCGATGACGGGATGGGCTTCGGTGGTGTTGGAGCCGGTGACGAGAATGAGGTTTGAATCGGCCAGTTCCTCAATGGAGTTGGTCATCGCCCCTCGACCTACCTGGACCGCCAGACCGGCGACCGTGGGAGCGTGTCAGGTGCGTGAACAGTTGTCGATGTTGTTGGTGCCGATAGCCACGCGGGCGAACTTCTGCAGCAGGTAGTTGGCCTCGGTGACGACGCGGGCGGACGCCCAGCAGACGATGCTGTCAGGACCGTCTTCTTCGACGATGGTCTTAAATTTGCCTGCGATCAGGTCAAGCGCTTCATCCCAGCTGGCACGCTGAAGGACGCCGTCTTCATCGCGGATGAGCGGATACTTCAGGCGTTGCTCTGAGGTAACGAACTCCCATGATGCGAACTGGCCTTTTACGCAGAGGGAGCCGCGGGATGGCGCGTCGAAGTCGGGTTTTGTGCCGACGAGTTCGCCGCTTTGCGTGACCAGGTTGATGCCGCAGCCGACTCCGCAGTAGGGGCAGATTGTCTTCGTGTGCTCGGTCTCGTGGGGGTCTATGTTTGCCAGCTTGCGGTCGGTTAGCGCGCCTGTCGGACAGGTGTTGATGCACTGGCCGCAGAAGGTGCACGGGCTGTCGAGCAGGTTGTTGCCGAAGAAGGAGAAGATCTTCGAGTCCTGCCCGCGGCCGTCGACGGCGATGGCCCCGGCCTGCTCCCACTCGTTGCAGATGCTGGTGCAGCGGTAGCAGGCGATGCAGAGGTCGTAGTCACGCTGGATGAACGGGTTGGGGTCGGGCGCGGGCTTCCGGCGTTCGAGCAGCGGGAGTGCGTCCGGTTTTGCGTCGTATTCGCGGACGGCGCGGTAGAACTCGGAGTGCGCGGTGGCGTCATCTTCAGGGAATTTTTTTGGCGCAGATGTCTCGGAGAGGAGCATTTCCAGCAGGGTGCGCCGATAGTCTTTTAGCGCATCTGTGTGGGTTTCGACCTTCTGGTCTTCGGCTGCGAACGAGGTGCACGAGGCGACGGTCTGGGTCTGGCCGTCGACGGTGACCTCAACGAGGCACATGCGACAGGTGCCCTTGGGCCCGAGCCGCTCGTCGTAGCAGAGGGTCGGGACATCGAACCCGGATTTGGTAAGCGCATCGAGCACGCGGGAGTTGGCGGGGACGGCAACACCGATGCCGTTGACCTGCAGGTTGAGGGGTTTCATGGTCTCCCGGGGGGAGTTGCTATCTGGGGCGGCGCTCTTGTCCGGGAAAGTCGTGGTCATGGGGGAAGCCGGGACTAGCTACGCGCAGTTGACGCGGCGAAATTGCGGTGAGTTGCAGCCACAGTATACGGGGAGTGGTGGAGCGGGGATGTGATGGAGAGGTGACGGTGTTCGAGGAAGGAGACGGGAAGGACGGTCGAGGGTGACCCTTCTGCTGTCATTCCGACGCAAATGGAGGGAGAACCACCTTCGTCCCGAGCCAGAGCGAGGGACCTGGATGAGGGGCGGCATGAGCAGTCAGTAGTCTTGTTCACTGCTTGAACCGCCACAACAGCGGTGCTTTCACTCATTCAGAGAGCAGTTCTGGTGGGTTGCCTCATCCACCCCGGGTCCCTCACTCTGTTTCGGGACGAAGGGTTGCTTGCTCCACTCAGGCTCTACTCAACCTATCGCTTTCCATCGCCTTCTCGAATGTGTTGAATAGAATTGCCCTTCGCGCAGGGCGCAACCGTGCGATGCGGTGATGCGTTATAGAGGAGCAAGAATCATGGCTCGCAACGAAGATACCGAGGGTGCGCAGGAAGTATCCGCACAGGGCACCTCTTCGGAGCAGCCGACCTCCCAACCGCCAACTAGCCGCCCTCCTCTTCTCCGCCGCCGAAAATTCTGGGCCATTGGCGGCGGCTCCACTTTGCTCGTGCTCGTCGTGCTGCTCATCGCTGTCGTCTGGTTCTACTCCGGCGAGATACAGTCGGGCGCTTTCGAGGTCGACCACGAACCGGACGAATTCGATCTTGAGATCGTCAGCATGGTGGGCACATTAATCACGCTCACCGCTGCCGAAGGCGACCCGGATCTCGATCAGCCGGGAACGATGGGGCTGCGCGGTGAATCCGGTTATTTGCACGTCGGCGAGATCGTCTCGATCTTCGACGACAAGATCGAACGCGCGTTTGCGCCGTTCGACGGCGAGTTAAGCGAGGGCGACCGCGTCAGGTACGAGCGGTCTGCCTTTCCCGAAAATCCGCGCAGAGCATACGGCCTGGACTACACCGACGTCGTCTACCAGGCAACCCTTGGTCCGATGCCTGCGTGGTTCGTGCCCGGCGAATCGTCGACATGGGCGATCATGGTTCACGGCCGTACGGCGACGAGGGAGGAGACTTTGCGCGCACTTTCGATTGCGAATCGCACAGGACTGCCGGTGCTTTCGATTGCCTACCGCAACGACCCGGATGCGCCACAGGACCCGGGCGGTGAATACCAGTTCGGCATCAACGAGTGGCAGGATCTGCACAGCGCCGTCGAATACGCGCTGGCAAATGGTGCAGACGACGTTGTGCTGTTCGGGTTCAGCATGGGCGGCGGACTTGTTTCGCACTTCATGATCGAGTCGGAGCTGGCTGAGAATACGGTGGGGCTGGTGCTGGATGCGCCGATGCTGAACCTGACAAGCGCGCTGCGCCTGGCGGGCGAGCAGAGAGGCTTGCCGCAGTGGCTTCCGTGGCTAGCGGCGAGGTTGACGTCGGTGCGTTTCGATGTGGACTGGGGCGAGCTGGATGTGCGGGAGGAATTGCTGGCGATGGATGTGCCGATGCTGCTGTTCCACGGCACAGGGGACGAGACGATTCCGGTCTCACAGAGCGATGAGTTCGCCGAGGACGCAGGCACGAATGTGACGTATGTGCGCGTTGAGGAAGCGGAGCACGTTGGTGCATGGAACGTCGATCCCCAGGGGTACGAGTCGGCGATTGTAGAGTGGCTGGATGAGGTTGGCGTGCGATGAAGTTTCGCGTCTTTTCTCGCAACGGCGAGTCGGGGTGAGGGCGGAAGTACAACTCTGAGCGGCCACACACTGCACCGGACCCGCTGGCTCCTTCACAACTCGCAGCGGCACAGATTCAAGGAGCCGCAGCGTCCCGACGTACCCCGGAACTCAGCCTGCAACTGGCGCGAAAACGCGAAACAGGCGGTCTGTGAAATCCAGCATGACGTGCCCGGCCGCGATTGAGCTATGGTGACCGGGCGACGACAGGGTCAGGTGTCTTTACTTCAGGATCACTGGGATCACTCCTGGCAAACCGAACGCAGTCGCTAAAAGGAACGAATCGATGAAGATCGTCAGCGTGGAGGCAAGGGCATACGAGCCGGTGCAGGTCGAAAGCGATGTAAAACCTCGAACAGATTCGTGGATCACATCTGGCCCGGTCGCCAATCCAATGAGTCGCTACCCTCGATACGCCGAGTTCCGTCCATCGTGGACGCCAACATGGGGCAACTTCATGTGCGTTGTCACCGCTGAAGACGGAACAACCGGGATGGCGATCGCCAATCACGGCGCTCCAGTCGCCTCGATAATCGCCGACTACCTGGGACCTCGACTGGTTGACGAGTCGGCCCTCGCCACCGAAAAGTGCTACGACATGATGGTCAGAATGTGTGCGCCGTTCGGTGCGACGGGCATTGCGTCATACGCCGTCAGCGCCATCGACCTTGCACTGTGGGACCTCAAAGGGAAGCTGCTGGGCGTGCCGGTATACGAACTGCTGGGCGGGCCTGCGAAAGACGAGATTCAGTGCTACGCAACGGGTGGCGATACCGACTGGTACATGGAACTGGGCTTCGGCGGGACAAAGCTGCCCTGTCCATACGGACCTTCAGACGGCCTTGATGGGCTATACAAAAACCTGGAACTGATATCCGGCGTGCGCGATCAGATCGGCCCCAGGATCGAACTGATGCTCGATTGCTGGATGGCGTTCGATGTGGAGTACGCGGTCAGGCTCGCAGAGGAACTACGACCACAGAAACTGAAGTGGATGGAAGAAACCCTGAGATCAGAGGACTTCGACGCGCATCTGGAACTGAAGCGCAGGGTACCGTGGCAGACACTCGCAACCGGCGAACACTGGTTCACAACCGTTCCGTTTCAACATGCGGCAAGCCGTCATCTCGTCGATATCTTTCAGCCTGACATCAACTGGGTCGGAGGACTCACGGCAATCGTCAAAATCTGTGCGATCGCGGAAGCGGCCGGAATCTCAGTGATCCCCCACGGCGGTGGGAATACGCCCTATGGCCAGCACGCCTGCTACGCGCTTCCTGCGATCCCCTGGGCAGAGTGTTTCATCGCCAGCGCGCCCGGCGTTCCGCTCGAAAAGGCTGCCCGTCTGCCCGGCATGGCCGTTCCGCAAAACGGCAAGCTGGTTCCTTCCAATGCGCCAGGATTCGGTGTAGATATAGACGGTGCCACGCTGAAGCCGATCACATGATATTTGCCTTGTGAGCAAACAATTTCCAGTCAAAGCCAGATGAAAAAGTGAGGTCGCGATGAAAATCGAACGAGTGGACTCCGTACTTGCCGGTAACGGTCACTACGTGCGGATCACAACAGACGACGGCACAACTGGAATCGGACAGTCGTCGTGTTGGGCCTACCTGGAGGCCGTCGACAAAATTGTCGAAAAGTTCAGCGACTACCTGGTCGGGAAAGACCCGCTGCAGATCGAGCACCACTGGCAGTTCATGTATCGCATGGGGCCGTTCCGAGGTTCGGCCCTCTCAGGTGCGGTCAGCGCAGTCGATATTGCGCTGTGGGACATCAAGGGAAAACATTTCGAGGCACCCGTCTGGCAGCTTCTCGGAGGGAAGGTAAGAGACAAAGTTAGGCTTCATCTCCTCATGGGTGGAGCAGCGCCACCGAACGGATCTACCAGCAGGGCAGACGGACTTCGCTACAACGCCGAGCTTGCAGCCAACGAAGGCTTTACAGCGATAAAAACTGACCCGCTGCCCACTGGATTCGAATCGATGACTCTGTCGAGGCTGATCAACGACACTCGGGAGAACGTCGCCGCGATGAGAGAAGGCGCAGGGCTCGATGTCGATATCATCCTGGAAATCCATCGGAAGCTGACGCCGATGAACGCGATAGCCCTAGCGGAAACGTTAGTCGAGTTCCGGCCACTGTTCTATGAAGACCCGGTGCAGATCGATTCAATCAAGTCGCAGGGCGATATAGCCAAGCGCACGACCTTGCCGGTTGCCAACGGCGAGAGAATGCACACGATCTGGGAGTTTCGTGAGCTACTGGAATCCGGCGGAAGTCAATACATTCGACCGGATCTCGGACTCGGGGGCGGCATTACCCACGTAAAGAAGATCGCTGCGATAGGCGAGTCGTACCACGCTGCTTTGGTGACTCATAACTTTCTCGGGCCGGTAGTCACAGCCGCCGCCTGCGCCGTCGATACTTCCATTCCAAACTTTCTCACCCAGGAATACTCGAAGGGGGACGAAGGCCCGGAAAACTCCATGTTCACCACGGCATGGCAACGCGACGGCGGCTACATAAGCGTGCCGGACGAAATCGGGATCGGGGTAAATGTGGACTACGCCGCGCTGGAAGCGACTTCATACCAATCACGTCCGCTGAACGTTCCAATCAGGGTCGACGGGTCGGTAGGTTATTCGGTCTGAAACACTATGCTTGAGCAGAATCCTTAGTCGAAACGACCTGTCCGACGACCAACTGCGACCCCGAACATACCTCGGTCTTCCGGGTCGGTGATCGGCGCGCCCCACATCGCCTCAATGCATCGAACTGCCATGAACGTGAGCTATTTTGGGAAAGACCTGAAAGTCGCTGCGGTACTGGTGACCGCGCTCGTTGCGATCATCTCGGTGGCCTGCGGAAGTGAGTCAGGCAACGTCGAGCAGACTGAAGTTCTTCCAGTAGATACCGAAACTCCAGCTCCACCCGTTGTTCCCGCGTTCAACTCTGAAAACTTCGCCGAGATCAATCCCGAACCGGCGATTCGAAAACTCGACTACTCGATCGACCTCGGCTTCAACTACCTGGACCCTGAGCGGGACAGGATTCCGCGGGACGCCATACGCCCGGTGTATTCACCGGAATTTCATTCAGCAGAGCTAGCCGAACTGGACCAACAAGAGCTTGTCATGGGCGTCGAGATCAACGGCGAAGCCCGGGCCTACCCGGTCGGAATGCTGCGTATTCGTGAGATGGTCAATGACGAAATCGGCGGAATTCCAGTGCTGGTCACCTGGTGACCGATTTGCTACACCGGTCTCGTGCACGACCGGCGAATCGATGGAACAACTCACAAGTTCGGTAATGAAGGCGCGCTGTTCAAGAACGCCATGACCTGGTGGGATTGGGAGACCGACAGCATATGGTCTCAACCCTGGGGTGCGGCAATCGAAGGACCGTTGACCGGCACTCGACTAACCCTCATTCCGTTCGAGCTTGTGCCGTGGGAGTCGTGGCAGGCCAGGCATCCACAGACGAAGGTCCTGATCGAGGAACGATTCGAGCACAAGTATGCGGGTCAGATACCGATAGACGACTTCGTTATCGGTGTCTCGATCGGTGCAGACGCCGTCGGATACTACTTCTCAGCGGCGGCGGAATCGGGTCTGATCAATCACACGGTCGGGGCCTACCCGGTTGCCATCCTCGCAGACCAGCCAAGTCGAAATGTCGATGTGTTTTTGCGTAAACCACAAGCTCGCACTGACAGCGCAGACAATCGCGCCGACCTCCCTGACATCCTGACGTTTGAGCTTGTCGACAACAGTGAGCCCGCAGGCAAAAAGAGCGTTCGAGACATCGAAACGGGATCGATATGGGATATCGACCGAGGGGTTGCGATTAGCGGGAAACTGAGAGGTACCGTGTTGCAGCGCGCACCGTTCGTAACGGCATTCGACTGGGCATGGCTGGACTTCAATGAGCACACGGACTGGTGGGGAGATGGATCGGTTCAGTAGCCTCTGCGCCTTCGCAGCGACCTGCCCCGCATAAGTCAGCCGTGCGGCGGGAGCGCACTGTACATCCCGCGCCGCTGCGCTCTCGCTCTCTCCCTACAGCTGCTCGTTTCGAGCCACAAGCCCCTCCCGGCAGAGAGTTCGCCGACCCCGCAAATCGGTCTTGGCAATCACCGCTTTTGCGAGACCACAGCACTACTTCAACCAGCATGACCGGCGTCGGAATCGCAACCCTCCCGAACATATCCGGGCGCCCATTTAGTGAGCGCGTGAAGGGCCGAAGGATACAAAAAGGGATAGCTGGATTGTGAAGGCTGTAACAAAGACTGGACACAAAGTTCGGATGGGTTTATCGTCTGGGCCAGCTTGGATGATTCATGTAAGTGAGGTTCCGTGCTACTCGTAGTTCTACCTCAAAGCACGTGACGGCGACGGATCGTGAAACGCACGAAACTCGCAACCCGCGCCGTCTAACTCCGATTGGAGATTCGCAAATGTCAGGGATGTTTACACGTAGACGCAGATCGAAGGCGCTGGTGGCAGGTGCCTTGCTTTTCGTCTTGACTACTGTTCTCGCCGCGTGTGGTGGCGACACAGAAACTGTCGTTGAGACAGTGATCGTCGAAGTACCCGGTGCTGCAAGCACGGTGATCGTTGAAGTACCCGGTGCTGAAAGCACGGTGATCGTAGAAGTACCCGGTGCTGTTAGCACGGTGATCGTCGAAAAAGAAGTACCGGTAACGGTGCTTGCGGTTGCAACGCCTACACAGGGAATAGCTCCTCCTATCGTATCTCGCGGTCGGTTGGTCGCTGCCATAAGCAACGTCTACTTCATGAACGCCAGTCCGCGGTACTGCCCGGCCTGCTCAGTTCAAGCGAGAACAGGCGCGGTTGAGTTCCTGCTGCAAGCGGTTCGTGACAGCTCAGGGAATATCGGTATCGCTCCGATGTTGGCAGAGGAATGGACTCAATCTGCTGACGGTGTTTCCTACACAGATTTCAAGATCAGAAAGGGCGTCGACTTTCACGACGGCTATGGCGAGATGACGGCAAAGGACGTGGCGTTCTCCTGGAACGACGCCAATCCCAACATCGTGCCGGAATCCGTGCACGACACTGGCGGTTCAATCGGAACCATCCTTGAGCGTGTTGAGGTGCTTGACGAATACAACGTCAGGTTCCACTGGAAACAGTTCAATGCCTCGATCCTGTTGAAGTACGTGACCAACTTCGAAGAAGGAATTGGAATCCTAAGTAAGAATCTCTTCGACGAGGTTGGCGACGCGGGTATGCGAGAGAGGTTGATCGGTACGGGGCCGTTTCAGATGGACCGCTGGACCCAGCACGACGGGGCATTCCTGACTGCCGTTCCAGACCACTGGAGAAAGACTGCCTTCGTAGAACAGGTCAGCATCCTGGAAGTCCCGGAAGCCTCGACCCGGAAGGCGATGTTGCAGACAGGACAGGCTCAGATCGCCGGCGATCTTGCCTTGAAAGACTGGAGCTCGCTCACTGAGGCCGGATTCGTAATTGCTCCTGAACGAAAGCTTGGCGACCAGGCGTTCACAATGGCTGGGAACTACTGGGAGACAGAGCTTTCGGACGGCACGGTATTCACGACTTCCGAGCCAGGCGATCTGCTGTACAAACCCGTACTGCAAGACAAGCCCTGGATTGGTGACCCGTCGAACCCGGCCAAGCACGAAAGTGCCAGAAAAGTTCGTACGGCGATGGCCATGGCGATTGATCGGCAGGCACTCGTCGACGTCTTGAGCGGCGGATTCGGTGTGGTATCTCACATGCCTGGGATCCAGAACAGCGACCCGCTGTTCAAGCCCGAGTGGGTAATTCCGTACGATCCGGAAGGTGCTCGTGCGTTGATGGCCGAGGCCGGATACGCCAACGGATTCGATCTCGAGTGGTGGGGCGGCCCGGCCGTCGCAACAGACGATACGATCCATGAGGCGATTTCCGCGATGTGGTTGAAGGAGCTGGACATTTCTAGCACCATCGACCAGCAGAACTACTCGTCTTTCCGGCCAACACTCGTCAACCGGACGAACACGAAACTGCTCTTTAGCGGTGGTGACGTGCACGTTCCAGTCGTCTGGCCTCGTGACCTGAGTGGAACCTCGCTATCTCGCCCGGGTGGCTACAACAGGGCGATCGAAATTCCTGTGTTCAGAGATACGTACAACAACATGAGTGCCGAACTTGATCCATCGGGGCTCGCGACACTGGTTCAGGAAATGTACGACTGGAACAGGGAGTGGTTGGTTTGGGTTAGCGTTTACCAGTCGCCAGCTGCCGCACTTTACGATCCTGCATCGGTCGCATCGTGGAAAATGGCTCCTGAAGGAAAAGGCGTCCTTGGAATGATGAACAACCTCGAGTACGTCGAGTTGAAGTAGTCACCAGGTGCAGTTTGAAAGATAGAAAGCACCCCGTGCTGGGACCGATCTCAAAGGTCCCAGCACGGGGTTTAAATTCCCCGGCCTATCGGCGTCGTTCAAATATTTACTCTTCCCACCGGTGAAACAGCCACTGGATTTCAATGCAAAAGTTTCTGCTCAGACGCTTCATCAGTTCGATCATCGCGCTACTAGGCGTAACCGTAATTGTGTTCATTCTGTCGAGGCAGGTGGGTGACCCGGTTGCACTGCTTGTTTCAGATGGCGGATACGGCCTGAGTGAAGAAGCCTGGGCGGCCCAACGCGCCAAATTGAACCTGGATAAGCCGGTACCTGTTCAGTACGCCCTCTGGCTGGCTGACGTCGTCCAGGGCGATCTGGGTCACGATCTTTCGGACGGATACCCGGTCACTCGTAAGATCAAAGAGAAGCTTCCCAACACTATCCGGCTCGCAGTAGCTGCCTGGATTGTCGCAACGCTTGTCGGTGTTCCACTGGGAATCCTTTCCGCTGTGAAACGCGGAACCATATTCGACTATGCCGCAAGAACCTTCGCCGTTCTTGGGATAACCCTTCCGGCTTTTTACGTTGCGATCATGGGCATCTTAATTTTTGCCGTTAAACTTGGCTGGGTTCCGGTGGCAAGTACGGGCGAAGGCTTCTCATGGCGAAACTATGTATTGCCTGTAGCGACGTTGTCCTGGGGAGCCGCGGCCGGATATACACGTCTGACTCGTTCCGCGATGTTGGAAGTGCTGGATAGCGAATACGTGAAGCTCGCCCGGTTAAAGGGCGTCAGCAACCGCATGGTCATCTGGAAGCACGCCTTGCGAAACTCGTTGATCGTTCCATTTACCGTGTCGGCGCTGCTCCTTGCCAGCTTCGTCACAGGAACGGTCATTGTTGAAGTCGTATTCGCCTGGCCCGGACTGGGAAGGCTGGCGGTCGAAGCCGTTACAAACAACAACTTGAACCTCGTCGTCGGAACAACATTGATGTTCGGCGCGGTGTTCATATTCATAAATTTCCTGGTCGATATCGGGTACGTGTTCATCGATCCCAGGATAAGGCTTCGATAGATGCAAAACGTATCCGTGCAGGTAACGAGGCAGGTATCGAGAATAGGAAGTAGCTACCCGTTCCAGCGCATTCAGGCAATCGTGGCGTACATGAAGCGAACGCCAATAGTTTGGCTGGTGATTATCGCAGTACTGGTTGGCAGTTCCATATTCGCCCCCTTTCTTACCTCCTACCATCCATTGAAAGACGCCGATTTTCGCGCTGTACTCAGGCCGCCGATGTTCTTCGCTGGCGGAGACAGCTCTCACCTGCTGGGAACCGACCAGATCGGTCGAGACATATTTACAAGGATTCTTTACGGCGGACGCGTTTCGCTAATGGTCGCAGGTGTCGCAATAACCAGCGGGACGATTATTGGCACAGCACTGGGAATCATGGCTGGATACGCGGGTGGAATTGTTGATGAAGTTATTATGCGGTTCGTGGACATGTGGATCGCGTTGCCATTCATTCTCCTTGCGCTGGTAATAGCAATCGTCCTCGGGCAAAGCTTCGGCGTGATGTTCTTCTTACTTGCTCTCATCGCGTGGGTCGGATTCGTCAGACCGATCAGAGGTGAAGTTCTATCCCTCAGAGAGCGCGACTACGTTCAATACGCTAAATCGTCGGGGGCGTCTCATATCAGGATCATGTTGAAACATATTCTGCCGAACGTCGCGAGTACCGTTTTGGTCATTGCGACGATGGGAGCCGGCGGCCTCATCATTGCAGAGTCTGTTTTGAGCTTCCTGGGTGTTGGACTCCCCCAGCCGACCCCAACCTGGGGAGGCATGATTTCAGATGGACGATCATATCTCGAAGATGCGTGGTGGATATCCACCGCACCCGGACTCGCGATCCTGCTTCTCGTAGTGTCGTTGAACTTCCTGGGAGACTGGCTGAGAGACCACTGGGACCCCAAGCTAACCCAGTTGCTGTAGACGCAGCTGACCGGGGTTCGTTCGTTACAAAAACCAAACTGTCATCACAGGTCGACACACAGTATTTTCAGACGCGATCTGGCTGTCCAAAATCGATCTTGGCGATTTAACTACACCCGAATCAGGAAAAAAATTTGAAAGTGCTACTGGCTGGCGGATCCGGAATGGTGGGGACATTCATAACTCCCTACCTCATGAAACATCACGAAATACGCGTTCTCGACCCGGTGGCTCCTGCCCAGGATGTGGAGTATGTGCCGGGATCAATGACCAATCCAGACGACCTCAGGCGAGCGCTCGACGGAGTAGATTCGTTTATCGATGTCGCAATGTTGAGCCCGCAGGGCGGTAGCGTGACTACTCAGAACGAAAAAATAATCTCGGACAACTACCAGGTCAACTGCCAGGGACTTCATCTGCTGCTTTACATAGCTCAAGAAATGGGCGTCAAAAATGGCGTATATACGAGCACTATGAGCGTGCATTATAGAGGGCGTGATCGATATCCGAACGAAGATGAAGTACCGCTGGACACGCCAAGCGCATATGGTCTGACCAAAGGATTTGGCGAGCTAATTTGCCGCTATTTCACCAGGTGGTTTGACATGAATTTGATTGCCCTGCGTATTACCGGGCCGCGGCCTCGAGAACGCTGGCTGGACGAGCGACGGAATCCGCCTGAATATGGCATTAGCGGCAAGCTATATGTTACCGATGAAGAGGATCTCGCCAACGCATACCTCGCTTCCCTAGAGCGGGTACAAATTGGCAACGGATTGTTTGATGCCTACTTCATTGCCGGGGACGAGCATGGTGAGGAAATGAACCTGTCCAAGGCCATGCGAGACCTCAGTTGGGAACCGCACGCCCAGGACCTGCTTTAGACAGTTACCACCAGAGTGGCACAGAGATGCCTTTCGCTGCACCTGTTGGCCTTCCAGGAACGTCCGTTATCTCGGGAAAGCCAGCTCGAAGGTATTTGAGCAGGGGTTAACTGAATTCGCACCCGGCAACGGTGGATCGACTAATCGCGGACGCAGTTAATCCGGCGATTGTCCGTCGGACGGACCGATCACAGTTAATGCCATCGAGATCAACTTCCGTCGATTGCTCTGAGGTTTGCGGCGTAACCACGAGCTCCCTCAGTGCCACCGACGCCCTCCGATTCCTTGAGTGCAAGCAACGTCTGCTCGCGGGATTCTGCAACCTCGCCGAGCCTTCGCTCCACAACACATGTGTGGAAACGTCGGCCTGATCGTCGTGGCAGAACGTAGTAATCGGACCCGTCATCGGCGGAAAATGAGATCAGACAACCGCCCTCACCGTCGGTTTCGATCATCTATCCAGGCTCCGCACCCATGTACCGCCTCAGCACATTTTCCAGCCTTCGAGCCATCGCAGTTGCGACCGTGCTACTGGGAGTCGCCGCGTGTTCAACTTCGAATCCTGCTCCGTCGCTGGCAGAGGCCGCTGATCCCACGTCAATCCCGACCTCTACCAGCACCCCCTTACCCACCTTGAGTCCCTTGTCGCAGGCCAGCCCAACACCAGCCACCTCCCAATCCCTCACCCCCGCCAACAACTCCGGTTCCCGCCTCCTCTCCCAGTCGCTGGAGCGTCACCAACTCCCCGGCGGCCAGAGCGTCGAGCTGCTCAGGGTCGAAAAATCTGCCGGGGAAGTCGTCGGCGTCAACGTCATACTGGGCAGCGGCGCCGCATCCAAGGCCAGCCTCGAGCATTCGAGAATAAAGATCTTCGTCGATGGCGAACTGGAGCCCGTCACCGACCTGGAACTGGTCGACTTCTTCTACACGCGTGGCTTCCCGCCGGGCGACGGCAATCCAACCCGCTGGCTCGCCGACCAGGTCGGCGTCTCTAGCTACTTCCTGCGTGCCGGCGACCCGTTTCCGATTGGCCGCATCGGTTTCTACCGCTTCGTCGACATCCCCTTCCGAAGCTCCCTGATCATCGAACTGCACAACGGCGATGTTGCGAATCCACTCAACGTCTTCAGTCAGGTTGAGTATCTTGTCCACGCAGAATCTCCGGCGAACCAGCCCGCTTTTGAATATCGGACAGCGGCCTATGAGCGCGTCATTCTGCACCCCGGCGAGAGCATCGAACTGGTCGATGTCGAAGGCCGCGCCGGGTATATCGATTCGGTCTACCTGGCGGTCTGGGAGGAGGCGGGCAAGTCGTTCCACTGGCCGGAGATGAACATGGTGGGCCGTTTCGGGGATGATCCGTCGAAGGCCTATGACAGCTCAGGCACCGAAGATTTTTTCTTTTCCAGCTGGGCCTGGTCGGCCGGGGCCTTCGCCCAGCGATTCCACGGGCATCCGGTCCACCGCCAGAACGGGTGGAACTCGCAGTACCGCTACTTTTCAGAAGGACTTTGGTTCGACGACGGCATCACGTTCACCTGGGAGCCGGGACCGACCGATGCTCCGGAGCTAACCGCTGGCGGCGACGTGGGGCCGGTCGAGGTCTGGGCGCTCGTCACCTACTACCTGTCGCCAGACCAGGAATGATTCGAGCGATTCTCCCACGCAGATTCAGGTGCCCGCTAGCGGGCGCGAGCCAGAAGGTCGCCCGTCGCATCTCTGGTAGGGGCGCCGCTTGCTGCGCCCCGGTCCGCGTGGTGGACTTTTCGGGCAGCGCGCACGGCGGACTTTATTGTCATCCCGACCGCCCGTATTGTCATCCCGACCGCAGCGGAGGGATCTCACCGAACATCAGCATTCGCCCGCCCTTGCAAGCAATCTGCGATCCACTCCACCATCCAAGTGAGAACACCGAGAGATTCTGACTCACACCTTTCGGCCTCGCTCAGGCTGCAATTAGCTCAGTTGCCATCATCGCCAATTCCCCTCTCCCGCTTGCGGGTGAGGGTCGTTTCGTCTTGTGCGATCAACCTGACTCACCTGCACAAACGACCCTCCCTCTAACTCGCACCCCCACCCTCCTCCTTCGCTGCAGCACAGGCGGATGCGGTACCTACCTCACCAACGATGTAGAAATTTAGGACCGATTCTTTTTCTTCGCCCGACTCTGTCGCCGATTCCTGGATTGGCCACAGCTTGCGGAAGCAACATCCACTAAAACACCACCACAGACCTCAGCACCTCGCCTCGCTCCATCCTGTGGAACGCCTCCTCAACGTCGCCAACCCCTATCGTCTCCGAAACAAACCTCTCCAGGTCAAGCCGGCCCTGAAGGTACAGATCAATAAACATGGGAAAATCACGCGTCGGCAGGCAATCGCCATACCACGACGACTTCAGCGCGCCGCCGCGGCCGAACACCTCCAGCAGCGGCAGGTCAATCCGCATCTCCGGGTTCGGCACGCCCACCAGCACCACGGTGCCCGCTAAATCCCGCGCATAAAACGCCTGCTCATACGTCTCCGGAGTGCCGATCGCCTCGATCACCACATCGGCCCCGTTCCCGCCCGTGATAGCCCGAATCGCCTCGACAGGATTGGCGTTTCTTGCATTCACGGTATGCGTCGCCCCGAACTCCTTCGCCCACTCCAGCTTCCGGTCATCCACGTCAACAGCGATGATCGTGTGTGCGCCCGTCAACTTCGATCCTGCGATCGCAGCATCGCCAACACCGCCGCAACCGATCACCGCCACCGAGTCGCCACGGCCAACATTTCCGGTATTTATCGCAGCGCCCAGCCCGGCCATGATCCCGCAGCCGATCAGCCCCGCCGCCTCCGGCTTCGCCGCCGGGTTGACCTTCACGGCCTGGTCCGCCGCGACGACCGTCAGCTCTGTAAATGCGCCGATGCCGAGTGCCGGTGAAAGTGCGGTGCCGTCCGCCAGCGTCATGGGATTTTTCGCGTTCTGACTATCGAAGCAGTACCACGGACGCCCTCGCAGGCAGGAGCGACAGGTGCCGCACGGCGCACGCCACGCAAGGATCACGAAGTCGCCCGGCGCAACATTTTCGACACCCTCGCCAACCTCCTCGATAGTCCCGGCGGCCTCGTGGCCAAGCAGGAACGGGAAGTCGTCCGAGATCGCGCCCTCACGGTAGTGCAGATCGGTGTGGCACACGCCTGAAGCCTGAACGCGGACCAGCACTTCGCCCGGTCCGGGATCTGGCACGACTATCGTTTCGAGCCGGACCGGCTCACCCTTGCCGCCTGCAATGACACCCTGGGTTTCCTGTGGCAACCGTTCCCTCTACTTCCATTTTCTCGTTAGCTGACCGGCAGTTTGAAAACGCCGGTCGATATCGCCAGTTGGACGAATACGGGATGTTACATGGTTCGCATTGTCAGCAAGGTCTGAGGTCGCGGCTCGGGATGAGCGAAACCCTCCGGGCCGACCGCGCATGCAACTTCCAGGCAATGCCGTAGACGGCAAGCCCGAATCGGGTCATTTCCGGCCCGCAGTTAAGCTAGATGCGCGTAGGGAATCGCGTCTATGAAGATCCCTCTTTGCTAATCGCCGCCTTCAGCAGGCGCACGGTCCGGTGAGACCGTAGTGGAGCCTTCCACCCGAAGGTCTGGCAGCCAGTCCAGGAATCCCGGCAGGTACCAGTTGCGGTCGCCCAGCAGCTTCATGCTGGCAGGCACGAGCACAGACCGAACGATCGTCGCATCCAGGAAGACGGCGACAGCCAGTCCGAAGCCCATCTGCTGGAACATCGCCAGCTCGGCCAGGGCGAAACCCAGGAACACGGCCACCATGATGATCGCTGCGCCGGTAATCATTCCGGCCGTGGACTGCAGGCCGAACGCAACAGACTCCTCGTTGTTGCCCGTCTCATCGAAGTGCTCCCGGATCCTGCTCAGCAGAATCACGTGATAGTCCATTGAAAGCCCGAACAGCACAGAGAAAAGGAAGAGCGGGATCCACGAATCGATGGCGTCGACCTCCGTGAAGCCCAGTAAATCGGCGCCAAATCCCTCGATGAACACCAGCGTCATCAACCCGTAGGTTGCGCCAACCGACAGCAGGTTCATGATGATTGCTTTTATCGGCACAACCAGCGATCGGAAGACGGCGGTGAGCAGTATGAAGCTCATCGCCAGCACGAACACGACGACGTAAGGCAGCCACGTGTCACCCAGGCTAATGAAGTCAACGTTCGATGCTCCCGCACCCCCGACATACACGTCAGCCGGAATCGCTGCATCCGGTATGTAGTCGCTGCGGAGCGTTCTGACAGCCTTGAAGCCTTCTTCGTTGGTTGCGGCGTTGATCGGAAGTGCGAGCCGGCCGAGGTTGCCTGCGTCGTTCACTACGAGTTCCGCCGGACTGAACCTGTCGTCGGTGGCCAGGCGGTCCTGCAGTCGGCTAATACCCGCCAACACGGCTGCTGAGTTGACGTTCGGCGCGTCGATCACAATGTCCGTTGTTTCCACAAGCCCTGAGGAGAAGTCTTCGGTGAGGATATTAAATCCGCGTTTGACCGCATGGTCTTCCGAGAGAATCTCGAGTCCTGCAGCACCGGTTTTTAAGTTGAGCGCGGGTACCGCAAACAGGATCAGGAGACCGGCGGAGAACACGAGGCCGAGCACCGGATGTGCCATGACAAGCCGTGTCACGGAATGCCAGAAGCCCCCCTCTTTGTTTCCTCGGTTTGCACCGGGAATAGGGATTCGGACGGCGTTCACCTTATCGCCAACAAGGCTGAGAATCGCGGGAAGCAGCGTCATGGCCGCCAGCACCGCCATCACGGCCGCCAGGATTGCGCCGAGTCCGAGGCTGAAATAGATGCTTGCCGGCACAGCCAGCATTCCGACCAGCGCAACCACAACAGTCAACCCGGAGAAGAAGACAGATCGCGAAGCGGTGGCTCCGGCCCGCGCGATCGCGTCGACCTTTTCCAGGCCCTTTGATCGTTCCTCTCTGTACCTGCCAACTATGAACAGCGAGTAGTCGATCCCAACCGCAAGCCCGATCATCGTGATCATGTTGATGATGAAGAACGAGACCGGTTGAACCTGGCCAATCAGCGATGTTGCGAAGATCGCCATGATGATCGTGACAATGGCCAGGAAGATCGGGATTGGAGCAGCCCCGAGAGAACGGAAAACAAGGACCAGGATTAACAGGGCCACAATCACGCCGATTCCTTCACCGGTCACAAGATCATTTTCAGCGATCTCGTTGAACGTGCTGCTGAAGGAGCCATTGCCGACCAGGTACACCTCGAAACCGTCAACCCCGTCGGCATCGTGGACGATCTCATGGATCGGCGGGAGATTGTCGATAACCTGATCGACGTCGCCCGCCATCACCACGTAGCCAATGGTCGTGCTTCGGTCGTCCGAAACCAGCCCTTCGTCATTCGTCACGTAGTAGTTGACGGTGTTGGTGACTACGGGAGCGCCACCGACCTGCCTGGCGCCTTCCTCGTTGATAGCGGCGTGGAGTGTTTCAATTCTCTCCCGGTAAGCCGGATCATCCACCGTCAAATCACTCGAACGAACGATCAGGATCTCCGAGACGGTCTCTGGTTCATCGACGCTCCCGGGAGCTGCGAAGCGCTCATCGATAAGGTCCTGGGCCACCTCAGACTCAGGAATATCTCTAAGGAAACTGTCTGAGCTCGTGATTGCGCTTGAACAGAGGGTTCCAATAACAAGCACGCCAACCAGCAGTATCGCCAGCCAGATACCGGTCATGCGCTTGGGTCGTTCTGCGCAATAGCGGGCCATCGTTTCAGTCGAGTATCTGCTGGCCATTGGTGTCCCTCCGTTGGCGTAGGCATTCCCCACTTTAGTCCCGTATGAAGCTACCCGTCGCGTATCGAGGGCGAATGACCGCGCCATGAGTAAGTCGTGAAGGCACTGCGCTTACCGGGGTCTTCTGTGGCTCATCCCGATCGATATGACGATCTCGAAACCAGGCCATCACCGGCCATACCGACCGTAAGGAGAGGGAGAGTGTGAAGCCTTACGCCATTCTGAGCTTGTCGAAGGGCGACGGAAAGTCGGCCTTCGGCCGACGCCCCCTCTCTCTAACTCGCGCCCGCAAGCGGGCACCCGACAAGGGGAGAGAGGATTTGAACTCAGCCAACTTGATTCACCATCTCTCAGGAATCAACTCACTCAGAAAACAGTTTTTTCTGCCGGAACGACAAACGGTCGGCTGTCCCACTCTCACCTACAATCAACCGCATGAATAGAACTTTGCAGCGCGTCGTGCTCCCGGTATTCATGTCCCTGGTCGCTACTGCCGCCGCCTGCGGTTCAGGTGACGGCGACGAACCAACGGCTGCCGTTCCGATAGCTGCCGATCCAACACCAACGGCTATCGGGGCCGTCCCGCCTGCGCCGGTTGTCGGCCAGGTACTGACCAACCCGGACAACGGTGGCCTGCACGTCGCCGCCGGCAGCTATGTGAATTCCTACACCGAATCGCCTGCCACATCAGGCGCGCACTGGTTCGCCCCGAACACACCCGCCAGGATCCCGTCGCCCGCGCGCTGGGGAGAGTACAACTTCGTAATCCCGGATGAGGTCCTGGTCCACAACCTCGAACACGGCGGAATCGGCATCCACTACAACTGCCCCGAAGGGTGCGAACAACTCGTCGGCCAGCTTTCGGGGCTAGTCCCCAGGAACCCGTCGCAGTTCATCCTGTCCCCGTACACCGATATGCCGGCTCGCATCGCCATCACAGCATGGCGGCACAGCCTGTACCTCGACGCATTTGACGAAGCAGCGATTCGCAGCTTCATCAACGATCACAAGGACCGAGCGCCCGAGAGCATCAAGGGCAACACCTTCTAATCTCTTCGGTCTCAGCCGGTGCCCCCCCGTAGGCACGACCTAACACTCTGGTAGGGGCGCTGCTTGCTGCGCCCGGTGACGACGAAGCCGTCACAACGTGCCATCCTGAGCCTGTCGAAGGGTGTCATCCCCACTCCCTCTAGTCCATCGCCCGCAGCTCCTTCGCCCTCCAGTACGCCACCGAGCACAGCGACAGCGTCGCCACCGCTCCCGCCACAAGCGTCCCGCGCGGCCCGATCCACTCCGCCAGCGCGCCACCGATCAGCCAGCCCAGCGGGAACATCTGGATAATCAGCATGAACACGCTCGAAACCCGGCCTCGGAACTCCGGCGAAACAGTCATCTGGATCAACGTCCCGTTCGCCGTCATGAACGCAGTTCCCGCGCTGCCGATCAGGAAAGTACCGGCCATCGCAACCACGATATTCCCGGCCGCGGCGAGCACCAGCATTCCCGTCGACACCAGTACAAATGCGCTGAACAGCAGGTGTGCCTTTCGCACGCCGCCACCGAAGACCACAATCGCCAGTGACCCTGAAAGAGCGCCAACGCCGCTGACAGCCAGCAGCGCTCCGTACGCCGCCGCCCGCGAGTCCTCTGCGATTCCGAGTTCTTCGCGAGCCATCAGCGGCAACTGCGCTGGGAAAATGCCGACAAACAGAGCGGTTGTAGCGATCACCAGCAGCCACCGCACGTGAGGAGTGTTCCACGCGTAGTTCCAACCCTGCCGAAGGTCCTGCAAGACCGATCGTCCCTCCGTCGAAACCGTCACCGAGCTGGTCTTGAACAGCAGCGCTGCCAGGAACGCAACGCCGTATATGCCGCCGAGCACGAAGAAGACCCAGTTGATGCCGACCGTCGCAAGCAGCGCTCCGCCAATCGCCGGTCCGCCGATCTGGACCAGGTTCGCAACAGACTGGTTCAACGAAACGGCGGGCATCACCCGCTCTCGACCCACCACATCCGTGATGTACGTCATTCCGGCCGGATTATTGAACGCAAACGCCGCGCCCACGACGGCGCCGATCGGAATGAGGTGCCACATCTGGACGTGGCCGGATACGACGAGGAAAGCAGTCAAGAACGCCATCAGCGCCGCGACCAGCTTCGCACCCGCCAGGATTCGCCTGCGGTCGACGCGGTCCACGATCACTCCGGCGTACAGCGCCAGCGGGGCCATGCCGATGGTCGGTGATGCGTTGACGATACCGACCCATACGGCAGAATTGGTCTCTTCGAGCGCCAGCCACGCCTGCCCCATGGACCTGAGCTGGAATCCTGCCACCATGAGCGCGTTGGAGAGCAGCAGCAGGCGGTAGTCACCGATCAGCATCAGCCGTAACGAGTCTTTGATCGGGAACGACTTGGAAGAACGCTCCGGCTGGGCGGCAGTCGGGGCGGCCGTCGCTCCTACCGGTCGGTCGATCTGGGTCACGAAGTCGCCCTCTAACAACATAAGCAGGTTCAGCGGTTCCGTCAGAACTCAGTTTCCATGGAAGGTAGCATCGTCTGAAACAAGACGAGGAGCTGCCCATGTCCTGCCCGTACTGCCAGTCTGAATCCATTGCGAAACGACGTCCACGAACGACTTTAGGCTATCGGATTATTTTCTGTACTTCATGTCGACGCCAGTTCAATGAACGTACAGGGACGGCGTTCAACAATCTGCAGTTCCCGACTGATGTCGTACTCATGGCAGTGCTCTGGCGACTCCGCTACAAGCTGGGATTTCGTGATGTCTCCGAACTTCTTCTCCAACGGGGATTCGTAGTCAGTCACGAGACTATTCGTAACTGGGAGTTCCGCTTTGCACCTCTGGTGAGTACAAACCTTCGTACCAGGAGACGTGGAAAGTCAGGTCGTTCCTGGTACTTTGACGAGACGTACATAAAGGTCAGCGGACGATGGTGTTACCTGTATCGAGCTATCGATCGTGAAGGCAACCTGTTGGACTCGATGCTCGGTGAGAAGCGAGATAAGTACGCTGCACGGCGATTCTTGCGACGTCTCCTGGAAAATGCAGATCAAAGACCGCTTCGCCTGACCACAGACAAGCACCCTGCTTATACAAAGGCCATTCGCTGGATCGTTGGTCGTAAGGTTCTCCATCGACACAACCAGTACTTGAACAATCGGATGGAACAGGACCAACGACACATCAAGCAGCGCTACCATCCGATGCTCGGATTCAAACGGTTCAAATCAGCAAGCCGGTTCTGCACAGCTTTCGCCGAGTTAAGAAACTATTTGAGGGTTAATGGATCGAAAGACGAGAACATCAAAGCACGAGCCAGAAGGCGGATGTTCAGGACGAGATGGTCGACGCTAATGGCCGAGCTGTCAGCATAATTCTGGACCCGATTCCCCATTCAACTCGCGAACTATTCGTTGCATGAACTGAGATCTGACAGAACCGTTCATGTGGGTGCAGGTCTTCGTCTTGTCGATCAGCACTCGGCGAACACCAAGCTCATCCGCAAGGCGCGCAACGTTCGTCTCGCCGCCGGGAATCATCTGAGCGCCCTGGTTGAACACATATGGACCCATGTTGCTAGAAAGTGTTCGACCGCCGGGAACGCTCTCTTTCTCGAGGAGCAGCACCTTCTTGTGACCCAGCCTGTACGCAACGGTCAGACCCGCAATTCCACCACCGACAATGACGATGTCGTAGATGTCCGGACTGTCTGGAGGGTTCACAGCATCGACCGTTCGCTCATGGCACTAAATTCATGTCACGTTTGCACTCCCCGGAGGGATTCCCGAAGATTGCATCACAAGTTGGCCGGGCACAAGAGAGGAGTCGGTTCTATTGGCGAAACTTCATGTTCTCGGATCAGGCGGGCCAAGACCCACGAAAGCGCGGTTTGGCTCATCACACGTAGTTGACGTCGGGGGCAAGAAGATCATGTTCGACTGCGGCCCGGCGACCACCTACAAGATGACACAGCGAGGACTGCATCCGCTCGACATCGATCACCTGTTTTTCACGCA
>JAJCYY010000051.1 GCA_029262735.1 Chloroflexota bacterium | reverse complement strand
CAATCCCCTCTCCCGCCAGCGGGAGAGGGCCAGGGTGAGGGTCGCGTCGCCTGTAGAGAACGAGTAGACGATGTTGCACTTCACGTTGCGACCATGCCAACAGAACCACTCCCTGACAAGATTCAAGTAGAGTAGTGCGCTGTCCGACGAGTGCCATGCGGAACCCTTGCGGAGAAACAGATAAAAATATGCGATCAGAGTTTCCAGCGGTCTTAACAATCGGAGCGTCTGATCCGACAGGGTCGGACGGCGTCGAGGCCGATCTAAAGGCTTTCGGCGCGTTTGGCGTTCACGGAACGTGCGCGATCACGGGTCTCTATAGTCGCTCCGAGTCCGGCATCACCTGCCTGCCTCTAACGCTGGAACAGGTCGCTGCACAGATCGACTCAGCTCTCGAAAATGTGAACGTACAGGCGGTAAAAACCGGCAGCCTGTGTTCCGAGGAGATTGCCAAAACCGTCGTCTCGAAGATCCGAGAGCACGGGCTTGTGAACATCGTCGTCGACCCTGTCGAATATGAAGGTGATGACGAATCGGGAGGCCTGGCAGGCATTCGGGAGATTCTGAAGGCCGACCTGCTTCCCCTGGCTATGGTGGCGACGCCGAACATCGCTGAGGCTTCGGCCATTACCGGCGTGCGCATCCGGAACCCGATGGGTATGAAGGCTGGCGGCAAGCTGATCCACCAGCTGGGCGCAAAGTACGTAGTTGTCACCGGTGGTGAGTTCGAAGAAGGGGAGGTGGTCGATTACCTCTTCGACGGCATCGAATACATGGACCTGCCGAGCGAGAAGGTGGAGGCGTCGTCCTTGCAGGGAATCGGCGCTTCGTTTGCTGCGGCGATCGCGGCGGGACTGACCTATGAAGGCCGGTCTGCCGAGGAGTCGGTGGCGGTGGCGAAGATGTTCGCAACGGACACGGCACTGAACGGGTTTGAGCTCAAGAACGGTGCTGTTGCGGTCAACCCGCTCCACGCATGGTGGGCGGCAGGTGGCGACCGCGGGTATGGAGCATGATGGGCGACACCGAAGCGGTAACGCAGGAGTGGGTTTCAGCTCAGGTTCGGTCCGAGGCAGAGAGACAGGACCCTGACCTCGCCGGTACGCTCCGGCCATTGCGGGCTCCCGAGGCGATTGCCGGACCGCCGGGTTCGGCGCTGCCTGGCTCCGCACTGAAGGTCTGGTTCGGAGTCTCGTGCACGTGCGAGACCGCTGCCGTACTGTCCGTAGAGGTGGAACAGTCGAAGACGCGCAGCGAGTTGATTGTCGCTCTGCCGCAGATAGTCGACAGATTGAGCCTCCAGTACCGCGGATTTAAGTCGATGTCCTGTTCGACGCACCGGAAGATGCGATCGAACCTGGCTAATAACATGGAACCACCAGAACCAACGGAGACTGAGCATGGCTAAACGGGAGTTGACCGAGGCGGAGGCGCTGAAGCGGGCGGTTTCGTTCTCAGAGAAGTATGTCGAACGTGGTCAGTACGAATTCTTCCCCGAGGCAGAGGTTGTCGAGGTGGTCCAGAAGGGACTGGCGGACAATGAGCGAATTCAAGGCTACCGCTACTGTCCCTGAATGCCCTTGAGCGGCGATCCCGTTGAGGATCGCAAGAAGATCTGTCCCTGTGACCGGCATCACGAGGACATCGCCAGAGACGGCTTCTGTATATGAATGTTTTTCGTAAGCGAAGAGTTTCTTCGCCAATTCGAGTCCGGGGAAGAGTTTGCCCAGACGATTGACGAGGCGGTGCCTGAGGGGCAAGACCTGTTCGAGGAGGGCACGTACAGGAGCAAGGCGGAAAAGCCCAAAAAGTAGGCCCGGCGCCTAAGCGTCGAGTGCCTGCAGGAACCGGAGCGTTGCTTCGGCTGTTTCAGCGGCCGAGTTGATATGAGGCCACCCGCCGGTTGGGACTGATGCGTGTTGAGTGGGTTTGAGCTCACTCGCCGGTGCCTCGGTGCCGTTGATCTTGCTGGAGATAACCAGCGCCGAATGATCGATCGACGTAACTTCGCCCTGCGCAGATCCGGCAGACGAATGCTCCAGCGCCGCCGGGTCACATTTGGGCGTTCTTCCGCCGCCGGGCCGCGCCCATGTCAACTCTCGGACGAGGTGCTGCCGCAGAGCGTCTCCAAATGAGCCATCGTCGGCTGCAAGTTGTTGCACAAGAGTGTCTGCTGCATCGGCCCCGCTGTCCGGGTCGATCAGAACCAGCGCAGTTACCAGGTCGCCCAGTTCTCGGGCAGCCTCTATGGCAATCTGCGCGCCGAGCCCGTGTCCGACCAGGACGGATGGCCGGCTCCAGTGCCCTATCTGCAGGCGCAGGTCATCCACATAGTCGGCGATTTCGTAATCGGTGTCAGGGTCCCAGGGCGTGCCGCCGTGGCCGCGCAGATCGAACGCGACGATGTCTGCTGAACCGGCGAGGCTGTTTGCGAAAGCTGTCCAGATATCGGCGCACTCACCGAGCGCGTGGAGCAGCACCAGGCGTGTTGACGAGACCCGGGGCCATGCCAGGTAGTGGTAGCGTTTGTAGCCAAGGAGCTTCAGGTACTCGCTTGATCCCTGGCGTGTGCTGTATCGCATGGAGCCCAGAATAACCTGTTCGTCGACTGGTCGGAGCAGGTCCCGATAGTCACTAAAACCGGCCAGAGAGGGTTTGAATATCCCGATAACGAGTGCCAGACGCTGGTTGTGGCTGGTGGCGCTGCTGTTTGCGCTCATGGTCGTCGCGGGCGGCTGCACCCAGAGGTTCAGAGACCACCAGGAGCGGCAAACGCCCGATTTCCGACCTCCAACAGAGGCCTTCTCACGACTCGTGCTTTTACGAGAGGCGAACAAACTTTTGCGTGCTGAGTTTTCCTACCAGTGGGCCAGCTACCGGTTTCACCAGGGTGTCTGCTTTCCGGGAACGATTGAAGAGATGGAGCGGGAAGACCAGCGAGCTGCGATTACGGCTGCGTGCGGAGAGTTGAGGAGCATCCAGGAGAGTTTCCCGCATCCGTGCACGGGCGACACGGGATGCCCGGTGAGTGAGCAGGCCAGGAACGCGCTCGATTCCGTAATAGTGGTGCTGAATCAGGCGGAATCGATATTTGCCGAGGCAGAAGCAGCGGCGTCGGGAATTCCATCTTCTCAGTAACGCGAACACGTACGATGCTGGTGTGTTCGAGAGCTTTTACAGCTCATCGCAGCGCAGATCGGCGAGCCATGCTGCCAGTCCCATGAGCTTTTACGCCAGATTCCTGGTGTACGAATTAAGGCGTAGAAATCGACTCAGTGAGCTTCTTTCGTAGAGGAAAACTTATTTGAATTGAGGAATCTGCGGGCCGGGCACCGTAAAAACTGGTATTATTCCGCCGGTCTGACCCCGATTAATCACTTCGAAGCGAGGATGCGGCTCCGCAGTTGAAGATGAAGACGCACAACTGAAGTTCAGAATGTGGATCGGGTAGGAACGTCAGGGAAATTGCCCCCTGGGCGCAACGGAACAATGACTATCGGCCTCACAGTCAACACATACCGGGTCAACCGGGTCCAGTTCGGAGACAAGACAGCCTTGGGGGCGGGCACTCTTGAGATATCCGAAGGCCAGTTACTCGAAACCGCGCTGTCAGACAACAGGATTACGGGTGCGCGCATTGAGCTGGCCCACCCGGGTGAATCCGTTCGCGTAACTGCGATCAAGGACGTGATCGAGCCGAGGGTCAAGCTCGATGGCCCCGGCCAGACCTATCCCGGCATTGGAGACCGTGACGTTACGGCCGTCGGTATTGGCACCACGAACCGGCTCTCCGGCGTGGCACTGGTCGAAATCAGCCCCATCAAGGCGTTCACGGTCGCATCGGATTCCGCCAGTATCTCTGGCAACTCGACCGGTCCGGGCTCAAACCTGTTCGACATGTCAGGCCCCGGGGCGGACGCTGTCCCTTACGGCAGCATCCATCACCTCTGCCTGAGCCTGGAAGTCAACGAATCTCTCGGTCTCGACGATCAGAACCAGGCACTTCAGGCCGCCGCGCTCCGGGTCTCCGATTTATTGGCCTCGGTAACCGTTGGCCAGACCCCGGACAAGACCGAAACGTTCGACACCTCCGAGCCGCAACCCGGTCTGCCAAATATCGTCTACATATCGTGCATGAACTCGCCGGAACACTACTCCGACAGCCTGGAGGCATACGGAGTTGGCATCTACGGCGTGACCATGCAGACGCCGCCCTGGGTGCTTCGGCCAACCGAGCTGTTGGACGGGGCGATAAGTGGCATCTATTCCTGTCAGATGACAAACAATCCGGTGGTGCTGGGACTTTTACGAAAGCACGGAGAAAGAGAGTGCAACTTTGTAGGAGTAATCACTATTCGAACGCGCTGGAGCTCGCAGTGGGAAAAGGATGTCACCTCAAACCAGGCAGCCTCGGTTGCGAAGTCGCTCGGCGCTGACGGCGCGGTTATTTCGTGGGACGCCGGAGGCAACGACTTCATGGAGGTGGCCAGAGCGGTACAGGCATGCGAGCGGGCCGGTGTGCAGACGGTCCTGGTGACCGGGGAAGAAGATCCTGATAGTGGTGGACCGGCTCTGCTTGAGCCGCTGGCGGAGATGTCTGCCGTTGTGAGCACGGGTATCGGTGCCAACATGTGGTACGAGCGGACGCCGATGCCCGCAGTGGACCGTGTGATCGGTTCGCCGACGATTCAGATCAACTACAGTCCTGACTCGCCGCTGGTAGAGCTCGATGCGAAATCGGAGATCCGGACCCTGCAATGGGAAGACCATTTCGGGTTCGGAACTCGCTCTTGTTATGAATTTTAGTCCGTAAACAAACAGATTCCAGCCCGCGTTACAGTTTCGCGGGTGGCCAACCACTAGTTCGAACTATCGGAAAGGTACAGATTGATGAAACGTAAATGGTTATCGACCGCGGTGCTGGCATCGGTGCTGGCTATCGCCGTTGCTTGCGGAAGCGGAGACGATCCCACCGCAACTCCCAGCGGAGGGGGCGCACCGGCCGCAACAGCAACTCCAGAGCCGACTGCAACGGTGCCGGTTGTGATACCGACCGTTGGACGGCTAATTCCGACTGCGACTCCGTCAACCACGCAGCCGACTCGGGTCCCGCCGACGGCTACGCCTCCGAGGACGACGGGTCCTGAAGGCACGCTCAAGGTTGGAGTTGCACTGATCACGCCTGCAAACTTCCTTCCGAGCAAGATTCCCTGGCCCGGCAACCTGAACATCGCGGCATGGGGCATTGGCGAGGGTCTCGTCCGAACAGACCCCGCTCCGCCGCCGTTGATTGGACCGCTGAACAACGAAGGCATCGCAACGTCATGGGAAGTTGCCGGTGACCAGAGCAAGATCACGTTCACTATTCGGAGCGGTGTCGAGTTCCACGGGGGCTACGGCGAGCTCACAGCAGAAGACGTTGCCTTCAGCTTCAACGAGGCGATCAGCGACGGCAGCACCTGGGCTCGTGTAGAGATGGGTGACTTCATAGACAACGTCGAGGCGACAGGTCCCAATGAGGTCGTTGCTCACTTCAAGAAGTGGGAGAGCCGCTGGTTCCAGTGGATGTACCCGGTGACGGGTTTCACTCCCATGATCAGCAAGAAGGCCCACGACGAGCTCGGTTTCGACCAGGCGGTTTTGACGCCTGTGTTCACCGGACCGTTCGAGGTTGACGACTGGAAAGCGAACGACGTTGTGAAGCTTTCTGCCGTTAACCCGCACTGGCGAGCGACGCCAAACATTGCCAACGTGGAAATCGTCGAAGTACCTGAGGTCTCGACGAGGCTGGCGGCGATCGAGACCGGCCAGGTCGACATTGCCCAGCTTCCGAACAACTTCCTGAGGGATGCGGTAGATGGCAGCGGTGGCAGGATCCAGATGATTGGCCAGCCTGCCAGCAAGCACGTTTCGTTTGGTGGCAACTACTGGATCAAGGAGCACCACGACACAGGGGAGTCTGTCTTCCCGAGGCCTGGTCTGAAGCCTGACGAGGACCACCCGTGGATTGGTGATCCTGACGACGATGCCAGCATGGAGAAGGCCAGGCAGATTCGCCAGGCGATGGCGATGGCTATCGACAGGGAGCTGATCAACGCCGAGGTTCTTGACGGGTTCGGAGCTCCCTCGCATTCCTGGTTCGGGTTCACACCAGAGATGGCCGAGTTCAAAGATGAGTGGGTTATTCCGTTCGATCCCGACGAGGCGGAGTCGATAATCGCTGCGCAGGGCTTCCCGAACGGGTTTGACGTGCCGTTCTTCCTGCCTCCAGACGTTCCCGGCGTTGTAAGCGTCGAAGTTGGTGAGGCGATCGCACAGATGTGGGAGGACATTGGCCTGAACGTGTCCATTGAGAACACTGCGTACCAGGCGCGACGCCCAACCATGGTCGCCAGGTCACTCGACGTTGTGTGGATGTGGCAGCACGACGCCGTTGGTGAAGTCGATACCGCGCAGAGCCAGGGCGTGATTCCGTCTGCCGGATGGAACCGTGGCCTGGAGATTCCGTGGGTCCTTGAGAACTGGCAGAAAAACCAGGTTGAGAACGACCCGTCGGTGCGTGTGACAAACAACATCGAGGCTGAGGATCTGTCCAGGTTCTGGATGGTCGTGGCCCCGGTTGTCGACATCTCGAACCTCTGGGTAGTTAGCCCAAGGGTTCTGGAGTGGACGCCATACACAGAGGGCGCCGGATTTGCCGGCACCTTCGAAACGGTGGTACTAGACAACTAGTCAATCTGGTTCCGGGTGGGCCTGTCGCCGCTTTTTGCCATCACTGGCAACAGCGGCAGGCCCTCCCCGGGACCGAATCGACCGCCGTCGCATAAACCATCTGTCGAGCCGGTTCCGGAACCGGTCTCGGCCTTCGTCAGTCGTGCCGTCTCAACATGACCAGATTTATTATTAGACGGGTTTTCTACAGTGTCATCGTTGTCATTCTGGTGACACTCGTGGTGTTCCTGCTGTCGCGCGCATCGGGGGACCCGCGCACGGTGTTCTTGAACGAGTACACAACCCAGGAACAGTACGACGAGTGGGGCCGGCAGTGGGGCCTGGATAAGCCGGTGATCGTCCAGTACTTCATCTGGGTCGGTAACGCGGTCCAGGGCGACCTTGGTGATTCGCTCCGTGAAAACCGGCCGGTCCTGGACGTGATTCGTGAACGGGCTCCGGCGACTATAGAACTCGCCATCGGCTCGTTCCTGTTTGCGCTTCTACTGGGGATACCGCTGGGAGTTCTTTCTGCCGTGCGCAGGAACTCCTTCTGGGACTACTCCGGCCGGACCATGGCCCTGTTCGGCCAGGCGCTGCCTCCATTCTGGCTCGGCATCATGCTGATATTGATCTTCTCAGTGCAGCTGGAGTGGCTGCCGTTCGGACGCCGTGGTGGTTTCGATCACTACATATTGCCGTCCATCACGCTCGGCTGGCTGACAGCCTCCGGGCTACTGCGTCTTGTGCGGTCTTCAATGCTCGAGGTCATGGACTCCGAGTACATCACCCTTGCGCGGGCAAAGGGGGTGGGAAGTACGAAGGTTGTCTGGAAACATGCATTTCGCAACGCGCTCATCGCCCCGCTGACATATTCGGCGCTGGTTTTCGTCGCCTTCCTGACCGGTGCCGTCGTGACCGAGACCGTGTTCGCATGGCCGGGACTGGGACGCCTTGCCGTCACCTCTGTGAACAACCTCGATCTGCCCGTGCTCTCCGGAGTTGTGCTCGTCCTGACCTCCCTCTATGTGATCGTCAATTTGCTGACTGACCTGCTGTACGCCGTGATCGATCCGAGGATCCGACTCAATTGACAGCAACCACTGAAACAGATGTCACACGCTTGCACGCAAGACGCGGGTTCGGCGTTTCAGAAGTGTGGCGGTGGGTGCGGATTATCAACAGATATCCGGTGATTCCAATGGGGATCATGGCGCTGATGATCGTCGGCGCGATTTTTGCGCCATTGATAGCTCCTTTCGACCCCGAGAACGGCTACCTGGGAGACAGGGAGATTCCACCGTTCTGGTCATCGGACGAAGAGGCGTCTTTCAAACACCTGCTGGGAACGGATCAGCAGGGCCGTGACATCTTTAGTCGCGTCGTGTTTGGCGCGCGCATATCGATAATCATCGTGGTCGTCGTCGTTGCGATTGGCGGATCCGTCGGAACGGTGCTCGGCATCGTCGCAGCCTGGTACGGACGGCATATCGACGAAATCATCATGCGGCTGGTTGACTTCACGCTGGCGATGCCGTTCATCCTGGTTGCACTCGTCACGGTGATTGTCTTCGGGCAGAGTTTCACAATCGTGATCATTTTGCTCGCCTTGTTCAGTTGGAACGGTTACACGCGTCAGATACGAGCAGATGCGCTGACGATCAAGAGCCAGGACTACGTTGCGGCCGCGCGCGTGGCGGGCGCGCCGACGCGGAGGATCATGGTCAGGCATATCTTCCCGGGAATTGTGAACACACTGATCGTCGTCGCCACACTCCGTGTCGGGTCCCTGATCCTGGCCGAGGCCATCCTGAGTTTCCTCGGTGTCGGCATACCGAAGCCGACGCCTGCCTGGGGCGTGATGGTGGCGGATGGCCGAGACTATCTCAGCTCATCCTGGTGGATCGCGTTCTTCCCGGGCTTCGCGATCTTCCTCCTGGTGCTCTCCGGAAACTTCCTTGGCGACTGGCTACGGGACAAGCTGGACCCGCGCCTCAGACAGTTAAACTGATAACCCGAACTGGCAGGATAGGACCAGAGCATGCCTGAACAACTACGAGTCCTCCACTTCATCAACCAGTTCTTCGCGGGGCAGGGCGGCGAGGAACACGCCAATATCGGGCTGTCTGTCACGGATGGCGCGGTCGGCCCCGGCAGGCGCATCGACGCGCTGCTTGGCGACGAAGGTCACATCACTACGACTCTGGTTGCCGGTGATAACTGGGTGACGGAGAACGTCGACGAGTCTTCAAGCGCCATAAACGACGCCATCAAAGCGGCATCGCCCGATGTTGTGATCGCCGGTCCGGCGTTTAATGCCGGTCGTTACGGCCTTGCCAGCGGAGCCGTCTGCGAGATCGCACAGTCGCTCGGCATTCCCGCCGTCACGAGCATGTTCGAGGAGAATCCGGGAGTCCTGGCACACCGGACCGAAGTCGTCATCGTCCCATGTTCCGAAGAGGTGCAGGGCATGGAAGACGCGCTGGGGTCGCTGGCGCGTCTCGCAGTCAAGCTGGGTTCGGGGCAGCAGCTCGGCCCGGCCGCTGAGGACGGATATTTCCCGCGTGACATCCGGCGCGAGGGTGAGCGGTATGCGTCCGCTGCGACAAGAGCAGGCGACATGCTTGTGGCCCGCCTGACCGACGCTCCGTGGACGACTGAGCTAAGGATCGACGTTCCTGATGTTGCGACACCTGCTCCGCCAATTGCCGATCTATCGAAGGCGTCTATCGCGATGATGACCTCGGGCGGCGTCGTGCCGAAAGGCAACCCGGAAGGGCAGGTGCGAGGCGGCTCGACAAGCTGGTGGCTGTATGACGTCGGTGGTCTGCCGACACTTGAGGCCGCGGACTGGGAGTCGATTCACCGCGGTTTCTACGTCGGCATCACCAACGAAAATCCGAACTACGCGGCTCCGCTCGATGTGATGCGGGAGATCGAGGACGCGGGCGGTGTCGAGCGTGTGCATGACGAGATGTTGAGCGTGTCCGGCGTGGGAACCCACGTCAGCGACTCACGGCGAATCGGCAAGGAGATGGCCGAGCATCTCAAGAAGAACAATATTGACGGCGCTCTGCTGGTCGCCACCTGAGGGACCTGTAATCGTTGCGGCGCAACGATAGCCAAGGAGATCGAGAACGCCGGCATTCCGGTGGCCGTTATCTCTGCTCTCTTCAGCCTCGCCCTCACGACCGGCGCGCCCAGGGTCATCCGAGGCGCACGCATCGAGCACGTCTGCGGTGATCCGTCTCTCGGCCCCGAAAGGGACAGGCGGTTCCGGCGCAGCATCGTGCAGACCGCCCTGGAATCCCTGACCACGGAGGTCGATCAACCGACGCTGTTCGAGCCGGTGAGGGGATAGCGAAATGTCAGCTTCCGGAAACAGGCACGCAATCACAGTGTTGGCTCAGAGAGGATCGGACTCACATGCGTCTTGAACTGGGCACTTTCCCTGTCACGAACGTGCGCGAAGGAAACGAGACCGGCTACTCGGACGGAGAGCTGACGATTGATGTCGACGCGCTGGCAGCACTCGTGCTCGAAGACCCGGCGATCACCCACGCAAGGATCGAGATCGCCCACCCCGGCGATTCGACGCGGATCGTGGGCTACATAGATGTGCTGGAGCCGCGGGTGAAGGTTGAAGGTCCCGGCGTTGCGTATCCCGGCATCTGTGATCGTGACGCGGCAACCGTCGGCACTGGCCGCACCCATCGCCTCGAAGGCGTTGGCGTCGTCAACCTGCCCGACACCACGCCACCACCCGGTCTCGATGAGGAGAAGCGCCCGCAGGCGTTCGACACGATCTACGACCAGAGCGGTCCGTCAGCCGAACTCATTCCCTACGGCAAGCTACACAGCGTCTGTGTTCTGGTGAACACGGACCGAAACCTGTCCGCCGCGGCGCGGGCATGGGCTGCCGAGGCGGCTGCGATGAAGGTCAGCGACGCGCTGGCAGCAACCGTCGCCGATGCATCGCCAGCGAGTGTGCGCGTGTTCGAAAGTCCCGAGACGGACCGGCAGGACCTGCCGCGAGTCGTCTATATCTCGTGCCACAACTCACCTGAGCACTACGCCGATTCAGTGCGCGGGTTCGGTACTGCGACCTATGGCCTGAGCAGGCTGAACGCGCCGTGGCTGCTGAACCCGAACGAGTGGCTGGACGGCGCCGTTGCGGGTAGGGACTCATGGATTCTCGTGAACAACCCGATCGTGCAGGACCTGTACTCAAGGCACGGCACGGAGATCATCTTCGCGGGCTGCATCGTTATCAGGACGCGCTGGAGCCAGCAGGTCGAAAAGAACGTCACATCGAACCAGGCGGCGAAGATAGCCCAGCAGGTCGGGGCAACCGGTGCGGTCGTGTCATGGGATGCCGGTGGGAACGACTTCATGGAGGTTATCCGAACGGTGCAGGCGTGCGAGAAGATCGGCATCAACACTGTCTTTTTGACGACGGAGGAGCACCCGGACACGGGAAGCCCGCTGCTGGAGCCGTTGCCTGAGGCACAGGCCGTTGTAAGCACCGGCTGGGGGCGCAACGAGTTGATGCCCGCTGAAAGCGTGCCAGAGTATGACGCGCCTCTTCCAGCGGTGAAGAAAGTGATCGGTCGGCCTTCGGTGCTTGCCAACCAGAACTCGCTTTCCGGGAGCATCGATGCCCACGATGAGCTGCGCACATATCAATGGGTAGACAGATACGGAAGCACGACGTGGAGCGCGCTGGACTACTAACGACCAGCGGTCATATCGAAATGTACGGAGGCAGAGATGTCAGACGAAAATAGCGGTGCGGTGAAGCCGGTGAGGGTGGTCCACTTTCTGAACCAGTTCTTCGCTGGTGTCGGCTCGGAAGAATCGGCTAACTATCCGATCGAAGTGCGCGAGGGGGCGGTCGGCCCCGGCAACGCGTTCCTGAAAGCGTTCGACGGCAAGGCGGAGATAGTTGCGACTATCGTGGCCGGAGACAACTACTTCAACGAGGAGTCTGAGGTCTCACGGCGGACTGTCGTCGAGACGCTGGCGCACTACCGTCCCGACCTCGTGATTGCCGGTCCTGCGTTCAACGCGGGCCGCTACGGTCTTTCCTGCACTGAGGTGTGCTATCTCGCATACGAGGACGGAATCCCGGCCGTGACGGCGATGTTCAACGAGAACCCGGGGACGCTGACGCACCGGCCGGAAGTCGTGATCGTCCCGACCAGCGAGGGCGTCGCAGGCATGAGCGAGGCTGTTGCGACAGTCGCCCGAATCGGGCTGAAGCTGGCCGACGGACAGGAGCTCGGACCGGCTTCCGAAGAAGGTTACCTGGGACGCGGCATTCGCAAAGCGGGACACCGGGAGAAGCCGGCGGCAGAGCGGGCTATCGACATGATTCTCGCCAAGGTCAAGGGCGAGCCGTTCGAGACGGAGCTGCCGATAGAGTTGCCGTCCCAGATCGAGCCTGCCACTCCGCTACGTGACCTGACAACGGCCAAGATCGCGCTGGTGACTGCGGGCGGGCTGGTGCCAATCGGCAATCCGGATCACCTGCCCGGCGGACCGTCACAGGTGTGGCTGAAGTACGAGATCGGGAACCTGCGGAGCATGGAGGCCGGTAGGTGGGAGTCTATCCATGTTGGCTTCTTCACCGATATCACGAACGGTAATCCGAACTATGTGCTGCCGCTGAACATCATGCGAACGCTGGAAGACCGTGGAGTGATCGAGTCGATTCACCACGAGTACTTCGCAACCTCGGGCCGCGGCACCACGGTCGCCGACTCAGAGCGCATGGGCCAGGAGATGGCCGCTGAGCTGGAGAAGGAAAACGTGGATGCCGTCGTGATGGTCGCCACCTGAGGGACCTGTAATCGTTGCGGCGCAACGATAGCGAAGGAGATCGAGCGGGCGGGCATTCCGGTGGCGCTGATCTCGGCCCTGTTCAGCCTTGCACTCACAACCGGCGCTCCGCGGGTCGTCCGGGGAACGCGTATCGAGCATGTCTGCGGCAACCCCAGGCTCTCGCCTGATGAGGACCTGCAGTTCGGCACGGTCATAGTGGAAAAGGCTCTCGAGTCACTGACCACCGCGGTTGCCGAGCCGACTCTCTTTGAACCCTTTTAGGCGATTGGGCGAGCGACTTCCCACTGGCTCCCGAACAGTTGATAAGGATGAAAAATGCGACTCGAACTGGGTATCTTCCCGGTCACTGACGTGGTCCTGTCGGACCGGACGGCTTACGAGGACGGTGTCGTGCACGTGGACGCCAATTCACTGCGCGACCAGTTACTTTCCGACGCACGGCTGGACGACATCCAGTTCGATGTCGTTCACCCCGGCGACGCCGTCAGGATCACCACTGTTCGAGACCAGGTTGAGCCGCGCGTGAAGGTGGAAGGGCAGGGTGTCGTTTACCCGGGAATCAGCAGCCGGCCTGTGGACTCCGTTGGCTCGGGGCGGACCAATGTGCTGCGCGGCATGTCGATCTTCGAGGTCACGAACACCGTCTGGTACAACGGCGGCGACGGCGATGTGGAGACCTATTTCGACATGTGGGGACCGGGCGGCGAGGCGACGCCGTTCGGCTCGATGCACAACATTGTGATGAGCGTCGTGGCGCGGGATGGCGCGCACGTCGAGGAGCAGAACGATGCGATACACGGCGCAGTGCTGCGTGCCGCTGACCTGATCGCAGAGACGACGCGTAATCTGACGCCAGAGTCTTTGGAGGTTTCTGACCTGACGAGCGATGACCCGGCTCTGCCACGGATTGCGTATGTGATGGCGATGCGCTCTTCAGAGCACTACTCGGCGTCGCTGCACGCGCACTGGACCGCCATCTACGGGATAACTCGACTGACACCGCCCTGGCTTCTGAACCCGAACGAGCTGTTCGATGGCGCGATATCCGGCCGCGCTTCGTGGGAGCTGGTCAACAACCCGGTCGCATGGGGACTGGCCCAGCGGCACGGAAAGGACCTGAACTTCGCCGGGGTGATTACGATTCGCACCCGTTGGTCGTCTCAAAAAGAGAAATTCTTGACGGCACAGCAGGTCGCTTCACTGTGCCTGTCCCTACGTGTCGACGGCGTAGTCGTTTCGTGGGACTCGGGTGGAAACGACTTCATGGAGGTCATCCGCACGATCGAGGCGTGTGAGAAGGCGGGGATCGACACGGTTTTCATGACGCAGGAGGAGTCGCCTTCGAGCGGCGGGCCTCCGCTCCTGGAGCCGCTGCCTGAGGCTGACGCGGTGGTCACGACCGGATTTCACGGGCCTGCGGGCGGGGTCGTTGCGGACATCCCGGTGCCGGAGCGAGTGATCGGCCGCAAGGAGCTGTTCCGGGTTGATCCTGCCTCGAACCAGTACACGAAGATCGACGCCTCAGGGCCGCTAACGGCGATCGCTTGGGCAGACCGCTACGGCTACATGAAGGCCAGCGCCTTCGAGTATTAGGTGGGCGTGTTCTCCCTCCCTGACAGGGAGGGAGTTAGAGGGTGGGTTGTTGTGACCGCGGAGACGCGATGGGGCGCAGCAAGCGGCGCCCCTACCAAATGGGTGATTGTCGTATGGCAACCGCCCTCTCGGAATCCGCCGCCTCCCACTCAATACTCGAAACACGATGTCCGGCTCTCCAACCCTGTCCAGACCAGTCCCGAGCGCCCGAACGGCATCTCGCCTTTTGCGTCTACCGTGCCGACGCCGGTGCTCAGGTCAAGCGTTATCTCCGAAGGCCCGATCACCCTCTCGACCGGCGGCACAGGGTTGGGTGAAAGGTCCTTCCTGCCGAGACCCACGCTGACTATAGACCTGACCTCGGGGAGCGGCTCCAGTATCGGCGGTCCGCCGTCCGACGGCTCATCCTCCACAACCACGAAGGTCGTCGCCAATCCCTCCAGTTCGCACGCCTGTGCTGTCCGCACCGCCTCCATGAAGTCGTTTCCGCCGACCATCCCGACCGCCACAACGCCGTCCGCTCCGAGCATGCGCGCCGTCTTGGCAGCCTGCTGCGAGGTGACGTCTTTCTCGCTCTGCGAACTCCACCTTGTGCGAATGACGATGCAGCCGACGAAGTTCAGGTCGATTCCGTGGCGGCTGTACAGCTCCGTCAGCATCGGGTCGTTGACGAAGCCCCACGAGTTATCGAACGTCAGCGCGCCGTCCAGCATCTCGTTCGGGTGGATCACCCACGGCGGGTGCAGGCGGGTGATCCCGTAGAGATGGTCGCCCCAGCCCCTGACCGACCCGGCATGATGCTCGGGCGAGTGCTGGCAAAGGATGTAGGCGATCTTCGGCAGTGATGGATCGACGTCTGTGAGCTCGAACGTTTCGAGCACCGGCGGCTCAAGATGGCGCGTGGTCTCGGCGAGCGTGTCGGAGACGAGCAGGGCAGCGGTGTGTGCCGCTTCGTTACGGTCATGGACGTGGAGATCAGGGTCGATTTCGAGCACGACGCACAGGTTCTGGAGGCGAGAGAAGGCGGGACTAAGGTCGCCGTTCCCCTGCATATTTATCATGGCGCGGTCAACGTATCCGCCCATCCCGGGGTTCAGGTACAGCGGCACGGCGGCGACCTCAACAACGCCCATTCCGGCAAGCCTGTGCGTCCGGCCCTTGCCCACGGTGGCGACCGGGCGGCCGCAGATGCCCGGATAGACGGTGCCGGGTCCGGAGACTTTTACACGCGGCTCTATGACGTCTCGGACGGTAGTGATGCGAACCGATTCGCCGGGTCGGACGATCTCAAGAGAGACAGACGTGACGCGCTGATCTTTCATGATCTCCGCGATCAGCGTGTCGCGGTCGATCTCCAGGATGTTGTTAGACCACGAGGTCGTTGCACCGAACCGGATCTCGTCGACGGTGAAAGTGCCCAGCTCAAGCCGCATTTTTTTCCTCTGCTTCCTGGCGGCATCAAGCCGTCACTACTTCAGCTTCCTGGAGCTTGACCGGGTCGAACAGCGTAGGTTCGGTCACGGCCGTGCCAAGCGCGTTCAGCGCCGTCTTCACAATTCGCTCCCCGAACTCGCGGTCCTTTTCGGGACCCAGTGAAGGGTCGCCGCAGACATGTTCGATGCGGCCGCCTTTGATGACGCGTGGTGCGCCGGTGGTGAGTGCGAGAGAGTAGATGGCGGAGATCATGGCGACGGGGATACCCGCCCGCTCGATCTCCTTCGCTACCGTTGCGCCGCAACGGTTGCAGGTCCCTCAGGTGGCGACCAGGAGGGCGGCGTCGACACCTGCCTCCCGCAGTTCGGCAGCGATACCGGCGCCAATCTTGCGTGACTCGGCGACCGCCGTTCCAACCCCGCTGGTCGTGTAGAACCACGGGTGAACGGAGCCGATAACACCGGACCGCTCAAGGCTGCGAACCGTGTCCAACGGCAGGACGTAGTTGGGGTTTTCGTTCACCGTCAGGGTGTAGAAGCCGCGGTGCACGCTCTCCCAGTCGACCGGGCTGAGAGAGTCGAGATCAGATATCGAATACTTGAAGTAGTCCTTCGCGCCGCCGCGGACCAGCCTGTCCGGGTTGCCCTTGGGAACAAGTCCACCGGTTGTCACGAGGCCGATATTCGCGCCTCCGATCTGGAGGAGCGGATCAGCCGGAGTGACCGCATCCGGGGCCCGGATCGGCAGCTCAGTCGTCCAGTCATTGCCCGTCATCCTGGCGACCAGCATGTCTACTGCGCGGCGTGATGCAGAATGCTCTCTGAGACCCGGCCGCCTGATGCCACGGGCCAGGTAGCCTTCGGTCTCAGCCGGTCCAAGAGCCTCGCCGGATACCAGTTTCAGCGCCAGCCGGGCGAGTGAATCGAACACTCCGGGAGAGTCCGCCGGGGATGTGCCGGTCGGGACGATGTAGGCGCTGGTGTCGTACTCCAGGACGCCTGGATTCTCCGGGAACATCGCTGTGACGGACGGAATTCCCTGTTCCCCGGCTGTAGCACAGACATGCCCGCATGCAAGTCCGTAGCGGCCAGCGTTGAATGCCGGACCTGCGATCACGACATCGGGCTTATGTTCTGCAAATGCCTTCTGGAGGGCGGCAGTCGCGGCGTCCGGGTTCTCGGTGAACCAGTTATCGCCACTGTAAACGGTGGCGACTATGGTTGCCCGGTCTCCGAACTGCTGCTGAAGGGCGCGCCCCGGACCGACTGCGCCCTCGCGGACCTCAAGCGGTGAGTTCGCCATCTCTTCCCCACCGATACCGGCGAAGAACTGGTTCAGGAAGTGGACGACGCGGACGGGAGCAGTCATTTGCGTGATCTCTCTTCGCAGGCCGTTTCAATGCGGGTCTTGGCCGGCCTGGCAATGCGTACTCGCTCGATGAGACGCGTTCCGCACTTTACACGCAGTTTCTACTGAAAACGACCGCGGCAGTCAGGAATTCCGCGGATGGCGCAGAGTGGTGGCGTGGGCCGGTTGGATACCGCTCCGAGACGGTTCGGTGCGTTTTAAGAGGCGCGCGTTCTTCGGGTGAAGAGGCGATCACTGGGTGAAGTGCGTTCCCCGAGCGGAGCATCAGCGGAGTCGAAGGGTCTCTCAGCGGTCAGGTGATCTTGTTGCGGTGGTCGCCAAAAGGGCTAACTCGTCCTGATGCGGTGGTTTGCAAATAGAGCCAACTCGTCTTGAAATGTCCACCACCGTGGGAGACGAGTAAATCCACTCAGGTCAACCACAAGCGCGAGAGATCCTTCGACTACGTTTCACTTCGCTCAGGAAATACACGCTGACTCGCCGCGCAAGCGTGGCGCGGTCATCAACGCGGCCAAGAAGCAAGATTGCATCTCACCCTGCCGGTACCGGATGTTCAGATTCAACCGTCGAAGAACCGTCGTCGAACTCACAAAGCCGCAAGTGCAGCGTCGATGTCCTTCGGCTTGTATCCCACAATGATGGCATCGCCAATTGTCGTCACCGGCGTTGTGGTGCGCCCAAGCGCGAGCAATTTGGCGTTATCGTCCTCGTCGAGCGAAACGTTCCGCTCGGTGAACGGGATTCCCTTGCGTGAAAGATACACTTTCACCATGTGGCAAGGGCCTCAACCGTTCGAGGTGAAGACATCGATCTCGGGGTTCGCCATTTCTCAATCCTGCTAGATAAGCGGCCGGGACAGTTGTTGGTGCACCTATCGTACATCTCCCGGCACGCTGCGGGCGAGTGAATTTAGTACCATCTCCGGCCTGAGAACGAGATGCCGTCAGACGCTCCGAAGTTCCCCATCTCCCAAATGAAAGAACAACATGACGATCACTGAGCAGCTTGAGAAGGCATACACCGGGGCCGTCTACGACGTGATGCGTGAGATGGGTCATCCCGACTGCACCCTGCCGCCGGACATTCGGCCGCTCGACCCGGAGCTTCCGTTAGTCGGCAGGATCTGGACATGCAGCGGCCGTATCGACACCTCGGTTTCGGACGATGAGTCGCTCCTGAGCCGGACCGGCATGCTGAGCAAGGCGCCTGCGGATTCGGTGATCGTCTGCCAGCCGAACGACTCGACGATTGCCCACATGGGCGAGCTTTCGGCCGAGACGCTCAAGTTCCGGGGCGTCAGGGGCTACATCGTGGACGGCGGCAACCGTGATTCCGATTTCATCCTGCGCCTGAAGTTCCCAGTGTTCTGCCGCTACTACACGCCGTCTGATGTTGTCGGCAGGTGGAAGCTGGAGACGATGGGCGAACCTGTGGTCATTGGCGGTATAGAGATTTCGACTGGCGACTATGTTGTGGCGGACCGCGACGGCGTGGTCGTGGTGCCGGGGGCGATCGCAGAGGAGGTTGCGGCGAAGGTCGGCGAGGTGATTGGCACGGAGAACGAACTGCGGAAGATGATCCTGGGTGGCATGGACCCGCAAGAGGCTTACCTTAAGTACCACCGGTTTTAGCAGGGCAGATGAGCGCGCCATCCTGAGCCTGTCGAAGGGGCCTGAGCCGGGGAACCCGCAACCGGGTGCGGGCGTCTCCGGCTGTTGTATATTGCGGCCGTCAGCCCGCCCGAATTCGAGCAGCCCGGTGAAGCCGCCTGTCATTTCTATTTACGGGACTATCTCGACGTGGAACCCGACCAGCAAATCGTTTTCATAAGTCACGACGCCCGCGAACTGGAGTTTGTCGACAGGCTGGCAGCACGGTTTGAGAAAGAGTTCCAGGTGGTTGCTGGCAGCGGCGCGGATTCAGGGCTCACGTCGCAGCTTTCCGAAGGTCTACCTGCGGAAAACATTCGAGTGATTATAGCTATCAGCATGGGGACTTTCCCGACATTCGTAGTTCAAGACATTGTTTTGGCGCAAGAGAACCTGATTCCGGTCATTGCGGTCGATCCATCTACACAAATGGACCCCGATTACCCGGCCGTATTTCGGGCGCTTTACGCAAACCGGGGAGTGATCCAGCTTAACCCCGAAGATCCTCAGTCCGGTATAGAACAGATTTACGGACGCGTTCGCAACCTGCATGAGTTCTCGGTAACCGTTCGCAACATCTGGCGCGATCTGGTCGAAGAACCCGTCACAGCATCCCGAATAACCAACCGGCTACAGGAGTCGCACCCTGAGTACGTAGGCGGCAAATTTGAGAAGGCACAGTTCGATGCCGACCGTGGCGAACGGTGGACTATTGACGATTGGCTGCAACGAGTCGGGCGTCTCTACGACATCGATGACGTTCGCAATTCGAAGCACCAGGTTTTAGACGGGCAGCTGCTGCTCGCCGGTCTGATCAAGCTGGACGAGCACGTTCGCACAGCGCTGGACGATGGCGAGTTCATTGAGCGGCTTTTCAAAGAGATCGAAGTCAAACCTCGCGATCCACCTCAGCCAGTTGAACAACAGTCATCAGCCGAACCTGGACAGGGCACCGAACATGTACAAAGCTCCGATTCAGCCGAACCCGAAAAAGACGAAACTGTCCAGTGGACCGGCGATGAGCCTGCTCGTGAAGATCAGCTCCGCCGAAGGCCGATAGCCCGGGTCATAGCCAACAAGCTGACCGACCTGCGCAGCGAGAAGAACACCGAATCGTTCATGATGCTTCTCGACGGTCCATGGGGCTCCGGCAAGTCAACCATTCTCGGATTCGTGCAAGACGACCTGTGTCCCCCGAAGAAGGACGAGAAAACGCAGGCCGCAGAAAACGGAACTTCACCTGCTGAAGAAGAGCCAGGTGAACGACCGCGATCAGACAAATGTGAAGACTGGACGATCGTACATTTCGATGCCTGGCGGCAGGCCCACATCGGCCCCGCATGGTGGGCACTGCTGAGTTCGCTTCGTTTGTCGATTCGGAAAAAGCTCGGCCATTCGACAAGGCTCCGGCTGTGGCTTAGCGAAAAGCAACGAATCCTCGCCCCTGACCAGGGCGCTCTATGGCTGCTCGCCGTGCTCGCCGTTGCCTGGCTGGTGGTTGCTGCATCGATTCCCGACCTCAGTATCTTGCCAAGAGCCTCCTCCCTCAACAAACTTGCCCAGCTGGCGGCGACTATCGGCAGTCTACTTACACTTGCCCTCACCCTGGCGATGGGAACCCTGAGAACGGTCTCGTGGAGCTCCCCGAGAGGAGCGAGAATCTACCAGGACACCCGGGCCAACCCGATGAGCGACCTGGCAGGCCACTTCGACTGGCTCGCTTCGAAGACACCGGACCCGGTTGTGTTCATGATCGACAACCTCGACCGCTGCCCGCAGCCATTCGTGGTCGAACTGCTCGATGCGATCCAGACGCTGGTGCGGAACGAGTTGCAAACCAACGGCAAGAAAGCGAAGCCGGCGAAGCTGTTCTTCATCGTCGCATCAGACGGCCGCTGGCTGCAGCGTTGCTACGAGATCGAGCACTCGGAGCTTGCGGTGGCGATAGATGAGCCGGGACGATCACTGGGCCACCTGTTCCTGGACAAGATTTTCCAGCTAACGGTTCCGGTGCCGATCATGGGCAAGCAGTTACAGCAATCGTTCTTCATGCAACTGCTGTCGAGACCGGAAAACGGAAATGACCAGTCGGCGGACGAAAACGAAGAGCATCAGCAGGAGCTCGAGAAAGCCGAGCAAGAAGTGCGACAGGGGAGCGGCCAGCGCACTATTTTGCAGACATTTGACGGGGCGAGTGCGCGGGTCAAGGAGGAGATTGCACCTCTCGTGGTCGAACGGCTCTTGAGCGAGGAGATAGAACGCTCAACGGAGCATGCGCTCGCCGAGTACAGCCACTTGCTTGACCAAAATGCGCGCTCCATGAAGCGGTTTACGATGGCCTATGAGGTGATGCGGGCGGTGAGGACGCTGGAAGGGCAGTCGGTGTCGATAGACGCACTGGCGCGCTGGAATATCCTGAGAATTCGCTGGCCGGAGCTCGCAGCATCGATCAGGGGCGGCTCAGATTCGCTGATCAAGGGAGAGGCGATGCCTTTGAACGACGGACTGAAGACGCTGCTGATATCCGGTGAAGTACGAAGGGTCCTGGGTGACCTTAGCTCAGAAGACATCGTCGCTGCCGCTGGCGCTACCGATGAGTTTGGTGTGGGCCGGACGAGCGACCGATCGAGATGACGGGATGTCATGGCGGAGCCGTCACCGGGCGCACTATCTTTGCCCGCCCCAACCAGACACACGGCACTGCTCCCCCACTAAATCTCGTACACCCGCGGTGGCTCTCTTCTCGATTCCTTCTCGAAAATATCTGACACCTGCCTCACCGCCTCGTCCAGGTGGTCTTCCTCGTTGATCACGCAGTAGTCGAACTCGTCGGACTCGCCGATCTCTGTCATAGCTGCAACAAGCCGCCTCTCCATGTCTTCGGCACTGTTCACGCCGCGCTCCTTGAGACGCTTACGCAACACCGGCATTGAAGGCGGCAGCACGAAGATCTGCAATGCCTCGGGCAGCAGTTGGCGCAGCCTGCGGGCGCCCTGCACGTCAACCCGGATCAGCACATGCTGGCCGCGTGCCAGCGCGTCGCGCACCTGCTGCTTCGGCACCCCGTAGTAGTTCCCGTAGACTTCGGCCCACTCCAGCAGGCCATCGGCGGCGATCATGTTGATGAAATCTTCCTTCGCAAGGAAGTGGTGATTCACACCCTCTCGTTCGCCCGGCCGCGGGTCACGCGTAGTCGCAGTGACGGTGAAATGGTGGTCGTGTCCAAGCTCCGACATCCGCTCGATCAGCGTGTCCTTGCCAACACCGGACGGGCCGGAGATCACCACGATCAGTGGCGACGCCTTCTTATCTGAGCTTGCCGATGAACTACTCAACTGCGCCGCCAAGCTTCTCGATCTCGGTCCAGAACTGCGGATACGAGATGGAGGCAATCTCCGCTCCGGTAATCGTCACCGGCGACTCGCTAATCAGCCCGGCAATGCCCTCGCTCATTGCGATGCGGTGGTCGTGGTGGCCGTTGAACGTGCCGCCCAGCAGGCGTCCGGCGCCGTGAACCGTCATGGTCTCGGTTGTCGTCTCAACCCTCACACCAGCAGCGGTCATCCAGTCTGCGGTCGCAGCGATGCGGTCGGTCTCCTTCACACGCAGTTCGCCTGCGTCCTCGAACCTCGTCTCGCCTTCGGCCATAGCAGCGGCGACTGCGATTATGGGTATTTCGTCGATCAGAAGCGGCACGATATCGCCTGCGATGACAGCGCCCTTCAGGTTGCTCGACCGCACCACGATGTCGGCAACCGGCTCACCAGCGGCGTCCCGCTCATTCTCCAGTGAGATATCGGCGTTCATCATCTTCAGCGCGTCGATCACACCGGCGCGGGTCGGATTGATGCCTACGCCGCGGACCGTGATCTCGGCATCTGGATGCACGAGTCCGGCGACCATCCAGAACGCCGCGCTCGAAATATCACCCGGCACGTAGACATCGATAGCCTCGAGCTCGGACGGGCGAACACTGACGTTGTTCCTCTCCGTCTCCACATGCGCTCCCATTGCGGACAGCATTCGCTCCGTGTGGTCCCGCGACTGCGCCGGTTGCGTTAGCTGCGTCTCGCCGTCTGCGCGCAGTCCGGCAAGAAGTATCGACGACTTTAGCTGCGCACTGGCAACGGGCATTTCGTAGCGCATGCCGGTCAGCTTGCCGCCCGCGAAGGCAAGCGGTGCGAGCGTGTTGTCTTTTCTGCCAAAGATTTCGGCGCCCATCTGGCGCAGTGGCGAGACGACTCTGCCCATTGGGCGTGAGCGAATCGAGGTGTCGCCGCTGAGCACGGCGAAGATGTCTCGACCGGCGAGAATCCCGGACATGAGGCGGGTGGTCGTGCCGCTGTTGCCCGCGTCGAGTATCTCGGCCGGTTCGGTGAGACGGTGCATGCCGAGGCCCGAGACATGGATCGTGTCACCCAGACCTTCAGCGCCCGGCCCGCGGTCGATCTCCACACCGAGCGACCGGAGAACGTCGAGAGTTGAGGCGCAGTCTTCGCCGGGTGAGAAGTTGGTGAGGGTGGCGCTGCCGTTGGCAATCGCATTGAACATTGCGGCGCGGTGGGAGACGGACTTGTCCCCGGGTGCTGTGATCTCGCCGCGCAGGCGCTTCGGCCCGCTGATCGTGACTGGCATCAGCGCATTATGCGCGTACAGGCGACGGGAAGCCAGCGGCATTTTTCCTGGTGGCACCGCTTGTTGCGCTCTACCTGAACAGAGAACGCGGCAGCGTGTCCTGAATGTCGTCTTGCACTACTGGACCCCGGCAAGAACATGGCAACCACCTCGCCACGATGGTCGCTCGTCTCACTTCACCATGAGAAAATCTACTTCATGCGGCGACGGTCGTACTTCGTTGGGTCCCGCTGGCTGAGCTTCGTGCGATTCATCAACTGTGAGCCGAGCCGTCCCAGCATCAGCGACATCGTTGCCTCGCCAGAGGTTGGCAGTGGGTTTTCGGACTGGCGTCCCGGCTCGATGCCGTTGTCCAGCCGCAGCTTCTGTTCCCAGGCATTCACAAAGATGTCGGCCAGGGCAGAATCGGTGTTGTACCGGTTCTCCTCGTCGGCGATGCTGTCGCGAACAAGACTTAGCACACCGACGAGCTGGTCAATCCAGTGGACCATCATTTCCGGGTTCGTCACGGCGGTCGCATGCCCCAGCGCGGGGTCCTGGGAAGCGGGCTGAGTCATGGTCTGGAAGTTGCTGCCGACGAAGCTGCTGATCTCACGCCACGAAGGGCTAGCCGAGGCCACCGAGAGCAGGGAGGCTGCGACTACCAGTGGCAGGCCGTTTACGGCTGCGGAAAAGCTGTCATGCTCATCGATATCCATGAACATGGGCTTCCCGCCGAGGTCGTCGATCAGACTGGTCGCCGCTTTGATCGAGCTCTCACGAGAGTTGATTGTTGGCATAACCGTTACGCGTTTGCCTTCGAAAAGATCGGCTCGAGCGTCCTTTTGGCCGGTTGATCCGGCGCCTGCGAGGGGATCGATGCCTATGAAATCCACCGTGGATGGGAGCAGTTGGTCAGCCCAGTCGGTGACGGCGCGCTTGGACGACGATGTGTCGATGATGATCGCGCCCGGTTCAAAATGAGGACCACATGCCTCGAAGATGTCGTAAACGGCGTTTGCAGGAGCCGCAACGATCACCAGCTCGGAGCCCTTTACCGAATCGTCCAGGTTCCACTCGGACCTGTTGACCGCACCTACCTTTGACGCGTTGTTGTGTGCTTCCTGGTCAGAGTCGTAGCCGATCACGGTGACTTTGTCGCCGTGCCTGGCTCGCAGCGCCTGTCCGATCGATGCGCCGATCAGCCCTAGTCCGATAATCGTCACTTGCATTGCTATTGTTCTCCGAAATCTGGCCGAAGCCTGGCCCCGTGGCGGATTGCTGACCGGAGTGCCGGTATTTTGTCACAGAGATTCCGCCGACAAGTATGGCAGATGTGCTGAAGTGTACGTGCCCCCGCGCCAGTCAGTTCCACCGTCGATCTGATTTCACCGGCTCGGCGGTCCTAATCTTCCCAGTCGTCGTCGTCAAAACCCTCATCGCCGCCAGTCTCAACCTCTTCGGGGGCGCCTCGCCCGGCAAACGGGACCATCGGCGATCTTTCACCCTTGTTGGAAGGCTTACGCGGTTCCAGTTCGCCAATGGCATCCTTCATCTTGCTGGCGTCAGCAGGCTTTGCCTTGCCAAGATCAACGACTATCGCCGAGATCGGCAGGTTCTTCAGAACCTCGAGGTCCTTTTTACCCGGCATTTTGGCGTCGGCGGGCAGTTCGAGAAAGATGTGCTTTGAAAAGCTGGAGATGAGGTCTTGCAGCTTCAGGACGGAACCGACGGTGAGCGGCCACGAGACCGCATCTGGTTTGTAGAGAAGGAAGTTGAACGGGCCGTCCTCGATGGCACGTATACGGTGCTCTGGAAGTCCGTCGGTCACCTGGATGCCGAGACCGAGCTCTTCTGCGAGCAGCACTTCGGCAGGGGCGTCTTCCGACGAGATCAGCAGGAAGTGGCAGCCGTCTTTTTCAAGCGCCTCAGCGTCAATTGCGGTGTTGCCGTCGACGACAAGTCCCCAGTCTGGGCCGTCTTCTTTGGAGCCGGTTCCGCTGTCTCTCAGTAGAAGGTCGACGGCATCCGAGTCTTTCACCCCTTTGCCCACTCTGCCGATAACGAGCATCACCGGATTTTTTGCGCGTGCGGCAGACGCGCCAAAACCCATTTTTGCCGGCGCTGTCTGACCCAGGCTGGAAAGCCTCTCCGAAAAATTGCTCAACTGACGGTGTCCTCTTTGTCGCTACTATCGGGTTCGTTCTCATCTACATCAAGCGAGTCGCGATCGTCCTGGCCAGTTAGATCGGTTGGATCGGGTGGGTCGAGTTCGAGGTCGTCGTCGGGAGAACGCTCGCTGCGAAGGAACGCCTCAAGCTCCAGCATCAATTCACGAGGCTCCGGCCTGTCGCGAGCTTCTTCCTCTGTATCGAACCGTTCCTCCAGCTTTTGCACGTAAGCCGTCAGGTCTTTCTGGCCTTCAAGCGCCTTCACCAGGTTTTTATCGAACTCCTCCGCCTGTTTCTCGAGTGCAGAGTAGTCGATGTCCACCTGCACGAATGGCTGTAGCTCTCGCAGTATCGCCATCGTGATCGCCGGGTTGTATGTGACCTGGAGGTAGTGCGGCGCATGGCCCCAGATGCTGACCGACGGGATATCGTGCTTGTTGAAGGCTTCGATCATCGCCGACGTAATGCCGGAAGGACCTTCGTAGTTCGGCTTCGGATAGTTGATGGACGGGAGGGCGAGTTCGAGCCTCTGCCCAAGGATCTCGCTGATGTTTTCAGTGGTCGTTGTGCCCATGACGCGCGGAGGGCGCGTGTGGGGAACGGAGTCGAGCAGCGCGCCGACTGTGATGAGCAAGTTTGCGCCGTTCGACCGGGCGACCGACGCCAGGTAGCCGGTGTATGCGCCCCATCGCAGGTCAGGCTCCTCACCTACGATCAGGAGCACGTTTTTGGCGCCGCTGCCGACAGGGGCGCGGTGGTAGTAGAGCTCGTTTGTCGGCCATGAAAGAGTGCGCGAACCACGCGGGCCGTTCGAGACGACGGGGCGATGTTCGGTGAAGACGTAGAACTGTTCGTGGTCGATTGAGCCGAATTTTACCGCCCGCATCTGCCGGATCAGTTCCCTGACGGCGCGGGTTGCCGACTCAGCGGCGTCCGGCCAGCCCGCCCACGCAGCTATGACTACGCAGTCTCCAAGGTCTGGCTGTTCGGTGAGATTTAGTTCTGCCAAGTTCTGGAATCGTCCCTCGGGCCGCGGTCTTCTTGCAGGAGTGGCATCTGACGCTGTCCGGCGCGCTCCGCCTGCAGGTCGGCTCGGCGTAACCGGTCGAAGGCCAAGTTTACATGTGACCCGGTGGGATGCGCGAGGGGTAGTTCTTGCAGAATCCGAATTCGGTCAGGTGGGAGGGTGCTCTTCCTTTTGTTGTAAGCCGTGCAGCATGGTGAGCCTGGCGGAGGGCGCGTTCTTCCCCTCTCCCTCGATGGGAGAGGGATAAAGGGAGAGGGTGAAACCGTCCGCCATCCTGAGCTTGTCGAAAGGTGGCAGACTATCGGCCGTCCCGGCCGACCCCCCTCTCTCTTAGTCTCTCCCACAAGGGGAGAGAGGATTTATACAGAGCCAATCGAGTTCAAAATGACCATTCCCCCTCTTGCTGGACCGGAAAGAGATTTAGACAGAAGATGGATTTTATTTCAGCCTGAGCCTGCGTACGCAATAGACCCGCGTCGTTACTGGCTTGCGGGAGGCCGGTAGCCGATTTTGCCAGCTTTTTCTATTGCTTCGAGTCCTTCATCCGGCGACATCAGCACAGTCGTTTGAATCTTAGAAACAGCACCTCCGGCCGCTGCTGCGATCAATAATGAAGCCTCAGTCGTTAAGTCCGGCGCTTCACCGATAATTACAGCATCGAATTCGCCAAAGGCGTAGTAAAACGAATCGACGCGAATACCAGCTGAGGAGGCAATAGCAGTGATCTGAGCCGCCCTGTCTTGCGGACTCTTGACCTGAGCTGCCCAGGACTCGGGCGTGTAACTGACCTGAGCCATGAAATGTGGCATGGTTATTCCTTTCCGAAATCGGCGTGTGAGTTCATTACGCGCTTCGTGGGCCGCAGTTTACACACACCGTCAGGTTCCAGAAAGCCTCACTTGAATGTCCCTACTTTGTGTCCCGCGGCTACAGGGCATACGAGTCTAAAAGCGATGCCGGCAGAGCCATCCTGAGCCTCGGACCCGCCTCACTCGTCGAACTCCCAGATTGCCAGGTTGCGATACTCGCCCTGCGAGCCGGCTGGCTGATCGCCTGCAAAGAACGCTGCCACAGCTCCGTTGCTTCCGGCGTCCGGGTTGACGAGGCCGATAGACGACACCAGCACGTCGTTGATCAAGACGTAGCCAACGGTGTCATCGACGACGATGGTCAGCCTGGAGTATTTGCCGCCTGCTACCTCGACTGACGGTGCATCGGCCTTGAACACCAACTTCGGCTCAGTGCCGGAACCTTCACGACGGTAGTGGGACCACTCTTTCGAATCGGTTATGAGCACATAGTGTGCCGCGCCATCAGGTGTTTCTCGTAGGTGAAATCCGAATGACCAGTTGCCTGAAAACGAGGCATATGGACTCAAGAATTCTGCGGTCATGACGACGTTGCGGGCGTGAACGGTCTGATCTGAGACGCTGATCGGTTCCGAGTCCACGGTGATGACACCGCTCGGATCATCAACCGACATATTCATCTCGGTAATTTTCAGGCCACGGAACTCGGTAACGCCGCCCGTTAGATCATCATTTGGAAACACACCCTGCACCAGTGCAATACCGCCGTCGCCGGGGCCTGACGAGAGGTCTAACAGCCCGGAGAATGCTTCGTTAACGAATAAGAATCCCTGGGTGTCGATCACCAGCAGGGACACCGCGGTGACCGGCTCAACGAACTGTGTTTCCTGGAACTTTCCGAAGCCCGTTAGCTCGGCACCTGTGAAGTGCCGCCACGATCCGTCGCCCTCGATCGTCAACAGGTGTTTCGCATCACCTGCCTGCCTGAACACGACGCCGTAACTCCAGTCAGGCGTGATCGAACTGAATGCGTTTTCGAACTGGACTTCGAGCCTGAAGTTCTTTGCAGAGACGCCAGTGTCGTACGCGCTGTCGAACTCACCGAGAGCCGACGATTCCTCGAATTTCGACAGAGCACCGCTGACCGGTCCGATCAACAGACTTGGCACAGGGGTTGGGGTCGCGGTCGGCGTGGCTGTGGGAACTATTGTGGGAGTTGGAGTTGCGGTGGGCGCAGGAGCCGGGGTTGCCGTGGGAAGTGGTGTTGGCGCCGTTATTGGAGACGCCGTCGGAGCGGGGCTGGGAGGTACCGGCAGGGTTGGCACGAGACCCCCCGGCGGTGTTGAGGGCACGGAGGTGGCAGGCGACGCAGTGGGAGGCCGGGCTGCTTCGACACCGTTGTTCGGTTCGTCGCCAAAAAAGTTGATGTAGGCGTACCCGATCAGGACCGTCAGTCCCGTGACGAAGAACGGCACGAGGATTCCGGCCGGCTGAACTCGCACGAAGAGGCGTTTCAGAACCAGTTGCATTACCGGGTTTCTGGCAGGCGAAGTGACCGTTGAACTGGCATCGGCGCTGGCCGCTTCCTGCTTTGCGCGCTCCTCTTGTTCCTTCGACTCCTGTCTCTGCCGCTCCTCCCGGGCGCTGCGTTCGGCACTGGCGGTCTGTCGAGCTGCATCGGTGCGCCGGGTTGCCGACTGCTGATATGCGCGGCTTTCAAGGTTGTAGTCGCGCCTCTTCGACGCGCTTAACAACGTGTCACGCGCATTGTTGACGTGGCGCATCATCGATGAGGCGTTCGGAGCCTGGTTCCGGTCCGGGTGCCAGTAGCTGGCAGCACGCCTGTGGGCAGCGCGAACGTCGTCGTCGCCGGCATCCGGGTCGATGCCCAGCAGTTCGTAGTAGTCGGGAGCTTCAGGCATGGCGAAAGGGTTGTTGTCCGCTACGTGCAAGCGGACGTGAATGAGCAGCGACGAGGTTCCCGGGCGATGCCGCGCAGAGCCTTGCCCGCAAGCGGGTACTCCAACTCAGTAGGCCATCTGCTCGGCTTTGCTCAGGATGGGTCCCGGTATGAACAAGCTAACGCCACAGATCTGCCTTTTGATGGGAGAGAACCGGCAAGTTGGCGTGCTGTGCGGTCGGGAATCGCCCGCAGGTGACCTCGGGACGCTATAGCGCGGGTGAACTCACCTTGCCCCTGCGGCTTGCAAGGTGATGGACTATCGAGGCGTCGAACGGCAGAACGGAGATGTCCGGCTCCGGGAATGTCTCCGGCTCCTGCCCGGCCATCGGAGTGCCCGCAGCGTGGTCTCGAACGGCAATCGCCGCCAGCCGCGGGAGCACAAGCACATCCTCTGCGTTGTAGCGGATCAGTGTATCGAGAGCCTCCGACTCGCCCTCCTCTGACATCGCCCAGAGCGTTATCGCGTCCCGGCCGTCCAGGGTGCTCAGGCTCGACGGTCGTCCGACGCCGAGCGCCTTCTCAATTCGTTTTAGCCCGCCCTTCAGGCCAAGGCGTCGCAGCACGTACATCAGGTCCAGGTGTGCGGCTCTGCGGAGCACGTTTTTACCAAGCTCTCGCCGCAGGAACGGCACGTCGAACGCCCTGCCGTTGAACGTGACTACAAGACGGAACTGTTCGAGGTATTCCGGCAGCAGGTCCATTTCGTCGCCTCGTGCAAAGGCGGTAAATCCGGTGCGGTCAAGCACGCCGCAGATGGTCGTGAATGCGTCGCCTCCCAGGCCGGTCGTCTCGATGTCGAGGAAGGCGGTCTGATCGTAGAACTCTGCGTAGAGCCGCCACGATTCGTGGGCGGGCATACGCTCTGCGAAGTAGGCTGCGTCCCGGTCAGCAAGTCTCTCACTGGACTCTGCGAGGGCGTCACGCAGCTCCGGGTCTTTCCTGGCGTCATCCTGCTCGAGCAGTTCCCACGATGTGACGCCGCGCGACCATAGCGATTCCTCTATTGCGGAGTCGATGCCTGGGAGGTGAATGAACGAGTGGTTGAGCATTTATCAGCGATGGCGGAGGCGTTAGGGTGCCGGGTAGGGGGGCCGAGTTGACCACCCGCGATCAACGAGAACGGCAAATGCGGCCGGGGAGCAGCGACAGGATACAGCCTTCCCGAAATTCGATGAGTGTTTTGGCCGAAGGTTCGGCCGAGAGTGAGGAGCGCGGGTGCCGCGAGCCAGAGGCTTCGCGAGAGGTCAGAATCTCTTTGTGCCGAAACGCGGGTGCCCGCTTGCTGGGTGCGGGACCGGTCTGTTGCCTCATCTACCCCAGGTCCCTCACGCTGTTTCGGGACGAAGAGAGGCGCCGACTCGGGCGAGCCTATGCCGGGTTGCCTGGCGCGAAGCGGTCGCCCATGGCGCTGGTCAGCGTATCCATGATCAGGCTCTTCTCACCGTCGTAGATCACGATCAACCGGCCGTTCTGGTAGTAGCTTGGGCCAACGGTCCACTGGATGTACTTCAGGCCGATTCCCCAGCCATCCGGCGAGACGAGCGCCTTCTGTGTGGCAAGTTCATCATCGTCAGGGAATTCGTAGACGAACAGGGTCTCACCGCTGGCCGTGTACTGCATACCGGGTATCGAGAAGTAGTTTGCCGAGAGGCGGTCGTTTTCGTTCGGCCCGTCGACGCGCATCCCGGCGGCTTCCAGCGCTGTGCCGAGGCTTTCCACGGAGTCTGCCTCTGGAATCGAGCCTGATCCGCACGCGATAACGATGGTGGCGAACACGGAAAGTAGCGATATGGCGAACAGTTTGCGGGCGGGCATCTAAATTCTCCGAAGGCTCTTGTCCGAATTCACAGGGACCGTCTGCGTCTGATTGGCGATACGGTCGCGCAGGCAAAGGTTAGCTTCGGGAACGGCCAGCTTTCCGGCGTGCTGGCACCTAAGTTAAGTGCGGGAGGACTACTGACGGAACTCTTCGTTCTTCAGCCGGGAGCAGGTGCAGGAAGAGTGAGAGGGATCTGTTTTGTCATCCCGACCGAAGCGGAGGGATCTCACTGGACATGTGCCTCGCCCGTTCATCCAAGCGTTCACCGAACCACCGCACCGTTTATGTGAGGTCACCGGAGAGATTCTGAATTCTTTCGTCGGAGTGGCAGAATGTCGAAACGGGCCTCACCCTGACCCTCTCCCGTTTGCGGGAGAGGGGATTGGCGATTGTGTCAACAGAGTGAACACCAGGCAGGAAGAGAAAACTACTGGCGGGTGTACTCAGCGCTTAGCACTCCGTGGCCGATCACCGAGCCGCGCATCGCCGTCAGCACATCCTGTGCCGTGGCGTCATCGTCCAGCGCAAGTGGTGCGATTAGAGCGAAGACGTTAAACCTGTATTCGTGCGTCTGGCCTCGAGGCGGGCACGGGCCACCGTAGCCGCTTTCGCCGAAGTCGTTCACGCCCTGAACGGCCGGGCCATCGCCTTCGATAACGCTCCGAATCGAATTGTCGTCAGGGTCGAGATTGAACGCCACCCAGTGCGAAAAGATCCCGCGCGGCGCATCAGGGTCGTCCATGATCACGGCCACGGCCCGCGTGCCGTTCGGCGGGCGTTGCCAGCTGATCACCGGAGCTTCGTCCGCACCGTCGCAGGTGAACCGCACCGGGATCTGCTCACCGGCACTTATATCCGGACTGAGCACATCAAGCTCGACAGGGACCGATGTGAACGGGTCGAACTCGGCCGGATCGAATTCCGGCTCGGAACTGCCGCACGCCAGCGCGATCAACGTGGCGACAACAAGCAGGGCAAGCAGCACTGCGCGCCGGGCAATGTTGTGGTTCCGAATCAGACTTTTCCCTTTTTCGAGCCGTTTCTGCCGTTCGAGTCATTCGAGTCATTCGAATCGGGTGATCTGTCGAATCCGCGCTGCCGCCCACCTACCGAACCTTCACCGCGGTCCCGAACGCCAGTATCTCCGAAATTCCCCCGGCGATCATGGATGTGGTGTATCTCACACCAACGATGGCGTTCGCTCCTGCTGCCTCGGCGGCCTCAACCATGCGGTCAGTCGCCTGGTCCCTCGTGACGTTGATCAGGTTGGTGTACTCCGGCACGTCACCGCCGAAGATGTTCCGGATGCCGGCTAGGATGTCGAATCCGATGCCACGGGTCCGCGCGGCGTTGCCACGCACCAGTCCGATCGTCTCTGTAATCTCTTTTCCTTCAATCCTCTCACTCGATACAAGAATCATCTCGTCCCCCTGTCTCGTATGTCTGTTCTGCGAAATCGAACCGGCCGACGACAGCCCGCAAGGCTCGACAGATTACCCGCGTGTCTGCTGTGAAGAGGATACGGGTAAGCTGGCCGCGATGTGCCACCGAACGCTTCTGCCGCCGAATGGGAACTATTGCGACATGAAGAGGAATGATTGAACTCAGCGCTGTTCACCCACAGGCCGATGTTTTCCATCGTGCTCGTCCTGGTTTTCGCCGGACTGGCAGCCTGCAACACCGACAACGAGGTACCGGATGACAGTTCGGCGTTAAGCGTAGGAACTCCGGCACCGACTGCGACGGTTGATCCGGGAATGACGCCAACGCCTGTGCCGACTGTTGAGCAGCCAGGGCCAGGAACGCCCACGTCGACGCCGACCGTTGACCCGGGATCGACGGCTGGGCCGGGCGTGGGACAGCCTGTGACCGTGACGCCTTCGCCCACGGTGATCGGTCAGCCCACGCCGCCGCGTACACCGCCACCTCCACCGCCGACTCCGGTCGCACCGCCGTCACCAACATCAACGAAAACTCCTTCTGCCGGTCCGACTGTCGAACCGGAACCGCTTCGGGCGCTTCAACTGGAACGCGTCTTCAGCTGGTCCTCGCCAACCAGACCAACACACCTCGCAGAAGCGCCTGATGAGTCCGGCCGCATCTTCGTCTCCGAGCAGTCGGGCCGCATCCTTGAGCTGACGGGCGATCCAACGTCGGCCACGGGCAGTGAGCGCCTTGTGCTCGACATCCGGCTGCTGGTCACCGGGCGTGCCAACGAGGAGGGGCTGCTCGGATTTGCACTGCATCCAAAATTTGGAGAGAACGGCAAGATCTTCGTCTACTACTCCGCAACCGGACCTCGCCGTTCAATCATCTCCGAATTCACCTTCCAGCCCGACGGTCTCATCGACCCTGGCTCTGAGCGCAAAGTGCTCGAAGTGCTTCAGCCGCAGTCGAACCACAACGGTGGCATGCTGGCCTTCGGTCCTGACGGGTTTCTCTACATTTCGCTTGGTGACGGTGGGGGCGCGGGCGATCAGGCCAACAATGCCCAGAACACGTCAGTCGTCCTCGGCTCAATTCTGCGTATAAATATCGACACGCCGGGCCGTGCGTACTCGGTGCCGGGCGACAACCCGTTCGCAACAGGACAGGCGACCGGACTGGGCGGAGGGTTGCCCGAGATCTGGGCTTACGGACTACGCAACCCGTGGCGGTTCAGCTTCGATATGGAGACCGGTGAGCTGTGGGCCGGTGATGTTGGTCAGAACCGCGTCGAAGAGATCGACCTGATCGTGCGTGGTGGGAATTACGGCTGGCGGCTGAAAGAGGGTACCGACTGCTTCCACCCGTCGTCCGGTTGCGATCAGGACGATTTTGTGGAGCCGGTCGTTTCGTACAGTCACAGTTTTGGGTGCAGCGTGTCCGGCGGCTACGTGTATCGCGGGTCGCGTCTACCCTCACTGCACGGAGCGTATGTCTATGGCGACTTCTGCTCCGGCATCATCTGGGGATTGCGGCACGTGAACGGTTCGGTGCAGGAGCAGATGGTGATTGCCGAGACCAGCAGCAGCATACCGGCGTTCGGGCAGACGCTGGATGGCGAGGTGTACGTGCTAACGTACTCGCCCGGAATCTTCCGGTTTGTCGAGGAGTAGGGGAGCGGGGAGTTACAGGTTCTCCCTGCTGAAAGGAAAGAATAGCTCCATCGTCCCGAAACGGAGTGAGGGACCCGGGGTGGATGAGGCAACGTACCAGAACCGCTCTCTGCACCAGCGAGAACCATCGCCACCGCACCGACGATTGCGGCGAACAAGACCGCTGACCGCGTGTGCCGCCCCTCATCCATGTCCCTCACGCTGTTTCGGGACGAAGGGACTCTTTTTCAGGTTGGGGGGCGCCCGCTTCGTTCGCACACGGATCGTCCCTGACCGGCGCGCTACTTCACACTCCAATCCACGTCTGCAAATCGGAGCTATACTCCCACCGGTCTGAGGTGTCGAACATTGTCGACCGACTCCAGGCATGGGCTATCAAAAACATTCTGTCCCGGTGATGCCCCGGCTGCCGAGACGACTGCCTTTTTGCACGAACCCGGTCAGACCTGGTCTGACCAACTTTGAAAGGAAAAAAGTTGCTAGAACGCTTCCACGTACCAGCGGACATAGCTGTCCATGTAATGCCGGACGACATGTCCGCAACCGTCACCGATATCTTTCTCAAGATGGGCATGTCCAATGAGGACGCCGCCCAGGCGGCAGACGTGCTCGTCTATGCGGACGTGCGAGGCATTGAATCCCACGGCGTCAGCAACATGCTCCGGGCCTATGTGCAGTCGTTCCAGGAGAACGGAATCAACCCGAGGCCGAAGGTGAGAATTGTGCGGGAGATGCCGGCGGCTGCGACGATCGACTGCGATGACGGCCACGGACTGGTGGTCGGGCCGCAGGCCATGAACATGGCCATCGACCGTGCGAAAGAGTATGGAATC
>JAJCYY010000050.1 GCA_029262735.1 Chloroflexota bacterium | reverse complement strand
CCGCGCTGATGATCGTGGCGGTCGCCTTCGTCGTTGGCTGCTCCAGCGACGACGTTACAGACGCCCCAACATCATCTCCGCAGACCGTCACACCGGAACCGGGCATGCCAACGCCACTGCCTGTACCGCCGATGCCCGGGTTCGTCGAGGTGGCAGCCTGGGGTGGAGATTCTCGCAGTGACGTCATCTTCGCAAGCCCGAATGGCATCGCGGTCGACGCCAACGGCGACTTCTACACCACCGAGTTCCAGGGCAACCGCGTCCGCAAGTTTTCGCCGGACGGCGGACTGCTGCTGGAGTGGGGTGGCACGGGCAGGGGCAACTCAGAGTTCCAGAATCCCACTGGCATCGCAATCGGTCCGGAAGGAAACGTCTTCGTTTCAGAGAGCGGCGGTCACCGGGTGCAGAAATTCACACCGGAAGGGGAGTGGATCACGAGCTTCGGTTCGAACGGCTCAAACCCCGGCAGTTTCAGTTCGGCGATGGTGCTCGCCGTTCACGATGAGGGCATCGTCTACGTCACGGACTGGGGCAACGGCCGGGTGCAGATGTTCACTACGGATGGAGATTTCGTCGGCAAACTGGCTGACCGGGGCATGCAGGAAGGCCAGCTTTTCAACCCGACAGGCATCAAGATCGGCCCGGACGACAATCTCTGGGTCGTGGACCGTGGCAACCACCGCGTCCAACGCTTCACCCGGGACGGTGAGCTGCTGAACGTATGGGGGGAGAACGGCACGGCGCCAGGGCAGTTCGATGTGCCAACGAGCATCAACTTCGATGCCGATGGCAATTTTTACGTGTCGGAGTTCAGGGGCTCTCGAGTCCAGGCTTTCACACCGGATGGCCAGTACATTGGCGAGCTGGCGCCTGGCACTTTCCGAGGCCCTCACGGCCTCACTTTCGACTCCAGCGGCCGCCTCTATGTCGCAGACACTGGCAACGGCGCAATCCGGGTGTTCGAGGTGCCTGGCGGCTAATCGGGTCTTCTCAGTTGAACGGAGGGGTCTCGGAGTGGGTGATGGACGAAAGTTTTTCGTTCTCCGGGTGCACGAGACCGGTTTTGACCCGCAGTTGATGCAGCGTGAATCAGATCATGCCCTGGCCAGAATGACGTGTGAGAACGAAGCGGACCGCAAGACCAGGCGTCATTTTGTTGAGAGGTACTGTCTTCTATCCGATTCGGCGTTTTGCCAGCGAGAATGGCGGAACTGGAGGCATAGAAGGGCGAACTTTCGGAGATCGGTTCAATTTGCTGCCCACGTGGAAGAAGTAACTACTTGCCAGGTTACTTGTTGCGCTGATCGCGTTAAGGCCGGGTGGACTCTAAGATACAGATCCCTTCGAGGTGTTCGATAGCGACATCTGCAGTGCTCTTGATCGCTGATGCCGGAGCCTTGGCCCTCAACATGACGAACATCCCCAGCACTGAGGATGTAAGGAAATCTGCTTCTCTACGTGGTTTGACCGAATCGAGCAAATCGCCCGTCGCCATCGCATTGCTCAGCGCATTAAAGAACGCTCTGGATAGACGCTCGAAGTATCGCTTTACGAAGCCGGCCCCGTTCGGGTCGATCGGCCCGAATTCCACTGCGGTATTGCACAGGAAGCACCCCCGCCCCCAGGCGGGACTCTTGTTTGCCAATCCAAAGAATTCAAGAAGCTGGCGAACCTCTGCAACCCCTGCTCCGGAAGCCTCCAGCGGGCCGAAATTCCTGCCCAACACCTCCTCGTCGTAACGCTTTAGAGCTGCATCGAAGAGTCCTTGCTTGCTGCCGAATTCTGCGTAGATGCTGTAGCGGTTGACTCCAAGGTGCTCAACCAGCGTCTCCGCTGATGTACCGGCGAAGCCGTGGTCACGGAAAACCTCCATGGCCTTGCCGATCAATAGATCGCGGTTGTAGTTTTTCTTACGGCCCATCCGAATTGCCTGTTGACATCCCGATTGTGTTGCGACACTTCTATTATAACAGAACGATCATTCAGTTATATAGGCAAAGTGAGGTCACTTCGATGAAAGACGCAACAACAGAAGGCAACAAGGCAACCCTGGTGGTAACCGCAACTCCTGATGCTGACGAGATGTCATCAGTGCAGGAGTACCTTCAAGGCGTCATGCCTCTTCTGGTCGGAGCAGGGGGCAATCTGATCAAGCGCCTGAAGGTATCCGACGTGATCAACGGCAATCCCAGTGGGATGGTTCTGGTGATGGACTTCGATGCGGCAGACACTATCACTGGCTCGTTCGAATCTGAGGCTTATTCAGCGTTGATACCGGTACGCGATAAAGGTTTCAAAAAGATGAATATCCTGGTCACTGGTGGGCTGTAGAGTCCGGTTCCGCCTACCGTTCCGTCAGCCCTGATCTGAACCGATACTGGTGGGGCTGGGCGACAAAAGGGCGAACTTTGCTTGACCATGAAGATTCCTACAATCCGTTGCTTACACGTTCGGAAACAGGCGTACATCGCCGCGTATTGTGCCGCTTGGGATCAACGCGCAATCAAGAAGCATCGGCGGATATCGTATAGAGATTACCGAATGATGGACTGACAACGTCAGAACAGCAACCTTGACATAGCGTAACTGGCGCGCTTCATCGAGACCAGGTTGGTGGAGCTGGGGGGGTAAAAGGGCGAACTCAAACTGACCAGTTCAGATTCTGACGAATCCGTATTGTCATTGATCCAGCGTAACCCTCACGATTCGTCTCGGCGGGCCACCGAGCCTTGGGTCAAGGTGACCTTTCATTTCCTCAGAAGTTGTTTGTACCTCGCCTCTCGCCATAACCAACGCGATGTTTTCTTGCTGCTGCAATGATTTGATGTCATCAAGCGGATTTGTATCGAGCAGCAGCAAGTCCGCCTGTTTGCCCGGCTCAAGTGTGCCTACTCGGTCGAGAATCATCAGCGCGTCAGCGGTGTTATGCGTGCCAGCGACTATGGCTTCCATCGGGGTCAGGCCACAGTCAACAAGTTCGGCAAGTTCGATCATCGCATCACCCGGTCCCCCGTCTGTCCCCACGGCGATTTTCGTGCCCATTTCGCGAGCTTTTCGCACTCCTTCACGGTGAATCGGATAGGCGTGCTCCATGCGTTCCTTTGTCCATGGCCATGGAACTCTGGCTACGTGATCAGTGCTCGTGACAAACAAGGTCGGGACGAAATAGAGATCCTCACGAGTAATCCCTTCCAACGCTTCTTCATCGATGTGGGCGCCATGATGGATCATGTGGACGCGAGCGTTGATTGCGTAGTTCAGGCCCGGTTGTGAGTGAGCATGAGCAGCCACCGGCATATCGCGCATGCGAGCCTCATCCACTAGCGCCTTCAATTCTTCCTCGGTATAGTCCGGCCAGTGAACTCGCTCGTGCTCCCATTGAAATCCAGCCGTCGCGGCGGTCTTGATGATGTTGCAGCCAGCAGAAGCAAGCTCCCTCACCGCTTTCCTGATCTCCCACGGACCGTCGGCATGCCGACCGCGCACGTGCCCTCCTGAAGCGTTGACGACACCCGCTACGATCTGGCTAGCGCAACGATCCACGTAGCCGTCTTTAATGGCATTCGTAAGCTCTACTGCAGAAGGTCCGCCCGTGATGCTTACAACCGTGGTGACCCCGCGGCCCAGTGACTGACGCAGAGTGTTGATCGCGTTAAATCCGACTCGCAAATGAACGCGAATGTCGTCCGGAACATCCTGGTTGGGAGTGACGTGAACGTGTGAGTCGATAATGCCCGGCATAACGAACTTGCCAGTCGCATCGATTACCGAAATATCCGGCGGATGTTGCACATTCTCAGAAGGCCCAACAGAAACTATTTTGCCGTCGTCAACGATCACTGTGCCGTTGACTACCGGCTTTGCACCGGTGCCATCGATGATCGTACCGCCAGTGATGGAATATCTGGTCACGCTGTTCTCCCCTGAGGCGGATCGCTAATTCTGTGCTCAATCTTAGTGGATGCCGAAACTCGATAGCGCGACAAGACTGAGCTTCGACCCGAAGAGGGAACGCGTGATCAGAGTTTGGTGGAGCTGGGAGGATACGAATTCTTCGGTTCAGCCATTCCGTGAAGACCGGCAATCCGGTAGCGTCACGTTGAGTTTGAATCTGGGTAGTGCATTTGTGTGTACGTGGGCGCCTGGCACGGCCGGGTGTTCGCGAAGCGCGCGCTCTTGCCAGATAGTGTGAGCCCTTTCCGCAGGCCCAGGATGGCGCCCTTCGACAAGCTCAGGATGGCGCGCTTGACCCGCAAGCGGGCGCCCCGGCTCAGGATGGCGCCCTTCGACAAGCTCAGGATGGTGGTCCTGCTAGACTTTTGGTCTCTGTTGGCCAGATCACCCAGAACACGAAACGAGTTGCATTGACGGACTCAGTATCCGCCTTGGTTCGAGAGAAGACGCCGGGTCTCGTGGCGCTTCGCAGGCAGCTTCACGCCGTTCCGGAGACCGCGTTCGAAGAAACGGCAACGGCAAAGATCATCACAGATCGCATGGAGGCGCTCGGACTGCCCACGAGGACCGGCATCGGCAAGACCGGCGTGGTCGCACTGCTCGAAGGCGATGTGGCTGGGCCGACTCAGGGCCCGACTCTGTTGATACGTGCCGACTTCGATGGGTTGCCGGTTTCTGAAGAGACAGGGCTTGCGTTCGCCTCCAGGAACGGTTCGATGCACGCCTGCGGGCACGACGGACACACAGCGATCCTGACCACTGCGGCTGAGATTCTTGTCGAGATGAAGTCGTCGCTGAACGGCAGGGTGATGTTCCTGTTTCAGCCCGCCGAAGAGACGATTTCAGGTGCGAAGGCGATGATCGCAGACGGCGTGCTGGAACAGTACAAGCCTGACCGGGCGATAGGGCTGCACATCATGAACACCATCCCTCTCGGTCAGATCGCCACCAACAGCGGGCCTCTGATGTCGGGCGGAATCAGGTTCAAGATCTCGATCACCGGAGTCCCGGGCCATGCAGGAATGCCGCACCTTGCGGTCGATTCGGTCGTGATCGGCTCACAGATCGTTCTCGGTCTGCAGACGATTGTGAGCCGGGAGATTTCGCCGAACGACCCCGGTGTGATCACCATCGGCCGCTTCGATTCAGGAAGCAGGGCCGGAAATGTTATTGCCGGGGAGACCATTCTCGAAGGCTCTGCGCGTGCGTTCGATCCTGCTGTACTCCAGACGATTTTTGATGCGATCAAGCGTGTGGCCGCTGGAATCGGTGAGGCCGGCAGGGCAACGGTTGAGGTCACGGAGCAGCACCGGATCAGGCCGACCATTAACGACCCCGTGGTGGCCGAGTGGCTGGGCGGGATTGCGCGGTCGATCGTTGGTGACGGGGCGGCGGATGTCGAGCCGATAACCGGTGGCGAGGATATGTCAGAGTTCCTGCATGCGGTTCCGGGTGCATTCTTTCTCGTGGGTGGCGCGGTCGAAGGCGCTGGAGCCCATCACAGCCCAACGTTCGATTTTGATGAGCGGTGCATGCCTGCGGGTGTGGAGCTGTTCGTCCGGGCGGCGCTCGATTACCTGGGGTGAGGCGAGTGGTGGTCGTTGTGTCATCCCGCGCGAAGCGAGGGATCTTACCTGTCAATGTGAGGTCGCTGAGAGATTCTGAATCGAGTTCAGAATGACAAAGTGAGAATCTCTCCCTCACCTCAATCCTCTCCCTGAGGGCACCCGGCTGGGAGAGGAGGCGGACCGGCGCAGCAAGCGGCGCCCCGCGGGGAACCTTAGTATTTACTCTGTCAACGAAACACTTTGGAGATGACGATGCCGGATTTACGAGACCCGATGAACGAGAAACGATCGCTCAAACGAGACTACCGCGACCACTATGAAGTTGCTTTCGAATTGGCATCCATTGAGATGACTCCTGTCGTGATTTGGTTGAAAGACTCAGACAGGAAATGGAAGCTTGGAGAGAAGCCGCTCTGGATTCGGGAACTGGACCAATTGCCAACCGAATTAGCAATGAAAAAGGTCGAGGTTCGAATGCACGCGATGGCCTTCGCTGATGCTCTTATACAAACGACCCGACCCGACCTAAGCGACTCAGCGATGGCAAATCGGATTGCCAGATCGCTCGACCACTGAACAAAGCTACGCGTTGACTGAGTCTTGGATTGGGCTTGAGAAGCGCTTCCTTGGCGCGATTAATCCGTCAGTTCTCACCCTCTCCCTCAATCCCTCTCCCATCAAGGGAGAGGGCAGAATGCGGTCAGCGACATTCCTGTGTGAGCAGCGCTGCAACGGTGGTTATTGCTGATGCAGAGATCGGTTCAGGTGCGTTGCCGCCCCTCATACAGGTCCTTCACTCCGTTTCGGGACGAAGGAGTTCAGCCCTTTGGGCTGCGGGCGCAGCATCTTTGCCCGCCCCTACTAGGACCCTTCGACAGGCTCAGGATGGCGGCAGCCTAGCTCCGCAATCTCCCCAGCACTTCCGGGTTGACCACTACCTCCGGGCGTTCGCCTCGCAGGACCCTGGCTGCTTCTTCACCTGCGCGGCGGCGGATTGTTGCCCAGCCGATCTCGGACGAGCCCGCTATGTGCGGCGTGCAGATGACGTTATCCATGCTGAGGAGCGGGTTGTCGGAAGACAGCGGCTCCTGCTCGTAGACGTCCACGCCCGCGCCTGCGATCTCGCCCGCCAGCAGGCCGTCGATCAGCGCCTGTTCGTCGACAACCGGCCCCCGCGCCGTGTTGATCAAATAGGCCGAGCGCTTCATCGTCTGCAGCGCATTTGCGTCGATCCAGTGGTGCGTTCCCGGCAGGTGCGGCACGTGCATCGAAACGTAGTCGGCTGACTCCAGCAGCTCCTGCTTCTCGACAAACCGGATGCCGTACTCGGTCGCCAGCCAGCGGCCCACGTATGGATCGTGCACAAGCACCTCCATGCCCAGCGCCTTGCATTTGCGGGCGAAGGCGCGGCCGATCCACCCGAAGCCGACCACGCCGACAGTCTCGCCGAAGATGCGGCTGCAGATCTCCCGCGAGTAGACCTCGGCCCAGCGTCCAGACGTGGTTGCGAGGTCGAGCCGCTTCAGGTTGCGTGCACACGCCATCATGAGCGCCAGCGCATGGTTGGAGACCTCTTCGCTCGTTGAGCCGGCGATGTTGGTGACGATGATCCCGGCCTCGGTGCAGGCGTCGACGTCGACTGTGTCGTAGCCGTGGCCGTAGCGGATGATCATCTTGCAGTTGGTGAGATGCTCGACCATGTTGGCGGTGACGGGCGAGTGGTTGTTGAGGACGACGGTGGCTTCCTTGATGGCTTCGATGATCTCGCCTTCGCTGGAGACGGGGACGGAGACGATTTCGCAGTCGATGCCTGCGAGGGCGATGCGTTCGAGTTCAAGCGGGGACTCGGCGACGTCAATGTGGACGACGAGCGGCTTGCCGCTAACGGGCGAAGACGTGGGCGATGTTGCGGGCATTGGGGCAAAGACTCCTTGCTGTTGACGAGTGAGGGGAGTGTAGCGCGTGATGGGGTGACGGCGGCGGTCCGGCTCCGGTGAGAAGCGGGTAATTGAAGATTGGCGAGCTGAGTCGGGCGAAGAAAAAAGAGAGAAAGACGGTGACAGTGTTTGGCGGGTGGGTCGGAGGGGAGGTGCGCAGCAACGAATTCGCTTGAAAACTCCCCAGGTCAGGGACGAAGGGGTTAACGCCATTTCTGGTAGGGGCGGGCAAAGATGCTGCGCCCGCAGCCCATAGGGCTGAACGACCTGTTGTGCACCGATAAAAATGATTGCTGCGAACGAGCTGATGTCCGCTTTGCGGACCGGGCGCAGCAAGCGGCGCCCCTACAAAAAAACAGAACAACCCACCCTCTGGCTCCCTCCCTTGGGACGGGAGGGATAATGTTCTCTCGCGCTGGTTGAGGACGATTAGTTGCTGCCGGACGATGCGAAACCCATGCTGCGCTTGACTTGCTCGATTACCTCGGGGATGCCGCCTTCGAACGAGACGGAGATCACGTTGGCGAGTGTGTAGAGCGTGGGAGGGTTCGGCAGAAAGAAGCCGGGTTTCTCGCCGCTGTATGCCTTGCCTATCAGAGCTGCGACGACAAAGTTGTCGGGCGCTCCGGCGACGACGTGCTGACGGCTTCCGGCAACGGTGGTAACGGTATATGTGATGATGTCCGGCATGTGGTTGCTAATTATCGTGGTTCGGCGTGGATTTGTTCAAACCCTCTGCTAGTAAGGACGCTCTCGGGCGGGATCACTCAAATTCTCCTTCCCGGATCGAGAGGGAGTTAGAGGGCGGGTTATTCTATTGTCATCTCGACCGTAGCGGAGAGATCTTACTGATTTTGAGCGGGTGCCTGAAAGATTCCGAATCAATCCGTTCGACTTCGCTCAGGACAGGGACGGAATGACAGAAAGCCGAAACGACCCTCACCCTGACACGCGCCCGCAAGTGGGCACCCAGATTGGGAGAGGGGACCGGCTCCTGCATCAGCTTCCACTCACCACCCCTTCGTCCCGAAACGGAGTGAGGGACCTGGATGAGGAGTGGCATACGCAGTCGGTGGTCTTGTTCGCGGCATGAGTAGTGCTGCAGCGATGGTTTTCGCTAATGCAGAGAGCGGTATTCGATGCGTTGCCACCCCTCCCCGGGTCCCGCGCCCGCAAGCCGGCACCCGTGATTCGGGACGAAGGGAACGTCCGCTCCGCGGACCGGGCGCAGCAAGCGGCGCCCCTACCAGAATTGGAGCTCACCCTTCGACGGGCTCAGGATGGCGCTCGTCCTCGGGGGCCGGTGAAGCCCGAAGCCTTTCGCCCTCTCACTTCTTCTTTTTCGCCTTTTTCTTTTTGGCTGCGAGGGTCGATGTGAAGCCTGCCGCTCGCTCCAGCCATTCGACCAGATCGCTGTCTTCGGCGATCTTTTCGGCGTCGAGGTAGACATACTCACGCATCGGCCGGCCGCCCATGGGGTCGAACGCCTCGGCGTCTCCGTTTTGGATCAGGCTGCCCGCGTCGGATTCGCCGACCCGGACCATGACGCCGTCCGCCCAGACGCCGCCGAACATCTGGTCGTTCGACTCCATGAACCATGCGCTGGTGCCGAACATCTTCTTGCGGCGCACCGGCATTGCACCGACCAGCCCGTCGATGCGTTCCTCGAGCCCTTTGTCCATGTCAGGCCACTTCTCTGCCATCGACATCTTTGCCGGCTCCTTCCTGGTGTTTTTGCATTTCGAATTTGCGCTTGCGCTGAGAACATAGCGTGTTCATAGCCACGACGCTACAGACGGGAGGAGTTCGACATCGTGCTGAGTCGGATTGCTGGGATGCGCGTCGTGCTAGTGTTGCCGCATCTAGCGCCACACAGGAGGACGGCATGGGCCACTTCGACATCGAGCTGTTCATATCGAGGCCCAGGGAGGCTGTGTTCGACTACCTTGCCGATGTCGAGTCGACGCCGGAGTGGTACTCAGCGGTCAAGGAGGCGAAGCGCGTGGATAGCGAGCAGACGGGGCTCGGCGCGCGCTATGAGATCACTCGCGACCTGCCCCAGGGACGGGTCAGTGATGTTGTGGATGTCACCACGTTTGAGCGACCGGATGTTTTCGAGTTCGGTACTGAAGTCGGCTCGACACCGTTTCGCTATCGCTATGAGCTAAGCGATCAGGACAACGGCACGCTCTTGCATCTGAGCGGAGACATCACACTTTCCGGCAAAATGAAACTCCTGTCACCTCTTGCAACCCAGGCGTTCAAGCGAGGCATGCGGAGCAACCTGGAGTCGTTGAAAGCTATTGTGGAGTCGCGCTAGGGAGCATGCCCTTCGGGAGCCGCGGCTGTACTTTGCGCCCCTCAGGGAACGCGCTGCGGGTCAATTCTCAGTGACTGGTGTTCCCTGAGCGAAGTCGAAGGGTCTCTATAGGGGACGAGCAATCTTGTCAAGGCGGCTTGCAATGGAGTTCGGTCGCCTTGATGTGACCGGTGCCGTTGGAGACGAGTGATTTCGTTCAAGGCGATCGTACGCGCGAGAGACCCTTCGACTTCGCACATGGAACTCGCCCCCCATCCCCTCCGACCCCGCCATCCACTACTACTTCACATTCGTCGGATATGATTGTGGGTAATGGTGCCATCATGAGGCGTGCTGTTCACGAGTTCTCGTTTCCCGACCCGTTCTCCGGTTCTCTGAGAGCGGTCAGGCTCTTCGCCGCGGCCCTGTTGCTCGCAATCGGCGCTCTTTTCGTGCTTGCCGCCCCGGAACCAGTCTCTGCGCAGTCGGGCCAAACTGGCGCTCCCATCGTTCGTGTTGTCGAACTCGACACCACGATAGACATCGTCTCTGCCCGCTACCTGAAACGCGCTATTAACGGCGCGAACGATGACGGTGTCGAGCTGATCGTGATTGAGCTGGACACGCCCGGCGGCAGCCTGGACAGCACGCGTGACATGGTGACCGCCATTCTGGAATCGGAGGTTCCGATCGCCGTATTTGTCTCTCCGGAGGGCGCCCAGGCGGCGTCGGCGGGCACATTCATTGGGGCCGCTGCCGGCCTGCTCGCAATGTCTCCTGTGACCAATATCGGCGCTGCGTCGCCCGTCGGCGGCTCGGGTGAGGACTTGCCTGACACACTGGCCAGCAAGGTCACGCAGGACGCTGCGGCGTTCATCCGCTCCATTGCTGACGAGCGCGGGCGCAACTCAGAGGCGCTTGAGGATACGGTGATAAACGCCACGTCGTACTCGGCGAACGAGGCTGTCGAGTTGAACATCGCCGACCTCGTGGCACGGCATCTCGACGATTTGCTGGAGCAGGTGGACGGCCGCGCGATTCCGGCTGCCGAGGGCGTCGTTACGGTGGACACAGACGGGGCACGCATCGAACGCCGGGACATGTCGTTCGTCGACAGGACGATCAGCTTTCTCGCCAATCCCAACATCGCGTTTTTGTTGATCTCGCTCGGGACAGTCGGCCTGATCGTGGAACTGTGGAACCCCGGCCTGTGGATACCGGGCACACTGGGCTTTTCGTTCCTTGTGCTCGGCTGGGTCGGCGTAGGCAATCTTGACTTCTCGTGGGCCGGCGTGATTTTCCTGGCGCTCGCCATCCTGCTGTTCATACTGGAGGCCGAGGCGCCGGGTGTTGGCTACTTCGGCGTCGCGGGAGGCATTGCGCTGGTGATCGGGGGTGTGTTCCTGGCGGGCCGCTTCACTGATCCTGACTTACCGCGCGGCATTCAGACGGTGAGCATCTGGGTGCTGGCGGTTCTCGGCGCGTCGGTTTTTGCTTTCATCATGTGGCTTTCGTGGCAGATCAGGCAGGCTGCGAGGATACGGCCGTGGGTGAGTGAGGGGTTGACTACCGGTCTGGTCGGGCAAGAGGCGGAAGTTACGAGCGACCTGGACCCCAGGGGTGAGGTGCACATTGGCGGCGAGTTCTGGACGGCGACTCTTGTCGGAGCGGAGTTCGCACCGGCGGGAACGATGGTGCAGGCGGGCGAGACGGTGCGGGTGGTGCGCGTCGATGGGATGCATCTCCTTGTAGAGCCGCTGACGGGGCCTGTAACGAGCGCAGGTTCCGGCCGGGACGACGATAGCGCGCCCGCGAACGTGTAGACTGCGGCGGGATGCGGGCATCGAACCTCCTCTCACACGGGAGAGGATTGAGATGAGGGAGAAGTTGGCTGCGTCATTCTGAACTTGATTCAGAATCTCTCGTGAGCGGCCCCGGCGGTCAGATCCCTGCGACGTGCAAGCGGGTACCCCGGGTCGGGATGACACATGATCACTCCACCCTCATCCTGCACCTTCTCCCGCTGGGAGAAGGAAGATTTTCCAACGGTTATATGCGCCGGCGGCAAACGTAACCAGCGCAATAAGAACGGAACTGCGACATGGCTTTTATCAACTTTGTTCGAGACTACGAGCGGATGGCTCGCTTCCGGCTGGGCAAGTTCGAGGGTATGAGGGGGCCGGGCATCGTCTTCGCCATCCCCATCCTGCACCAGATCCAGAAGGTTGACACCCGTGTTGCGGTTCTGGACATCCCTCGCCAGACCAACATCACGAAGGACAACGCGCCGATCGAGATCGACTTCCTGATCTACATGCGGATCGATATCTCGAAGGCGGAGAAGGCGGTCCTTGAGGTAGAGAACTACACGCAGGCCGTGGTCGGACTCGCCACCACGACCCTTCGTGCAGTGATCGGTGATATCGACCTTGACGAAGTGCTTTCACAGCGTGACCGGATCAATGAGCTGATTCGTGTGAGGCTCGATTCGGAGACGGAGCGCTGGGGCATCAAGGTGACGAACGTCGAGATTCGTGAGATCGACCCGCCGCGGGATATTCAGGACGCGATGAACCGCCAGATGTCGGCAGAGCGCGTGCGGCGTGCCGTGGTGCTTGAGGCTGACGGTCAGAGGCAGTCTGACATCACGGTTGCGGAGGGCCAGAAGCAGTCGGAGATCCTGAAGGCGGAGGGAGACAAGCAGGCGCAAATCCTGTCTGCTGAGGGTGAACGTGAGGCTGCCGTGCTGAGAGCGCAGGGTTTTGCGGACGCGTTGCAGAAGATCTATGACGTGGCACAGGGCGTGGACTCGAACACGATGACGCTGCAGTACGTTGAGGCTCTGAAAGAGATCGGCTCGAGCGGTTCGACGAAGTTTGTGCTGCCGCTTGAGCTGACGAAGATGCTGGGCGGCATTGGAGCGTTCAACCCGTCGGGCGACGGGAGCTAGTCCCTGGGGAAACCGGCGGGTCGTGCTGTAGCTGGGTCCGGGTGCGGATCTTGCTTCGGCTCGTCGGGTGCCAGCTCGGTGTTCTCTGACCGGGATGGATGCCGAGGCGCTGCCGGTGTTGGGCGGTCGGAGGTCTTCCCCGGCCACGTGTTTCGTGCTCCCGAGTCTCAACACGCGGCTCCGCTTCGACGCGGATCACAACCTCACGCGTGCGTCTAGCGCCACGCAGCCGTCTCCTTCGTTGAGCACAACGAGCGGGTTGATCTCGATCTCCTTGATCTGAGGGAAGTCTTCGATGAGGGCGGAGAATCGGAGCAGGGCTTCTTCGAGCGCCGCCACATCGCGTGGTTGACTGCCGCGCCATCCGGTCAGAAGCGGGAGCGTTTTCAGTTGCTTGAGCATGCGACCGGGGTCGAGATTGGTTAACGGGTGGAGTGAGAATGCGACATCACGAAGCATCTCGACCTGAACGCCTCCAAGGCCGGCCATGACGAGCGGACCGAACGTCGGGTCGAGGGTCATTCCGACGATCACTTCCTGCCCGGGAGTTGCCATGCTCTGGATCACCACACCTTCCATCTCTGGCTCCATACCGGCATCTCTTGCTCGCCGAGCCATCTCCTGGAAGGCGGCTCGGACCAGGGTTGGCGACTGCAGCCCGAGCCGCACGCCTCCCACATCGGTCTTGTGCACGATGGTGCGTGAGCGCAACTTCATGGCGACCGGATACCCGAGTTTGTCGGCCACAGAAACCGCCTCGTCTTCCGTGAGTGCTGCGACGGTTTCGGCTACGGGGATTCCGTAGTAGCCGAGTAGCTGCACAGCCTGTTCGGGGTAGAGCCACTTTTCGACATCGGTGCCTGTCGCAAGTTCGTTCATCGCTGTAGTGATCAGCGACATCGCCTCTTCGCGGGCCAGGTCACCAAACTCGGCAACGCGCCCGGCAGGCTCCTCTCGATGCCGGTGGTATTCCCGGGCGTGCGCCAGCGCTCTGACAGCATCTTCCGGGTAGGTGAAGGACGGGATGTGTCGACCTGGTCCAATTCCGAAATTGACGGGCAGACCGTGCGCCATCATGAAACAGGCGATCACCGGTTTATCGACGTCAGAACCCATGACCGATTCCCGCACTGCGGACGCAACGTCATCCGGCTTGGTGACGAGTGGCGGAATGTAGATAAGGAGAACAGAGTCGATTCCAGGATCTGCCAGCACCGTCTCCAGCGCCTTTTTGAAATGCTCAGGCGGGGCTGACGCGATCACGTCAACGGGGTTCGCAACGCTGGCCTCTGGCGGCAGAAACCGCCTGAGCAATGCGCGCGTCTGTTCACCCAGTTCTGTGATCTCCAGCCCCATCGATTCGCAGGCATCGGCTGCCATTATTCCGAGTCCACCGGCGTTCGTTACGATCCCGACGCGGTCGCCTTTCGGGGGCGGCTGGTAGGCCAGCACCTGCGCAGCGCCGAACATCTCTTCGATCGAGTCGACGCGGATCACGCCGGCCTGATCGAAAAGCGCGTCTGCTGCAATGTCGCTTCCGGCCAGCGACCCGGTGTGCGAAGAAGCGGCACGAGATCCCGCCGCCGATCTACCTGATTTGACGGCGATCACCGGTTTCTTTCGCGTCACTCTCCTGGCAATTCGGCTGAACTTCCTGGGATTCCCAAACGACTCCAGGTAGAGCAGGATGACGCCGGTGTTCGGATCGTCTTCCCAGTGTTGCAGGAGATCGTTGGGAGAGATGTCGACGCGATTGCCGAAGGAGACGAACTCGGCCACTCCAAGATTGATACTTCCGGCATAATCAAGAAGAGCGATACCGAGTGCGCCGCTCTGCGAGCCCATGCTGACTGAACCGGGCGGTGGCGCGTTCGGGGCGAAGGTGGCGTTCATCGACACTTCCGGGTGCGTGTTCAATATGCCCAGGCAGTTCGGGCCGATGAGCCGTCCGCCGTACGTCAGAACCTTTTCACGCAGTTGCCGCTGCAACTCCGGTCCCTCTCCAGCCACCTCTCCGAACCCGGCAGAGATGACGACCAGCCCCCAGATTCCCTTTTTCGCGCAATCATCAATAACGCTGGCGACCGACTTCGCGGGTACTGCAACGACGGCCAGGTCAATGTCACCGGGGATGTCGATGACGGACGCATAGGCGAGCACACCGGCCACCGAAGGTGCTGACCTGTTGACCGGAAAGACGGGGCCGTTGAAGTTGCCTTTTAGCAGGTTGCGGAAGATCGCACCGCCAGGAGTTCCGGCGCTACGTGAGGCTCCGACGACGGCGATCGATCTCGGTCTCAGCAGGTGGCGCACCCCGGCAGCTCGAGCGGTGTGCTCACGCTGAGCCCGACGCTCGTTGAAGGCTTCGGTCTGTTTCAGGTCGATCTGGTACACAAGCTCTTGATCGACCGTCTGCTTGCGAAAGGCGAATCCGCTGTCTTCAAACACCCCTTGCATTGCGGTATTTTCTGCAAGCATGCGCGCCTCGAACTGCTCGAATCCGAAGCCCCTGGCAGCGGTGGCAAGCTGTTCCAGCAGTGCGGTTCCGAGACCCTCATTTTGCGCGCGATCTGCAACGGTGAACGCAATCTCTGCGGAGCTCTCTCCGGGCATAGCGTCCCAACGGCCAAGTCCGACAATCTGCTCGTCCTCGCCAGACCCGAGAGTGGCCACATAGGCACAGCTTTCCGGCGGTGAAACACGCGTGTAGTAGTCGATCTCGTCGTCTGTCACGGAACTTTTGGCAGACTGAAATCGGAGGTACCGAGTACTCGGGTCAAGACCGTTGAAGAAGTCGAGCCAACGTTGCCTGTCGCTCGGCCTGATGGCGCGCAACGTGACACGTCTGCCGTCACGCAGCACCACACCAGGTCCTGTCCCGGGACCGGCCGCCTCCATTGTGCGAGTGTCGATGTGAGTCATGGGATCACATCAGGCTCGCATGTGGTCGCGCATGTGCTCATGCATTCGATCGTGCATTTGACCGCGGACCGTGCTGACCTTCCCCAGTAGTTTTTGCACCGGGCCGGCGGCTTCTCTCTCGCGCTCACGCCGAAGCTCGGCCTTGCTCTGCTGGTACGTCTGCCACATCCGCACCATCCCCCCGATTAAGAAAACCAACGTCAGAAACCTGAGCACTCTAATCATTGGAAAACCTCCCCTGTTGACCGCGACTCTTTCTCATTCCCGTCGCGATTATTTGTACAAGAAACAGGCGTCGCAGGGCCGCCTGTGAGGTGGTTTATCCATGAGGTTACTGGCTTGAAATTCGAACCGGTCCCGCGGCGTATTTTGCGGTCATGCACTTTCCAGATTTACACGTGTCAAAGCTCATGACTTTCTCACTGAATCAAGCTGAGCCTCACGACCAATTCATTGATGGGGGCGTTTGATGCTGACACGGATAGTCCGAGCGCCCCGTAGACCGGAGAAAACCACGGAGCGGTAACCGGACGCGGCAGGGTCAACAGTCCTTGGTATGAGGGAGCCCACATGGAATCCGACATTGTCATTGAGGCAAAAAAAGTCAGCAAAACCTACGACGCGGCGGGAACTCCGGTACGCGCACTACAGAGCGTGGACCTGACGGTTCGTCGTGGCGAGATGGTGGCCGTAATGGGGCCGAGCGGATGCGGCAAGACGACACTACTCAACTGTCTGTCAGGACTCGACAGCATTGATGAGGGCGATGTGCTGATCGAAGGCGTTTCGCTAAAAGAGATGTCTGACAGGGAGCGAACGAAGTACAGGGCCCGCCGTATGGGCTTCGTGTTCCAGTTCTACAACCTGCTGCCGGTGCTGAACGCTGTCGAGAATGTTGAGCTGCCGCAGCTCGTGTCACGAGTCGACCCGAAGGAAGCCCGGGAGAGGTCGGAGGCTGCTCTGGAGCTGGTCGGAGTGGCGGGGCAGGCGAACCACCGGCCGAGCCAGCTTTCCGGCGGACAGCGTCAGCGCGTGACGATTGCCCGTGCCCTGGCAAGCAACCCCGCGATCGTCTGGGCGGATGAGCCGACGGGTGACCTCGATAGTCAGAACGCCGTGGATATCACCAAACTGATGCGACGCCTTAACGAGGAGCAGAACCTGACCTTCGTCATTGTCACGCACGACATTGCGGTGGGCAGGGCAACCGATCGAATTATCAGGATGGCCGACGGGGTTATCGTCGAAGAGCTTTTGCTGAAGGCGCCCGAACCGGAGCCAGAGGCAGAGCCGGAGCCAGCGCCGAAGCCGGAACGAGAGATTGCAGCACTGACGGTGTAATTGGAGAGGGTGATGTTTGCAAGAACAACGCAGTTTGAGATCGACACTCTGAGAATCGGCCGAGAAGCCGCGCTTGAGCAGTTCAAGGAACGGATATTGCCTGCGATGCGGGGCCAGGAAGGCTATGAAGGGGCGTACGCGTTTCTGACCGAAGAGGGCAGGGGAATGGTGGTTACGTTCTGGGCGACGGAGGCTGCTGCCCAGGTTGGTGTTGAAAGCGGTTACTACGACGAGCAGATAGCCAAGTTCATCTCGTTCTTCCGTGCACCTGCGGGTCGAGAGCAGTACGAGGTCGTGTTCGCCGAGGTTCCTGCGGAGTCAATTGTGTGAGACGCGTCTGCGTTTCGGTCCGTGTCTGTGGCGTTTGGATGACGCGTTGACCTGCCAGGGAGACGGAGAGGCCTAAGGGGAATTTAGTCGTGGATAAACTTTTCGGAATTCCACTCGACACGTTGTTGTTGGTGCTGGTGATCACGTTCGCCGTGGTCGCAGGGGCGATAGCTGCGCTGGTTGTGCGTAACCGCGTTTTCTTTAAGATGGGGCTTCGTAACATCCCCCGGCGCTGGGGCAGGACCGCGCTGATCGTCGTCGGCCTCATGCTCGGCACCGCGATCATCACGGCAGCATTGAGCACCGGCGACACTATGAGTCATTCCGTGCGTTCGTTGGTCGTTGGTGCGTTCGGCCATATCGACGAAATGATTTCGGTAGAGGGTGCATCCGCGGGCGATGAGTTCTTTGATGAGACGTCGACCAGCCACACCTATTTCGATGAGTCGTACTTCGATGAGGTCCGTAGTGTGGTCGGTCAAAACCTGCCTGTTGACGGTATTGCTCCGGCAATAATCGAGGGTGTGGCGGTCCAGGACACGACTAGTCAGCAGAACGAACCCAGGGTGACCGTGTTCGCCATCGATCCGGCTTACTTCGACGGGTTCGGTGACATCAGGGAGATCGGCGGTGGAGTCGTGTCGCTCGGCGACCTGTCCGCTGACGAGGTGTACCTGAATGAGAAGGCTGGAGACGAGCTGCGGGCTTCGGCCGGTGATGAGTTGCGGGTTTTTGCAGCGGACCGGATCTCGAATGTACGCGTGAGTGCGATCGTCGACTATGACGGTACGGGCACTGATGGTTCGGCGCTGATAATGCCGCTGTCTGCTGCTCAGACGATGCTCAACAAGGTCGGTGAGATCAGGCATATCCTGGTCTCGAATAACGGTGGCACGGACGGCGGATCAAAGTACACGGACGAGGTGATCGCCGCCATCGAACCGACCCTGGGTCCGCTTGGACTTGAGATTGAACCGGTGAAGCGTGATGCAGAGGAGTTGGCGGACGAGGTTGGCGGCGCGTTCACGTCGATTTTCGCTATTTTCGGCAGCTTCTCAATCATCGCCGGGATCATGCTCATATTCCTGATCTTCGTCATGCTTGCTGCGGAGCGGAAGAGCGAGATGGGCATCGCAAGGGCGGTTGGCACGCAGCGTCGCAACCTGGTTGAGATGTTCCTGTTCGAGGGCGCTGCGTACGATCTTGCCGCCGCGACCATTGGCGCAGGTCTCGGGCTGGCGATATCGATTGGCATGGTCCTGCTGATGGCAAACGCGTTTGCAACGTTTGGATTCGACATCGTGTTCGACTTGCGTGCCGGAAGCCTCATCATCGGCTTCACAATGGGAATCCTGTTGACGTTCGTTATCGTCACCATCTCGGCATGGCGGATCAGCGTGCTGAACATCGTCTCGGCAATTCGGAACCTCCCTGAGCCCAGGAAAAAGAGCAGGGGCCGCATAGTGCTCTGGGCGCTGGTATTCGTGGTCGGCGCTTTGATGATCTTCTCCGGCTGGAGCGGGACCCAGACGACGCCGTTCATGCTTGGAGTCTCCCTCGTCATCATCACCCTGATTCCGGTGCTGAGCCGGGTTGGTGTCGGCGTCCGGCTCACCTACACGCTCCCGGCTGCGATCCTGCTCGTCTGGTGGATCATTCCCTTCAGCACGTTTGATCCTATTTTCCCCGAGTTTGCGACAGACATCTCCATCTTTATCGTGTCCGGCGTGATGGTCGTCTCGGGCGCGACCTGGATAGTGATGTACAACTCCGACCTGTTTGTTCGAGTCGTGATGCTCGTCTTCGGGCGCTTTGAGTCCATCGCGCCGGGGCTGAAGACGGCCGTCTCCTACGCCCTGACCAACCGCTTCCGCACAGGAATGACACTGGCAATGTTCACGCTGGTTGTGTTCACGCTGGTGGTCATGGCAACACTGACGCAGTCGTTCAATGATGCGTTTGACGACCTGGACGTGTTCGGCGGCGGCTTCGACATACGCGCTTCGACGCTTAGTGTCAGTCCGGTCACGGACATGGATGCTGCTGTGACCGAGTCACCGAATCTGGCACGGGAAGATTTTCGGCTGATCTCGAACCAGACGTTTTTTTCCGCCGAGGCGAAGCAGGTTGGCGTTGAAGGCGTTCAGTTTGAGTCGTACCTGATGCGTGGCGTAGACGATGTGTTCATGAACAATACGGCCTACGGGTTCGCAATTCGTGCTGACGGCTATGAAACGGACGATGATGTCTGGCAGGCGATGCGCGAAACGCCGGGTCTTGCAGTCGTCGATCCGTTCGTCGTTCCAAGTCTTGCCCAGATGGGCGCACAGCTTGGCGAGCCGGAATTCAAGATGGAAGGTTTCTACCTGGAGGACGACAGTTTTACGCCGGTTGAGGTGGAGATGCGAGATCCGCAGTCCGACGAAACGAGAACCGTCACCGTGATTGGCGTGTTCAAAGAGACGCTTCCGCTGTTCATGGTTGGACTTGCCACATCGCAGGCCACCATTGAGGAGTCGTTCCCGGAGAGAGCGGTGCCGAGCATCCACCTTTATGCGACCGTGCCGGGCACTGATGCCAGGGTGGCCTCGGCTGCACTTGAGTCGAACTTCCTGGCGAACGGGATGGAAGCGGAATCTCTACAGGACAACCTCGATGATGAGCTTGCTCTGAGCAACACGTTCAACTACATAATCCAGGGCTTCATGGGACTTGGCCTGATTGTGGGAGTGGCGGCGCTGGGTGTCATCAGCGCCCGATCGGTTGTCGAGAGGCGGCAGGAGATCGGCGTTATGCGGGCGATTGGATTCCAGGCCCGGCTGGTCCAGTTCAGCTTCCTCACGGAGTCGACTTTCGTGGCAATCCTTGGAATCTTGCTTGGTCTCGGCCTCGGTCTTGGGATCTCTTTCAACGTGATCGTAGATGCAGGTAAATCCTCCAGCTGGGACACATTGAAATTCAGTGTTCCCTGGTTGAACCTGCTGGTCATTTTCGCAGTGACGTACGCGGCTGCGCTGCTGATGACACTGCTCCCGGCCCGCCGTGCCTCTCGCGTCTACCCGGCAACCGCCCTGCGCTACGAGTAGTTGAGGCTGTTCGAGCCCACTGAGCATGGGCGAGTTGCGGCTGCCGTTTCAGCTATCAGAAGATTGAGTTCACGAAGGTCTTCGGCAGGTCATTCAAGTGGCGATGCTCAACAGTTACGGGCGTTTTCGGGATTTTCGGTGCATGGAGCGCATTTGAACTGGATAAGGTGGTTTTCAGACCCGTATTCCAGACTAAACACTACGCCAAACTGGCGCAGACAGCGGACTTGAACACGATGACGCTGGGGCTGACGAGGATGCTGGGCGAGCAGGGAGCGTTCAGCGCGTCGGGCGATGACGGGTCGCTGGCATGTTCCGGTTGCCAGAAGATTGAGATCACGAGGGTCTTCGGCAGGTGACTGAAGCGGCGAAAAGTGGCGATGCTCAACGGTTACGGGCGTTTTCGGGATTTTCGGCGCATCGAGCGTATTTGAACTGGAGAAGGCGGTTTTCGGACCTGTATTCCAGACTAAACACCACGCCAAACTGGCGCAGATCGTGGACTCGAACGCGACGACACTGGAGCTGAAGAGGATGCCGGGCGGGCTGGGAGCGTTCAACCCATCGGGCGATGGCCGGAGCCAGGGCCGGGGGAACTGATGACTGGCGGACGCAGAGACGCGGCTTTTTGATTCGCCCCTCTGTATTAGCTTCACCGTCCAGGACGAAGTTGGGCGTCCGGGCTCTTTCACTCTAAAAGCGCGTTCAGCTCTTCTACGTAGCCGGGGATGTGGTCGACAATTCCGGCCAGCAGCTCCGGAATTTCGTCCCACGGCGTCTCAAAATGCTTCTCAATGTTTTCTACAGAAATGTCCTTGGGAATGTCCTCCCTGGATGTTGCAGTCCAGAACGGCGAGACACCGGTCCTGGTCAGGAACTCCCCGAACTGCCCGAAAAATGCCCTGCGGACATCGTCAGCTGGAACATTGCAGCCCTGGCTGGCGAGACCCTCGCGGTACGACTCGTAGATCTGTTTCTCATGGAGAAGCACTTCCGGGCCGTTCCTGCCCCGCCTCGTCGACGAACCAACAAGCACTCCGAGATCGACTCCGATCGGATCGAGAGTCAGGCTCGCCCAGTCAATGGCGACAGTATCTTGATCGCGGCGAAACAGATTTCCAGGCTGGCAGTCGCCGAACGACAGTGATCGCTTGTGGTCCTTGACGCGTTCATTCAGGCGTTCCATTAACGAGTAGATCTCCATCGTAGCCTCGACCGCTGAGTTCCGGTACATCGTCCGTGTGCTCTTATGGTCGCGGAGTTCCGTGAGTCCTCCGATCATGGAATGGCTCGGTGAGTCCTTCCAGCGGGCGTAGAATCTGTCGGTTGCAGGCTCGAATGGGAGGTTTAGAGGTCTGCCGTGGTGGAAACCGTTGAACTCACCGACGTTCCTGGCTATTTCGAAGAGCTGCGAGACGCTGAACGGTGCGCCGTCCGCGCCCGTGAGGTCTTCCAGCCAGATCAGATTGAGGCTCGGCACGGTGTTCGAGGCGAGGTAACAGGTGGCAGGTCTGAACTGCAGACCGTCAGAAGCGAACAGATGATTCTCGTAAACGAGCTCTTCCTGTTCGGGATGTACCCAGTACGAGAACCTGCCAGGATCGGCATTAATGTCGATCACTTTGACGACCGACGACCATGGCATCTCGCCATCTGAAGTTCTCGCTGTTCCTTCAACCTTGACGATGCCGACGGTCCGCAGGTCGTAGTGAGCCTCAGTTATCTCACTGAAGACTGGCGATCCGGTAAGAGTGGCTGAGGTGGAGCCGAGCGCGCCCCTGGCGACAGTTGTGAAGTCGTCGTCGGAAACGGAGTTCAGTATCGATTCGAGCCGTTCGTCCACAGATTTTCCCTGTCGGCTGATCGAATCCGGCCACTGCCACCGGATTGAGAGTGCATTGTCGCACGAAGTGAACACGGCGTTTCAGGGCCCGATTTATGGGCGAAAAACGGCGATACTTAACAGCTGTGCGCGTTTTTGGGATTTCCGGCGCATGGAGCGCATTTGAACTGGAGAGGGCTGTTTTCGGACCCGAATTCCAGACTAAACACTACGCTAAAACAGGCAATAGTTGCGCCGGAAGAACTGCCGGAAGGTTTCAAAGTTGCCGGTTAGTTGCTCTATGTGTATGAGCGGTTGCGCCGGAGCGCGGCGGCGCGCCTGGCCGTTCGGTGTCATACATGTATCCGCGGCGCGTTACGCCGTTGGCCCGCCGATCTCGCCCCACCCGGTCGCAAATGACCTTGCCCAGCCAGGTTCATCCACCGGTTCTTGGTCTGTGATACACAGTCCTGGCCGCTCCCCGGAATTCACACCGTAACGCCGGCCTCTCTCGAACGGATCGCCCGTACATACCTGTAGGTACGTGCGCAGGCATCCAGCCCCCCCACCGGCAGCTCCAGGCGGTCCGAACGGCCTCTCCGTCGACACGTACCGTTTAGCTCGTTCGGTTCCGGCGCAAGTCAGCGCATCGCGGCACACTCCGGCATATATATCAGCGAAACAGGGGCTCCGGCGCAACTTGCGCTGCTCCAGGCAATGCGCTGCAATGTTGCCGGAACATGGGGGCGGACACGTAGCACATTTACCGGCAATCGGTGCAATATAGAGGCGTAAGCAGCGGCAACATGCCGGTAGCAAATAGCGAGAATCCTGTAGGCGGCACAAAAGTCGAAACGGCGGCCCAAAAAACGAGGATTCAGAAGGCCTCCCGAAGGCCTCGAAAACGGAGAGTCTGAGATGGCAAGGCTTGGCGAATACGAGTACCCCGAAATAGGACTGCTCGAGAGCATCGAACTGGGCAAGAAGATCTCTCGAGAGTTCGCTGGCGAGGTGTCCAGGCATGGGCTGGCACGCTCACTTGGCATGGCGGAGCGCGGAGGGGCGTTTGCGGCCCGCATAGGCGCTCTTCGCATGTGGGGCATCGTGACCGGCCGCAGCAGGCTTCGCGTGAGCAGGGACGGCCTGAGGGCGGTCAACCCGCTCTCGCCGCAGGAGTCGGACTCTGCACGTCGCACCCTGGCGGGGCACGTGAACCTGTTCGCCGAGATGGCGCCGCGCATGGGTGCAGGCCCATACGATCATGCGAGGCTGGCGGTGCTTGTGGAGGAGATCACGGGCGCTGAGCGACCGGCGGTGGCGTCACGGATCGTTGCGCTGGACCGGGTGTTCTCGGAGGTACGGGGTCTACTGGGGAAACGTACTTCGTACGGCGCAGATTCGAGTTCAAAACCGGACCCGATACCGACCTTCGAGTCGATCAATGAGTTCCCCGACGAGCGATCTACAGATGCGCCGCGGCATGGTTCCGAGAGGGTGATGGCTGCGGGTCTCGTGGGGTCGGCGATGGCGGATCGACTGCCTGAGTCTGATCCGTCGCCCGATCTGGGGCCTGCTGGCAGACCGGCTGGCAGGGACTCGGCGGATGTGGGTGATGTTCCGCGTATCGAGATCATTCTGCCGGATGGGCGGCTTTCACTGCCTGAGAGCGTGTCGAATGTGGACGCTGCGCTGACCGTTCTATGGGCTCGGCGGCAGTTGCTTGCCGCAGAAGATGCCAGCAGGGGGATGCCTTCGCCTCCGCCGCCGGTCGACCTGCCGAGAAAGTAGTGGGGCAGGGGGGTTGTTGTGTCATCCCGACCGCAGCGGAGGGATCTTACTGGGCATGTGAGGTTATCCTGGGGGTTCTGAATCAAGTTCAGAATGACGGAAAGCCGAACGACCCTCACCCTAACCCTCTCCCGTAAACGGGAGAGGGGATCACGCACGGGATCTTGCCCATGCAGAGAGCAGTTCTGGTTCGTTGCCTCATCCACCCCAGGTCCCTCACTCCGTTTCGGGACGAAGGGTTGGGCACCTCTCATCTGAGGCTCTCGCTTCTCCTGCTTGTATCGCTTACCTGAACTGGTGCCTTCTGCTGGTGGGAATATTCGCCGTATGATGCTCTGGTTCCAGCACCGAACACCGTGGGTGCTTGAGAACTCTGGCGATTCTCCACACTGAACCATCACAGGAGCGGACATGGCAGGCGAAGCGAATTTGAAAGAGCGGATACGGCGTGGCGAGCCGACTATTGGCGTTTCCGTGCCCTGGGACGCATCGAAGAGCCAGATTGAGGACATCTGGAGCAGGGACGACAGGTACAACTACATCGCGGTCGACTCGCAGCACAGCCCGCTGGTCGAAGCGCAGTTGCAGGCGGTCTGTGTTGCGGCGCAGGAGCTATCGATTCCCGTCCATTTCCGCATCAAGCACACGAACTACACCTTCCAGATCGGCAACTGGCTCGATCTCGGTCCAAGCAGTATCGAAGTGCCCCAGACGGAGCTTGAAGCGACCGCGCAGGAGGCGGTTGACTACTTCTACTACAGGCCGTTCGGAAAGCGCAGCTGGGGCGGACTGACGAGGGTTGGCGTTGCTGAGCGGCCTGAAATACCCGACTACACTCCCTGGTGGAACGGTTTTGGCGTGCTGATGCTGCAGGTGGAGTCGATACAGGCCATCGTTAATATTCCTCGCTTTGCCAGAGAGGGAGTCGACTGCATCTCCTGGGGCCCGGCTGACCTGAGCCTCGACCGTCAGGCGCACCCGCATCATCCGCTAGCGGTGTCTGACGACGCGTGCATCGAGTATGCGGCGACTGTGTGCAAGGATGCGGGTGTGAAGCTGATGGTCCGCAACTACGACTGGAAGCTGCGAGAGAAGTACTTCGACATGGGGGCGACGGTGCTGTTGGAGAGCCCGAAGTAGGATTGAGAACGGATTCAGAAGGTTGGGTGACACCGATGAAGGCCATAGGACAGGACGGATACGGCTCGTCTGATGTGCTGGAACTGATGGAGATCGAGAAGCCGGTGCCGAAGGACGACGAGGTGCTGGTGAGGGTCCGCGCGGCTTCGATCAACTCGCTTGACTGGCACTTTATGACGGGGCTGCCGTACATGATGCGTCTGATGTTGGGTATTCGAGGACCAAGGGCGAAAATCCGGGGAGCGGACCTCGCCGGGGAGGTTGAGGCGGTTGGCAAAGATGTGACCGGGTTCAAGCCGGGTGACGAGGTCTATGGCGAGGGCGAGGGCACTTTTGCCGAGTATGTATGCACCTCTGAGGAGAAACTTTCGCCAAAGCCGGCCGGTATGAGCTTCGAAGATGCTTCCGCCATACCGATTGCAGGGGCAACGGCGCTCCAGGGGATTCGTGAACTCGGGCAGGTCCAGCCCGGGCAAAAGGTTCTCATCAACGGGGCAAGCGGGGGCGTTGGAACATTCGCCGTGCAGATCGCAAAGGCTCTCGGGGCTGAAGTGACCGCCGTTTGCAATACGGACAAGGTCGAGATGGTGAGATCGCTCGGAGCGGACCGTGTGATCGACTACACGGATGAGGATTTCGCACGGTCCGGCGATCGCTACGACGTACTGTTCGACGGAGTTGCGAACCGTTCGCTCTCAGACTTGCGTCGGGCGTTGACTCCTGAGGGAACCCTCGTGTTCAGCGGCGGAACCGGCAGCAAGCTACTGGGTCCGATCGGCCTCTTGTCCAGGGCCAAATTGCTGTCACCTTTTGTGGGTCACAAGTTTCGGATATTCGTTGCGAAGGTGACCCCGGAGCGCCTCGCCGACCTGGAACGGCTCTATGAGGACGGTAAGGTGCGCCCTGTGGTCTACAAGACGTACCCGCTCAGCGAAGCTCGTTCGGGGATGCGCCATATCGAAGACCGAACGGTGCAGGGCAAGGTTGTCTTAACGGTGTGAGGGGCCGCGTTAGCTGGGCGAAGTTCAGCGGAGTCGACGGGTGTCTGCTGAGAACGGGTTGTCTTGCTGAAGTGGCTCGCGAATGTGCCGAGTTGGCTTGTCGTGGCTGGTTCTGCGGGAGACGAGTGAACGCAGACAGGTCAGCCCTCTCCGCGAGAGATCCTTCGACTACGGCCCGATTACATCGGGCCTTCGCTCAGGACACACGGCGCTCAGACAGTGCGGCGGTCTCCCAAAAATTGCCCGCCTCGCATCACCGACGTACCATGCTGGCGTTCCCGCTATTTGTCCCGCGAGCAGCCCCGGCTTCCCGATCTTTCACCCGCGCACGCGTAATCTAATGAAACCGATACTGAAAGGCACAGTAAGAAATGACCAGCGTCTATCCGAGTAACTTTCGGCAGAAGATGGCGACCGGCAAGGCGGTCCTGGGCACCGGAATGCCCGCGCCGATGACCCACATTGCCGCTGCGACCTATGCCACCGGCTGCGACTGGTCATGGATCGACATCGAGCACTCGCCGTGGGGGTTGGAGACGGTCTACCCGATCCTGGTGCAGGGCCGGTTGGCCGGTGTTGCGCCGATCCTTCGAGTGCCGTGGAACGAGCCGGGCATCATCAAGCGGGCGTACGACGCCGGCACGGTTGGGGTGATGGTCCCGCAGGTGGACAACCCGGAGGAGGCGGCGGCCGCTATCGAGGCTGCGAAGTACCCGCCAATGGGCTCCCGCGGCATCGCACCGTTCTTCGCGCCGTATCTCGGGTTGAGCGGGCACGACATCGTGACGAATGCGAACTCTGAGACCGTGCTTGCACTTCAGATGGAGAGCGCAGAGGCGTGGGAGAAGATCGACGATACGCTGGCGCTGGACGGTTTTGAACTCCTTATTCTTGGCCCGGCCGATCTTTCCGCCTCGTATGGCGGCGAGGGCGATATCCATTACAGCAAGGTCGAGAACATCATGGTCGATCTTGCGGCGAAGGTGAAGAAGACGAACAAGGCGCTGGGCTCGACGTTTGCGGACCCGGAGGATGCTCGCCGCTGGATTCGCGAGGGTTACACGGTGATGAATGTGGCGAGCCCGATGGTGCTTGGCTCAGAGGGTCTGAAGAGGGTTTTCGCAGAGCTGCGTGAGGAGTTTGGCGAGGCGAAGGTTTAGGGGCGGCTGAGAGCGGTCGGCATATGCACTCGCCTTTCAGGAGGGGCTGTTGTGACGACCATCGAAGAGATCTGCGGGCACATAAACGGTTTATCGCCGGAAGCGGTTTCTGGTGTCGTCAGGAAGGCGCTTGGTGACGACTCGGCAGAAGTCGTGGCGGAGTGGGAAGCCGTGCCGATGCCCGTCGACAGTATTGGCACCGGGACCACCGGATTTGCAACGGTTCGGGGATCGGCAACGGTTGGCAGCGGGCGGGATGAAGCGCAGTGGTCCGTAGTCGTGAAGGCGCTTGATGCGTCAACCGATAAAGGTGTGCATGGTGGGGACGGAAGCTTCAACACGCCGGCGCGAGAGATCGGGGCGTACCGCTCTGGCTTTTTCGACCTGCTGAGCGATGGCCTCAAGGCTGCTCCGTGTCACGGAATCACCGAGTTCGGCGGAGTCGTGCTGCTGTGGCTGGAAGACTTTTCGGACGCGGTCGAGACGCCATGGAACCGTGACCAGTTCCTGTCGACGGCGCGGCTTG
>JAJCYY010000049.1 GCA_029262735.1 Chloroflexota bacterium | reverse complement strand
ACTGCGCCACACATCTACCAGCGGAAGCGGCAGCGAGACGACTAACGAGATCGAAATCCTGGTGCCGGCTCCTGAAGACCGGTTCGAATTCAGGTCTATCAACTTCCCGGACCTGTTCGGGAACAACGGCGGCGATGCGTTTCAGGTCAACCCAGAAGACCCTACCTGCCGCCGACAGGTCTTCGATCATGCCTTCTCTATGGCTCCGCGGGTCAACGCAAACTGGCTGACAATCGTTCCTGCCCAGTTTCTGACGCAGATCGACCCCACGCCGATATGGGGCGAGACAGTCGCTAGCCTCTCGTTAACCGACGACGAACTCTACGCAGCGCTGATCGATTCCGCACATGCTCACGGCCTGAAGGTCTTGCAGGCGGAGCAGGACGCGCCAGGGTTCTCACTCGACCTGGACCACGAACGCTGGGCCGAGGTTCGTACAACGCCGGAGTACTGGCAAGGCTTCTTTGACGAGTGGACGCCGTGGGCGGTGGAACGAGCGGCACGAGCCGAGAAGTTCGGTGTAGACATGTTCTCGCCATTCGTCTGGGCAAACGATCTCCTTCGACCGGAGAAATACCCCGACTACGAACGCCGCTGGCTCGAGATGATCGCAGCAATCAGAGAGGTCTTCTCGGGCGAAATCGCCATCTGGTCCATCGGTTCTGTCGATCAGAACCTGACGTTCCTCGACGAGCTGGATGCGGTCATCCTCTCGCTCGACAGCAACGGCCTGTTCGGCCAGGGGTTCATTGAGGACACCCAGAATCCGCAACTGGACCAGGTAATCAGATCAGTCGAGGGCAGGCTTGCTCAGAGCCGCCCCACGCTTGCCGACAGCGGTGTTCCGGTAATCTACTCGCCAATCGCCACAAGCTCGGATGGTCAGCGCGGCTCGGAAGACCCTGAGGAGTTGGCGACCTTCGTCCCCGACTTCCAGGAGCAGGCGATCTACTACGAGGGCATGATACAGGCGTTCGCCAGCGAACCGTGGATCACCGGCATCATGCTCAGCGTCACTGACTGGTTCGACCAGTTCGGCCGCCCATCCGAAGGTCTCTACTTCGATCAAACGTTCCAGGCGTCTCCGCGCTCCAAGCCTGCGGAGGACGTTTCGGCTCTCTGGTTCGGGGCAAACTAGCCCGCATAGTCCTCCGGGATTGCGCCAATCGAAAGGGCGAACCCGTCCCAGTACGGCTGTTGGTCTATGCGCGCATCGATCACCGTTGCAACATCGGCCTTCATTGCATCGGCCAGGGCAGACTCAAACTCACCGGGCGACTCAACTATCACGCCGTTGATCCCTGACGCTTTCGCAACCGCTGCAAAATCCACCGGTGTTAGATCCAGTCCGAATTCGGGCAACCCTCTCGACACCTGTCGTGACTTCATCGTGCCAAGCGCACGGTCGTTCACGATCACCAACGGCATCGCAACGCCCATGCGAGCAAACGCCTCAAGCTCACCAAGCCGCATCAATGTCGAGCCGTCTGCTCCGATACCGATCATCGGCACATCAGGAGCCGCCATCTTTGCGCCCAGCGCGGCCGGGATCATCAGCCCCATCGTCCGGCCACCTGACGTGCCCAGGAATCCTCCATAACGGTCGAACGGCCACAGGTGCTCCAGCATCCTGATAAACGCACCGGTCTCGGTTAGCACAACTCCCTCAGGCGGCAACGCGTCCCTGCAGCTTGCGACGATGTCCTGGATGGCGAACTTCGCATCTGTCGATCTCTCGAAGAACTTGAGTACATTCTGCTTGGCCGCGTCTATCTCTTCGATCGGCACACCGCTGGAACCGTTGGCCGACAGCGCTTTTAGAGACTCACTCAGCGAGCCGTCAACCCGTACTTCCGGATCCTGCACCGTCGTCCGGTACTCCGGCCTCGATGACAGTTCAATGGACGGCATATGGTAGCCCCACGGGCTGTGAGTCATCATCGAATCAGCGCCAACCAGCACGGCAATATCGCAGATATCGCCGATCTCGCCTTCGATGGTGTTCGGAATATATCCACCGACCAGTACACCGGCCCAACGCGGGTGCGACTCAGGGAACACTCCGCGGGCGTCCATGTTCACCAGCACCGCAGCACCTGTGGCCTCTGCAAACTCAAGAAGCTCACGCTGCGCTCCGGTCGTTGCCACATCGGCCCCGGCAATAATCAACGGACGACTGGCATTCGCAAGCAGGTTCTTTGCCCGTTCGAGCGTGGCTGAGTCTGGCGACGATTCGGTGTAGCGATCCGACAGCTCTTTCAGATCCCCGGTATCGCTGTCGTCAAAATCCGACGGATAGTCCAGGACAACCGGTCCACGGCGACCGTCCGTAGCCAGCGCAACCGAATCACGCAGCGTATCTCCCGCCGTCTCTCGTCTCAATGAGTGAAATGCCTTGGTGACCGATCCGAACATCTTTGCGTGGTCCGTGACCTGCACGAGGTCGATGTCGGACTCGGACGGTCCAGCCTCGAAAACTGCAATCAGTGGCATTCGCTCGAAGTACGCATTCGCAATTCCACCGAGCATGTTGCCTGCGCCGACGCCTTTGACGCCGATGGCGAGCCCAGCCGTGCCTAGCATTGCGCCGTAGTAAGCCGCTGCAATCGCCGCAGACGATTCGTGGGCAACGTGAACGAAATCGACTCCCGCCTTGCGTCCGGCCTCCATCGCATCCATCGGGAACCCGGAACCGGGAATCCCGAACACGTGCTTCAGTCCGCGCCGGGCAGCATCCTGCATAAGAAGCTCAGCAAACAGCATCGGTAGATCTCAGATCGTTAACTGGTTTCGGACAACGACTACACACACCAAGTAGCCGGGGAATCTTATCGCCTCTGAGATGGGCACGTCACTTGTTCACATTAATGTGTGCTGTCCGTGCCCAGAAAGATCAGTAGTATTGCCTCGCAAACACCGCACACACCAGAGACACATGACGCCGGGAGCAAGACAAAGTTGAGTAAGCGAATTGAGGGAGTGCTACCGATAGTCCACACTCCATTCACAGCCGATGACGCTATCGATGTCGAAAGCCTCCACCGTGAGCTCGATTGGGCGCTGGAACGACCGAT
>JAJCYY010000048.1 GCA_029262735.1 Chloroflexota bacterium | reverse complement strand
TTGGCGTCCATGGACCACCCAGTCTTCGTACGACGGGTCTTGGGCGCACCAAACTCCTCAATCAAGATTGCTGCGACCTGCTGGTTAGCGTTGAGGTTCAACTCTCTGCCGCCGAGAACAGAGGTCGCTGCCTGCTGAATGTTCGCCAGTTCCGAGCCGAGTTCCTCCGACATTTCGGCAAGCACCGAGATGTCGACTGTAAAACCGTTTCGCTGCATTGACACGATCACTGGAAGGAGAGGAATCTCTACTTCGTTGTTGACCCGGCGCGCTCCATGCTCATCTAATTGAGGCTCGAAGAACTCACGTAGCCGCCATGCGATATCGGCGTCAGCGCTGGCGTAAGGGGCCGCTCGCTCCACCGGAACTTCTGCCATCGTGATCTGCTTGCGTCCGGTGCCGATGAGGTCGCTGATCGGCATCATCTCAATGTGGAAGCAATCGATTGCCAGCTGTTTCAGGCCGATGGCCCGTCTTCCGCTGAGTGCGGCCGCAATCATGGTGTCGAAGTTGACTCCAAGTGGAGTGATCCCTGCCTCGTGCAGCACCATCATGTCGAAGTTAGCGTTGTGCGCCGTTTTTGGGATGCTGGTGTCTTCGAAGAGCGGCCGCAATGTGGCAAGCGCCTTCTCATACGGGATCTGTTCACCTTCGTTGTGCCCAACCGGCACGTACCAAGCCGATCCAGTCTTGTTCGAAAACGAAAGGCCTACAAGAGCGGCGCGCATCGGGTCGGTGCCGGTGGTCTCCGTGTCGAAGGCAAATCCCTTGTCGGTAGAGATCGTCTTGATCATCTCTTTCAGGGTTTTTAGATCGGTGACGGTCCGATAGTCGACCTGCTCAGCTGCGCCCGGGGTGTCTGCTTCAGAAGAGGCGCTGCCGGAATCGGCTCCGTTCGACGTGCCTACGGCACCGAAACCCAACTGAGCGCCGTTGGCCGGTGGCGTCCAGGGATTCTCGGTCTCAGGATCCGGAATCTGCCTGAGAATCGTTCTGAACTCGAGCCTGCTCAGAACCTCGATCACATCGGAGCGATCGTAGGTGGCAAATTCAGTGTCATCGAGATTGAAATCGATCGGTACATCTCTAACGATCGTCGTGAGCTTGAGCCCGTCGAAGGCGACCTGTTGATTCTCTTCAAGCCGCGTCTGGACACTCTTGGCTCCGCGCAGTTCATCCTTCGGAATCTCTGCGACGTGTTCGATGTTCTTATAGACATCTTCCAGGTGTCCGAACTTCCTGAGAACCGTTCGCGCGGCCTTGGGACCGACCTTCGGCACACCCGGAATGTTGTCTGACGGATCACCTTCGAGTGCCTTTATCTCGGCAACAAACTCGGGGCCGAGCCCGTCGTAGCGTTCAATCACTGCGCCGCGGTCGTAAACCCTGACGTCGCCGAATCCCGAATACATCAGCAGGCGGGTGTGGTCCGAGACGAGCTGCAGCTGGTCGGCATCACCGGTCAGAATCAGGCATTCGGCACCCTCCTGTTCAGCCAGTCTCGTGATCGTTCCTACGAGATCGTCGGCCTCAAAACCGTCCAACTTGAAGACCGGAATGCCGAATGCCTTGCAAATCTCCTCGACCATCGGCACCTGTTCATGAAGTTCGGGATCGGTTGGCGGACGTTGCGCCTTGTAGTCTTTGAAAAGCTCATCACGGAAGGTCGGAGCGCTGGTATCGAAGGTCAATACAACATGGGTAGGCTTCTGCTCACGCAATGTTCTGAGAAATGTCGTCAGCCAGCCGTATGCGCCACGAGTGTCCTGGCCGGCCGAGGTGCTGAGCCGCTCGGGTATCGCGAACCATGCCCTGAAAACCATGGAATGCCCATCCATGACAAGTAACAGAGGCTTCTTTTCTGTTTTCGCAGGCATGGTCTCGACCGCACGCTTTCACTAGTTGTCTGTCAGTTGGGCCGATTATAGCTGGCGACCAAGTGGCATTCGTGCGATTGACAATATACCTATCCTCTCGATATATTGGCTTACGAGGTATAAATTGACCAATCACACAGACTCGATGATGGGAACCGCCTACTGGCAGTCGTTGAACAGGAAGAGTCTTCTCCGATTTTTCGTGTTCTCTGCGCTCGCCGAGCGGCCTATGCACGGATATGAGCTCGCCGACGCCGTCTCGGTCTGCTGCGACGGTGTGAGGCCTACAGACGCCATGATCTATCCGACTCTTAAGGAACTTGAGAAGAACGGCTATATCGTTTGCGAAACGGAGCTGAACGGGGAGCGAAAGCGCAGAGTCTGCACTCTCACGGAGAGGGGACACCAGGCGTATCGCTCGGCAGCGCAGGCATGGACCCAGGCGTTGCCACAGATCGAATCGGCAGTGCACTCTGCCGGAATAACTGCGTGCTGCGAGGATAACGGTAAGGAACGGGTTCAAGAGATCGCCCTGGGAGGGCTTGCGAAATGAAGTCACTGAACGACATACAGATAGTTTCGGCGAAGGGTGAAAGCTGCGGTGAAGGTGGAGGATGCTGTGGGAGCAGCGTAGAGACTTTGCAGGCGACGGGACTTACCGAAGCTATTCAGGAGCGGTACAGCCGGGTGGCGGAACGGGGCGCGAACAACGAGATCATCGACACTTCGTGTTGCGGCAACGCCTCAGACCTCTATTCAGAGGGAACTCTTCAGACCGTGACTACGCAGGCGGCAGGAGCATCTGCCGGATGCGGAAATCCCGTTGGCATCGCCGATGTGAACAAGGGCGAGAAGGTCCTCGACCTGGGCAGCGGCGGCGGCATCGACTGCTTCCTTGCGGCGCAGGCAACTGGGCCTGAAGGTCACGTCTACGGAGTGGACATGACGCACGAGATGCTCAAGCTGGCGAGAGAGAACGCAGCGAAGCTCGATGCACAGAACGTTACGTTCCTGCTTGGAAAAATCGAGGCGGTTCCGCTTCCTGACGATTCCGTTGACCTGGTTATTTCGAACTGCGTGATTGCCCTTGCACCAGACAAACACCGCGTGTTCGAAGAGATTCACCGAGTGTTGAAGCCCGGCGGACGATTCGTGGTTTCAGACGTCGTTTCGACAACCGAGATTCCTGATTCGGCGCGGGAGGACATGGCTGAGTGGGTAGCGTGCATTGGAGGTGCGGACCTGCAGACTCGGTACCTTGAGCGGATCACAGAGACCGGGTTCGAGCGGACAACGGTTTTAACGGACAACCCGTTCAGTTCAGATCGTACAGATGATGCCTGGCGTGCTTCGCTTCGGAGCGTAACGGTGAGGGCATACAAGCCCGGCTAATTACGCATGCTGCCGGACAGCCATGCCGCTCTGGCTAGTCCGGCTCATCCAACCCGGCTTCCCTCAACCTGCCCAATTGCAGAAATTAGAAGCTGTGATGCTTCTGCGGCAACATCGGCCAGGATTTCGTTTGAAGTCAGGGTGGACATAATAGCGGGATCGATCACACCGACAGTCGTGCCCACTGTCGTCTCATACACGACAACGTTGCATGGCAGAAGTAGTCCGAGGTCTTCCTCGGCGGACAGCGCTCGAAAGGCCAACTTCGGGTTGCAGGCTCCAAGAATCACGTAGCGCTTGAACTCTTCGTCGAGCTTGGCTTTTAGCGTTGCTTTCACGTCGATCTCGGTAAGGACGCCAAAATCGTTGTCTTTAAGCGCAGCAATTACTCGTTCGAGAGTCGGTTCGAAACCTTCCGGCACCGTGATCTTCATGCCGTACGAAAAGCGGTTCATCAGAATATGCTCCAGAACTGGGTGGTCCGCCGATCTATGCAATCAGGATAGATCGCCTGTTCAGATCTCTTTCGTTGCCCGCATGTTGAATTCGCGAGGCGAACAAGAATCGGCTATTTGAGCGGCTTCCGTGCCGTGACGTAGGAAACCGGACCGCCGCGCAGGAGTCGCCATGAGGTGTCGGGATGTAGTGGCGTGCTTAGCGCAACCGCCTTCATCCCTGCACGCATGACAGCGCGTCGAGCGTGAAACATACGGATGTGTAGCACTTCTTGACCGGGATCGAATGGCGATTGCCTGCGCGCCCATCCTCTCCACCAGCCAGCCCCGGGCGGAGCAAATGGCAGCCTGCTCAGCCGGCCGAACCACAGAATCGCAACGCCGCCGGGTTTGAGAGTACGAGCGGCCTCTTTCACCAGGGTTTCGAACGAGTGAAGATCGGGCAGGCGAACCACGCCGCGCAACGAATAAATGAAATCGATTGTCGCGTCGTCGAAAGGTAGTCGTCTGATGTCGGCGGAATCGGCTAGTGAGATGTTGGTGCCGGGACAGTTCTCAATCTTGGAGTTGGCTAAGGACGCGTCATCCGCCGGATCGATTGCGACACCCGTCACAGTGCCAAAGTAGCTTGCTGCCGGACACAGTGACCGACCGTCCCCGTAGCCGAGCTCAACTGCGTGCGCCCTCGATGGATCGCGAACCAGCCGTTCGACAATCGGTGTAACGACATGACCGGAAAAGTCCCAGAGAGCCGATGTCCGACCCGCATCATCGCTCACAATTAGCGCACGGTTCTGCCAACAACGGTTGCACCGAATTGCGATCTACCAAACGCTGTAGCCTCCGTCGACGGGAATTGCCGTACCGGTGACGAAATCGGAGGCGCTGCTCGCCAGGAAGACAGCGGTTCCTCCCAGGTCAGCCGGTTGGCCCCAGCGCCCCGCAGGCGTCCTGCCCACGATCATTGCGTATCGGTCCGGAAACGCCTCTTTGAACTGATTAGTCATCTCGGTGACTATCCAGCCGGGCAAAATGGCATTCACCTGAACGTTGTCCTTCATCCACGCCACTGCACAGCTCTTCGTGTACTGGACGACGCCGCCCTTACTGGCAGCGTACGCCGGTGCATATCCAGTGGCGAAGATGGACATCATCGACCCGATGTTGATGATCTTACCCCGGCCTCGTTCCTTCATATACGGGAATGCCAGCGAAGTCACATTGTGGATGCTGGTCAGGTTGGCATCGATAACATACTCCCAGTCTTCGGCCGAGAGCATGTGCGGCTCGTCCGCTCTCCTGTTCACACCCGCGTTATTCACCAGGATATCGAGGCTGCCAAACCTGCCGGTGATCTGCTCGAGCGCAGCTTGCACGGCGTCACGATCTGTCACATCACACTGGAGCGCCATCACTTTTTCCGAGCCAGACAACTTCTCAAGCTCGGCCCTCGCTGAGTCCAGCTTTGCCTGGCTCCGTCCGATTATCGCAACGGAAGCATTCTGCTCGACGTAAGCTTTCGCCATGCCAAGTCCAAGACCGCCGTTGCCTCCAGTCACGCATGCGACTCGACCGGAAAGATCGAACATACCGTTTTCAACCATCGCTATCTCCAGAACTGAGTTTGATCTACCGAGATTCCGCTCACGCAGCCAATTCGATTGTCAGAATATCTCTGAACCGGCTCCTGCGCTCCGATTCTCACCTAAAATGCCAGAATCAACCAGCACTCGAACTGCATCGGATCAGTAATCGGTCCGGAAACTACAGGATAGGTCATGGAACTGCCAATCGCGCCCGGAATGCCTGAAGCCCTGAGCGGGATGAAGGTGCTCGATTGCAGCCAGATCCTTGCGGGCCCCTTTTGCAGCATGCTGCTGGCAGACATGGGTGCGGACGTGGTGAAGATCGAAAAGCCCACCGGAGGGGACGACACCCGGCGTATGGGGCCGCCGTTCATTGGAGGAGAGTCTGCGGCGTTTCTAGCGATGAACCGCAACAAGCGAAGTGTTGTGCTGAACTTCAAGGATGCGGGCGGCGTCGATGCTATGAAGCGCCTGGTAAAAGACGCCGATGTCGTTATTGAAAACTACAGGTCCGGCGTAATGGAGCGCCTGGGGCTTGGGTACGACACCCTTTCTGAGATTAATCCTGCGCTGATTTACTGCTCGATATCAGGATTCGGACGCACTGGCCCTTACGCAAAGCGGGCCGGATTCGATCTCGTGGCGCAGGGTATGAGTGGGCTTATGAGCTTCACCGGAGTTCCCGGTTCGCCACCTGTAAAGGTTGGCGTGCCAATGGCTGACCTGAACGCAGGTATGTTCGCCACCTACGGGATCCTGACCGCCTACATCAACCGCCTGAAAACGGGCAAGGGGCAGTATCTCGAGGTCTCGCTACTGGAATCGGCACTTGCCTACACCGTCTGGGAATCAAGCAGCTACTTTGCAACCGGCAACGTGCCTGAACCGCTTGGCTCGGCCCACAGGTTGTCGGCGCCGTACCAGGCTCTAAAGACCAGCGACGGTTTCATCAACATCGGCGCGCCAAACCAGTCAAACTTTGAGCGGCTGTGCCATGCAATTGGCCGTCCGGAACTGATTGAGCGCGAGGAGTACATCGACAACGCCGGTCGGCTCACCCATCGTGAACAGCTTGAGCATGACCTTGAGGAGACGATGACGCAGCAATCACGGGCACACTGGCTAAAGGTGTTGGAAGAGGCAGGTGTCCCGGCCGGACCGATACTCGACATGAGTGAGGTGTGGGCTGATCCGCAGGTGGTGGAGCGCGGAATGGACGCGCCTGTCGAACATCCAACGGCGGGAACGGTGCGAAACATCGGGTTGGCCGCCAAGCTTTACTCGACGCCCGGCAAGATCTACGGTCCGGCACCACTGCTCGGGGAGCACACGAACGAGGTACTGGAAGAGGCGGGCTACAGCACGGATGCGATCGCTGAAATGGTGAGCGACGGAGCGGCCGGCACGTCCTGAGCCGGAATTTCTTTTGAGCCATTCCCGGCCTGGCACCCTATTCTGGCCAATCTCACTGCTCGAATGTCCTCAGGAAGTTCACCAGGTGCCACATCTGGTCTTCTGTTAGCACGCCGTCCTGGCCGGGCATTGCCGTTCCGGGAATTCCGTCGCGAATGAATCCGAAGAGGTCTGAGTCTGCGTGCAAAGGAACATGCACCGAGAGGTCTGCCGGTGGTGATGCCAGCTCGCCTGCCTGCGGCCCGTCGCCTAGACCAGTAATTCCATGACATGCGGCACAGGTGGTTGCGTACGGCGCGCTTCCAAGTTCGATCGATTCGGAGTTGAGTGGAAACGGATTGAACCTGTCTTCAGGAAATCCGGCTCTAAATACCTGGGCGTTCAGCAGGAGCACAATTCCAACCAGGGAGAGGGCCGCTCCGGGAACCATCACTGCGCGTGAGGCTGATATCACTCCCTCCAACATCGGCACACCGACGAACAGGAAAAGGAGTCCGATGATCAGCAGTTCAATTGCGAACAGTGTCCAGGTGACCGTCTGAGTTGGACGAATGGCGTCCGCCGCGGCTGCGACCGGAGCCGCGTCAAACCGGAACGAAGTGAGTGCATCGAACGCGTCAGGTCGGATGACCCGCACCTCTACCTGATAGACGCCGCCAATAGTGATGTTGAAGTCGTCGCCAACCCAGACACCGCCACCCTGGTCGATCAACGAAACAAGCGGCTCCCCGAGGTCATCTTCCAAGAATTTCAAGCGCACTCGCACGTCGTTGGCGTTAGTGATCGGAGATCCTCTCCGATCTGTTAGCGAGACCGCCACCGCGTTGACTCCCACATCTCCCGGGTCAATCTTCACGTCGACGTTGGCACCTTCTGCGAAATCCGAAAACGTCACACTATCCGAGACACCGATGCCGGTCCGGCCAGCGAACTGGCGGGCCGGCTCAAGGCCGACCATCCAACCCAGCGCAGCAAGTACAAGCAGGCCAAGCAGCGCTTCGCTCCGCACTAGAGATCGAAACTGAAACGGACCGGAACGGAGTAGTCGTCGGCTAACGATGTACGAGTTGGCACCGGCAATTGCAAAAAGCGGCACGAGGAGGACTAACTTAGCGACGAGGGCCCAGCCGTACGGTGTGTTAGTCGCCGCCGGAATTGTGACCTGCATGTACCCGGCAAATAGACCCGTGACGACAACCGTGCCCGCGCTGACAACTGCAATCGGAGTGAACCGCTTCAGCAATGGAATCAGTTGCGACATCTGAATCTCGGGACTGGCCGAGCGAAACAGCTGTGGAATTGCCAGGGCGATGAAAAACAGACCACCGACCCATGCCGAAGCGGCGATCAGGTGCAGGAAGTCAGAAATAATAGCCGGCGTTCTCAGCTCGACCGGCACAGCTGCGTTGTGACTCGAAAGGCTTGTAAGACCCAGGACCGCCAGCGCGCTCGCCAGGGCCAACCCTCCGAAGACCGACTCGGTGAAAGCGGTCTCATCTGGCTCGTATTCGTCGCCAGACTCTTCCTCATCGGGTTCTTCTTCAGGGGTCTCGGGCTCGTTGTCCAGAACCGATCTCCTGGCGAGAAACACCATTACTCCTGCTGAAACAACCGCAATCGCCCGCCATGTCCACAGCCGGCCCCATTCGCTTTCCAGGACGGTGCGAAGCGGATCACCGAAGACTCGGTAGAACGATACCTCGAAAGTCACGCTCGCCTGCTGAACCAGGAGTGCCACCATCCCGAAGGCCATGAGTCCAATCGAAACCAACATCAGCTTCGCCGTCGACGTTTGCAGTCGTCTAAAAAGAACTGGTGAAAGTCTGTCCGTATCGTCTGAGCGGAGCATCGCTCTAACGACCAGCAGATCGAACAGCAGGATCCCGGTGAGCCCGAGCGCGCCGATGAAGAAGGTCCATCGCAGCCAGGGATCTGCGCCCGACTGGACAAGCGGCTGGCTTTCGACAGATAGACCGGCACCTTCCGAGAGCGGTTCGCCGATGGCAAATCTGAATGAGCCGACTACTCGATGGCCGTCAACGGTGGACAGGTTGCGCCACACCACCGTATATGTGCCGTTAGCCAATTCCGGGAGTGTTGCAATGAGTGCTGTCGGCTCTGTTGGTGAGATCGCGCTGTCGCCATTGTCGACCTCTCGAGCCAACTCATCGAGCACGCGAACCTGACTGAGACTTGCCTCGATCTCTTCCGAAAACCAGACGATTATTCGGTCAGGTGGCTCGTCCAGCACGGAGTTGGCGGCAGGCGATGATCGAATCTGGTTCGCGTGGGCACCGGCTAGCTGAATCGGCAACACCACAAACGCGAAAAGCAGCGCAGCAAGGGCAACGAGAAAAATCGCGCCCTTGCTGCGGCGTGTTACCACTCTATTCAACGGGGACGTCTCCGCTTGCTCCGTTCCCGTTTGTTCTTTTTACCGGCGCGCCAGGATAGGTAGACGAGTACAAGGATGACCAGCCCAATACCTCCGAAGATGAGTATCTCGTCGTATCCCGAAGCGCCAGTGCCGTGAAGCAGCACAACAGGCAGGATTCCGAGCACGGTGGATTCCCGCGGTTTTCCGACGATTTTATGAATCCATCTTCTGTGAATCGAAGGCGTAGCCTGGATCAATTGTTTTCACTCATGCCTTTCGTCTTGCAGCGAGAAGTCCATAGCTTCCAAGTCCAGCTCCGAGCGCGCCCACGATCAGGCCGATGATACCGATCACAAGTGCGGTGGAAGCCGCGCTGTCGGCGTCATCCGCTCTATCGCCGGCAGTTGTCAACTCTGACTGAAGACCTTCAACGGCGCTCTGGAGCTCGCGTGTTTCTCGTAATTCGATAGGAAACTGTACGTTGCGAGCCGGTTCTATTTCGTCAAACGTGCCAGGTCCAGAGGTAAACGACTGGTCGAAAGTCTCGCCCTCGATGTCTCCAAAGAACCTGAACGTGTACGCGCCCGGCGCAGTAGGAACAAAGTCAGCGGCATATGAACCGTCCTGGCCGAACAGAGGTCGCAGCTCCATCGTCTCGCTCGTGGTGGTGGGCACATGCGTCACTTCAACCTGCAGCGACGCAGCGGCGCCAACCACTGGCTGGTGGGCGTGCGTGTCGCCTGCATCGTGAGGACCGCTGAGCACACTCATCACGTGGTCACTCGAGACGTTCATAAACATCACCGTTGTGCCCGGCTGGACGCTAAAGTCCGATGGTGTGAATCCATCATGGTCGAACCGAACCATCGCCGTCTCACTGGCATCGCCGTCGTGATTGACTGCAATCGTTCCGCTACTGCCCGTCAGGTGGTCGTGAAACGGTACGACCAGGTCTTCAAGATCATGTCCCAACTCCACCTCGAATGACCCCCCCGCATCAACAGTCCCGGACGCGAACAGCCCACCGTGCGACATGAGATCGGGGCCATCGCCCATCACCATGCCGTCATCGTGGTTCTCAGCAGATTTCAGTATGCGGATAAATGCTCCGTTCGCCTGACCCTCAAATGCCGGTTCTGTGAGAAATCCGACCTCGACCTCGAGCTCACCTACTACACGACCTTCGTGCGCCAGTAGCGTTGAAGATCCTGCAGCAAACACGATCGTCATAATCGCGGCCATTGCGAAAATAGTTCGTCTGATCATCGAAAACTCCTGGAATAGGTGAAATTGCCGGAATGAGTAGCATCCGGCTGGGATTTCAAACGGTATTTCAGGAGTAGCGAGGTGGACGTTCTGGCGGACGCATGAATCCATCCGCGCCGACCGTCTCTACTTCGTAAACCTCAAAGCTGGTCATCAGGTGTGGAGTCAGCGGAGTTCCGCTCGACACGACGAACTGGACAGGACCTGATCCAGCGGCACTGCTGTCCGAAACGCTCAGAATCCCGGATTCGCCGCCTTCGTCGTGGTGACCCACCGTATCGTGGGAGTGTTGATCGGCCGACACATCACTCAAAAAGACGTGCGTGTGGTAGGGCGAAATCTCGGCATAGTGATGCGACAGCACGGGGCCTGTGACCATCAACAGCATTGCAGCAACGGCCAACACAGCGGCGGACCGTCTGGCTACGAGAAGCGGGTACGCCAAAACTGCCGTCGGAGGTACGGATTGCTGGAATTTTTTTAGCACCGTTGAGGCCAACATAGCCACAGAGAATACGGTTAACGCCTTAGCCGGGCCTTAGTCGATAGTGTGGATTCGGTGATGATCGGGAAGATAATGTTCAGTACTGACCCTCTTGCACAGGCCGATATGCCGACTGCAGAGTCCGGAGATCAAACTCCTGTGGCCGCTCGCCCATTGCGTATTCGTAGAGTGCTGCTTTGAAGATGCCTTCCAACGCCTGAACGACGGCCATGGCGATTGAAACTGTAATCAGACCGGTGACAATTCCGGCTATCGGAAGGATCAGGCCGAGTAGGAAAGCCGGGATTATTGCAATCACTACGGCAATTATGTACACGATGAAAAAGCCGAAATTTGCGGTTATTTGCCGGCCCCAGGTTTTCTTTACCAGGCCGCTCGACCGCTTGATCGCCCCGAACGGACCTACGTTCTCAGAGACGAGTATTGGGACAACAAAGAATGTAAGGAATTCCCAGACCCCTCCCACAATCTCGAGGGCAATTCGCCCGAAGGCGTTCCTCTGGTTGGCTTTCGCAATTTGCAGAATCAGGCTGACGCTGGCGGTGATGATTGCCCAACCGATTATCACGTGGATGTGGGCCAGCGCGTGATTGAACCCTGATCGCACGTTCGGATCTCCGCCACGCAGCCGTTCCAACGCAGCAGAGACGAGGGCCGCATTGAAGAAGATGGTGACGAAATAGACCAGGAAGAAGGCAACAACTGCGAGAGCGATATCGCCGCCCTGAATCGCCTGAGTTGTTTGCTCACCTTCGGACGCCGTGCTCTCAGATAGGCGTTCAATCGCACCGGTCGCAGTGCCGACTGCGAAGAACAGCCCGATGACAATGCCGACTCCGATGGCTGAAAATATCGGAAACCAGAGGAGTTCTCGGTCCTTCATCAGCACTCCCCAGCTGGTCTTCATCAACTCAAAGGTGTGGCCCATCGTTCTAAACATAGTGCTTTCTTCCGTCCGCGGCTGTTCAGGTACATAATCGCACCCGGACAATGATGACTTTTTGAATTACGCAATTCTACAGGTATGGGATTGGGGCCACACCAATGGAAAAGGTCAGGGTCGGTTTCATAGGCGCAGGCCGGATCTCAACTCTCCATGCGTTGGCCTACGAAGCCAATCCCACCGGAGAGCTTGTCGCAGTAGCGGACCGTGACGAGAAGATTGCTTCAGATCGAGCCAGCGAATGGGGAGCAGGCACCACGTACGCTGACTATCGGGAGCTGCTGGCATCGCCGGACGTCGACGCTGTAGAGATCCTGTTGCCGCACAACCTGCACCTTAAGGTAACGATAGATGCGCTAGAAGCCGGCAAGCATGTGTCGCTGCAAAAGCCGATGTGCCTGGACATGGACGAGGCCCGCCAGATAGCCGCAGCCGCCGAGCGCGCGGATGTCACGTTCCGGATGGTTGAGAACTACCGCACATACGAGCCGTATATGCGCGCGAAGAAGATGCTGGATGCGGGAGAAATCGGCGAGCCTCTCGGAATGCGAGTCAAAACGGTGCACGGCGCCGGTCGAGGGGGCTGGTCAATACCGACTTCAACGATGTCCTGGCGCATCGATGCTTCCCAGTCTGGAAGAGTCAACTCAATACACGACTACGGCGCTCACATTACGTCGATCATTCCGTTCTTCCTGGGAGAGGTCGAGAAGGTGCATGCGATGGCTGACCTGACCGCCGGTGAGGAACGTTTCACCGGCTCCAGGTCGGTAATCACCTGGAAGCAGGCCAACAGTCAGGTGCTGGGTACCTGGGACATGAACGATTCCGATGCCTTCGTGATCGATACGAAGTACTACCCGGTTGACGAATGGGTTGAGATCACTGGAACGCGCGGGATTCTGTGGATGACCCGTTGCACCGCTCGAATGGTGGATCTGCCGCCACTGATGATGATCAGAGATGGCCGGACTCATGGGTACAGTGATCTTGAGACCGATTGGGGCGACAGCTTTCGAAGAGCCGGTCACGAGTTCACGTCAGGAATCACCAATGGGACTCAGCCGCAACTAGACGCTGCGGAGGCGTCTCATACGCTCGCGATTAGCCTTGCCGCAGCAAAGAGCGCGGTCGAGCAACGTGAAGTTGCCATCAGCGAACTGTAAGGCCACAACAAGAGCGGATGCGCTAGTTCAGGGCCACGTCGTCGCGCTCACCCGTCCTGATCCGGTGAACAGCGCCAACATCACGCACGAATATCTTGCCGTCTCCAACGTTGCCTGTGCGAGCGGCGCTCATGATCGCATCGATCGCGGTATCCGCGAGATCGTCCGTCACGACCACGTCAATCCTGGTCTTCGGCACGTACTCGACTCGATACTCGATTCCGCGATATGTGTCAGTTGATCCGCCCTGCGATCCAAAGCCGCGTGCGTCAGTGACGGTCATGCCGTGAACACCCGATGTTGACAGGGCATCTCGTACAGGTCCCAACCGGATCGGCTGAATTATGGCCGTGATCTCTTTCATTCTGTTTCACCCCAGTTCGGTTCCCGGCAAGCCGAGTGCTCATGTTTCAACTCGATCAACCGCAACTGCCGGACGATATCCTCGTTTGTGCGCCGAATGCACTCCCGGGCGGCCAACCGTTTTCAGCTTCGTTCGAATCCCTGATTTCAGCATAGGCAAATATGCGAGTTCAGAGTGAAAAATATGTGTCGTTCGCATGAGGCCGTCGGTAGCTGCGCAAAACACATACGCCGACAGGGTATTTTGCCCACGGAAGACGTCAGGACCGGTCAGACAAGTTGAGAGCATAACGCGGTCGGCGATTCGAATATCTAGATATGATCAGCCGAGCTTGACGTTGTCGATAAGGCGCGCCTGACCTATTCGGACGGCGAGGGAGAGCAGAGCCGGATCGACGGCAGTTCCTGAGATCTCTTCAAGTGAGTCGGGATCAGCCAGACTCACATAGTCGGGTTCCAGGAGCGGTTCTGCCTGCAACAGCTTGAGAACGCAGTCTCGGATCAATTCTGCGTTTCTCTCTCCCGAATCCCACAGCGTCTTGCCGGATTCGAGCGATCTGAACAGCAGTGGCGCAGCTGCACGTTGTTCAGCATTTAGATATCGATTTCGGCTGCTGAGCGCCAGGCCATCAGGTTCCCGCACGGTTGGGATGGGTTCGATGTCGATGCCGAACATCAGATCACGGTTTAGCTTCTCGACAATCCGCAACTGCTGAGCGTCCTTTTCACCGAAGGTAGCAACGTCCGGACGGACAATGTTGAACAGCTTGACGACCACAGTCGCCACTCCTACGAAATGATCCGGCCTCCATACACCGTCCAGGATCCTGGCAATCTCGCCCGGATCCACTTGAAGGCTGTCACCAGGTGGGTACATCTCCGAAACGGTTGGGGCGAAAACAGCCGCCGTGCCATGCTTTTCGAAGGTTGCCAGGTCGGCAGCACGGTCATGTGGATAGGTGGAGAGGTCTTCGTTTGCCGAAAACTGGGTTGGATTGAGAAACAACGAACCGATCGTGTTCTCCGCAAGCTCGCGAGCCCTTACCAGATGGGCTTCGTGTCCGGCGTGAATGCCTCCAAGCGTGGCCACGAGCGCAACACGGCCTTGCAGGCAGCGACGATATTCCCGCATCTCACGAACGGTTTTGATGACCTTCATCACGGCGTGAACTCAGTCACTAGAACCATAGGGACCGGCCACCGTGGGAGCGTCGTCGGCCTTCGAGCCGTCAGCCCGCTGACGATCGACATGGAACGATTGGGCCGACGTTGGAAACGCACCGGTCTTGACGTCTTCCGCATAGCGCTCGAGAGCGTCTCTGGCAGTCTCGCCGAGATTGGCATAGTTGCCTGCGTGCTTCGGCGTGAATCCGAGGCTTAGACCAAGCATGTCGTACAGAACCTGCACCTGACCATCTGTGTGCAGTCCAGCGCCAATGCCAATTGTCGGAATGCTGAGGATCTCGGTGATCTCTGCTGCCAGCTCTGCCGGAATCAACTCGAGCACGATCGCAAACGCACCCGCCTCCTGAATGGCCAGTGCATCTTCGATCAACTCGGCCGCCGAACGACTCGTCTTCCCCTGGACCCGGTAACCGCCCAACTTGTGGACAGCCTGTGGGGTCAGGCCAATGTGCCCCATCACTGCTACGCCAGCGTCCACGAGCCGTCGGACGATGGGAGCAATCGGCTTACCGCCTTCCAGCTTCACCGCCTGCGCGCCGCCTTCTTGCAGAAGCCGACCGGCGTTGCGCAGCGCTGTCTCAGCGTTCACCTGATAGCTCATAAATGGCATATCAACGACTATCAGTGGGGTGTCGGCTCCGCGCACGACCGCCGCCGTGTGGCGAATCATGTCATCGACTGTAACTGGAATCGTCGAGTCGAATCCGAGCACGACATTGCCGAGACTATCGCCAACGAGAATCATCGGGAGTCCGGCAGCTTCGACGATCTGGGCCTGCGTGTAGTCGTAGGCGGTCACCATGGGGATCCGCTCGCCGTTGGCCTTCATCGTCTGGATCTTGTGTATCGTGATCCTGCGTGGTCGCATGAATACCTCCTGCCGATCGGCTGCCTGTGGCTCACCGCCGGACTTACCGTTCACGCTTCGTCTATGTTCTCACAGCTGGCTCGCAGTGTGTTGGCCAGTATCTCTTTGATGCTTGTCTCGGCCTCATCGGTCAGTCCACCCTGCTCTTTTGCAATGTGCAGAGCGGCCAGGGCCAGAGCCGAATACGAGGCTCCGATCTCGGCGGAAACAGCTGATGCGGCGTCTACATGGGACCGAACTGTTTCGACGTCTCCTCTAACATACGGGCCGGTAAGGGTATTCGGAAGGCCTTTTTCGCCCATCCAGTTCGCGGTCGATTTCACAAGCGGAGCAAGGGAACTGACTGCCTGGCGCCTGTCCACTCCACCTGAAGCCGCCCACACCTCGGCCGCCAATCCAGTCAATCCAGCAAGCAGCCCGGACGCCATCACGGCTGCGGCGTGGTACGCGGGACGCTGGGCTCCGGTTATTTCTACCGGGTGACCGCCCAGGACAGTCGCCAGGTCGTGCAGCCACACTTCAAGGGCAGTACCAGGCGCCTCTATCCCGAATGTGATGCCGCCAAACGAATCTGAGGCCTCCGGAGTCGGAAAGGTTTGCAGCGGGTGAAAGCCACCTGTGACCGAGCCGGCCGAGGCGGCAGAGTCGAGGAAATTGAGCGGAGCGGCTCCTGAGCAGTGGACGACCGCCTGGTCCGTTCGCCAACTCACGGAATCGGTCACTTCCTGGATAGCGCCGTCGGACACGGTGACGAAGATGATGTTTGCCCGATCGGCAACGTCCTGCGGTTGACCGGATGTAGAAGCTTCGTGAAGCTGCGATACCAGCCATTCTCTGTGCGAGGGACGTCTGCTCGATAGTGCCACAACCCGATAGCCTGCTCGAGACATCGCAACAGCGAGGCTCGAACCAAGACGCCCCGCTCCTATGAAGCCAATAGGCGTTTGCTTGTTGAACACTCGTGCGTCAGTTGATTTGTTGCTGTCAGTCATTCCATCTCTCCATCAGGCGATCTCCCATCGGCAGGTCTCTCACGGCCCACACCCCTCCAAGGGACGTCGCGCTCAAAACTGCATCCAGCACCGCACCTGAAGTGGCGATGAGGGCAGCGGCATGAAGTGAGTCGAGACTCGGTTCGTCCTCGCTGGTGCCAGTCGCAAGGGCGAACACGGTGTCGCCATCGTTCTGTGTGTGGGCCGGTCGGACAGCTAACGAAATGCCGTCCTGGGCGGCGATAGCCAGTCGGGATGCACCGACCTTGTCGAGACGTGCGTCCGTGGCGATCACTCCGATGACGGTGTTACGAAAGAAGCTGCGCGGTTTTGGCGGTGAGTTGACCAGGATATTGATCGTACTTTCGTAGGCGTCTCCAGATTCGGTCAGCGGCGCGGCGATCGTCTCACCATTCGCAGGATCAACGATGTCGCCAACGGCGTTGACGGCAATAAGTGCACCGACTGTCGCTCCTCCCTGCAGTTTCACCGACGCGGTTCCGACACCGCCCTTTACCGATCTTTTCCCACCGAATATGTTGCCCACTGTGCTACCTGTACCGACGCCAACTGATCCTCGTTCAAAATGGCTGCCGATAGCCGTTGAGGCCGCGTTGTAGCCATCGTCAGCGGTTGGACGGATCGCTGAATCGATAAATGAAAGGTCGAATACAGCAGCTGCCGGAATGAGTGGAATAGAGATTCTTCCAATCTGCAGCCCGACGCGATGCTCCTCCAGGTACCGGACAACACCACCGGCAGAGTCGAGACCGAATACGCTCCCTCCAGCCAGCACGATTCCGTTCACCGATTGCGCCGCCGCAAGCGGGTGAAGCAGTTCTGTTTCCCTGCTTGCCGGTGCCGCACCCCGAACTTCGACTCCAGCGATGGCCGGGTTTTCACAGAGGACGACGGTGCAGCCAGTACCGTGCTCGAGGTCCGTATGGTGACCTACAGAGATGCCGCTGACGTCGGTAATTGATCCGCCGTATTTTGTGAAGTGAGCCAAATCGTTGACGCTTTCCTGGATTCTGAACTCAAATTTGCAAACCGGACTGTGTACGGATCAATTCGTTTACACCAACGATTTTGCCGTGCGACAGCACCGGGCGTTCAGTGTTCAGTCAGACTGCGTCCTATTGCGCCTAAGAGAACGACCCTCGCCGAGCCAGACACTTTGTTAATGGCTGCACAAGACTTGACTTCAGGCGTATAATTTTCTGAATTTTTCATGTGCGGATTTCGTAGGTGCGGATCAGTTCGCTCTGACAACTGTGGCTTGGGTTTGAGCCAGCCAAAAAACCGTACACTGCATAGTACGCACAAGCCGGCCTGCGCCGGGGCTGGCTAATGTCTGAAAGAGGTGAATCAAGTTGGTCCGTGAATTCAAAGAACTGAGACCAGCCTACGGGTTCGACGATGTTGCAATCGTTCCCGGCGACATCACTCTTAATCCCGAGATGGTGGATATTTCGACGAGCTTCGACGGGATCAAGATGGAGATCCCTTTCATGGCTTCTGCCATGGACTCGGTGGTAGATACGAATTTCGCAATCGCCATGAGCAAGGCCGGTGGATTGGCCGTCATGAACATGGACGGTATCCATAGCAGGTACGAAGATCCTGAACCGATCTACCAGGAGATAGCCGAGACTCCGCGAGAAGCGGCGACGGTGCTGATGCAGAAGATCTACTCCCAGCCGATCAAGCCAGAGCTGGTTGGTAAGCGGGTCGAAGACATCAAAAATGGTGGTGGCGCAGCGGCAGTATCATTCGTTCCGGCCAGCACCAAGACTCTTGCGCCGATAGCGGTCGAGGCAGGAGCAGATGTGGTGGTGGTCCAGGGAACGGTGGTCACGGTGCGTCACAACTCGCGCTCCCTGGAAGGACTGATACTCTCCAAGCTCGTTGACCAGTTGAAAGTGCCGATTCTCGTTGGGAACACGGTTACTTACGACGTTGTGCAAGAGCTCATGGCGCAAGGCATTCATGGTGTCCTGGTTGGAGTCGGTCCCGGAGCGGCCTGCACCAGCCGTGAAGTGCTGGGAATCGGCGTCCCGCAGGTCTCTGCGACGATAGAATGTGCGGCCGCAAGGGACGACTATTTCAAGGAGACCGGCCGTTACGTTCCGATCATCACCGACGGTGGAATTCGCACCGGAGGCGATGTCTGCAAGTCGTTTGCAGCGGGCGCCGATTCTGTGATGATCGGTTCACCACTGGCCAAGACAACCGAGGCTCCGGCACACGGCAATCACTGGGGCATGGCCACTCCTCACGCATCGTTGCCTCGAGGGACCAGGCTTTCAGTAGGCACGCAATATTCGCTCAATCAGCTGTTGTTCGGGCCGTCATCGAAGACCGATGGAACTGAGAACCTTGTGGGGGCATTGAGAGTTTCGATGGGATACGTTGGCGCTGAAAATATCAGAGAGATGCACAACGCTCGGATGATGTACGCGCCTGCGATCAAGACCGAGGGCAAGATCTACCAGATGGCTGGTCTGGGCAGCTAAACCGGATGTGTTTGGTGCATTCCCCCTCTGCCAGGACGTCCGGCCACATGGATCGCTACTAGCAACAGGCCAGCGGCGAAAACCGGCGTGATCGCTGGTTGCCGCGGGCAAACTCATACTCTTAGCCTTTAGCGTACGATTCAGTTACGATCGGGCAGCACCTCCAACTGCTGTCGTTCCGACCACTAAGGCACCATTTCGACAATGTTTAAGAAGCCACGCGGCACGCAGGACATACTGCCAGTTGATCAGCCTTACTGGAACTACGTAAGGGCAACCGGCCCTAAGGTCGCAGCCGAGTTCGGGTATGAGCGGATCGAAACTCCAGTGATCGAGTCGACCGATCTGTTCCAGCGCGGCGTTGGAGACGAGACCGACATTGTTCAGAAGGAGATGTACACCTTTGAGGACAATGGTGGTGACTCTCTGACCCTGAGACCCGAAGGAACGGCATCGGTTTGCCGTGCCTATATCGAGAACGGCATGCGGAACCTGCCACAGCCTGTCCGTCAGTTCTACGTTGCGCCGATGTTTCGGTATGAGCGACCGCAGACTGGGCGATGGCGCCAGCACCACCAGTTCGGTGCAGAGGCGATCGGCGATGGATCAGCCGCCGTGGACGCAGAGATCATTGAGCTGGGCTTCCGCTATCTACGTGAGCTTGGGATCAACGATTTCACTCTCAGGCTGAACTCCCTGGCTGATCCTGAGGAGAGAAAACCTTACCTGACCAAACTACACGACTACTTTTCCCATTATGAGGCCGATTTGCCGAAGGTGGACCTGGCTCGGCTCGATCGGGCGCCCCTGAGGCTGCTCGATTCGAAAGAGAAGAGGACCCGCAGTATCGGCGAAGACGCCCCGCAGTCGGTTGATCACCTTGGGACGGAGTCCAGGCAACACTGGGAAGAGCTTCTTGGCCTGCTCGATGGCCTAAAAGGAATCTATCCCGAATTCGGATATCAGATCGATCATCGGCTCGTCAGGGGACTCGACTACTACAATCGCACAGTTTTTGAGTTCGAGCCGAAGGACGCGGGCGGCCAGGGAACGATGATTGCTGGCGGAAGGTACGATCCGCTGATCGAAATACTGGGCGGACCGCCCACGCCAGGCATCGGATTCGGCTCCGGCATCGAACGGATCATCCTGGAGCTCAAAGCACAGGAAGTCCCGGTCCCATCGGTTGAACCGACATATGTGGTGATCGTCAGTGTCGGATCTGCCCGTTCCACGGCAGCACGCCTCGCCGCAGAACTGCGATCCAATCGCATTTCCACCGTTCTAGCTCCAGCCCGGTCCTTCAAGGCCCAGATGCGATATGCCAACCAGGTTGGCGCTGTCAATGCCGTCATCCTCGGAGAGCGAGAGCTTGAATCTGGCCTCGTTGCAGTGAAGCCGATGCAGACCGATGCGCCTCAGGTCGAGGTTCCCCTCGAAGTCCTCGCAACCAGGCTTGGAGAAGGCTAGCTCACGGTACGTGTCGAGCCCAGGTTCTGTGCTCGGACCGCATGCTATTCTCAAACGATGCAAGAATCCATGTTGAACCGGCTCGGTGAGATCGCCGAGCGTCATGTCGAAGTTGAGCGCCTCTTATCGCTCCCAGAGACTTCGCAAGACACCAATGCAATGCGCAGGCTTGGCCGGGAGCACAGCGAACTCCAGAGCGTTGTTGACCTGTGGCGAGAGTATGAGTCGGCGAGCAAAGACCTCAAACAGGCCCGGTCACTGCTGGACGATGAGACGGACGCCGAGATGTTGGACATGGCTCGCGCTGAGATCAGCCAGCTAGAGGCAAAGATCGCGCCACTCGTCGAACAGATACAGAGCGCCTTAATCCCGGGCGACGCCACAGAGCATGCCGATGCGGTGATTGAGATCCGCGCTGGCGCTGGCGGTGATGAGGCGGGGCTGTTCGCCGGTGATCTACTGCGAATGTACCAACGCTACGCAGAGGCGAATAAATGGAAATTAGACATTCTCGATGTCAATGAAACCGGTGTCGGGGGCATGAAAGAGGTCGTGTTCGAAGTCTCTGGCGACGGTGCTTTCCGCAGGCTGAAGTTAGAGAGCGGTGTGCATCGGGTTCAGCGTGTTCCCACAACCGAGTCACAGGGTCGCATTCATACCTCCACCGCGACGGTAGCGGTTCTGCCAAAGGCCGAAGAGGTTGATCTGGAGATCGCCGACGTTGACATTCGCACAGATGTCTATCACTCTGGCGGCGCCGGTGGCCAGAACGTGAATAAAGTGGCGACTGCCATCCGACTCACTCATATTCCGACAGGGATAGTTGTGACTTGCCAAAACGAAAGGTCGCAGTTGCAGAACCGGTTGAAGGCAATGGAAATTCTGCGCGCTCGGATCTGGGCCGAGCAAATTCGGCAGCAACAGAGTGAGATTGCCGCTGACCGAAAGTCGCAGGTCGGCACGGGTGACCGCTCCGAGAAGATCAGGACTTACAACTTCCCGCAGAGTCGAGTGACCGATCACCGAATCGGGTTCACGAGTCACCAGTTGGAACGTGTCCTGGCGGGAGAGATTGACGGTTTCATCGATGCGTTACTGGCCGAAGAGCAAGCGCGCAAGCTGGCGGCGGTTGCAACGGGTTAAGTGGCGCTTCGATGTGGCGCCACACGGTCACGTTGGTATCAAGTAGAGAAACCGCGCATGTCTAACAGGAATTCTACGGTCGCCAGTTCACTTGCTGACGTTCGGCTTGAGTTGTCCAGTGCCGGTATTCCGGACTCCGCGGCTGAGGCTAGAACACTCGTCAGATATGCGCTCAACATCACTCAGGCGTCGTTGCTGACGAATCCTGAAACACAGGTCAGCTCAAGTGACCAGGTGAAGCTGGATAAGCTTGTTGCGAGGAGAGTCTGGAGAGAGCCGCTTCAGTACATCACGGGTGAAGTCGATTTCTACGGCCGTGTTTTCACCGTTGATAGCCGAGTTCTCATACCAAGGCCTGAGACAGAGTTGTTGATCGAACAGGCGTTGTTGCATGTCAGGGACCATGGGATCCAGAAACCCCGAATTCTGGATATCGGCACCGGAAGCGGTATTCTGGCGGTGACGATGGCTGCTGAACTACCCGGCGCCTCTGTAGTTGCAACCGATATTTCTCCTGAGGCACTGGCTGTCGCCAGTGAGAACGCGGTCCGGAGCGGTGTCGATGGCCGTATCGAGTTCCGTTGCTGTTCCATGACGACAGGTGTGACCGGCAAATTCGACATACTGCTGTGCAACCCGCCGTATGTGCTGACATCTTTTCTCAATGGACCGGATGTCCAGCCTGAGCTCGCCTACGAGCCACGTGCGGCGCTCGACGGCGGAGAGGACGGGATGCTGGTCTACGGCGAACTGCTGGCTCGTCTCAGTTGCCGGTTTGCTGAGGGCGGAATGGCGGCTATCGAGATCGATCCGCCTGTTGCAGAAAGATGCGTGTCCGAGGCGAAGAGGCGACTTCCGCAGGCAGCGATCTCGGTGCTAACGGATCTCTCGGGACTCGAGCGGTGCATGGTGGTTGCGCTGCCGGGAATTTAAGCAAAAAGAGAAGCACACCCGATGTCGAATGTGCTTCTTAAAGTTCGATTCAGACGCTGACACACGTGGTTCTAGCGCTTGGTGTACTGCGGAGCCTTCCGAGCTCTCTTGAGTCCGTACTTCTTGCTCTCCTTCATTCGTGGGTCCCTGGTCAGCAATCCAGCTTCGCGTAACGGCTTTTTGAGATCCTCGTTCATTACGGTAAGCGCCCTGGCAATGCCGTGAGAAACTGCGCCGGCCTGCGAGCCCACGCCGCCGCCATGCGCCTTCACCGTGACCGTTACATCGTTGGCCAGCCGTGTGACCGCAAGCGGAGCGACGGCCATCTGCGCCCACGCCTGTTGTGGGATCGCCTCTTCAAGTGGCTTGCCGTTTATCGTCACTCCACCCGGTGTGTTGTAGACCCTCACACGCGCAACCGATGTCTTGCGTCTGCCGGTGCCATAGTAGTACTGCTGCTGCGTCAAATAGATATCTCCGGGCTATTCGTCGTTCTTCGCCTTGGCTGGTTTTTTGCGAGTCGTTCGTGTGGTCGTACTCTTGGTCTCTGACGAGTCGGCAGACTTCGTCGTCGGAGCCTTGGATTTCGAGGCTGTAGTTTTTGCGGCAGTAGGTTTGGCCGGGCCGCTGCTCGCCCGTTTGGGTTTGGTAGTAGATTCGCCGGGTTTTGCAGTCGCGGTCTTTGAAGCTGGCGTCCGCCGCGCAGCCGGTTTTTTCGCCGGCGTCTTCTTCTTAGTCGCTACGGCTGCTTCCTCTGGGATTGCAGCCTCAGGTTCGGCCACTGCCTCAACGGCAGCCGCTTCGGGAGCTTCTGTAGCCCTGGCATCTGGCTTTTTCTCAACAGCGGGCTTTTCAGACGGAGTCTCTACGGTGTCCGTCTTAGCCGCAGCCTCGGCAGCGATCTCTCTCCGAGCGGCAGTTCTCTCCCTGGCTTCGACGCGCTTTTTTGCTGCTTCTTCAGCTTCAGCGGCGGCCACAGCATCGCGTTCGGGGCGACTCTCCGTCCAGGTCACCTGTGAAACGTGCGGATGCTCTTCTCCGGCGTACACCTTCAACCGTCGAATCATTCTCTCACCGAGTTTGTTCTTCGGAAGCATCCCGCGAACTGCGTGCTCGATGATTCGCCCAGGGAATTTTTCTTGAACGCGCCTGTATGGCAGTTCCTTCAACTTGCCCGGTTTCTGGCTGTGTCTCTTGTAGACGATCTGATCAGCCTTGTTACCGGTGACCTTGACGTCGGCGGCGTTGACGATGACCACGAAGTCACCCGACAAGAGGTGCGGAACATATTCTGGACGGTGCTTGCCCATTAGCAAAACCGCCGCTTCGCTGGCGATCCTGCCCAGCACCTTGTCCCGAGCGTCGAGAACGTGCCAGTCTGAAACCAGTTGACTGGCGCTGGGATTGTAGGGCTTTATCTTTGTAACCATCTGTCTCTGAACCGCCTGGAACCCGAAATTCGGGTGACTTTTTCGACAACCTGCTAATTGTACTCAGTTTCTACTTGGAATGGCCCGTCTTTCCCGTATTCGATTCCGGTCAGGAACAACCCGGCCGGTGCCAAGGGCCAGTTCGCAGCACCTCGTTGGGGATGATCAACAAGCGCTTTCAGCTCGTCACCATCCATTTTTCCAAAGCCGATTCGGGTCAGGGCTCCCGTCATCCTTCTCACCTGTTGGTGCAAGAATGCGTTCCCGACGATCTTTACCTGGACTCTATCGCTCTCAATTCTGTCCACATCAACGCTACGAATATTTCTCACGGTCGCGGCTTCAGCGGGAACGGCCGGTCCGGCAAATGAAGCGAAGTCATGACTTCCAACCAGGCTGTGCCCCGCCCGGTTCATGTCGTCCAGTTTGTCCAGTCGTTTCGTCCTAACCTCTTGCTTACGACGGATCGGCGAACGTGCCGGTCCATCATTTATCACGAAGTCGTATTCCCGTTCCAGCGCCTGTCTCCGAGGATCAAATCCGTCTTCGACACACTCCACTTTCCGAATTGCAACATCCTCCGGCAGGTGGAAGTTGAGGGCGTTCCGCAACGTGGACGGTTGGTGACGCTCGTCTTCATCGAACGCCGCCACCTGCCCTCTTGCGTGTACGCCCGCATCGGTCCGACTCGCAAGGCTGACACGAGGTTCTGATCGATACACCTGCCCGATAGCCCGCTCAAGCTCACCCTGTACGGTTCGCACGCCTTTCTGCAACTGGGAACCGTGCAGATCGGTCCCGTCGTACTCGATTAGCAGAGCGTAACGCATGGCGCGCCGGCCTCTTCACCGCACCTCATTGCCCCAGCACCGCTAGACCAGTTCCAGCAGCGCCATCTCGGACGCATCGCCCTTGCGAGGACCGAGCTTGGTTATCCGTGTATATCCGCCCGGACGATCTTTGTAGCGGTCCGCAATATCGTCGAAAACCGAGCGGACGACGGAATCCTCGGTGATGAATGCCGCCGCCTGACGCCTTGCATGCAACGAGCCGGTTTTCCCGAGTGTGACCATCTTCTCAGCCATCGGCCGCACTTCGCGCGCTTTGGCGGCGGTGGTCTTGACATGACCGTGTTTTAGAAAGTCCGTGACCAGGGTCCTGAACATCATCTTCCGATGTCCGCCCGATCGATCAAACCGTCTACCTGAGACTCTATGCCTCATTGTTCGTCATCTCCTGGCGGGTCTTCAGAGACGACCTCAGCCACTTCACCAGCATCCTCGGCCTCCTGCCCTTCGGACTCCTCGGATTCCTCAACTTCGCTTGTCACTCCCTCTGGCAGAAGGTCCTTCTCGGAGAGTTTTTCATACAGCTCATCAAGAGATTTCTGTCCGAAGTTTCGGATCTTCAGCAGTTCCGATTTCGGCATGGACAGGACCTCACCAACTCGGTTGATCCCCGCACGTTTGAGGCAGTTGAGGGTTCGAGCCGAAAGGTCCAGTGTTTCAACAAGTGTGTTGTAGATCTCGGGCGAAATCCCCAGGCCTGCGGCAGGTCCGGCCTCTTCGACAGGCTCCTTGTCGAGCGTCGAGAAAAGGTAGAAGCGTTCCATCAGGCGGTTCGAGGCGGTCTGAACGGCTTCGAGGGGCGTTATCGTGCGGTCAGTCCAGACTTCGATGATCAGTCGCTCAAAGTCATCACGTTGCCCGACACGAGTGGACTCAACTCGGAAGTTCGCTTTTCGCACCGGTGTGAACACCGCGTCTACCGGAAGGATTCCGATCGGCAGTCCCTCGTCATGCGCGGCAGGCCTGTAACCGGTGTCTTGTTCAACATTGAACTCGACCGAGAGCCTGGCGCTTGGAGAATCAAGTGTTGCGAGATGGTGCTCCGGATTGACAATCTCGAAGTCAGCGGTCGCCATGATGTCGCCCGCTCGCACTTCGCCTTCACCGTCGATCTCCAGTCGAAGACGACCCGGCCTGTCAGCCAGGGAGCGCAGCCGCACACCCTTGACGTTAAGCAGGAACTCACCGACCTCTTCACGCATATTCTCCACGGTGGAGTACTCGTGAAGAACGCCGTCAATCTTCACCCAGGTGATTGCGGTGCCGGGAAGGGAGCTCAGGAGCGAACGGCGCAGGGGGTTACCCAGCGTCACGCCCCAACCGCGCTCAAGTGGCTCGGCCACAAAGCGGCCAAACTCTTCGTCAGCTTCCAGGATCTTGACACCGAGAGCAGGCACCTCAACTTGTGGAGGTGGCAGCTCCTCACGTGGAGTGATGCCGTACATGCGCTCTAGCACAGGGTTACCTCCTTGAGTAAAACTCAACGATCTGGCGGGTGTCGATACTGACTTCACCCTCCATTGGGTTTGGTACCGCAGCTACTTCACCAGCGGCGTCATCAGGATTTACGCGGAGCCAGCTGGGAACCTGAGTGGTCTTGCCCATGCCGGTGTTTGCAGAGATAACCTCGAAAAGCCCGCTGCTTCGAGATTTCGGTTTCCAAGCGATCTTCTGGCCAGGCCGGACCTGAAAGGAGGGAATATCCACCTTCTTTCCGTCGACCGTGATGTGACCATGATTCACCATTTGCCTGGACTGCCTCCTGGTCGAAGCAAACCCGAGCCGGTACACGACGTTGTCGAGCCGCGACTCAAGCAACTGGATCAGGTTGTCGCCGGTGACGCCTGAACGTCGAGCGGCTTCACGGTAGTAGTTGGCGAACTGACGCTCAAGCACGCCGTAGATGAGCCTGGCCTTCTGCTTCTCCTGAAGCTGAATGCCATACTGCGACTGGCGGCGCCTAGGCGCACGTTGCGGCCCCCGGCCCCTGGTGCGCTCTTGCGCCACCATGCCAAGCGCCTTCATTTTCTTGTGTAGTGGGCCGGTATACCGTGCCATCGATCTCCCTGTTCGCTCCGCATTTAGCCCTGGATGGCGTGACGGAAACTCATAATTCAACAAACAAACGGTCCCGGCTATGATGCCGGGAACAAGTCAGATTCGACTAAACCCTCCGCTTCTTCGGCGGACGGCAGCCGTTGTGGGGGATCGGGGTGACGTCCTGGATACTGACGACCCGGATCCCGGCAGCCTGCAAAGCCCGAATTGCGCTTTCGCGTCCAGCACCAGGCCCCTTCACAAGCACATCAACGGTACGCAATCCATGTTCCATGGCCGCTCGTGCAGCGGTGTCCCCTGCTCGCTGAGCTGCGAACGCCGTTGACTTTCTTGAGCCGCGAAAGCCCATGCCACCGGCGCTGTTGTGCGCTATTACATTGCCCTGCGGATCGGTCAAGGTGATCAACGTGTTGTTAAACGTGGCGTTTACATACGCCTTCCCCTGCGGCACGAACTTCTTTTCTCGACGGCGTGTACGCGGCTTGCGTGGCATCTAATGCTCTCTGAACTCGGGTAGCTGAATGAAATAAACTGTCTGATCGGCCGTATGTGCCGATGTCTAGTGAGCCGCCGTCTTCTTCCGGCCCGCAACGGTCTGACGACGTCCCCGCTGTGTGCGAGCGTTGGTCTTGGTTCGCTGTCCGTGGGCAGGCAAACGCTTGCGATGCCTGATTCCTCGGTAAGACTGAATATCCGTCAATCGCCGGATGTTCATTTGTGTCTCACGCTTGAGGTCACCCTCGATAAGCATTCCACTTCTGTCAATGGCGCTGCGAACACGAGCCAGGTCTTCCTCGGTCAGGTCTCTGACTCGCGGGTTATCGGTGAGACCGACTTCCTGCACAAGCCTCTTCGAAGTGGTGCTGCCGATGCCGTGGATGCTGGTGAGAGCCATTTCAAGTCGCCTGTTGTCAGGGATATTCACGCCAGAAATAATTGCCATGGAAAATCTCTCTTAGCCCTGTGCCTGCTTGTGCTTTACGTTGACGCAAAGCACACGCACCGTCCCTCGACGGCGAACGACTTTGCATTTCGGGCACATCGGCTTTACCGAGGCTCGAACCTTCATCTCACCAATCTCCATTCGCCACATCGGGCGGCGTGTCCTGACCGGGTGCCCTACTTGAACCTGTAGGTAATCCGGCCACGTGTTAGGTCGTAAGGCGACAACTCGACGAGAACCCGGTCTCCGGGGAGAATTCGAATGAAGTTCTTTCGAATCTTTCCTGAAGCGTGTGCGAGCACCTCGTGTTTGTTTGGCAGCTCCACGCGGAACACCGCGTTTGGAAGCGCCTCATCTACCAGGCCTTCGACCTCTATTGCCTCTTTTTTTGCCATCTATCTCCCGGTTTATCGAGCAGGCGATTGTTTCGCGTCCTGCTGCCCCGTCCGGCGGACATTCCATCTTGCACGGAATTGTCTCTCACCTCATGCTGATCTCGTGATCGCCAGACGCGACAATCCGCCCTGATCCGTGTCTCTTTCTTTCGGTCAACAGGCAGATTCTACTCAGCCTGTTTCCTGGAGAATTCGACTTACGAAACCGGGCGGCACATTCCCTGCAAATCCGACCGAATACGATTGTAACGCAAATGAGAGCAAATTTGTATCAAACAGGAAGAAATTTTCGGCCGCTTCAAGCCTCGGGTTCACCGTTCACCGCGAAAAGAAGTCTTTGAAAGACATCATCGGGATGGCCAGTTCCGTCTATCTCGATAATTTTTCCAGCAGCTCCGTAGTATTCCAGAACGGGCGCTGTTTGCTCCTCGTACACATCCATTCTTCGATTGATCGTCTCTGGAGTGTCGTCTGACCGCCCCTGTTCGGCCGCGCGGTTTAATAGTCGCTTCACCAGTTCTTTTCTGTCGACCTTGAAGTACACCGATCTGTCGAGGGGCAGACCTGCTCCAGCCAGCGCCTCATCCAGGGCGCTTGCCTGGGCGAGTGTTCTTGGGAATCCATCGAGGACCATGCCTTCGCCTTCGGTCAGGTGCGATTGGATCATCCCAATGATCACATCATCCGGCACGAGATCACCGCGGTCCATGAACTGCCCGGCCTGCTTGCCAAGCTCCGACCCTGCTGCAACCTCAGTACGAAGCATGTCTCCGGTTGCGAGGTGGCTGATGTTCAGCGCATTCGCCAGACGAACACCCTGGGTGCCCTTCCCGGCTCCTGGAGGGCCGAATATGACAATGCGCAATGGAGTTCCGTGCCTACCTGATGAAGCCTTCGTAGTTACGCATGAGCAGCTGGGCCTCGAGTTGCCGCATGGTGTCCAGCGCAACGCCAACCATGATCAGAAGGCTGGTGCTCTGAACAATACTCGTCGCGGCATCGAGATTCGTGATCAACCCGGCGATCCACGGCATGATGGCGATCATGCCCAGGAATAGTGCCCCACCCCAGGTTATGCGCAGCACCACCCGCATCAGGTACTCGCGTGTCGGCTGACCCGGCCGGATGCCAGGAATGAATCCGCCGTTCTTCTGAAGGTTCTCAGAAAGGTTCTGTTGCGAGTGGGTGACGAGTGTGTAGAAGAAGGTGAAACCGACAACCATGACAAAGATAGCTACCCAGTACGGAGTACTGGTCACGCCAAGGTTGTCGTTGAACCACTGTGCAGCGAGCGCCAGGAAGCTATCGGAGCGCGCATCCAGGAAGAAGCTGGTTAAAACTGTCGGCAGAGTTATTAGCGAGAACGCGAAGATCAACGGAATCATTCCGGCCGCATTCACTCGTAACGGCAGATGGGACGCTCCCGATTGCCGATACATCCGTCCACCTCTGAACACAGAGCGTCCGTATTGCACCGGGACCCGTCGCTGTGCCTCATTGAAATAGACGATTAAGTAGACGATCGCTAACCCGATCGCCATGAGCATCAGGACCTGGAACTCTTGATCGCGCAATAACCAGATCTGTCCGACCACCTGAGGAAGAGTCGACACAATACCCGCAAAGATGATCAGCGATAAGCCGTTGCCGATGCCTTTTTCGGTGACCAGCTCCCCCAGCCAGACAAGCAGCATCGTGCCCGCTGTCATCGCTACCAGGATGGAAACCGTGTTGAGGATGTCATCGCTGCCGAAGCCGATACCTGAGATCGCCCCGGAACCGAACGAGCCTGCGAACAGGTTGATCTGCCCGTAGCCCTGCAGGAGAGCCAGGGGCACGGTCATGTAGTGGGTGTAGCGGTTGATCGCCTTCCGCCCGGCTTCTCCCTCTTGTGAGAGCGCCTTCAGGCTGGGAATGATTGGCGTCAGTATCTGGAGGATGATCGAGGCGGTGATGTACGGATACACACCGAGCGCGGCGATACTCAGATTGCGGAGCGCACCTCCGCTAAACAGGTCCAGGATTCCAAGGAACGGATTTGCGTCAAATGCCGCATCAAGTGCAGCACGGTCGACGCCTGGCACTGGAACGTGGGCGATAAATCGGAACAGAACAAGAACGGCGAGCGTGAACAGAATGCGGTACCGGAGGTCCGGAATCCGCATAGCATCGATCATCGCCTGTAGCAGCGCTGGCCGTCCCGAGCCTTCAGTCCGCTGGGCCTGTGCCTGCCTCATCATGGTTCAGCTCAACCGCCTTTCGCAGCCTCAATAATTGTCACGGTGCCACCGGCCTTCTCAATTTTTTCCCGTGCTGTCTTACTGAAGGCGTGCGCGGAGACGTTCAGCTTCTTACTGAAGTCTCCGTCTCCAAGGACTTTAACCAGGTCTTGCTTTCGACGTACTACTCGCCGATCGAGCAGAATTTTCGGCGTTACATCGGCGTCAGCCTCAAATAGGGACTCCAGCTTTGCAAGATTAACCGGTGAATACTCGACGCGGTTCCGCGGCGTGAATCCACGCATGTGTGGAAGGCGTTTGATTAACGGCAGTTGTCCACCTTCGAACAGATAGGGAACCTTGCCGTGCGCAGACTGGCCTTTGTTACCTTTTCCGGCGGTGGAGCCGGTCCCGCTGCCATCGCCGCGGCCAACTCTTCTGCGCACTCGTTTCGAGCCCGCTGCCGGTTTTAGTTCGTGTAGTCCTGTCATCTCTCTGCTTTGATTCGTGATATGCCCAGAGGGCGCGGCTAATTTTCGGGCTCGACCTCTATGAGGTGGCTGACCTTTTTTATCATCCCGGCAATTGCCGGAGAATCGTCCTGGACGACCTGGTGACGGATTCGCCTCAGGCCGAGCGCCTTCAGAGTTGCCCGCTGCCTTGGCTTGGTTCCAATGGAACTTCTAACTTGCGTAATACGAAGCTTTGCCATAACTGGTTCGCCGATCTAACTAGGCCAGAGTCACGGCGGCTCGACGCCTCGCAAGCTCGGTTTCAGGGTTTCTCAACTGCTTCAATGCTTCAAGTGTGGCTTTCACCACGTTTATTGAGTTAGTAGAGCCAAATGTTTTGGTCAGAACGTCTTTGACACCGGCGGCTTCAAGTACTGCACGCACTCCACCCCCGGCAATAACCCCGGTGCCCGGCGCGGCTGGTTTGAGTAGCACTGACGAACCGCTGAAGCGATACGTCACTTCGTGAGGGATGGTCGTGTCCCTCAACGTGACCGGAATCATGCTCTTTCGAGCGTTTGCCGTGCCTTTGCGAACAGCGTCCGGCACGGCTCCGGCTTTCCCGAGGGCGATGCCGACATTGCCTGCTCCGTCACCAACAACGACCATGGCATTGAACGTAAGGTTACGGCCACCTTTGACGACTTTGGAGACGCGGCGAATCTTCACAACCTGTTCAACGAAAGCTGAATCTTCGTCGTCTCTGCGACGCTGGCCACCGCGACGGTCCTGTCTCTGGTTAACCATTTAGAAGTTTAGTCCTCCGGCTCGTGCACCATCTGCAAGCGCCTTCACCCGGCCATGGTACTTGTAGCCGGCGCGATCAAACACAACCTGTTTGATGCCCGATTCGGATGCCTTTTTCGCAATCGCCTGGCCCACCGAGGTAGCAGCCGATTTTTTGTCGTCGGCACCTTCAGACTCGAGGCTCGACGCAGCAGCCAAAGTTTGACCGGCGATATCGTCAACTATCTGCGCGTAGATCTGTTTATTTGATCGGAATACCGAAAGGCGGGGACGCGCGGACGTACCCGCGACCCTTTTCCGCACGCGACGGTGACGCATCGAGCGCCGTCCTGGTTCAAATCTGCGGCTCGCCATCTAGTTAAACTCCCTTGCCGCCGGCGGCCTTGCCTGCCTTGCGCCTGACGACTTCGTTCTGATAAATGATCCCTTTTCCGGTATATGGATTCGGCTTTCGAATCTTCCGGATACGAGCAGCCTGTTCGCCAACCTGCTCCTTGTCCGGGCCGCTGATTACGACGAACGTCTGGCCGTCAGCCTTCAGGATGTTGGTCCCCAGCGGCTCCACCGGCACTGAGTGGGAGAAACCAAGGCTCATTTCAAGTCCCTTGCCTCGCTGCTGAACCCGGTAGCCCGTGCCAATCAACTGGAGCCGCTTTTCGAATCCCTCGTTGACACCGATCACCATGTTATTAACCAGGCTTCGCGTCAGCCCGTGCAGTGAACGGCTCTCTGGCTGGTCATCGTGCCGCGTAACGTTGACGATACCGTCCTCGAGCTTCACGTCGATCTTCGTCGACAGCGTGCGATTTAACTCGCCGAGCTTTCCTTTGACCGAGACCAAGTTCTTATTGATCTTCACCTCGACGCCGGAGGGAACTGTGATCGGTGTAAAACCTATCCTAGACATTGTTTCTCTCTTAAAGCCTTACCAAACGTAGAACAGCAACTCGCCACCAACGCCAGAACGCCGCGCCTCGCGGCCGGTCATTACACCATTCGGTGTGGACATGAATGAGACCCCCAGGCCACCGAAGTAGCGCGGTATCTCGTTCTTGCCCACGTAGACGCGTAGACCAGGTGTGCTCACGCGCTTTAGTCCCTGGATCACGGGTTCGGTGTCTTCGTAGTAGTTGATTTTCACACGGAAAGACTCTGGCGCCTTCGCCGTCTTCTCTACCGTTTCGAAACCTTTGATGAACCCTTCGCCTTGCATGAGCTTGAGCAGCTCACCGCGCATGCGGGATGCGGGCACGTTAACCGATTCGTGACGCACTTGGACGGCGTTACGAATGCGGGTGAGCATGTCAGATATTGGATCAGTTACTGGCAAATCTATCTCCGAATACAGGGTGGCTCAGTGATTGCCTTTTCGTACGCCGGGCAATTGGCCCTTGAGCGCAAGGTCACGGAAGGCAATTCGTGATAGGCCAAAAAAGCGCAGGTAGCCGCGTGGGCGCCCTGTGATTTCACATCGGTTCCGCACGCGGTTCGGGCTGGAGTTGAGCGGAAGCATCGCCAGAGCCTGCCGAGCTTGCATGCGTTCTTCGACTGAACGCGAGAGATTTTCTGCGATACCTTTCAGCTCAGCTCGCTCCACAGCGTACTTAGCAACCATTCTCTTACGGCGTTCATTCTTTTCGATTGAAGACTTCTTGGCCATAGTTAAACCCCAACCAATCGTGGGTCATCGATTCGCATGAAGGGGACTCCAAGTAACTCCAGGAGCCTGCGTCCTTCTTCATCAGTCCGAGCAGAGGTGACGAGCACGATCTGCATTCCGCGTAGTTTGTCTATCTGATTGTAGTCAATCTCAGGAAAAACAGCCTGATCACCCAGGCCCAGGGTGTAGTTTCCGCGTCCATCGAAGGACTGCCGGGGAACGCCCCTGAAATCTCTGACACGAGGAAGCGCGATATTGACGAGTCGGTCGAAGAAGTGCCACATCCTGTTACCGCGCAGCGTTACCGATGCGCCGATAGTCTGGCCTTCTCGAAGCTTGAAGGCAGCGATGGATTTACGGGCTTTGTTCTCCCGTGCCTTCTGCCCGGTGATGATGGCAAGATCGCCCACAGCCGCACCAAGCGCGCTGGACGAAGTCAACGCTTCACCGAGTCCGATGTTTACTACCAGCTTCGTCAGCCTTGGAGCGCGCATAGCGTTGTCGTAACCGAACTCTCGAATAAGAACCGGCTGCACTTCCGATCGGTAACTCTCCAGGAGTCGCGGCAAGCCAACACTCCCGGTGCCGTTAGTGGCTGCCGCCGTCTTGGCGGGCGCTTTCTTGGCGGTTGCTGTTTTTGCAGATGCTGCTTTTGCTGGTGCCTTCTTAGCGCGCGGAGAGCCTGCTCGCTTGCGGGGCGCGGGCTTTTTCGCCGCGGCCTTTGGTTTGGCAGCAGACTTGGAAGGTTTCGAAGCCTCTTCGGCCTCAGGCACTTCGTCTTTCACTTGTTCGTCAGGAGCGTTTGCCACGCTTAACCACCCGGACTTTGCGTCCGTCCTCCAGGAACTTGAACTGCGCCCTTCCGGCGAGTTGTGTGTCTGTATCTACCAGCATCAGCTTGCTGAGTGGGATCGGCGCCTCACCATGAATGATGCCGGTCTGGGCGACTCCCTGCTGCCGTTTGATGTGGCGAGTCGCTACATTCGCACCTTCCACTACGGCAAGTCCTTTTTTCAGCTCAACCCGAATCACTTCGCCGCGAACACCGCGGTCTTTACCTGAGATGACAAGGACGGTGTCGCCCTTCTTGATTCGCTGTGCCATTGGTTAGAGCACCTCCGGGGCAAGCGAAATGATTCGCATGAACTCTCGATCACGCAGTTCGCGGGCAACGGGGCCGAATATGCGGGTCCCCCGGGGGTTGTTGTCGTCTCCGAGGACGACGCATGCGTTATCGTCGAACCGTATGTATGAGCCATCCCTCCGGCGGATCGCCTTTGACGTCCGAACGATGACAGCCTTGACAACCTGGTGCATGCGAACGGTGCCGCCGGGCAGAGCGTCCTTTACAGAACAGGTAATGATGTCGCCAAGCGACGCAGACTTGCGCGCGCTTCCACCGACGATGTTGATGCAGAGCACCTCTTTCGCGCCGGAGTTGTCAGCTACTTTTAATCTCGACTCTCTTTGAATCATCTCAGGCTGTGCCCTGTGGCCTATTCCTCATCACTGTCACTGCTGTTTTCACGTAGCGTCTCGCCTGGCATGCGGTCGATCTCAGCCGGCTGGACTTCGGCCACGTCGATCTTTTCGACTATTTCAACCAGCCGCCAACGCTTGGTGCGCGAGACCGGCCGCGATTCTTCCAGTAGGACGCGATCGCCTATCGACGCCGAGTTTGCCGGGTCATGCGCTACCAGACGCGTAAGGCGTCTGCGATTCTTCTTATAGATCCTGTGACGCTGCAACCAGGAAACGCCGACCACTATCGTCTGGTCGTTCTTGTCATTCAGGACGGTCCCGAGTTGCCGCCTGCGAGTACCTGCCAAACTAATTCACCTGTCCTTCTGAAACACTCATCTCTTCCACAATCTCGCGCTCTCGCAACACAGTGTTGATACGTGCAATCGTCCGGCGCGTTTTGCGGATCTCCGTGAAATCTGAAAGCTGCATCGTCGCCCCGCGGAACCGGAGGTTCATCAGCGATCGCTCCTGGTTTTCGAGCTCCTTCTGCAACTCATCTATTTTAAGTTCTCTGACTTCGCTAATCTGCATATTGGATCACAATGTGTCCTGTCGGCTGACGATGGTCGTCGGGACCGACAGCTTGCGTGCCGCTCGACGTAGCGCTTCGCGAGCTACGTCTTCCGGAACATCTGACATCTCGTACATCATGCGGCCGCGTCTGACCACCGCAATCCAGTGGTCCACGGCGCCCTTGCCACCACCCATTCGGGTCTCTGCCGGTCTCGAAGACACTGGCTTGTCAGGGAACACCCGGATCCAGATCTTGCCGCCACGCTTTACATAGCCGGTCGCTGCTCGCCTTGCAGCCTCGATCTGCCTGGCGCTGACCCAACCGGGGCCAGTGGCTTTCAGGCCATAGTCACCGAACGCGAGAGTCGATCCAACGGTCCGAGCGCCCGCCATGCGACCCCGATGCTGTTTCCTGAACTTGGTTCTGCGTGGCTGCAGCATCAGTTGCTCTCCGTTGAGGGACTGTCTGCGGCGGCAGCTTTAGGCGCATTCGTGGCGGGACCCTGGGCGGGTGCGCCGCCGCGAGACCGTCCTCTCGAACCGCCACCGCCTCTTCCACCTCTGCCTCGCCGTGAACCCTCGCCACCGCCGGAGCGGCCTGAGTCGCCACCTCCGCCGCCGCGCTGCTGTTCAGGAGCAGTACCGAGCGATAGGCGAGCCATTGACCTGGCGCGCAGGTTCTCAGCCGTCGGCACTACGTCACCCTTATATATCCACACTTTGATGCCAATGGTCCCAAAGGTCGTGCGGGCTTCAGAGACCGCGTAGTCGATTTCCGCACGCAGCGTGTGGAGCGGGACCTGCCCTTCCATCTGTTTGTCGGTCCGGGCGATGTCCGCACCACCAAGTCGGCCTGACACCACTACCTTTACGCCACGGGCACCGGACTGCATTGTGCGCTGCATAGCCAGGCGTACCGCCCGCCGATATGCGACACGCCGCTCGATCTGCTCTCCGATGCTCCGACCAACCAGTGCAGCGTCAAGTTCTGGCTGTCGTACTTCCTGAATATTTAGGCGAGCCCGCTTCTCGGTCATCTTCTCAAGCTCTGCTCGAAGCTCATCAACGCGCTGTCCGCCACGACCGATGATGATGCCGGGCCGCGCCGTGTTGATGGTTACGACGAGGTCTTGCGGGCCTCTTTCAATTTCGATCTTCGAGATCGCACCACTGTCACCGAAGCGTTCACCGATTAGTTTTCTAATCGAATAGTCTTCTGCGGTCAGCTTTCGGTACTCGCCCCCACGGTGAGCAAACCAGTGGGCTTGCCAGTCCATGACGCCGCCGAGGCGAAATCCTATTGGGTGAGTCTTCTGTCCCATTAGTTAATCCTTGCCTCAGCCACTTCGATCGTTAGATGACATGAAGGACGGTCTTTCGCGCCAGCCCTGCCTCGCGCTCGAGGCTGGTAGCGCTTCAACACCGGTCCCTGGTCTGCCGTTATTCGCACAATTTTAAGATCGTCTTTGTTTAGCAGATCGTTATTCTCAGCATTCGCCGCGGCAGAACGGACTGTACGCAACACGACATCTGCTGCCGGGCTGGTCATGTACATCAGCCGTCGCTCGGCTTCGGAGACAGCCACGCCTCGAACCTGATCGATGACGAGCCTCATCTTGTACGCCGAGATACCTATGTTCTTTGATCGTGCGAATGTCATTTGTTTTCTACCGGACTGAGCTGGACCTGTCTGAGCGATGCCCGCGGAAAACACGGGTTGCCGCAAACTCTCCGAGTCTGTGGCCAACCATGTTCTCTGTAATTAGAACCGGCACATGCTGCTTTCCATTGTGGACCGCGATCGTAAGGTTCACCATCTCCGGCATGATCATTGAAGATCGCGACCACGTCTGAATGACCTGTCTGCCTCCAGAGTTCTGGGCAGCTAGAACCTTCTTCATCAATTTCGGATGGACCCAGGGTCCTTTTTTAATTGACCTGCTCATTAATAGATCTCGTTAGCGCTGGTACCTGCGCCTCAGGATGAACTTGTTTGTTCGCTTGTTTTTTCTCGTCCTGTGGCCAAGTGCTGGCTTGCCCCAGGGGGTTTTTGGCCCTGGCATGCCGATCGGCGCTCTACCTTCACCACCACCGTGAGGGTGTGCTGCAGGGTACATCGCCGAGCCTCGGACCTGCGGCCTGCGACCACGGTGTCGCGTTCGCCCAGCCTTACCCAGCTTTATGTTCTTGTGGTCAGGATTAGACACCTGCCCAACAGTGGCCATGCACTGGCTCAAGAGCCGTCTCATTTCGCCCGATGGCAACCGCACCAGTGTGTAGTCGCCTTCATGCGCCATGACCTGTGCCGAAACGCCGGCACTCTTCACAAGCTGGCCGCCACGACCCGGATGTGTCTCCAGGTTGTGCACCGTCGTGCCGGTTGGCAAACTTCCCAGCTTCATGGCATTGCCGGCGGTGATCGCCCCGGACTCCTGGCTTCGGATGACGGCGCCGACCGCAAGACCTTCTGGAGCTACGATGTATCGCTTTGTGCCATCTTCATATCGAATCAATGCGATTCGAGCGGTACGGTTCGGGTCATACTCGATCGACAGTACGCTGGCGTCACCGGCCTTGTCACGCTTGAAGTCAACGATCCGGTAGCGGCGCTTGTGCCCGCCACCGCGATGACGAACTGTTACGCGGCCGTGATGGTTGCGCCCACCCGTCTTCTTCATCGGCGCCAGCAATGACTTCTCTGGCTTCGATTTGGTTATATCGCTGAAATCGTCTGCGATCGTATCGCGGCGACCCGGCGTTGTTGGATCTAACTCTTTAAGTCCCATCGGTTACGCGCCCTCAAACAACTGAATTGAATCGCCGACCGCAAGCTTGACGATTGCCTTCTTGGTATCCGGTTGCTTACTCCGGTTTCGGCCATACGTCTTCATTTTGCCGTGTATACGGAGCGTGTTGACGGACACAACTTGAACGTCAAACGCAGCCTCGATCGCCCGCCTGATATCGTTCTTCGAAGCTTTCAGATTTACCTTGAAGACGTACTTACCCTGCTCTTGCAAGAGTGTGGATTTTTCAGTTACAACCGGGCTTTTCAGCACGTCTGTAAGGTTCATGCCGAAGCTCCCTTGCCCCAGAGTGTGTTCACTTCCTGAACCGCTTCCTGTGTGACGATGAGATTCGGCGCGGATGTCGCCTTGAGCGCGCTCAGGTTCCGGGCCTCGACGCTTTGCACACCCTGGGTGTTTGCACAGGAAGTGAGAACGTTCTGGTTGACTCCCGAGGTGACGATCAGGATTCGACCGCTCAGCTCGAGCGCGTTCACCATGTCAAGAATCGAGCGGGTCTTCGGAGCATCGAGGTCAAGCGAGTTGAGCACGACGAGCGACTCACCTCGAACATGGTTCGCCAGGGCAATTCTTAGCGCCTGCCTGCGCATCTTCTTTGGAAGCCTCTGCCTGTAGCTGCGCGGGTGCGGCCCGTGCGCTACTCCACCACCACGGAGATTGGGTGACTTCCTGCTGCCAAGGCGTGCCCTGCCGCCGCCCTTCTGAGCGCGCAACTTCCGCGTTGAGTAGCTGACCTCAGCACGAGTCTGGGTATCTTGCGTGCCCTGTCGGCGATTCGCCTGCTGGGCCACAACTGCCTGGTGCAACAGGGCGTCGTTAGCGTCGGCACCCCACACGGCATCGTCGCCATCGACGTTGCCGACTATTTTGCCGGATATGTCCTTGACCTGTAGTTCCATCAGACTATGCCTGTTTCTCGATTCGCACGATGCTATTCCTGTGACCGGGAACAGCACCGCCAATTAGCACCAGATTCCGCTGCGGGTCGGAGAGAATGACCTGCAGTCCACGTTGCGTCACATTTGCAGCGCCGTAGTGTCCCGCCATTTTTGTGCCAGGCCACACTCGGCCGGGCGAGCTGCCAGCGCCGATCGAGCCGGGAGATCGGTGACGGTCGGATTGGCCGTGCGTTTTTGGGCCACCGGCAAATCCCCATCTTTTAACACCGCCGGCGAATCCTTTTCCTTTTGTGACCCCGGAAACCTTCACCTTGTCCCCTGTCTCAAAAAGATTCGCAAGAATCTGCTGCCCGACTTCGAACTCGCCGAGGTCTTTCACTTGAAATTCCTGGAGGTGTCGGAACCTGCCACCTGAACGCTCCATGTGTCCGGCCATTGGCTTATTAACGTTCTTTGCGGCCAGGAAGCCGACCTGAATCGCCTCGTAGCCGTTGCGTTGTTCAGTCTTGACCTGTGTAACGACACAGGGACCGACCTCAACAGCAGTCACCGGAACGGCACGGCCATCGTCGGTGTAGTACGTCGTCATTCCGATCTTGCGCCCGATCAACCCGGACATCTCTGGAGCGGGAGATATTTCTTCTACTGCGCCTGGTGGCGCCGGTGCAGTCTCTTCCTGCGCGGCAGGCTCATCTGAAACATCGGCCGCGGGAGCTTCCGGCTCTTCTTCAACCGCGTCGGCAGATTCATCGGCAGCAGGAACCTCTGTCTCTTCCGTAGCAACTTCAGCTACTTCCGCGGAAGTTTCATCAGCCGCACTTGCCTCGGGAGTCGCCTCTCCTTCACTCTTTACTCCAGCATCATCCTGCTCGGAGTTGTCCTGTTTATCTTGTTCGTCCATCTGCCTACAGCTTTATCGCGATATCGACACCCGCCGGAACGTTGAGGCGAGTCAGCGAATCGATTGTTTTTGAACTTGGCTCAAGGATGTCGATCAGTCTCTTGTGGACACGAAGCTCGAAGTGCTCCCGAGAGTCTTTGTCAACGTGAGGAGAGCGGATTACCGTGAACATTCTCTTAGCGGTGGGAAGTGGCACCGGTCCGGCTACATTTGCGCCTGTTCGTTCTGCAGTCTCCAGTATCTGCTGAGACGAGATGTCCAGCAGACGATGGTCGAAACCCTTGAGAACGATTCTTATTTTCTGACCGGGCATTTAGTTGCTACTTCCCAATAATTGTCTGCGCCACGTGTTGTGGCACAGGTTCGTAGTGGTCGAGCTCCATGGCGAAGCTGGCTCGGCCTGTCGACAAGGAGCGCAGGTGCGTCGCGTACTGGAACGTCTCCGCCAGCGGGATGAACGCCTTCACTTCTTGAACATCGCCGCGCTGGTCCATCGACTGGATCTGAGCGCGACGCGAGTTCAGATCTCCAATTATGTCTCCAAGGAACTCGGACGGGGTGATGACTTCGATGCGCATCACCGGCTCCATCAAGACCGGATTGGCCTGCTCCATAGCGGACTTGAACGCCATTGACGAGGCTATCTTGAACGCCATCTCGGAAGAGTCTACATCGTGAAACGAGCCGTCAGTCAGAAACGCTTTGATGTCGACGACCGGATATCCAGCGATAATTCCGGTGCGGGCGGCTTCGCGAAAACCTGCTTCAATCGGCCCGACGTACTCACGCGGCAGTGTTGCACCCGTAATCTCAGATTCGAACTGCACTCCGCTCCCGGCTTCAAGCGGCTCAAGTCGAAGAGTGCAATCGCCGTACTGACCATGTCCACCCGTCTGTCGAATGAACTTGCCCTGTCGTTCCGAGATCTTTGTGAGCGTCTCACGGTAGGCAACCCGTGGCGGACCCTGTGTAGCCTCGACCTTAAACTCGCGGCGCATCCGTTCGATGATCACGTCAAGATGTAGCTCGCCCATCCCGGCCAGAACGGTCTGCCCGCTCTCTTCGTCTGTATATGTTTGCAGAGTCGGATCTTCGTCTACCAACCGGACAAGCGCTTCGGTCATTTTTTCCTGGTCGGTCCTGGTTTTAGGCTCCACTGCGACCGAGATGACAGGGTCCGGGAAGTTAATCGCCTCAAGAACAATCGGGGAAGCTTGATCGCAGAGCGTGTGGCCTGTGACGGCACTCTTCAGACCGATCGCAGCCACGATATCGCCGGGACCGGCGGACTTCACTTCTTCACGAGAGTCTGCATGCATCTTCAGCAGACGCCCAACACGCTCTCTACTTCTGGTGGACGGGTTATAGACAGGAGTACCCGTTTCGAGCGTTCCTGAGTAGACCCGGACGTAGACAAGACGGCCGACGTGCTGGTCTGTAACCACTTTGAAAGCGAGTGCGCTGAGCGGTTCGTCATAGCTCGCACCGCGCTCCAGCTTTTTGTCTTCGTCTGAGGGATCAAATCCGGCGACAGGCGGCACATCCAGTGGTGACGGAAGGTAGTCGATGACCGCGTCGAGTAGCGGGTGAACTCCGCGGTGCTTGAGTGCTGAGCCTACGAGCACCGGGAAGATCTTCATTGAGATGGTGGCATTGCGAATCGCCACCCGAAGCTCCTCTTCGGTGATCGGCTCTTCTTCAAGGTACTTCACCATCAGGTTGTCGTCGGTCTCGGCAACCTTTTCAATCATGTGCTGCCGCGCTTCTTCAGCCTTGTCTGCCATTTCGGCTGGGATCTCAACGGTGACGTGCTCAATAGCGTCATCAGATTCGTAGACATATGCGCACTGTTTGACGAGGTCGACCATCCCAGTGAACTCGGATTCAGCACCAACGGGTATCTGTATCGGAACGGCATTTGCGCCGAGACGAGAGTGGAGTGTGCCCACAGCGAAGTCGAAGTCCGCGCCGAGCCGGTCCATCTTGTTGACAAACACCATGCGCGGGACCTTGTAACGGTCTGCCTGGCGCCAAACGGTTTCCGATTGCGGTTGAACGCCTGATACGGACTCCAGGACGACAACGCCACCGTCGAGGACACGGAGGCTGCGTTCTACTTCGGCAGTGAAGTCAACGTGTCCGGGTGTGTCGATGATGTTGATCTGGTGATCCGCCCACTTGGCGTTGGTTGCGGCCGAACCGATCGTGATGCCACGCTCTCGCTCCAGCGACATGAAGTCCATGACGGTGGTGCCTTCGTCGATATCGCCGATCTTGTAGGTCTCGCCAGTGAAAAACAGCACGCGCTCGGTCACCGTGGTCTTGCCAGCGTCGATGTGAGCAATGAATCCGATGTTTCGGACCATCGCAAGGTCAGTTTTCGAGCCTGATGCAGTAGCCATTTTGGTCGCCGTTTAGCGGGCAGGGACATTACCTGCCTGTGCCGTTAGTTCCTTGAGTTTCTCTTACCAGCGGTAGTGGACAAACGCCCTGTTCGCTTCAGCCATGCGGTGAGCGTCTTCACGCTTCCTGACCGCAGCGCCGCCACCGCGTGAGGCTTCGAGTAGTTCCATGTACAGCCGGTCTGCAACGGGACGCCCTGTCCGAGCGCGGGCCGCTTGAATCAGCCATCGCTGCGCAAGGGCGCTGCGCCTCTCAGGTCTTACTTCGACGGGAACTTGATATGTTGCGCCACCGACGCGCCGAGGTTTCACCTCAAGCGCCGGCATAGCGTTGCGCAGCGCCTGTTCGAACACCTCAATGCCCGGCCGGTTCGCCTCTTTTTCCAACAGGTCCAGAGCGTTGTACATTGCACGTCGCGCAGTCGACTTTTTTCCGCCAATCATCAAGCGATTGATGAACTTGGCGAGGTCTACGCTCCCGTGTACCGGGTCGGGCGCAACAACTCTCTGTTCTGCTGGTCGTCTTCGTGCCATATTGTCGTCTCTACTGGTGCAACCCGGCGGATGGCCGGGCAAACATAGCCGCCTGTCCAGGGCTAAAAGCCTGAACAGGCGGCTAATAATTTCGTTACAACTTTTCGGAGATTAGCCTCTGGGCTGGCCGTATTTGCTACGGCCCTGTTTTCTGTCACTGACACCTGAGGTGTCCAGCGTTCCGCGAACAATGTGATATCGAACACCCGGAAGGTCGGGAACACGGCCTCCCCTGATGAGAACAGACGAGTGCTCCTGGAGGTTGTGTCCCTCACCAGGTATGTATGCCGTTACCTCGATCCCATTTGTCAGGCGAACCCTTGCCACTTTCCTCAGAGCTGAGTTCGGTTTCTTCGGTGTGACGGTCCGCACCTGGAGACAGATCCCACGCTTCTGAGGGTTGCCTTTTCGACGTTGCGTCATCTGTTTGTCGTGCGAGTTGTACGTAAACAGAAGGGCTGGCGTCTTCGGCTTTTTCCGTGTCTGCTTACGCGGACGGCGGACAAGTTGATTGATGGTCGGCATTAATTCACCTGGAAAATGGGGCGCGGCACATAGCCAGAGCGGTATGCGTCAGCCACGAACAAACAGTATACGAACGCGGGAAGCACTGCGTCAACGTAGTTCTACGTCTTTCGTATCTGATCCGCGCAGAACTTCTGTCTGTTCAACGATATTCCCACGTAAGCTATCCTCAATTATCGCTGTTAGTTTATTTTTCAGGGATGGTATTTTCGGCGAGCCGCGTCCTTCTCAACTCTTCTCGAACCGAACAGGCAGAGCACCCGTTGGCGACAGTACTACTCTATGGATTTGGCCACCCGGACTCAGCGCGGCTTGTTAGTGAAATGCGCGCAAACGCGCCGCAACATCAGTTCGGTGAGCCAACCGATGACCCGATTGTTGCTCCGGAACCCGGTTCGTCCGTTGCGCTGATCTGGTGCCCACGTGCGCCGGGGGATGCCGCTGCGATTGTCGCCGCGGCTGTTGCACGTGGTCTTCCGACGGTGGCGCTCCTCCAGGATTCTGTCCTGCCTTCGATCGATCTAAGTAAAGGACATATCGAAGTGTCGTATGCACCTGCCGGTTGCGAAGAAACTCTGCACCGGATCGACCTCGTCATGATCAGGGCACGCGGTCCTGTGGACCAAAATTTGATCAAACATGGCGATCTGGAGATCGATCAGGATAGATACGAAGTCAGACTCAGCGGGCGCAGTGTAGATCTGACGTACAAAGAGTACGAGCTACTCAAGTACATAGCAGCGCGGCCGGGCCGCGTTTTTAGCAGGGAAGCGCTGCTGCGTGCCGTCTGGGACTACGACTATTTTGGCGGAACGCGTACCGTAGATGTTCACGTCAGACGGCTGCGCTCCAAGATCAATGACGTGCGCTACCAGTTCATTGAAACGGTCTGGAACGTTGGCTACAGGTTCAGGTCGTCGGGAGACATTCCGGGCGCATAGAGCCTTGCTGCATGTGTCCTTCCAGCGAGATTTAGCTGGACCCGTTGTCGTTCGTCAAAGCTAGCGCGGAGTGAGTCCACAGAGTTTGACAAAACTTTCACAATCTCCAATACTTCTTCTCTTACCCAGCATCCAGCGCCACTCTGAATCCAGAAGGCTCCAGGCTAGATTTTTCCTATGGGTATGACACAAGTCCACGAATCGAAGCAGCGTGACGCAAACGAAGAGGCCATACGCTTCGTTCTATTCTCCGCGCACGAACACGATGTCAGATTCATCCGTCTTTGGTTCACAGACATTCTTGGAACTCTCAAAGGGTTTGCAATAACTATTGACGAACTCGAAGGCGTCCTGCGAACCGGCGCCAGTTTTGATGGCGCGTCTATAGAAGGTATTGCGCGCGTGGGTGAATCGGACATGGTGGCGATGCCCGACCCTTCGACCTGGCAGATACTCCCTTGGCGCCCGAAGGAAAACGCGGTGGCACGGCTGTTCTGCGACATCAGGACCTCCTCAGGTGAGCCTGCTAAGACCGATAATCGCGAGGTTCTCAGGCTCGGGCTGCGACGTGCCAGCGAAATGGGTTTGACGTACTACGTCTCCCCGGAGATCGAGTACTTTCACCTCAGGTCCTCGGATGATCCCCGGCCATACGACGCAGGCGGATACTTTGATCAATCGTCAGACAATGCAGGAGCCGACTTGAGGCGGCAGACCGTGCTTGCCCTGGAGGAGATGGGCATTCCGGTCAAGCACTCGCATCACGAGGTGTCCGACGGTCAACACGAAATTGATCTCCGGCATACGAACGCCTTGACGATGGCCGACTCCATCATCACGTTCAAGGTCGTGGTGAAAGAGATTGCGGCGCAGTCCGGCGGTTACGTCACCTTCATGCCTCGCCCGTTTGCCGGGTCGAACGGCAGTGGCATGCACACGCACATGTCTCTTTATGAAGGCGACAGAAATGCTTTCTACGACGCCGACTCTCCCGACAATCTGTCCGCTATGGCGCGACAGTTCATGGCAGGTCTGATAAAGCACGCACCAGAAATTACGCTGGTCACGAACCAGTGGGTCAATTCATACAAGCGGCTCGTCCCTGGTGTCGAAGCTCCTGTTTTCACGAACTACACATCCGGAGATCTTGCCGGACTCGTGCGTGTACCGGCGTACCGCGTCAATAAAGAGGAAAGCCTTCGCATTGAGTACCGCGCTCCGGACTCTGCCTGCAATCCGTACCTTGCATTCGCTGCAATCCTGGCGGCGGGACTTGAGGGCATTGAAAAAGCGTACGAGCTCCCTGAACCGCTTACCCGGGACCCGTTCGATATGACCGCCGAGGAACGCCGCAAACAGGGGGTTGTTCAACTGCCTGACTCCCTCGACTCTGCACTCCGGATTGCAGAGGAAAGCGAGTTGTTGCGTAAATCACTCGGGGATGCGGTCATGGACAGCTTCTTGCGAAACAAGAGACTCGAATGGTCCCAGTATTCGCAGACCGTCACTGATTACGAGATTTCCCGGTACCTAAAGCTTCTTTGAGAGGCGCGCCCGTTCGCAGAGTCTCGTTTCAGACTCGACACAGTATTCAATGAGGGACAATACAGAGAGCTGAAGCATATTCAGACGCACAGTGGGTTTAATGACTGAGAACGAACGCACAACCAGGTCAAAGACTGTCCAGATTCCTGACCTGGACCATATTGCCACTCACGGGCTGTACAACCCGGCAAACGAACATGACTCATGCGGCGTCGGTGTTGTGGCCAACATCGATGGTTCGCGTAACCACCTGATCATTGATCAGGCTCTTGAGGTCCTGATCAACCTCGGGCACCGCGGCGCGTGCGGTTGCGATCCCAGGACTGGCGATGGCGCCGGGATTCTGCTGCAGATGCCCGACGCGTTCATGCGGAAGGTAGCCGGAGAGTTGGGGATTCAACTCCCCCCGCCCGGCCGTTACGGCGTAGGCATGTCGTTCCTGCCTAATAGCGATGAACTGCGCGCCCGTTGCGAGTCTGCACTGGCCGAAGCCGCAGAAGCCCATGGCCTGACGTTCCTGGGATGGCGGGACGTACCGGTTAACTCTGCTGCTATCGGTGATATGGCACAAGAGGTAATGCCGACAATCCGGCAGTTCTTCGTAGAGGCGCCTGCCAACCTGATTGAGGACGATCTCGAACGCAAGCTGTATATGACGAGGAAGTCTGCTGAGCGTGCAGTCAGAGCGCGGGCTTCAGAGTCAGAGCAAAAAGAGATCATCGACTATTTTTATGTCTGCTCCCTGTCTTCTCGCACGATCGTCTATAAGGGATTGATCTTTGCCGACCAGATGAAGGAGTTCTACAAGGACCTGACCGATGGTGACATGGTTACGGCTTTTGGAATGGTCCACTCTCGGTTCAGCACTAACACGCTCGGCTCCTGGAGATTGGCGCACCCGTATCGCATGCTTGCGCACAATGGGGAGATAAACACAGTCCGCGGAAACCGTAACTGGATGACGGCCCGGGAAAAAGTACTACGGTCAGATCTGTTTGGCGACGATATTGCTGACATCATGCCAGTTTGCGAGGCCGACGAACCGAGTGACACAGCATCGCTCGACAACGGTTTTGAGTTCCTGCGCATGGGCGGTCGACCTCTTGAACACGTAGCCGCGATGATGCTTCCGGCAGCATGGTATGGCAACGAGTCGATGCCGGAAGAGGTGAAATCGTTCTACGAGTACCACGGTGGCATGATGGAGCCGTGGGACGGTCCGGCTATGATCACATTCACGGACGGCCACTCTCTTGGCGCGGTTCTGGACAGGAACGGTCTCCGTCCGTTCCGTTACTGGGTTACCAAGAGCAACCTGCTGGTTATGGCGTCTGAGGCCGGAGTGCTCGACATCCCGCCCGAAGAGATCGTCTACCGTGACAGGCTGGCGCCCGGCCGACTCTTTCTTGTCGATTTCGACCAGAAGCGCATCGTCCCACCCGAAGAGATCATCGGCGGACTGTCCACGCGCCGACCATATCGTGAATGGCTCGATCAGTACCGCATTACCATGGAAGACCTGCCCGAACCTGATGTGGTTCCGGGTGTCGATCTCGAGACACTTGTGACTAGGCAAGTGGCGTTCGGCTACTCACAGGAAGATCTCAAGTGGCTGATTGGCCCGATGGCGATCCAGGGAGCGCAGCCGAACGGCTCCATGGGCAACGACACCCCTCTGGCCGTTCTTTCTGACCGACCGCAATCGCTCTTCAGCTACTTCAAACAAAAGTTCGCGCAGGTCTCCAACCCACCGCTGGACCCAATTAGAGAAAAGCAGGTCACACAGATGGCCGTACCGGTTGGACGCCGGCCAAATCTCTTCGACGAGACCGGAGAACATGCCCGCCTGCTCCGAATTGATCATCCCATTCTTTTCAACCGGGACCTGGCACAGATCAAGTCGTCAGAGCACAAGGGCGTCAGGGCAAAGAGCATCTCCACGCTGTTTCCTATCTCAGACGGCCCGGACGGACTCAAAGCAGCGGTCGAGAGGATCAGGCGAGAGGCTTCACAGGCAATAGAAGATGGATTTACGATCCTGATTCTTTCTGATCTTGGAGTCGACTCCGAACATGCGTTTATTCCTTCTCTTCTTGCGACGGCGGCTGTTCATCATCACCTGATCCGAGAACAGACGAGAACACAGGCAGACATCATCGTTGAGTCCGGAGAGCCGCGTGAAGTGCATCACTTCGCTGTGCTCTTTGGCTATGGCGCATCAGCAATCAACCCGTACCTCGTACTTGAATCGATTGCCGGGATGCGCGCACAGCCGACAGCTGAGCGCCCGCTACCTTCGCAGAGAAAGTCGGAACAGAACTTCAGGTATGCGGTTGAGACAGGTGTCCTGAAGACGATGTCGAAGATGGGAATCTCTACTCTTCAGGGCTACATCGGAGCGCAGATATTCGAGGCGCTGGGTCTCTCCGAAAAGGTTACCGAGGAATATTTCCGTTGGACGGAATCCCGCATTGGCGGCGTTGACCTTGAAGACATTGCGGTCGATCTGCTAGCGAACCATGCCCGCGCCTATCCCGAGGCGAATATTCCGGCCAACCTCCGTCTTGACCTCGGTGGGCTGTACCTGTGGCGAGGCACGGGTGAGCGGCACATGTGGAACCCGGACACGATTGCGTTGCTACAGGACGCGGCGACCCGGAACGACCAGACGGTCTTCAGGCAGTTTGAGGAGGCGTCAGATAGCGAAGGAAGCGAGCACATAACGATCCGGAACATGCTTGAGTTCGTCGACACCGGTAATTCGGTCCCGATTGACGAGGTAGAGCCTGCCAGTGAAATCGTAAAGAGGTTTGCTACAGGAGCCATCTCGCTCGGCTCTATTTCGCGCGAAGCCCACGAAACTCTTGCAATTGCAATGAACCGGATTGGCGCACGCTCCAATACCGGAGAGGGCGGAGAAGATCCGGGTCGGAACACCCCGGATGCAAATGGGGACCGGCGTAGTAGCGCCGTGAAGCAGGTCGCGTCAGGGCGTTTCGGGGTCAACACGAACTACCTGGTCAACTCAACTGATCTACAGATCAAGATGGCACAAGGTGCAAAACCCGGCGAGGGTGGAGAGTTACCCGGCTGGAAGGTCTCTGACTACATCGCATTCATCCGTAAGACGACGCGCGGTGTAGAGCTGATATCACCGCCTCCGCATCACGACATCTACTCGATCGAAGACCTGGCACAGCTGATCCACGACCTGAAGAACGTAAACCCGGATTCGCGGGTGCATGTGAAGCTCGTCGCAGTTGCGGGAGTCGGGATCATCGCGGCTGGAGTCGCTAAAGGCAAAGGCGACGTTGTCTTGATCTCTGGCGATTCGGGCGGAACAGGCGCGTCACCGCTGTCCTCTATTCGTCACGGTGGAATTCCGTGGGAGCTTGGCCTTGCCGAGACGCAACAGGTTCTTGTCGAGAACGGACTGCGAGACCGCATCGTCGTACAGACCGACGGCCAGATCAAGACCAGCCGTGACGTGGTGATCGCTGCTCTGCTTGGCGCCGATGAATGGGGAGTGGCGACCGCCAGCCTGATAACGGTGGGCTGCATCATGCTTCGTAAGTGCCATCTCAACACCTGCTCAGTCGGTGTTGCGACCCAGGATCCGGAACTTCGAGCGCGATTTGAAGGTACTCCGGAGGCGGTGGTCAACTACTTCATGATGCTTGCCGACGGTGTGCGAGAGATCATGGCAGAGCTTGGATTCCGCACGGTCAATGAAATGATTGGTCGCATGGACGTGCTGAAGCAGCGTAGTGACGTCCCACACTGGAAGGCGAAAAAACTCGATTTCTCAAAGATGCTGGCTATGCCGAGGGGTTTGACCGGAGACCACCCTTACCAGACCCAGTTGCAGGACCATGCATTAGACGACGCCCTCGACAATGAGTTGATTCGGGTTGCGCAGGGTGCAATTGATAGCGGCGAGAAGGTAAATGCGACCTTCGAGATCAAGAACCGGAACAGAACAGTGGGTGCGATGCTCTCGGGCAAGATCGCAACGAAATATGGTGAACAGGGACTTCCGGACGGAACCATCAATTTCACCATGCACGGCTCTTGCGGCCAGAGCTTCGGTGCGTTCGCAGTTAAAGGACTGACGTTCAGAGTCGAAGGCGATGCGAACGACTATCTTGGCAAGGGCCTTTCCGGCGGACGGATTATCCTAGTACCGCCCGACGGCTCGAGCTATGTCCCTGAAGACAACATCATTGTTGGAAATGTCGCTTTTTATGGTGCAACCGGAGGCGAGGCTTTCATCCGCGGCAAGGGAGGTGAGCGCTTTTGCGTTCGTAACTCCGATGCACACGCTGTGATCGAGGGGATCGGCGATCACGGTTGCGAATACATGACTGGAGGACGAGTAGTCGTTCTCGGAACTACCGGTCGCAATTTCGGAGCCGGGATGAGCGGTGGAATCGCGTACGTATGGGATCCGGATGAGACCTTTAATGAGCGTTTTAATCCAGAGTTGGCGGACCTGTTGGATGTCGAGCCGGGATCATCAGACGAGTCAGAGTTGAAAGCGCTCGTGTCAAAGCATCTGGAATACACAGGCAGCACTGTAGCGGCGGCTCGGCTCGACGATTGGGCTAACTCACTATCCATGTTCCGCAAGGTGTTCCCGAAGGACTACGCACGGGTGTTGCGAGAACAGGCGCTCGCCGCCGCGAACGGCTCGTCAGCCAACGGCGCCGGCCAGTTCAACAGGGTTGGCGCGAGTGACGAGGGAGTGGAGGCGCGTGGGTAAAGTGACCGGTTTTAAGGAGCTCGGCCGAATAACGCCGACACGACGTGACTCCGCTGCACGCGTTGGTGATTGGCAAGAGATATATTCGGCGTGGCCGGACCAACAGTCTCGTGCCCAGGCAAGTAGATGCATGGACTGTGGTGTGCCTTTTTGCAACAGCGGCTGTCCGCTCGGCAACCTGATTCCTGAGTGGAACGATCTTGTCTACCACGGTGACTGGCAAGAGGCGATAAACCGGCTTCACGCAACGAACAACTTCCCGGAGTTCACGGGCCGCATTTGTCCGGCGCCATGCGAAGGGGCATGCACTCTCGCAATCAATAGCGATTCAGTGACGATCGAAATGATAGAGAAGGCGATCTCTGAGCGCGCATGGCAGGAAGGCTGGATCAAACCAGAGCCGCCAGCGACAAGAACCGGCAAGACCGTAGCAGTCGTAGGCTCCGGCCCCGCCGGCCTGGCTGCCGCTCAGCAACTCAACAGAGCGGGTCATACGGTTACGGTGTTCGAACGCAGCGAGTACCTGGGCGGACTACTAGCCTTGGGAATCCCCGAGTTCAAGCTGGAAAAGGCGGTTGTCGATCGTCGGCTTACGCAGATGGAGGCAGAAGGGGTCGTGTTCCGTACGTCGACGAACGTCGGTGTTGATATCTCACACGAAGAGCTTCTCTCACAGTTTGATGCTGTCTGTCTGGCAGGCGGATCGACGATGCCAAGAGACCTGCCGATACCGGGACGCGAGTTGGATGGCATCCACTTCGCCATGGACTTCCTGACCCAGCAGAACAGGAAGCTGAAGGGACAGGAGTTCTCGCCAGAGGAATCAATAACCGCTGAAGACAGGAACGTAGTCATCATCGGCGGGGGCGATACCGGCGCAGACTGCCTCGGAACATCACACCGGCAACTTGCGAAGAACATAGTCCAGATCGAGATCATGCCGCGGCCGCCTGAGCACAGAGTGGATAGCAATCCGTGGCCGCAGTGGCCGATGGTTTTCCGCACCTCTTCCGCCCACGAAGAGGGTGGTGATCGAGACTACAATGTGCTGACGAAGCGCTTTGTCGACGATGGCAACGGCCGGGTTGTTCGCCTCGATTGCGTCCGCATCGAGTGGGTTCCAGCTGAAGGCGGCGGCAGGCCAATCATGCGGGAAGTTCCCGAAAGTGAGTTTTCATTGGATGCTGACCTTGTGCTGCTTGCTATGGGTTTCCTGCATCCTCAGCATGATGGACTGCTGGACGATCTCAAGGTTGAGTACGATTCACTTGGCAATGTGAAAACAGACGTGATGATGAAAAGCAGCGTCGACAAGGTGTTCGCCTGCGGTGACTTGCAGAAAGGCCAGTCTCTGATCGTGCATGCGATCGCAAGCGGTCGAATATGCGCTCGCGCGATCGACCTGTTCTTGATGGGTGAATCTAATCTTCCGACCGTCCGCGGATATGCCCACCCGACAGTCGCCCTGCCGCGATAGCGCCCTCGTGCACGCGATCGGATCAGCGTGCGCAATCAGCCCAGACACTTCGCTATTGATCTAACGCCCAGTCACAATGAAGCAGACAGATGCCAATCCTCCGCGTAGCCCTGGCCCAGATCAACACAACGGTCGGTGACCTTGAGGGAAACCGATCAGCCACGGCGAGGGCGATAGATGAGGCGAAGCGGCTGGGAGCACACATTGTCGCCTTTCCGGAGTTGACGATCACCGGCTACCCGCCCGAAGACCTCGTGCTCTGGCCGAGCTTCGTTGAGCGGAACGAGATGCAGTTGGAGCAATTAGCGGCTTCGACCGAGGGCATCGTGGCAGTCGTTGGCTACGTGAACGCTGGACCTGATGGCCGACTCTACAACGCCGCTGCAACACTCTTTGGTGGTCAGGTCAAAGACGTTTACCACAAGATTCACCTGCCTAATTACGGTGTGTTCGATGAACGGCGTTACTTCACTCCCGGAACCGGCTGCCCGGTGTTGAACGTTGCAGGTGTCAGAGTCGCCGTGAATGTATGCGAGGACATCTGGGAAGATGTCGGACCGAGCGAGCTTCAATGTGCCGACGGTAAGGCCGAGGTGATCCTGAACATTAACGGCTCGCCATACTGGATTGGCAAGCAGGAGTGGCGAACCAGAATCGTTACAGGGCTTGCGAAGCGGAACCGAGCATTCGCCGTCTACGTGAACCAGGTGGGTGGTCAGGACGAACTGGTTTTCGATGGAGCCAGCATCGTTGCGGATCCTACCGGGCACGTGATCGCGATTGGACCATCTTTTGAAGAATCGATATTCGCAGTAGATCTTGACTCCGAGAAGGTAACTCACGTTCGATCAAGCCTCGACCATGAGCCGGAATCGATAGAACTGCGCGAGCAGTTTGGGCCACTTCGAGAAGTGACAATTGATCTCGATAGGGCGACCGCGTTCGGTGAAATATCTGCACCAACATCGGAAACGCCTTCGGATCTGGATTGCGTTTACCGGGCGCTGGTCACAGGAACGCGTGACTACGTCCGCAAGACAGGTTTTGAAAAAGTAGCTATCGCCCTCTCCGGTGGCATCGATTCCACGATTGTCGCAGCGATCGCAGTCGATGCACTTGGCGCCGAAAACGTGACCGGTGTTGCCCTTCCTTCTCGTTACTCCTCTGAGGGAAGTGTCAGCGACGCGCAGGAGCTGGCTAGCAGGCTGGGGATCCAACTTTGGCAGCTTCCTATCGAGGCCGCACATCGCGGCATCGAAGGGTTGCTACAACCGGTGTTCGAAAATACTGAGCCGGGAGTTGCCGAGGAGAACACCCAGTCACGAGTTCGCGGCACGACGATGATGGCGATCGCCAACAAATTCAACTGGCTTGTGCTCACGACGGGCAACAAATCGGAGATGGCGACTGGTTACGCCACGATCTACGGCGATATGGCAGGTGCCTTCGCCGTGATCAAGGATGTACCAAAGACCCTGGTCTATGAGCTTTGCAACTACCGGAACACCGTTGGACCCGGCTCACCGATACCGCAGGCGGTAATTGACAAGCCACCAAGTGCGGAACTACGGCCCGGTCAGCTTGATGAGGACAGTCTTCCACCGTACGAAATTCTGGACCGCATACTTGATCGGTACGTTGTGGACCTCAAGTCGTCGGACGAGATTGTGGAGCTGGAGCGTGCTCTGGGAGACCGCGGCGCGGATGAGGCGACTGTACGACGCCTGACACGGCTCATTGACATCAATGAGTACAAGCGGCGTCAGGCTCCACCGGGACCAAAGATCACGCAACTCGCATTTGGTCGTGATCGCCGAATTCCAATTGCCAATCGGTATCGAGGCTGAGCGTCACGATCGCTGGCGGTGATTTCGGATAGCCGTCGATTTTCGAGCGCCTACCACCAGGTCTTGCCTTCGATCTCTTTCTGATCGAACTGGAAGTCCTGGTTGTAGATGCCGGTTGACAGGTACTTCCAACCGCCGTCGGCAAACATGACGACTATCTTCCCGCTCTCACCGTTTTTACTCATCCGGGTGGCCAGCTTCTGTGCCGTGCCGAACGTTGCACCTGAAGAAACGCCAACGAACACGCCGGTGTCCGTGAGCAGCTTCCTCGTCCAGTAGAAGGCTTCCTCGCCGTCGATCATGATTCGACCGTCAAGCGTGTCCAGATCGAGAATCGGCGGGATGAAGCCGTGTTCGATCGAGCGCAGACCCTGGACCTTATCATCAGGATGCGGTGCCGCAGCGACAATTTTCACGTCCGGATTGTGCTCTCTAAGTGAACGACCGACGCCCATCAACGTCCCACCTGTGCCGAGACCCGCAACGAATACGTCCACATCAGGCAAGTCTCGAACGATTTCTGGCCCTGTTGTTTCGTAGTGAGCCAGGGGATTCGCCTGGTTACCGTACTGGTACGGCATGTAGTAGTCGGGATTTTCATCGGCAAGTTGCTTCGCAAGGATGATCGACTCGTTGGTTCCCTTGTCTGCGTCCGAGAACTCGATCTGTGCCCCGTATGCCTCGAGAAGATCAACCCTCTCCCGGGGCACACTCGCGGGCATCACGGCAATCATCCTGTAGCCTCGAACGCTGGCGATCATCGCAAGGCCGAGACCGGTATTCCCGGACGTCGGTTCAAGAATAGTGCCCCCGGGATTGAGCAGACCTCGCCGTTCGGCATCCTCGACGAGGTACTTGGCGGTGCGGTCCTTCACACTGCCGGTCGGATTACCGGACTCAACTTTGGCGAATATGCGTATCGCAGGGTCCGGACTGAGACGCGTCAACTCGACAAGCGGAGTGTTCCCGATCGAGTCGATGATGTCTGATTTTGGACCTGTGCCCAAAGCCGCCGCCTGTAGACTCACTTCGCCTGTCTTTCTTCCGCAGATTAAACTGGCTGCATACAGCAAACAGGCCCCGGAAGCTCGAGCGCCGGGGCCTGTCTAATTTAGCAGTAGATTCTAGTCATCAGCCATTATTGGCTGCTGGTCTCTTTCTTCGATTGGCTGAGGTGTTGCCACTCCGCAGAACACATCGTAGTCGATTAGCTCCGTAACCTCCGGGTTGTCGCCACAGAGTTTGCAGTTTGGGTCCTTCCGGACTTTAAGCTCGGTGAATTCCATGCTCAAGGCATCGATCATCAGGAGCCGGCCGGTAAGCGTCTCTCCAATACCGAGCAAGAGTTTAATGACCTCCAGTGCCTGTATTGACCCGACGAGCCCCGGGAGCGCACCGATCACACCGGCCTCCGAGCAGTTGGGCACCTCGCCCGGGGGCGGAGGGTCCGGGTACATGCAGCGGTAGCAGCCCTGGCCGGGAAGATACGTTGTCGCCCGACCATCGAAAACGAGGATGGCGCCGTCCACCAGCGGCTTGCCTGCCAGATAGGCAGCATCGTTTACGAGATACCTGGTGGAGAAGTTGTCAGCTCCGTTCACGACGATGTCGTACTTGGATATGATCTCCATCGCGTTCTCAGAGTTGATCGGCTCTTCATGCAACTGAACGTTCAGATCAGGGTTGTGTGCGAGGAGCGTCTCTTTTGCGGATTCGACCTTACGCCGGCCGACGTCAGCCTGTGTATGCAGAATCTGCCGCTGCAGGTTGCTAACGTCGACCACGTCGAAATCGACGATACCGATTGTTCCGACACCTGCCAGAGCAAGGTAAAGAGCTATAGGGGAGCCAAGTCCGCCCGCTCCAATTACAAGCACCTTGCCATCAAGCAGCTTCCGCTGTCCAACGCTGCCCACGTTCGGCATGATGAGGTGACGGCTGTACCGCTGCACCTGGCTCGGCGTTAGGGGCGTCATAGCTTTTTGTTCAGTCATATCTGCCATCTGACCAGAATCCTCGGTGGCTAATAAGTTCAATTATCGATTCTAACCCTACGTTGTGGCCCCTGTCGCGCCCAGAAGCGTGAACTGCTATTGAATTTGGTCGGGTTCACACGGATGAATCGGGCCAACGTGCCACTATCTGTGCACGAGATTAGATGTGAAGGAGATGCAGGCGGTTCGGCAGAGCTTTTATTAGTTAGCTCAGAAGTTTGCCGTAACTGCCACTCCGGGTACCACGTCCTCTCGTGCAGCAAGTTCAGAAACCTTTATCGAATGCAGGTGCGTGAGAAGGATCTGTTCTACGTCGCCCCACATATCTCTCTGGGCACAGGAACCTGAAAGTTGACACTCTTCAGCATCGTCGACGCAATTAAGCGGGGCTAATGAATAGTCGAGGGAGTTCACCACATCTGTGACCGAGATCTGCTCGGCGGATTTGGCGAGCCTGTGCCCGCCCTGTGGTCCCCGGCGAGATTCGATCAGACCCGCTTTTTGGAGCTCGGAGCATATATGCAGCAGGTACGGCTCTGGAATGTGACGCGCAGTAGAAATCTCAGCGGTCGAGGCAAATGAGCCTTCGGGCTGAAGGGCGAGGTAGACGAGCATCCGGACCCCGTAGTCGACTTTCATTGGGATCAGCATGGAAATTCACCGAATTCGGGTGCCTGATATGGCAGTGTCGCGAAGCGGAATCCACGATGAAAACCGCTTGCCAATGTACTGAAAGTATACACCTGCTACGCAATTCCTGACCACAAAGGTCAGCAAATCGCAGGGCCGCACGGCAGCGATGGGGACTTCCAGATCGGCCACTCGCAATATCGTCCATACTCACGCTGCGTGTTAGAATCGTAAGGTTGGAACAGGGCTGAGCCGTAGATTCCAGAATGTTTCGCCTGGCTCCCGATTCTGCACCAACCATTCCGCACACATCTATATCACTCACGAGTTCGATAACCCGACGAACGATACCCATGGCAGACACTATCTCTCTCTCTGTACAACCGCGATCCACTTTTGGAAAGAAGAACAAGGCACTGCGCCGCCTGGGGCTTGTTCCGGTCCACGTCTACGGCCAGGACAAGGAACCTCTCTCGCTCCAGGTTGAGAATCTGGTTCTCCGCTCTACCCTGCGGCAGGCTGGA
>JAJCYY010000047.1 GCA_029262735.1 Chloroflexota bacterium | reverse complement strand
GACCACCGCGCCCATGTGATAGAGGCGTTGCGCCGGGCTGGAATCTTTGTTGATCCTATGGAGGAGTGGACCGCCGCCAGCCAGGAGCCGAAGAAGCTATCGACTGAACGCCTCGACAACTGTCAACTCTGTGTCCTGCTCGTCGCACGAAGGCGCGGATACGTTCCCGATGATGAAAGCCTGAGCATCACTCAGATGGAGTATGAGGAGGCACTTAACCGCGGCGCAGAGGTGCTCGTCTACATGCTCAGCGACGACGAGCTTAAGTGGGATACCGCAGCGGACGAGAGGGAATCGGATCCAGACGTAATTGAGTGGAGGAAACGGCTTCGAGCGCGACATGTGTGCTCGTTCTTCGACACGACGCCTGAGTCGATAGATGTGGCGCCGGCCATAACGAGATGGGCGCTGGGCCTACTTGCCAGCGGGAACCTTGCAGGTCTCTCAGATCTGAACCTCACACTCTTCTGGCACCTGAGGCCGTCTACAAACGCTGAGAACTTCTACGGCAGGCAAGATCAACTGGAGGAACTGGACCGCCACTTCGAACATGGCAAGACATTCGTCATTTCTGCCGGACCCGGCATAGGCAAGAGCAGGCTTGCTGCAGAGTGGTCTGTGCGCTCAGGGATGAACGGCTTCTGGACGCGCGGTGGCGGCACCATTGTCCAAACTCTGGCCTCACTGGGGAGAGAGCTCGGGTTCGAGGATGCTACAGACGACGAGCTCTCTCAACGGACCACCTCCTGGCTCTCTCAAAACGATTCTGTTCTCTGGGTCGTTGACGACCTCAAGGACCTGACGCAGGTGCGGGAACTGGAACGTGTGAGCGGTGGAGCGAAGCTGCTGGTCACTACTAGGAGCGCCGAGTTCGGGTACCTGCCTGATGGGGCAGGAAGGATCGCGCTCATCACGCTTACCCCTGGAGCCTCTGTCGATCTGCTCAGCTCGAAGATAGACTCAGATGGCCATGACGATGTGCTTAAAGAGATCGCAGAACAGGTCGGATACCTGCCGCTAGCCCTCGAGATGCTGGCTGTACGGCTCGGCAACAACCGGTTGCTGGGCAATCAGCCTGGCCTGCTCCTTGAACAGCTGAAAGAAAAGCCGAATACCATCGAACTGGGGGTCTTCCAGGAAGAGGCGAAGGGGGCGAGCCTGCCTCGTGACGAGAGTGTATTCCTGGCGATCTCTGGGACGATTACAGAGCTCAAAGAGTCCGTGCGCGAGAAGTTGATGCCGCTCGGGTACATGGCCGATGCCCCTCTGCCGCAGCAACTTGCGATGAGTCTTATGGGCATAGAGCAGGGTGAGTTCATCGAGGTGATAGGTGAGTGTCAGCGTCAGTCGGTGCTGAGACTCTCCGATGCCGGTGACGCACTGGTCGTGCACTCCCTGACCGCCGCTGTGATCCGTTCGATGGACCTGGGTAAATCGCTTGGCGAGGCATCCTCCCGCTCGCTGGAGAACCTGGCCGAAAGGGTGAATGACTACTCAATAGACCTGGGTACCGAGGTCGTGCATCACGTGCGGATGCTGGAGCACATTCAGGCGGCGGAACAAGGCGCTGATCCAGGAGAGGACCGGCTCAGTTACGCCTCGTGGTTGGCGGAGGGCTACTCAAGACTTGGCCGTTACCAGGATGCAGTGGATCTCAACGAAGAGACGCTCAGGCTCAGGGAGAAGGTGCTTGGCCCAGAGCACCCTGACACCCTCTTAAGTCGCGGCAACCTGGCTTATGGCTACTCCGACCTCGGTCGTTACCAGGAGGCTGTTGAGCTTCACGAGGAGACGCTCGGGCTCCACGAAAAGGTGCTTGGCCCGGAACATCCGAACACACTCGCAAGCCGCAATAACCTGGCTCAGGGTTACTCCCACCTCGGCCGTTACCAGGAGGCGATTGAGCTTCACCAAGAGATACTCAGGCTCAAGGAGAAGGTGCTTGGCCCAGAGCACTTTGACACCCTCTTAAGCCGCAACAACCTGGCTCAGGGGTACTCCGATCTCGGCCGTTACCGGGAAGCTGTTGAGCTTCACGAGGAGACGCTCAGGCTCAGTGAGAAGGTGCTTGGTTCAGAACACCCCTACACTCTAATATGCCGCAACAACCTGGCTGCTGGCTACTCCAACCTTGGCCGTACCGAGGAGGCGGTTGAACTTTTCGAGGAGACGCTCAGGCTCAGGGAAAAGGTGCTCGGCCCTGAACACCCCGACACACTCTCGAGCCGCGTCAACCTGGCCCTGGGCTACTCCGACCTCGGCCGTTACCAGGAAGCGGTGGACCTCGGCGAAGAGACGTTCAGGCTTCAGGAGAACGTGCTTGGCCCAGAGCACCCTACCACCTTAATATGCCGCAACAACTTGGCTCAGGGCTACGCCAAACTCGGCCATAACCAGATGGCTGTTGTACTTCACGAAGAGACGCTCAGGCTCAGGGAGAGGGTGCTTGGCCCAGAGCACCCTGGCACGCTCACAAGCCGCAACAACCTGGCCCTCGGTAATTTCAACCTTGGTCGTAGGCAGGAGGCGGTTGAGCTATTTGAGGAGACGCTAAGACTCAGGGAAAAGGTGCTTGGCCCAGAGCACCCCAACACGCTCACAAGCCGCAACAACCTGGCTCAGGCGAGAAAAAATCGAAGAGGGCCGAGCTTTCTGAGGCGTGTGCTGAGCCTAGTACGCCGATCACCGGTTTAGTGTGTGATTCGCTAACCCGGCCTGGTCAATGTCCCACAGCGGGGCAAGCTGTTCCAGTCCCCGATACCGAATCCCGCACCGTCCAGACGCCAGATCTGACTCAATATCTTGACTGAAAAACCGGTGCACGACCCCTGCGCCACAACTCGACACGCTCAAATTTCGTTAGGCTCTACTGACCGGTTCTTTCTCCTGACATGGCTGACATGGCTGACACGGCCAACGTGATCAACACGGGAGAAAGACGCGTACATCTCAACCTGGTGCCGGGTCTTCGCCAAATGCCCATACATATTCTCAGTGACTCACTCTCATCCCGCATCGCCGCGGGTGAGGTGATCGAGCGCCCAGCGTCCGTTGTGAAGGAGCTGGTGGAAAACTCCCTCGACGCAGGGGCGACACGCATCGACGTTGCGGTAGTAGGCGGCGGGCTCAAGCTCATCCGGGTTGTCGACAACGGGTCCGGCATTGCACCTGGCGAGATATCGCTGGCATTCGAGCGCTTCGCCACGAGCAAGATTGGCGAAGACTCTGACCTGGACGACATCCAGAGCATGGGCTTCCGCGGCGAAGCACTCCCGTCTGTAGCATCGGTAGCCCATGTAGAGGCCGTCAGCCGTCAGCCCGGCGCAGACTCCGGCGCCCGCTACGAGATCAGGTTCGGTGATGCTGATCTGCCGGAGGCAGCCGGCGCTCCGGTCGGAACGGCGATGACCGTTGAACATCTGTTCAGGAACGTACCGGCACGGTTGAAATTCACGTCGAGCCCGGGCGGCGAGACAACCCGCATCCATGAAGTGATGTCCGGCCTCGCACTGGCGCGACCCAACGTTGCATTCTCGCTTACGACAGACGGCAAAGAGCGGCTCTCGACACCCGGCAGCGGCGACCCTCGGGACGTGGTTGCGGTTCTCTACGGCAGAGAGGTAGCTGCCGCCATGATCCCGCTGACTCCAGACGAAAACTCACCGTTCAGCGCCTCCGGACTCGTCTGCTCACCGGCGATCAGCCGGGGCAATCGGCGTTACATCACCGTCGCTGCCAACGGCCGCCTCGTCCAGAACCGCCGCATCTCCTTCGCCATCGAGCAGGCGTATCACGGCTACCTGCCTGAACGGCGCTTCCCGATAGCCGTCGTCTACATCACTGCGCCGTTCGAGGACATCGACGTAAATGTGCATCCAGCGAAGGCGGAGGTCCGCTTCCTGCGTGAGCAGTTGGTCTTCTCAACGGTTCAGCAGACGGTGCGGGCAGCGCTTGCCGATCTTGCGCCGGTGCACCGCGTTGCGGGGTCGTTCACCAGGCAGCCGGGAGACGCCGGAACGGCTGGTGAGCGAAGACTGTTCGAGGAGGCAGCGTGGCCTGACTCGCCCGATCACGAGGCCGCTTCCCGTATTGCAGGCAATGGCGGAAACGGCCACACGAACGGCTCTGCGGTTGCGCCGGATCTGGCCGATCTGGCCGAGAGCGACCAGGCCGGGAGCGTGTCGACGCACCGGACGGTACTGCCTGTGCTGCGTGTCATCGGCCAGTCGCAGGACACTTACGTCATCGCCGAGGGGCCGGACGGCATCTACCTGATCGACCAGCACGCAGCCCATGAGCGGGTGCTGTACGAGCGCGTAACCCGGCAGTTCGCCGATCATGCGACCGAGTCACAGCCGATGCTCGAGCCTGAGACGATCGAGCTTTCCCCAGCGCATTTTACCGAGCTAGCAGCACACGGAGATGATCTCGCGGCAGCAGGATTTTCTGTCGAACCGTTCGGCGACCGTGCGGTGCTGCTGCGAGCCGTACCGGCGATGCTGGCGACAGGTGGCAGGTCGGGCCGGGAGGCGCTGATTGGCCTCCTGGACGGCATCGCGGATGGCCGCCAGACGGGCTGGTGGGCGGAGCGAATGCTGGCGACGATCGCCTGTCACGCCGCGATCAGGGCAGGGCGGACGGTGACGAGTGACGAGGCGAAGGCGCTGATTCGCCAGTTGGAGGAGTGCGAGCAGCCGCGCACCTGCCCGCACGGACGCCCGACAATGGTCCACCTGGCAACAGGAACGTTGGAACGAGAGTTCGGGCGGAGATAGGGGGACGGCTCGTCTTCGTCCAAGTAGGGGCGGGCAAAAATGCTGCGCCCGGTGACGGCCAAGCCGTCACATCCGACCCGTCCTCTAACTCCCTCCCACTTGAAAGGAGGGAGAAATTGTCATTCTGAACTTGGTTCAGAATCTCTCGGTAACCGTACATCGGAGGTGATGTGGTTCGGTTGACTGTCAGGCGTGCGGGCTGAGAAACAGGGACGGTGAGATCCCTCCACTACGGTCGGGATGACATCACCATTCAATGCGCGCACCGGACGCGGCATGCAGCGCCCCTTCGATGGGCCCCAACCCCTCCAACTCACCCACCGCTCGACGGATGCAACAGGTCAACTCCTGCAACCGAGTGCTGGAACGAGTAGATTGTCCCGTCCGACTCAGATGTGACAAATACCGTCCGCAGGTCCGGCCCGCCGAACGTCACGTTAGACGGTCGCCATTTTGGGCTGTAGTAAAGCTCGGCCAGCTCGCCCTCAGAACCCACCAGCGCCAGCGAATTGATGCCCGGCAGCGACTGAAAAACGCGTCCATCGACGTCAACCGCCATGCCGTCTGGCGATGCCGGTTCTCTAAAACGTCGCACCAATCTGTGCTCCAGCGCGTTCCCATCAGCATCCAGCCTGAACACCACGAGCCTGTGGGCTCGCATCTCGGCAACGAACACTCCCATGCCGTCGGCCGTCAGGTCGATACCGTTCGGGTACGCCAGTTCCCCGGCAAAGATCCCGGTCGTGCCGTCCGGCTTGACCCGGTAGACCGGGCTGATCGCCGGGTCAGGTGCAGGCATCCGGGCCGGATCGGTGAAAAGCAGATCGCCGTTGGGCAGGAACGCCAGGTCGTTCGGACCGCCAAAACGCCTCGACTCATGTTCCTCAGCGAACGTCTCGACAGTTCCGTCGCCACCAATCCGGAGAATCGCCTTCCTATCCGCATCTGCAACGTAGAGTGTGCCGTCCTGCGCGAACGCCAGCCCGTTCGGCCTGCCTTCTGTGTCAGCAAACTGCACCGGTAAACCGTCATCGCCGAGCCGGTAGATCCGGCCTTCACTGGCGCTCACAAAATAGAGTGCGCCGTCCGGGCCCCACGCCGGTCCCTCAGGTACGTCGATCTCCGATACGACGACCTTGATCCCGGATGGCAGGTTCTCTGGAAGCTGAGTGGTCAACTGGTACTCCGGTTCGCGGCAACACGCATGGCGCCGAGGTGAAGGCTGAGGCACTGAGTCTAGCATCGGTGAATATCTGGCTGGAAACGTGCCGACATCGCGGTTGCGAACTGAACCTCGCATGTGCCGAAACTTGAGACCGACCGTCAGCCTTGATACAGTTCTAACGCGCTGAAACCGACTGGCCGGTCGGCAGACCTGAACGAACAATATGGTTAGTCTGGGAGTCCAGTACCGGAGCCGGGTAAAACCGTTGACAACAAGTTCAAAGACCGGCAACTCAGAGACAAAGGACCGCATTCTCGAAGCAGCCGAGGCTGTGTTCGCAGACAACGGCTACCACGACGCCATTGTCGATGAGATCGGCCGTCGCACATCGCTCTCCAAGGGCGGGCTGTACTTCCATTTTCCCAGCAAAGAAGGCCTGTTCTTCGCCGTTCTCGACCGGCTGGCTGACCGGCTCGTCAGCAAAGCCGAACAGGCAGCCTCCGCCGAAGGCCCGGCCCTCGAACGTGCAGAAAATGCCCTCAGGGCCGTGCTCGCCTCCCTCTCTCGCAAACGAAGGCTGGCGCGGCTTGTGGTCGTCCAGGGCTACAGCATGGGCAACCAGTTCGAGCGCAAGCGCGCCCTGATCTTCGATCGTTTCGCCTCTGTCATCGAGGTCAGGTTGAGAGAAGCCGTCGCAAACGGCGAGACCGCAGAAATCGACCCTGCGCTGACGGCGCGCATCTGGCTCGGCGCCATCAATGAGCTTGTGATCCATTGGCTCCACGAGGGCGGACCAAGCCCGGCGCAGCGAGCTGACGAGATAGTTGGCGTGCTGATGCACGGCGTCCACCCGGAGGCAGCGCGATGAGCAGTGCGCAGACCGGGCCAGCGCAGCCAGTTTCCCCGCTCCGGCGGTTTCTGCTGTTCCTGGAGACGATCAAATTCGAGCACTCCATCTTTGCGCTGCCATTCGCGGTCGCCGCGGCGTTCATGGTCTCGGCAGGATGGCCTGACTGGGGCGGTTTCGGGTGGATAGTGCTGGCGATGATCAGCATGCGCACCTTCGGCATGGCTGCGAACAGGCAGATCGACGCCGGGATCGACGCCCGCAACCCGCGTACGGCGTCACGACCGACAGCAACAGGCGTGGTCTCGCGCTTCCAGCTTTCTGCTTACATGATGGTCTCGGGTGGCGTCTTCGTGATCTCGACGTTCCAGCTCGACAGCATGGCGTGGCCTCTCGCTCCAATTCCCCTGGCGGTCATGATTGGGTATCCGTACCTCAAGCGGTTCACCTGGCTTGCCCACTTCGGCATGGGTGTCGTCTATCTCATAGTGCCGCCCGCCGTTTCCATCGCCCTGACCGGGACGCTGCCAGCATGGGCCATCATCATGGGATTCGCGGGCATGTTCTGGGTGGCAGGATTTGACGTGCTTTATGCGACCGCCGACCGGAAAGTGGACATGGAGCAGGGTCTTCATTCGATACCGCAGCGATTTGGATTGGCCGCAGCCATCAACACCACCCGACTCCTCCACCTCTCTGCGGCGGTGTTGCTATTCGTGGCAGGAGGCGTGATCGGCGCGGGCGCTCTGTACTACGCCGGGGCCGCCGCAGCCACAGCGCTGCTGGCATATGAAAACAGCCTGGTGTCCGCCAGGGATCTCTCACGCCTGAACATGGCTTTCTTCACCATGAACGGCGCAATAGCGGTCGTGTTCGGAGTATTCGCAGCAGCAGACGCGGTGGTGTTCGGATGAGGTTTCGATAGAGATGCAATCAGTATGTATGCCAGGGACGCCAGGGACGCCAGTTACGCCGCGTAGAGCGGTCAGCCAATCCTCTCTCCCTTTGTGGGAGAGAGTAAGAGAGAGGGGTTGTCGGCCGTTTCGGCCGACTGCTTGCCCGGTGCTGCAAGAAAATGTGCCAGTTAGGCTTCACTCTCTCCCTCAATCACTCTCCCGTCGAGGGAGAGTGATTGAGGGAGAGAGCGGCAGATTCCAATCTCAAACACCCCCTCTTTGGCGTACTGTTTAGCTCGTTAGGAAGAGTCTCACGATGGGCATGTACATAGTCGGAATGGCAGGCGCCTCGGGCGCTCCGTACGCAAAGCGAGTGCTGCAGGGTCTGCTTGCGGCGGGGCATGAGGTTAAATGCGTCATTAGCGATGCTGGCCGCCGCGTGCTGGAGGTCGAAGAGAACCTGTTACTCACCGGCAACACAGAGACAGACCATCCTGACGTGATCGAATGGCTCAACTCCCCATCCGCGGGCGGTCAGCTGGAGCTCCTGCACCACAAAGATGTTGCCGCCAGCATCGCGTCCGGCTCGTTTCATACCGACGGCATGGCGGTCGTCCCATGCTCGGGCGGAACTCTCGGCAGGATCGCCAATGGTGTATCCAGTGGCCTGCTCGAGCGTGCGGCTGACGTCTGCCTGAAAGAGCGCCGAAAGCTAATACTTGTAACCCGCGAAACGCCACTCAGCGTCATTCACCTGCGTAACATGACAGCGGTCACCGAGGCCGGGGCCATCGTGCTCCCCGGCTCGCCCGGCTACTATCACCAGCCGAAGTCGGTCCAGGACCTCGTAGACATGATCGCAGCCCGCATCCTCGCTCACCTCGGAGTCGAATCGAACATGCTCAAGAAGTGGACAGGCCCAGAACCAGCAACGTACGCAGAAACGGATTGATTTTTTCATATAACCCTCTGTCCAAGTTGACAGGCAAGGAGAGGGACAAAGCGAGAGGGTGAAACTTTCCGCCATCCTGAGCCTGTCGAAGGGCGGCGGTAGGTCTGCCTCCGGCAAACATCCCTCTCTCTCTAACTCTCTCCCACAAGGGGAGAGAGGACCCAAATAGCGGCTAAACCAACGAGAAAATATGGCCTTCACAGACATGCAGTCCTTCATCCGGCACCTTGAGAAAGAGGGGCAGCTGCAACGCGTCCAGGTGGAGGTCGACCCTGAGCTTGAGATCACCGAAATAGCAACACGCGCAGTCCGTGAAAGTCGTCCCGCGCTCCTGTTCGAAAACGTGAAAGGCTCAAGCTACCCGCTCGCCATCAATCTTCTCGCCAGCCGCAAACGCATTGAAATGGCACTCGGCAGAGACCCGGAAGAGATCGGCGAAGAGCTAGTCAAGTTCGCGCAGGACGTCAATCCGCCGTCACTTGGCGCGCTATGGCGCAACCGCAAGACCGGCTTCAAACTCCTCAAGATGCGGCCAAAGATTAAAAACAGCGGGCCCGTGCAGGAGATCGTCGAAGAGCCCGACCTGAACTCCCTACCGATTCTCAAGTGCTGGCCCGGCGATGGCGGTCGCTTCATCACGTTGCCGCTGGTCTTCAGCCAGGACCCGGTCACCGGCGACAACAACGTCGGCATGTACCGCATGCAGGTCTACAACGCCAACACAACCGGCATGCACATGCAGATCCAGAAGGGCGGAGGATTTCACTACTTCAACGCCGAGCAGATGAACGAGCCGCTTGAGATTGCGGTGGCGCTCGGCGGCGACCCGGTGCTCATGCTTGCGGCCGTTATGGCGCTGCCCGAAGGCATGGACGAAGCCGCATTTGCGGGAATCGTGCGAGGCGAACGCACGCAGATGACACGTGGCAAGACAGTCAGCCTGAACGTCCCTGCCAACGCCGATTTCATACTCGAAGGCACCGTTCGCCCCGGCCGGCGCAGGATGGAAGGGCCGTTCGGCGACCACTTCGGACACTACTCAGAGGCCGCAAATTTTCCTGTCTTCGAGATCCGCACGGTCACCCGCCGCAAGGACGCCATCTACCCTGCGACGGTCGTCGGCAAGCCGCCGCAGGAAGACCGCTACATCGGCGACGCCACGCAGCAGATCCTCTCACCGCTCATCCGCCTCATGCACCGTGAGATCAAGAGTATGTGGGCGTACTACGAGGCCGGGTTCCACAACCTCCTCGTCATCTCCGTCGAGAGCCGCTACCAGAAAGAGCCGATCAAAACGGCGCTCTCTATCCTCGGCGAAGGCCAGCTCTCCCTATCCAAGTGCATCATCCTCGTCGGCCCCGATGTGAACCCGCGAGACCCGTCTGCGGTCCTGCAGAGCATTCGCCGCAACTTCAAACCGGAAGAGGACTTCCACCTCATCGCAAATACCTCGGCTGACACGCTGGACTTCACCGGCCCTGCACAGGATCGCGGCTCGAAAATGGTGATCGACGCCACAGGCAGCCCGCGCGGTGGTGACAGCATCTCTGCGACGGCGCTTCCGGTGAACCTGGCGCAGCTCACAACCGGCGCGGTCAAGCACCGGCTTGTTGGCCGGACCATGCTCGTGGTCCAGATGCGCGGAGAAGGCCGTCCGCTGCTCGAGAGCCTGGTGCGCAACCCGTTACTCGGTCACCTGAGTATCATCGTGGCCGTGTCAGACGACGTAGACATAGATAACGACGTCGAACTGCTGTGGGGCATATTCACACGCTTCGACGCGGCGCGTGATGTGTCGTTCAGCGCAGCCGAGTTCAGGGGCATCGAGCCGGTCTATCACGGAATCATGGGTATAGACGCCACATGGAAGGAAAGCTATCCGAAGCCGCTCATCATGGACCCCGAAGTGGTCAAGAAAGTGGACAGCCAATGGTCTCGTTACTGGAGCTAGCAAGCGACATACACCTCGAAGACCCGGCGCTGTTCCCGATCTGGGACGCGGTGCAGGAGGAGAAGCGGCTCACCCTGGAGCAGGGTGTAACCGTTCTCGAAACGGATGACTTCGCAGGTGTCGGCCGCATTGCCGACTTCGCCAAGAAGCGCGTCACCGGCGACAAGGTCTATTTCGTCCTGAACCGCCACATCAATCCCACGAACATCTGCGTTCTCAGCTGCAAGTTCTGCGATTTTGCCAAGAAGCCGGGTGACGAAGACTCCTACGAGATGTCGATGGACGAGATCATGGCGCACATGGACGACGATATCCGTGAGGTGCACATCGTCGGCGGTCACCACCCGACGTGGCCGTTCCAGTACTACGTTGACATGATCAGCACCATTCATGAGAAGTACCCGAACGTGCAGGTGAAGGCGTTCACCGCATCGGAGATCGACTATTTCCATCGCCGATGGAAGGTCCCGCCCGAGGAGTCGCTTGCGATCTTCAAAGAGGCCGGTCTTGAGTCGATGCCGGGAGGTGGCGCCGAGGTCTTCTCGCCCCGAGTGCATAAGGCGCTTCTGCCGGGGAAAGCGAACGCGGACCGCTGGGCCGAGATCCACAAGACCGCTCACCGCATGGGCATCAACTCGAACTGCACGCTGCTCTACGGCCACATCGAGACGTTCGCCGAGCGCATCGACCACCTGATCAGACTGCGAGAGATCCAGGACGAGACGGGCGGCTTCCTGGCCTTCATCCCGCTCGAATACCAGATCGGCTACACGAAGCTGAAGCCACGCCACACGCCGCCGATGGACGATCTGAAGATGATCGCTGCGGCCCGGCTGATGCTCGACAACATCAAGTACATCAAGGCGTACTGGGTGATGCTTGGCGAGGCAACGGCATCGATCGGCCTCAATTTTGGAGCGAACGACCTCGACGGCACGATCGGCAAAGAGCGCATCGCCCACGCCGCGCTTGCCGACTCACCGGCAGGCAGGGCAAGAGACCGCATGGTGAACTCAGTGCGTGACGCAAGAAGAATCCCGGTAGAACGGGACGCGCTCTACAACGAGATCAAGGTTTATGAGGAAGTCGGGTGAGAGAACAGCCAGTCCTGGGTGTGTCATCCCGCAGAAATATGTCATCCCGACCGAAGCGGAGGGATCTTACCTTTCGACCACAAATACCTGATTCATGCGCGAATACTACGTCTACATCATGTCAAGTCACTGGAGAACGCTCTATACAGGCGTAACAAACAATCTTGCGCTCCGTGTTCAGCAACATAGAGACGGCACTGTTCCCGGCTTCACCGCGAAATATAAAGTGACTCATCTCGTGTACGCCGAGTCTTGCCAGAACGTCGAAGACGCGCTGAACAGGGAGAAGCAGATAAAACGCTGGCGCCGCGAGAAAAAGGTGAACCTGATCATGACGATCAACCCGGGCTGGAACGACCTGGCTGTGGAGTGGGAGCTACTCGGCAGTGAGACGAGTAAGATCCATCCGCTTCGGTCGGGATGACAAACAACGGTGCTCGCCAACCGAAGAACCAAACAAAGGACCATCGCCACGTCTAACTCCGCAAAACTGAAGATCGGCCACATGCCATACCTCAACTCCGAGGTCTTCTACCACGCACTCGAACCTGGCTCGTGCGATCTGGTCACGCTACGCCCACGCGCCATGGCCGCCGCGGTTGAAAAAGGCGAGCTTGACGGCGGGCCGCTTCCTGTGGCCGAAGTGATCAGACTCGGCAGCGCAGTCCGGGAAGTTGGCGAACTTGGCGTCGCATGCCACAGCCGGGCACTCAGCGTCCTGCTCATCTCCGAAAAGCCAATCGAACAGCTTAGCGGCGAGAAGATTGCAGTCACCGATGACACAGCAACCTCCATCCAGTTGCTGCGGATCCTCTCCACAGACCTCTGGAACATCGAACCTGAACTGGTCCCACCAGACCAGGAAACCCCGGCAAAACTCGTCATCGGCGATGAGGCGAACCGACTCAAGAAAGAGGGCGGCTCCGCGTACATCTATGACCTCGCAGAAGCCTGGTACGAGTTGACTCACCTGCCGTTCGTGTTCGCAGTCTGGGTGCTGCGATCAGACGTGACGGATGAGCAGTTCCAGGCGTTTGACAGGGCGCTGACCGACTCTTACTGCGAGGGCCGCCAGCAGGTGCGCGAGATCGCGGCGAAAAGAGCGAACGACTACTTCTCTGAAGAAGAGGCGGCGGCGTATGTGCGCCACTTTACCTATACGATTGGCGATGCCGAACGACGTGGAATGAACGAGTTCAAACAAAGGCTGAGCAAGCTACCCGAATGGCGGCCACGAGCACCGGCAGCGGTGGCGGGAGCAGCACAAGAAAGCGGAAATGTTGTCATCCCGACCGAAGCGGAGGGATCTTACCCCACGAGCGGATGATCCGAGACCGTGCGCGAGTACTACGTCTACATCATGTCCAGCCATAGGCGAGCACTCTACATCGGCGTGACAAACAACCTTGCAGCAAGAGTGCTGCAACATCGGGACGGAACCGTCCCCGGATTCTCATCCAGATACAAAGTAACTCACCTCGTTTATGCAGAGTCCTTCAAGTACGTAGAGGACGCCCTGAACAGAGAAAAACAAGTCAAACGCTGGCGGCGAGAGAAGAAGGTGAACCTGATTATGGCGCTGAATCCGGGCTGGAACGACCTGACTGATGAGTGGGAGATGCTTGGCAGTGAGACTAGTAAGATCCCTCCGCTTCGGTCGGGATGACAAAGATGTGACGACTTCGCGGACAGGGCGCAGCAAGCGGCGCCTCTAGCAACAATAATTACAGTGCCTACCTGACTGAACGAATCACAGCCCGTCATCTCCAACGGAAAATACCATGCAACAAATACGGGAAAATGTGTTTGAAGGCGAAAGGATCACCCCTGAAAAGGGGCTGTTCCTCATGGAGCAGGCTGAGCTTCTCGACCTGGTTCCGCTCGCCCAGAAGATCCGTCACTACCACAACCCGGAGCAGCGGACCTCGTTCGTCATCGACACCAACCTCAACTACACGAACCTCTGCGACGCCTACTGCTCGTTCTGCGCCTTCTACCGCACCGATCCCAGCGACCCGTCTGCCTACACCTACACCGTTGAGCAGATCATGGACAAGATCGGCCGGGCCCGCGACAACGGTGTCAGGACCGTTCTCATGCAGGGCGGCCTGAACAGCGACATCCCCTTCGAGTACTACCTGGAGATGGTCCGTGAGTGCAGGCGGCTCTATCCCGAGGTAATGCCTCACTTCTGGTCGGCACCCGAGATCATGAAGATGTCGGAAGTCTCCGGCCTCTCGCTCGAAGAGGTTTTCCAAGCGCTGTGGGACGCAGGCCAGCGTACTATGCCCGGCGGCGGCTCCGAGATCCTGAACAACGATGTAAAAGCGGTCATATCCCGCTTTAATCCGAAGGACACGGTCGAGAAGTGGACCGACGTCCATGTCGCGGCCCATAAGGTCGGCTTCAAGACCACGGCGACGATGATGTATGGCCACGTCGAGAAAGACGAGCACATCATCGAGACGCTCACTCACATCCGAGATGTGCAGGATAAAGCGCTCACGAATGGCAACGGCGGCGGCTTCACAGCGTTCATCCCGTGGTCGTACAAGCGAGACAACACGGCGCTGGCAAAACAGGTCAAGGAGGAGGCCGGTGCGAACAAGTACCTGCGGGTCATCGCCCTCTCACGCATCATGCTCGACAACGTGCCGCACATCCAGGCGTCGTGGTTCTCGGAAGGCAAGAAGACCGGCCAGGTCGCCCTGCAGTTCGGCGCTGACGACTTCGGCGGCACGCTGTTCGATGAGAACGTCATGCTGGCCGCCGGCTTCTACAACAGGACCTCAACGGAAGAAGTGAAGACACTGATAAGCGAGGCAGGCTTCACACCGGCAGAACGCCTGACAAACTACGAGATAGTCGAGGTGTTCGAAGATTTTCGGTCCGGTGTACAGATTCCGGTTGCCGCGAAGTGAAAGAGGCTGCGTTGAGTTCATTCTCACTCCCAGATTGGGAGGGAGTTAGAGGGTGGGTCATTCGTACATGTAAATCAACTTGACCACACAAGCCGAAACGACCCTCACCCTTTATCCCTCTCCCGGATCGGGAGAGGGATTTGACGATCATGTCAGTAACGCAAAACGAGTTCAGAATGACATAGATGTTGGCCCCTGGCCGACCTCGCGGTGATCCTCCGAGAAAAAAATGTTCGACCTACTGCCGGAAAGAGAAAAATGTCAGAGATAATTTTTGGCCACAGCCCCGACGCAGACGACGCCTTCATGTTCTATGCGCTGGCGAAGGAGCAGGTCACCATTCCCGGTCACACCGTCGGCCACCACATGGTCGACATCGAATCGCTCAACAACCTTGCTGACGTGGGTGAGATCCCCGTCACGGCCATATCGGCAGCGCACTACCCAGCGGTCGCAGACAAGTACCGCATCATGTCGTGCGGCGCATCGGTAGGGCGGAACTACGGCCCGGTCGTCGTCTCCAACAAGCCGATGAAGGAGAAAGATCTGCTCGGGAAGGTCATCGGCGTGCCCGGCGAGTTCACAACGTCCTGGCTGCTCTACCGTCTCTTCGCTCCGCCATACTCCGAGGCGAAGTTCTACAACTTCGACGAGGTCGGTCCCGCTGTCAAAAGCGGCGAAGTTGACGCTGGAATCCTGCTCCATGAAGGCCAGATCCTGTACGAACAGCAGGGCTTTAGTGCTGTGATGGACCTCGGCAAACGCTGGTTCGAAAAGACTGAGCTGCCGATTCCGTTGGGACTTGACCTCGTAAACCGCAACCTTGGTGAGGAACTGTCGCAGCAGGTGGCGGACGCTCTCAAGGCGAGCATCGAATATGCCCACTCGCATGAGGACGACGCTCTCGACTACGCGCTCGGCTTCGGCCGCGGCATCGCCAGGGAAGATGGCCGAAAGTTTGTGCGTATGTACGTCAATGAAGACACGGTCGATCTTGGCGAGGACGGCACGCAGGCCCTCGAGACCCTGTTTGGCATGGCCGCGGTCCGAGGCATCATCGACGAAATGCCAGAGCTGGATCTTGTTCAGGCAAGGTGATCGGCGAGGCATCGTTGTCGCAGATTGTGCGCGGCACACTGGGGCGCGGGAAGTGAATGAATGAGCATCGAGCCACTGCTTCCTGACGAGATCACGGTAGACGACGAGATCATGCTGCGGCCAGTGTTCAATACCGCGCCCGAAGCGCTGCACTCACTCGTCCACCGAAACCTCGCTCATCTCGGGCCCTACATGTTCTGGGCAAGACCGGGATACGCTTTGGGAGATGTAAAAGAGTTCCAGGAAGCGGGCCAGCGGCGGTGGAACGAATCCGGCGAGCACGGGTTCTCGATCTTTCACAACGGAGAACTGGCGGGCCTACTGGGCATTCGCGGCTTCGAATCGGCCTACCGCGCAGTCTCGATCGGCTACTGGCTCTCAGAACACCTTCAGGGCCGGGGCATCATGACGCGTAGCGTGGCGGCACTGATCAAGCTCGCCTTCGAAATTTACGACATGAACCAGGTGATCATTCGCGCAGCGCCCGACAACACGCGCAGCAGGGCGATTCCAGAACGCCTCGGCTTCACGAATATGGGCATGGAACGACAGGTGTCGGCCAGCGCCACAGGCGAGCTGCTGGACCTCGTCAACTACTCGCTGCTCAAAAGCGAGTGGAACCGTCATTTGTAGGGACGCCACTTACCGTGGGCCCGCTCTTACCAGAGAGAGTGGACGCCATCCCCTTCGTCCCGAAACGGAGGGAGGGATCCGGGGCGGGTGAGGCAACGCACTAGAACCGATCTTCGCATGAGTGGGAGCCATCAACACCTCCTAATTCACGCGGCGGACAAGACTCGTGACCGCGCATGCCTCCCCTCATCCAGGTCCCTCACTTCGGTTCGGGACGAACGCAATTCTTCTCTCATCACCTCAACCTTTCACTTCGCCAGCCCATGCCGCATCCTTACGCGGGAGTACACGCAGCGCATTCCTGCAATCAACAACGTGGAGCGACAATTGCCAGATGGATCGGCCGCCGGAGATGGTCTGAAACGGCGGCTCGGCGTCTTCGAGATGACCGCCACCGGCGTCGGGATAATCTTGGGCGCAGGCATATACGTCCTGATTGGCGAGGCGGCCGGTATCGCGGGCAACGGTGTCTGGCTACCGTTCCTCATCAGTGCCGCCGCAGCCGCTTTCACCGGACTCACCTACGCCGAGCTTGCAGCGCGCATCCCCAGGGCCGGGGCGACATTCGAGTACACACGGCGTGCGTTCGGCCCGCGGGTCGGCTTCGTCTCTGGCTGGACGATGCTGTTCGCAGCCATGATCCAGGTCTCAGCAGTCGGAATCGGCTTCTCCGGCTACCTCTCAGACCTCGCGGGAGTGCCGCGCGTCCCCGTCACCATCGGCCTCATCGCCGTCTCGGCGTTCGTGCTCTGGCTCGGCGTGCGTGAATCGGTCAGGCTCGGCATTACGTTCGCCATGATCGAGGCGTTCGGACTCATCCTCGCGATCGCCGTTTCCGCTCGGTTCGTGGGCGATGTCGACTATCTGGAGTTCGCTGGCGGCTTTCCCGACATCATGCGCGGGTCAGCGCTGCTGTTCTTCGCCTTTTTAGGATTCGAGCAGATGGCTAACCTCGCGGAGGAGGCCAAAGAACCTCACCGCAGCCTTCCGCGGTCAATCGTTTTGTCTGTGGTCATCATCACAGTTGTGTACATGCTGGTGGCTGTCACCTCGGTAAGCGCCGTCGACTGGCGCGATCTCGCAGACTCAAACGCTCCTCTTGGCCTGGTAGTTGAGACTGCGACTGGGGCGGAGCTTTCAAACGTGCTGTCGGTGATCGCTCTTTTCGCCACCGCCAACACGGTGCTGTTCGGTCTGATGGCGGCATCCAGGCAAGCGTTCGGGATGGCGCGGGCCGGAGCGCTGCCGGCGATACTCGCCCGAGTGTCGGAGACGAGGCAGACACCGCTAATCGCCATCGTAGTTGTGGCGGTAGTAGCCGCCCTCTTTTCGCTGGCCGGAGACATCGGTCAGGTTGCTCAGATGAGCAACGCCGCGGTGCTGATCGCCTTCATCCTGGTGAACGCCTCATTGATAAGAATGGGCCCTGGCGACGGCGTCCAGACCAGGGTCGCCAGTCGCTGGTCGGTGCGTGGGGTCAGCGTCGTGCCGGTGCTCGGTCTAACAACGTCGGCCATCATGCTCGCGTACACAGGCGTTATACCAATACTGCTGGCTCTCGCGCTCGTTGCAAGCGGCATAATAGGCAGCGCAATTACAGACCGATTCCCGTCGCAGGGACGAGACGATTAACGCAGTGCGCATGCCGACGCTAATTTGAGATACTACGTGAAGAAGGCCGAGCACCTGGCTCAGCCTTCTTCACGTCATTACGGCAAGCTGCTGTTACTAGCCCTTGAATTTGAACTGGTTTGAACCGGTTCGCTCGAACTCCGGCATTGATCGAAGCACCGCTCCGACCATTGTGCCCGGCCGTGAAACGCCCAGGCTCGCCCCTTCCTTGTTCAGTGCGTCGATCACATCCTGGGCAGCGATTCCGCTCTTGCGCCGCTTGCCCAGCTCAAGCGCCTTCGCCTGAACCTTGGCCTTCCGTGAAGCTGCTCCAGCCCTGCTCGTCGAGCCAGATCTCGATCCCGATCGCAACGTGAACATCACTTTCTCGTCGTTCGCAGCAATACGGACCTTTCGGCCGGCCACCCGCGCAGCGTAACTGATGCGGGGACGCAGCTTTTTGACCGTCTCACTGCCTTCAGGAACAAGTGCCTTAACCTGTCCGGGCTTCAGCCCTGTGATCGTATCGATCAATGCCTGAGTCTCCGGTGACCTCTGGCGCCTGCCACGCGGAGTGCTCTTCATGTCGGACAGACTGGCTTCCACAATCTTCATAAATTTTGTTCCTTATCCTGACTATCGCTATTGATCCAATGAATTAACGGCTGCCGTTATTGGCAAAGCGCCACAATACTATTTCAGAATTCATGATTATGCAATTCTGGCATACGTCACATATAACAAAGGAGCCAAATGGATCATGTTTCCCCACAAAGTAAGTAATCAGAACGCGTGTTTCAAAAATACGAAAATCTACTAAACTTCGGCAGGATTCCGACCTGTGAACGCGTCGCGTAAGGGAGTTCAGGCACCAGAACTAGAGGCGCGCAGGAGTGCGCGGGTTAGGTCTGAAACGCGATGGGCCTGGGTCAGAGTCCGGCAGTTTCCAGCACCGCTTCAAGCTGGTCAAGCGTGAACGGTTTCGGCAGAAACTGATTTGCGCCAAGCTGCTTAACACCTTCGCGGTCGGCCGCGTTCGCGTGCGCGCTCATAACGACTATGTGAGCCGGTCTTGGCGCAGCACCGCGCCGTAGTTCGCGAAGCAACTCGAACCCGTCCATCTTTGGCATCATCAGGTCCAGGAACATAAGCTCAGGCTGCTCTTCACGTAACATCTCCAGCGCCTCGACGCCGTTACGAGCACTCTTTACCTCTTCTCGACCGATTACCTCCAACATGGCTGTAACCGCCAGCAGGGTGTTCGCGTCGTCTTCAACAATCAGCACTGAAGTCATGCGCAAGTCTTTCCGGACGTTTCGGTTCCAATTGCCAATCCCGGGTGTTTTCGGTACATCAGAACGGTGACTCCGCGCCCAGCGCTTGCGCCAGCTCATTCAACCGAAACGGCTTGGCAAGCACAAGGTCAATTCCCAGGTCTTCGAGATTCGACTCCGGCACCGGGTTCTCCATTGCAGTCATCAACACCACTCTGCGGGGCCGCGAAAGGTCTGGGTCGGCCCTCATTCTGCGCAGGAACTCCATGCCGTCGGCGACGGGCATTACCAGATCGAGCAAAACGACATCCGGGTGCTCGGTTTTAAGAAGGCGCAGGCCATCTTCGGCATCTGAAGCCAGAGTGGCCTGAAATCCGCCGATCACCTCGAGCCCTGCCTCGATTGCTGAACGAACCGACTCCTCGTCTTCGACAACGAGAATCTTCGTGTCACCAGCCCCTTCCGGCATCCCGGCCCGCTTTCTGTCGCTACCTGGTTCTGAACGTCCGAATCACAAACTATGCCCTGAGATGTCCACATTCGCGCTACGAATCGGAGGATTATACGATTACCCTGTAGTGATGCCTTTATTGTTGATGCCATCTTGAGCCAGTGGGACGCGCTCGCCGGTAGAGGATGCACCGCAATGTCCGAGGAGACTTCGCTCCAGGCATTACGGTTGCCACCGGCATCATGGCTCCATGAATTAATCAACCCAGCAATTCCGGACAACTTCGCTTGAGGACATCCCAGCAAAGCATATTTGGCGGTTCCCTTTCTGGTGCACCTGTCACCGTCGCGCTCGTTGCAATCAACGTTCTCGTTTATCTGCTTCTGACAGTCACCGGCGGATCAGAGGACAATGTAAACCTGTATCGCTGGGGAGCCAAGTACGGCCCGGCCATAGCCGACGGCGAATGGTGGCGGCTCATTCTACCGATGTTCATGCACATCGGTTTTTTTCATCTGCTCACCAACTCAATCGGCCTCCTGATCTTCGGCTCGATAGCAGAACGGCTCCTCGGCAGCCCTGCATACCTCGCCATCTACCTGATCACGGGTGTGCTGGGTAACGTCGCCAGCTTCGTGATGTCCCCGGCGCTCGGAGCCGGGGCTTCAGGGGCTGTTTTCGGCGTCATCGGGGCGTTTGGCGTGTACCTGCTGCTGAACAGGCAGGTCATGGGAGAAGTCGCTCGACAGGCTCTCACAAGCGTGGCATTCATCATCGCCCTGAACATCGGCATTGGCTTCGTCACGGCCGGGATAGACAACGCCGCTCACGTTGGAGGTCTGCTTGGCGGAATGTTCATGTCTTACCTGGTTGCGCCCCGGCAGCGCATGGTGATCGCGCCCGGTTGGGGTGACTTTGGACCACCGAGAATGGGAGTTCAGGTGCGGCGGCAGAGCGGGATTCTGCTTGGCATGGCCATAGCAACGGGAATTGCGATAACGCTGGTCGGGACGATAATTCGGGCGCAGGACTATCCCCATGAAGATATCTACTCGCTCTGCGATGTCCATTTCGGAGATTTTTCCGACCCTGAAGGCTCGCGCCCGTTCGGCTGCAGGGCACTGACGGGCTAAGCGAGCGCCGGTTTGTCACTCTGAGCTTGTCGAAGGCTTGATTCAGCATCTCCGGCAATCCGGTGTCCCGGTGGCAAAGGTGATTCCGAATGTCATCCTGAGCCTGTCGAAGGGCCATTCGGCTTCGCTCAGGACAGGAACAGAACGACAAAAACCAGGGTGAGCTACATCCTGAGCGAATCCCCCGGTTTAGCCGACAGTACTGAACGGTGTTCCTGAACCGACTGTGATAGGAATCCCCGCATGCTCGAAAAATGCACATTTGAAACCGAACGCCTGCGGGTTATCGAGTGGCATGCCGGTGCCGCAGATCGGTGGCCCAGGCCCGACCTGACCGACGCTGTGCGATCAATCCTGACTCCCGCTGTTACACGCTCGCTGCCGCCCGGATGGCAGGGTCAATACTCAGCAGAACGAGCTCGCACCTGGATTGAGGAGCAGGACGCAGAAAGCACGGTTTTGGTCGTTGCAGAGAAGGCGAGCGGCGAGATAATCGGGCTTGTGCTCTTGTCAGAGATGACCTCTGAGCAGGGCGGTGCAGACGTCCAGGTCGGCTATCTCCTGGCTGAACACGCCTGGGGCAGGGGATTCGCGTCAGAGCTGGTGGCGGGATTTGTCGATTGGTGCCGGCAGCGGACCGAGCAACTCGTCCTGTATGCCGGAGTGGGCGCCGATAACCCGGCTTCCAACCGGGTGCTGGAAAAATGCGGTTTCAGTCCTGTCGAAACTGGCGAAACTGGATCTGACCACGGTGAGCAGAAATACCGCCTCGATCTCCGGTAGATCGGGACGGTGCTTCCTCCCCCTTCCCGATACGGAAGGAGTTAGAGGGTGGGTTGTTCCGTTGTCATCTCGACCGCGGGGTACCCGCTTGCGGGTCGCAGAGATCTTACCGGACACCGGACTGAGCCTGCTCATTCGAGCACTGTGCGTACCGTCACACCGTGCGTGTGAGTTCACCGAGAATCGCTCTCTGCATCAGCGAAGAACGTCGCTGCAGCACGGTTCATGCAGCGAACAAGACTACGACCTCGCATGCCACCCCTCATCCAGGTCCCTCATGCTGTGTCGGGACGAAGGGTTGGCATAGCCCTTATCCCTCTCCCCTGGCAGGAGATGGATTCCATATGGAATTTCTGCGCCAACATTTGACACATACCCGTTCCAGTACTGATAATTGGTATCAGGAAAAATCGTCTATGACAACGACCGATCCAGCTACTTCAACAACGCGCACCCTGCGTCACGATCTCATTGCGACGCTTGAGGACAGCGGCTTCAGGCTAACCGCCCCACGACGGCAGGTCACCGACTCTATAGAGAGCCAGATAGAGGCGTTCACCGCTGAAGATCTCTGCGAAACGGTCCCCAGGGTTGGACGAGCGACCGTCTACCGCACCATCAAGCTGCTAGTCGAAGCCGGCGCGTTGTGCAAACTCGCCATGCCGGACGGTGCGCCGAAGTACAGCCTTGCCAGAGTCGGCCACCACCACCACACCGTCTGCGTCCGCTGCGGCAAAGTTGGCGAGTTTCGGGACTCGACCGTCGAACGGATGCTGCGCTCTCTATCGAAAGAGGTCGACGGCCAGATCGTGGGCCACCGCATGGAGGTCTACGTGGACTGCTCAGACTGCTCAACAGGCTGATATCGCGGCTCATGCAAACCGCATTTTCGATGAAGACAGATATGATACAGAGTATCGATAACAAGCCAGGCGAGACCGAACCGAAAACGGCCGCTGCCGTCCTCGAGTTCGACGAGGTGTGGTTCGCATACGACGGCGAGATGGCCGTCCAGGACATCACCTTCTCCGTCACGAAGGGCGAGTTCATGGCCGTCCTCGGCCCGAACGGCAGTGGCAAAACCACCCTCCTCCGGCTGGCTCTCGGACTCGTCAAGCCGCAGCGCGGCGCGGTCCGCATCTTCGGCCAGGATCCACGATCGTTCTCCGAATGGTCACGAGTCGGCTACGTGCCGCAGCGCGTCGAGGCCGTACAGAACCGGTTCCCGGCGACCGCCCGCGAGGTCGTCTCGTACGGGCTCTACCGCGGGTTCGACCCGCTGCGCGTCTTTCGTCGGCAACCGAATCGGGAGATCGAAGAGGCGCTGGAGCTGGTCGGCATACCGGAGCTGGCGGACCGCCGAGTCTCAGATATGTCAGTAGGGCAGCAGCAGCGCATGCTCATCGCCCGCGCGCTCATCCGGCAGCCTGAGTTGCTGCTTATGGACGAGCCGGTCGCCGGTGTCGACGCAGCGGGGCAGGAGGCGTTTCACGCGCTTGTCAGGCGGCTGAATTCGGAGATGGGAATGACCGTAATGCTCATCTCTCACGACATTGGCGCCGTCATGCGGGAAGCAACCACCTGCGCCTGCATCAACCGTGAGATCGTGTTCCACGGCGGAGTCCACGACATCCGCTCCGCAGACCTCTCGAAGCTGTACGGCTTTCCGGTCGACATCCTCCTTCACGACCCTCACCACACGCACAGGTAGCAGGCCAGGTAAAACGATGCCGGAGATCCTGGAATACGATTTCATGCGGCGGGCACTGCTCGCAGCGCTGCTCATAGGTGCCATCGCCCCTGCATTCGGCGTGTTCCTCGTCCTGCGCCGCCTCTCGCTAATCGCAGACAGCCTGTCGCACGTCGCCCTTGCCGGAGTTGCGATCGGCCTGCTGACCAACATCTTCCCGCCGTACATAGCACTCGCATCGACAAGCGCCGCAGCCGTTTCGATAGAAGAACTCCGCGCCCGCCGGATGCTGCCGGGCGACGCCGCGCTGGCCGTCTTCCTCTACGGCGCGCTCGCAATAGCCGTCGTCATCATCTCCATCGCAGGCGGCTTCAACTCCAGCCTGTTCGGCTTCCTGTTCGGCTCCATCCTGACAGTAAGCGTCTCCGATCTCTGGTTGATCGCTGCCCTCACCGTTGCCGTCGTCCTGTTCGTGGCAGGCTTCATCTCCGAGTTGGCGCAATCTTCCTTCGACGCCGACCTCGCCCGGATAAACGGCGTCCGCGTCCATGCTCTGAACATCGGCCTTGCTGTGATAACCGGAGCAACCATCACGCTTGCGATGCGCGTCGTCGGCGTGCTGTTGATCGGCGCGCTGATCGTCGTCCCCGTGCTTATTGCGCTCAGGATCTCTACCGGCCTCACTCGAACCGTCCTCACCGCCTCGCTGACCGGCATGGTTGTTGCGGTGAGCGGCATGGTGATTTCGTTCTACACAGACGTCTCACCGGGCGGAGCGGTCGTGCTCACCGGCATCGGGCTGCTGCTCACAGTGGAGCTTGTACACGCTGGCATATCGAGAAAGCGTGGCCGTCGAATAGCTGCTTCGGCGCCCCACACGCACCCTCACGTCGTGCATGCTCATGCCGCCCCGCAGGGACCCGGAGATGTCCGACTATCTGGTGACACTGCTGGCCATACTTCCCCGCGTTCAGCCCCTGGCCCTCACCGTGAAAGCGGCGGGCCAGTCGGCACGGTTCTCCTTGCGGACGACGAGTCGAAGGCCTGACCAGGTCTCATCGATCGCGCAGACCTTGTTGTCCACCATTCCGCGCGGCAAAGCGACATCTCTCACCCGCTCCTCGGTCATATCGGTCTCGATACGCGAAGTCCGCTTCGGCCAGGCGACCCAGATCGCTGCATCCGGCCTGAGCTTCGGCGCAGAGATTCCGAAGCCGTCGTGCAGTGCCGCCACCGATTCCACAAACAGCAACAGTACGTCCGGTGAGTCACTTGCCGCCTCGGTAGGCAGTTCGGAACGTGACAGCGAAACCGGCTCAGGCAACTCACCAAGCACAGACTCGAAACCGTCCGGTGTGTTAACAAGGACGACGGTGTGACCCGGCTTGATGCCCAGCTTCTTTGGCAGAGGCGTCCCGGAGTATCCCGCTGGCATTTTTCGCCTCTCTCCGATCATGTTCAGTTACAAGGAACACTTTGTGAGGGTAAACCACAGTCGAGTTCGACTACGTGATTCCACCCATGCGCTTGAGCCGGTCGGCTCATGTTCGTTGGCCGCACACCGGAAGCAACCGCGCCCGGTGATGGCTAGTGTAGATAACTGTGTGCAGGTTGGTTTCCCAGGTCTTCCCCAGGACTCCCGTCCAGCACCGTACCCCGCAAACCAACCTGTGCGAACTTGAATCTCACGGGATGCACACACGCGGGCTGGCCAAATAACGGCAGGCAACGTATATGCTGCCATTAGCCGGACTCCAGCAAGGGAGACCGATAATGCCCGCAGGCTCTCCAATAACCCGGACAGCTTCGAGTTCGATTGAGGCAGTCGCCGGTACGACGGAAGCAGACCCCGCTCCCGAATCAAGATCTGTTCGCGTCGTGGTCTTCAACGACCACCCGGTGTTCCGCTCTGCGCTCTCCTGGAAACTGGGCGACGATACCGGAATCAGGGTCATTGCCGATTCCCCGTCTCTCCACGAAACCCTTTCGCTTGTCGGTGGCCTGTCGCATGACGCGGTGCACGCAGTGATCGCCGATCTCCGCATTGGAGATGGTAATTCAGAAGGCATCGAAAGCGTCAGAACGCTCGTCAGCACACTGGGCAGTATTCCGATCATCGTGTGCTCAGACATGTACTCCAGCTCGTTCGCCGCACGAATGCGCGAAGCAGGTGCGGCAGCGACGGTGCAGAAGTCGGCCAGTATCGACGATTGCGTAGCCGCGATTCACAGCGCGGTCTCCAATGCCAGATCAGAAACGGCACAGCCACCCCAGGCAAACGGCGTCAGCGCGGCATAAAGTCGCACAGCTGACGTCGTAAGTGTTTTCCTTCGTAGTAAACAAAAGCGAAGGAACGACCTCATACCTGAACAGCCTCTCTTGTTGCCGGGTTAACCGCAACGCTCCCCGGGTGACCCGGCGACCCGAACATTGGACAGCCTGCGCACGACGCCCTGTCGGCACAGTCGCTGTGCTCGCCCGTTGGCATCGGCCCGGCATTCGTCCTGCTCGCCACCAGCTCCTGTTTCACATCCCGCAAATCAACCGATGACCGCGGCTCTGAATGCCCCAGCAACTCCAGGCGCAGCTGCTTCGACGGTTCCGGCCGGTGCCCCGGCATCACCACGAAACCGCGTGCCTTCTTGCGCACAACGCCCATCGTCTGCAAGTCCCGCCAGTTGTCTATCGTGAACCTTCGCCTGTGCCGCATGATGCGGTCAGCCGAGATCGGCCCGATGCCCGGCGTCCGCAACAGCATCGACAGATCGGCCGAGTTGACATCGACAGGGAATTTTTCTGGATTCTCGAGCGCAATCACCGCCTTCGGGTCCTGGTCCAGGTCGAGCAGGCCGCGGTTGTCGAACGCCAGCCTGATCTCATCGTTCTCGAACCGGTAGACACGCTTCAGCCAGTCCATCTGGTACAGCCGATACTCACGCTCAGACGGCGTCGGAGTGTGCTCCTCCATCGGTGTATAGCGCACCGGCCGAAACGGCACGAAGTACACGCGCTTCAGCTTCCAGTCGCCGTAAAGCTGCGTAATCCGGCCCAGGATATCGGCGTCCGACTCCTCAGCCGCCCCAACGATCATCTGCGTCGCCTGACCTACCGTCTCCCCCGTCCTCGCCTTCGTTAGACGGTCGATCCAGCTCATCGGATCAAGGATCCCGCGGTTCATGTCCTTCATTGGGCTGAGACGCTGCAGGCCCGGGTCCGTCGGCGTCTCGATGTTCACCGAAAGCCGAGTTCCCAACCGGTGCGCGGCTTCTACGATGTCCTGTGAGGTTCCCGGCATCACCTTGAGGTGAATGTAGCCGTTGAACTTGTGGCGCTTGCGAATTGCCTCGACGGTTTCGACCATCTTCTGAGTGGTGCGAGATGCGCCGCTGCCCATGATTCCCGACGATAAGAACAGCCCGCTCACCATCTGGCGCTCGGCCATCTCGGCGAAGGTCTTCGCCAGTTCATCGACCTTGTAGGCGAAGCGGCGGCGCGGCACCCAGTGGCTGTTGGGGCAGAAGTGGCAGTCCATCATGCAGAAGTCGGTGAACATCGTCCGCATCAGCGAGATCGTCTTGCCGCCCGGCATGGACGCCTTGTAGATGCCGGGCATCGGGTTCTTTTCTTTGCGGGAGTATGGCGCCCGATAGGTGCGGCCATCGCCTGAAGGAGTCAGGTCTCGCCTGAACTGGGAAACGGCCGGGGGACGCCCCAGCACATCGTCGCCGGCCATCGTGCTGAGAGCCTTTAGCTTCTCAAACCGGTCCGGCTCGGTACTGATCACAACCACACCGCCACCTCCTCACCATCCACATCACATTCATCTCAGTGGCGGCCAATACTAGCTCATATGTTCTATTAACATCCGTACCGAACCGTCATTCTGAACTCGATTGGCTCTGTTGACATCATTGCCAATTCCCCTCTCCCAGATTGGGAGAGGGTCAGGGTGAGGGTCGTTTCGTGCCATACATCAACTTCATTTCTCTGTGTGAGCCACCCACCCTCTAACTCCCTCCCTGTCAGGGAGGGAGAAAATGTACCCTCGCAGGCCGGGTAAGAGAATGATGTCAACAGAGCTAACTTGATTCAGAATCTCTCGGTGACCCCACCTCCCGGTCAGATCCTGCGCCCACTTGCGCAGACACCCGCGCAAGCGGACACCCGGGGTCGGGATGACAAACTGAGCGAACCGGCGCGCTTTCCCACCGCGGCCTTCACGCATTTGATAGGTTGAGCAGTCGGTGACTGTGATGACAAAACCACGGTGCACAGATCACTGCGGCGGGGGAGTGGATGGGTCCCGGTGGGCCCCTCGGACTTCAAATCTGTTGTTCCGGCAGCTTCCTGTCGGAAGGAGGGTTCGACTCCCTTGCACTCCCGCCAGTACAACTAGACGGTTTCAAGTACCGCTTTCGTCTCCTCTTCGGTACCCTTGCCGTCGCCGGTTCTACCGGATTTTCTACCGAAACGACCGCCGAACTGATTTGCAGCCTCCGCGTCGAGGGCATCGGAGTCACTGACGTACACCTTGAGAGTGAAGGCACTGCTGGAATGGCCGAGCCGTTGCTGCACAGTCCGGGCATGTGCTCCCAGCTCGACCAAGGCGAATGCGTGGGCGTGCCTGAGGTGATGGAGGTGGAGTTCAGGATGGCCGACCGCGACAGCTGCGCGTTTGAATCCCTTTGTCAACCGTTCGGGTCGGACCGGGATGCCGAGCGGGTCCGCCCACACGTAGTCGGTATCAGTCCACACGTCCGGGTGATCGGCCCGCCACGCATCTTGCTGCTCCTGCTGTTCCCTGAGCAGTCCGATGGTGTCCGCGTCCAAGTGGATTTTCCGGTTTGATGTGTCCGACTTCGGCTTGCCCGGCACAATGCCCCGGCCCGGCTCTCGCACAAGTGTCTGCGCAACGGTGATGACGCCACGGTCGAGGTCTGTGCTCTTCCAGGTCATTCCCTGGAGTTCACCGCGGCGCAGGCCAGTACTGAAGGCAACGCGGTAAAACCTGCCGAGTTCCTCATCAGCGTCCAGCCGGTCGAGGATCGCTTCGACTGCATCGAGGTTGATATGGATGCGCTGGAGCTTCTGCTTCGGTGGCTGCACGTTCCGAACAGGACTGGCAAAGTCTTTGACCACCTCATCCATCTCTGCGACCTTGAGCGCTCGGCGGATGGTAGCGAACACTCTGTGTGCGGTCGAGGGTGAACAGCCGGACGCCAAGACTGATCTGCTGACCTTCTTGATGTCCGCGGCTTTCAGTTCCGCAAGTGCAATGCTGCCAATCACCAGATTGATGTGGTCCCGCACGTGCTGGGCATAACTCCGGAAGGTGCCCGGCCTGATCTCCGGGTCGGCCTTTACCTGTTCAAGCCACGCAGCCAGCCATTCCCGTGTGAGCAGCGGAGCATCTTTGTCGTGCTTGAGCTTTTCTCTGTCATTGCGGATGTCGGACCGCCAATCTTCGATGGCTTCCCAGGCTTCCGTCTCGCTCTTGCTGTAGACCGTTTTCCAGAGCCGTTGCCGGTTGCCGACCTCGTCTTTGACTGAGATCACCAACCGCCACTTCCGCGGATCTTCTGTTGGAATCACGGAGCCTCTGTTCCTTTTCATTCGTCACCTTCTTTCATCTGTTCATTGGACCGATGTTCGACAAGCCGACGCAACAGGTCGCTGTCTTCGTCTGACAGGTTCTCGACCGCGGGCAAAGGCTGATGTTCAAGCAGGCGTTGTATCTGCTTCTCTCCCTTCGCCAGAAACGGTGTGCCGTCTCTGTTGGGAACCGTGGCGAACAGGTATTCGTGAATGGCCCGCATATCGCCACGCTGGAACCGGTAGACGAGAGCGTGGCGAGCGATAGTCCAGACTTCGCGCGCTGGCCTGTCTGTCGCGATCTGCGCCAGCCTGCCGATCTCTTCGGCTTCGACCTGGTAAAGCGACCGGTTAAGTTCGCCCGCCATCCACAGTTCCCGTTCGATCTGTAGGACGGCGCGATAGCCGGGGATATCGAACTTCTCAGGCTTCCAGACGCCGAGATCGGTGTCTTTCACCGCCTTAACCCACTGCTGGACGCGGCGTAGACCGGGCCGCAGGTCTTCGTCCAACAGGTGTTCTGCTTCGAGCCGCCGGTGAATCTCTGCAGCGCCAAGCATGAGAGGCGGCAGCGCCAGCTCAAGCGTTCGTTTTTTCGCATCCTTGAATTGTTCAGGTGGTGGCATCCGTTCTCCCTTCTAGTTCTACGAACTATCCTTTGCGCATATTAGTTCTCACGCCGTTTCATAGCAAGTAGTAGTCTGTTTTCGTATTGAGCAACAAGTGTTTGGAGGAGGTCATGGAACCTAAGAGCGGTTACAGCCTTGCTGAGACTGCGCAGCGAATCGGGATTAGCCGGGAAAGCGCGTACAACCAGGCCCAGACCGGCGACATTCCGACGGTCAGGGTTGGCCGCCGGAGGATTGTGCCTGCCTGGTTCTTCCGGCAGTTCGATGAAGGCCCGGCAGACCGTAAGGCGGCCCAGCGATGAGGCTCTTCCGGACGGAGCCGCAACCGGCAATACCGGCGAAGATTCCGGCAGCGATGGCCAAGCGATTCCGCGAACTAGCGGAACAGTCGCCCGGTCAGTTTCAGGAAGCACCGTGCTTTTCGACAAATGCGCCCAAATGGAAGCGTTCCGTGCACTCCGCGTTGATCCTTTCGTGAGTGGTGCCGCAGAGCGTTTCTTGGCCGAGATTCGGCGACTCGTGAAGGCCGACATCGACTAAGAGGGACAAGGCACGGATGGCCCAAATATGCCGGTCATGCGGCTGGCACACGAATCAAGGAGATTTTGACATGGCTGCACAGACGCACGCGCAGCGGAAATCCGCAATCGAGTTCGCCCAGAAAGCGGCGGGTGCCGCGAAATCGTCGGTCTGGAAGTACGCGCGCGAGTCTCGCGAGCGCGCCCGTCATGAACATCAGCATCCACATCTTCACTGACATAGACATCTACATCAGCTTGAACACCTTCAAAGCCGGTAACAGCAATAGATCGTCAATTTCAATCTCATCAACGGAATCCAATTGACACAGCCAACACCATTCTCAACAAACAACATCGACGAGCTCTATGCCTCAAAGACACAGGCGGCTAAGTTCTCGGAACTGCTCGTAGAGACGCGGTTGCTAAACCCGGACGAGGTGACGGAGGGTGATGTAATCCGGATTCTTGAGGCGCTCTGGGGAGTTGACGATCCAGAGAACCTGATTGAGGAGTTTGGGCTAAAGCGCGTTGTTCGCTGCCACAACATCATCTTGCGAATCGCTCGCAAGGGCAGGTTAAAAGCACTGAGCAATCCTGCCGGATACTTCCGAAATTCGCTTCGAGGTCGAAGATCACAAAATAAGCGACAAAAATATTTGTAGCCAACACGAACACCCTCAGAACAGGCGATTTACAGGTCAAACGCTCGAACAATGGAATCGTTGCTCGGAGTGACATTTGACGGGCTGTTCGGCATTGGCCCGTGCTGAATGCAACGCGTTATCCGCGGCGTCAGCATCCGCAGAACCTCAGACGCTAGCGTGGTCATCCGTTCCCCCTGGTAGCACGTCCCGGAGCGTCTTCAACACCTCTTGCACACGGGCGTAGTCCATCGGTATAGGCGTGATCTCCAGCGGCCCGTCATCTGGCCCGGTGACCTCGTGGCGGCTCGTCTCACGGTACTTCTCAGGTCGGTGTGACTTGAGCAGGAAGATGGTGAGGAGGTCTGAACTTTCCTCTGCCCGCTTGAATGCCACCTCTTCAAGATGGTCAATCGAGGCGTTGATGCAGTCATCCCATGCTTGTGCAAAGCGCGCATCCGACCGCCTTGCCATATACGCGGTCTGCCTAGCTATCCCGGCGAATGCACAGGCGGCCGCGACATTGGGCGTCTCAGAGAGTTGCAGAATGAACGGCTTGTACCACTCCTTCGTACCTGGCGCGTCTGGCTTCTTTTTTAGTGTCACGATGTCACCACCTCCTCGCGATCCGTGCGCGGCGTTGCGCCGGTACTTGTTGGACGGGCGATTCGACTTTACGGCCACTGTGCTCATCGGAGAATGAGACTCGTGCCCGCGCGTTAGCGTCAGGGTCATCGTGGTTTCGACTGCTGTCAAAGTTGCTGTCAGATCTTGACTCACGCCTTCAGTATCTCCCGCTTAGCCAGCACGCGCTCAAGCAGCCGCTTCATGCCAAGTTCAGGGGCGTCTGGAACAATGTCACGCCGGCCGGATTGCCCTGTCAATGTCCGGCTCTGTTTCTAACCACTGCTACTACATCGCTAGCAGATGTCACCCGGATTCCCAGGTATCGACATTGCTTCGTCACGGTTCAGTTCCCGGTTTGCGATCTTGCACGCCGCATCTAGCCATCCTTCAACAGTCAGATCCCAGATATCTATCACCCCTTTTGAATCCAGAGTCATTAACTGTGAGCCATCGTTAGAAAACATTAGTTCTTGTACAATTACTTCGTTCAGTCGATCTTCCTTGACAATTGCGGGGCCCAGTTGATTGCGATTTTCCGTACTCCATATAATGAGCGATCCGTCACCGGCTGATGATGCGAGTAGTTTTCCATTAGGGCTCACGGCAATATCGACGATGTTTTTCGTATGACCGATTAGGTCTGTTTCCAAATCTTTTAGTGTATCCACATCGAGTAATTTAATGATACCTGTCGTGGTCGCGGCATAAATCGTTTTCCCGTCGATCGATTCGATGATTTTTTTTACCCATTCTCCGGATAATTCATCAGCATACTGTACTAAAAGTCGACCATCGGAAACAGAATATTCTTTAATTCCGTCAGTGTCAACCGTCATAAATGTCGTATTGTCGCCTATGAAGATTGCTTCTAATGGAGGGATAAATCTTTCTTGTCTCACCGAATACAATGGCAGGACCGTATCAAGATCCCACATTATTGCCCGATCCTTGTCCACGGCAATCATTCGTTTTCCATCACTTGATATGTCAATGGAATAAATGGTTCCAGAATGAGCATATGACCGCCTGTTGTCACCACCAGTTACGGCGTTCCAAGATGACACTTGCCCTTCGCTATCCGAGGCATACAAAGTATGACCGTGGGCCTCGAATACTAGTTGGCTAGGTTCACTGATCGATGATACTGAGTCTATGAGATCCATATTCTTGCCAAGAACATGGATTTCGTCATTTAGTATGACTGCAACAAAATTACCATCCGAGGAAACGGTTAATTCTTCAAGGCCGAGCTGATTGGATTCGTATACGCCAGTGTACTCTCTCGAACGAGTATCGATACCGATTACATCCTTCTGTGTAATGGCAAATATTGTCCCTGACTCATTCCAGATTTCACGATAACCCGAGTATCCTTCCGTCGTGAAATTGTCAATTTGCACCAAGTCTTTCATATCATACAAAAATATGGCATCTCCAAATGTTCCCATTGCGAGCGTATTTGCTTTCTGATCAAGGTGTATAGAACTAATTATATTATCACCCCCATTTAGAGTCGAAAGTAACACTGGAACGTTGGTAATATCCCAAATGTCTACCAGGTTGGATTCCTCACTATAAATGGCGATTCGTTTGCTGTTCTTCGCCAGTTCGATATCATAACTAATAGAGATTCGTGACGAGTCGAAGCTTGAAATAATCTCCCCAGAATTCGTATCAATAACTTGAACAAGCCCATTGTGATCGATCGATGCAAACACGCTTCCATCAATTGTTGATGCCAATGCCTCTACATTCTGGTGTTCGAGATGAGTTACTGGTATGAGAATCTCGCTATCCCACAGAACCGTACTGCCCTGGAAACCGGCTGTTATAAGAGGTCCAGACCTGCCGACGTAGGCCATATCCTGCATTGTGCTCGTATCATGACCTGGTACACGAAAAACTTGGAGTGCGTTAGTTTGACCGTTGAGGACTGAGATCCCACCGGTGTCGTCGCCGATTACCAAAGTATTTGTGCCTGAATGGTCCTCAAGCGCCGTAATTGTGAGTCTGTCCGTTGTGGCGACAAGATTCGGAACGGGGTCGCTGAAGGATGCGGAAAATATTTCCGCACCATCCGTAATGAGTACGCTCCTGTGATCTGTCGGCTTCAGGACTGTATTCTCTGATAAACCTGTCTTATATTCGCTGGAAATGGCGAACGGAGAACTAGTTGACCAAACGATGGCCTGGCCATTCGAGGACCCGGAAATTAGGAACTCACCATCCGGACTGAAGACGAGCTCAGTTATGGCTCCGGGAGATCCAGTGAGGACCCCAGAAATCCTGGTTTGGGTCGCAACGTCCCAAAGTATGACAGTGTTGTCGAAACTACCGGTAGCGAGTATTGAGCCTGCGGGGTTGAGTGCAACCGCGTCTATGGAATGGGAATGTCCTTCAAGCGGGTTCCCAACGGCCGATAATGACGCCATATCCCAAAGAATTGAGGTCCCATCGCCGCTGCCGGAAGCCAGGATGCTCCCATCTTGAGAAAAATCCAAACTCCAGACGATGAAGGAATGACCTTCGAAAGCCCCGAGTAACTCCAACGTCTCTGGATTCCACAGGTATATCCATCTGCAGTCCTCGCCTCCTGAAGTCGCAAGGTATTGGCCATCTTGTGCCAACGCGATAGCCTGCCCGCAGACCTGCTGCTGAATCTCGTCAGGAGGTTCCGCGACCAGCTCATTTGAGTTCAAATCCCAAAGCGAAAGGCCCAAATCACTGACGGTTATTAGTCGCTGACCGTCTGGACTGAAGACTAGGCTGTCCACCTGCCGCGCTATTCCCGCGAAAATCATATTTGTGATTTGGTCTTGTTCTAGGTCGAGTACGTAGATATATGAGTCTCGAGCACCGGCCGCCAGATACCGCCCATCCGGGCTATATGCAAGCGAAACCACTGCGCGATCAAATTCGACTGGCGGACCAATCGGCTTCAATGAAGCCTGATCCCAGAATATGATCTGCTCGTCTTCCGCAGCTGTCACAAGCGAATCTCCCTCAGGATGAAAAGCGAGCGCTGTGATTGCCTCAGCATGTCCTGTTAAGAAGGCGGAGAGGCGCGGATGCAAGGTCAGAAGTCTAAAGAGTGCACTCTCACTTTCGAATGTAGGGACAATCGAATTGGCATGCATGCCTAGCAAGAGTCCGAGATCGAGTTGTACTTGTGCTTCAACGACTGCATGCGAGGAAATCTGGCGCGATACAGCCAAATCGCGCTCGGCGACCGCAGTAGCAGCACTGTCCTCTGCCGCTTTCCTCTGGAGTTCTTCACCAGCCAGGGCCAACGCTTCCGCCGTTGCTGCAGATTCGGCATTCCGACGCTGAAACGCCTCTTCAGACTGTGCCGTCCGTGCGACCAATTCGTTAGCAGTCGCTGTTCCTGCATTGTTATTCGCAGCCAAGGCATTATCGTTCGCACGGTCGCGTTCAGTTGAAACATTTGCAGTTTGAATGGCGGCAATAATTGCCGCCACAACCGCGCTAACAAATAACACGGCCAAAACAGAGGTAGCACTGTATGCCCAGCGTCTATTACGCCTATGTTGACGGACATCCTCTCCGACCAGTTCGTCTTTCGGCTTGCCGTGTAATGTCGATGCGATAGTTGCAACCACATCTAGGAAATCCGGATTTTCGTTCGAGATGCTGTCCTGTGACCGAAGATCTCGCACGTCCAGCCAAAGCGGTTCATGCTCGTGAGACCCACGCAAGGCCTTCGGCAGCGCTGTCGTGTCATCCCAATCAAAATCCTGACTCTCGGAATCCCAGACCACATCACCCTCGGTCAACACGATTTTAAGGGTAGAAATGTCCCTGTTTTCGATCCACCAGTTAACTTCCTGGTCAACCCATGCCGAACTCGCGGATTTCGGAGAGGCTAGAAGCAAGAAGTATTCAGAATCTTCTAGCGCGTCTTGAATGGCCGGCCACAATTCGTGCGTCATCGTGAGGCCCGTATCGTCTCGGAACAGCCTCAATGACCTAACCCGGTACCAAGGCGTGGCGAATCTCTGGACAGCATGTTGTAGTAGTGGAGCGAATGAACTGTCCGCATGGTGGCTATACGAGATAAAAGCGTTGTATCGCATGTAACGATCGAAGAACCGAGACCAATAGCTCCGGGGTTAGGGCTCGGGATAGTGTCGGGGCATAGTAGATGGCAGCCGTTGGATCGGGCAGTGAGTTAATTCCCGTGAGGTTACGTAACAGCGTTCACGTCTCAATGATTGACCGGCTTTACTCGCTCACTAGGCATAGTGACGGCATGTTAGCTGATGGGGGACAGTGTTGAGCCAAGCCGTTCTGCAAGTGCAACTGTGCACAATGATTTCAGCCATGAAAGTGTGTTGGACGTCAGCAACAATGGGACAGTTTCGTTAATAGAGATTTCAGGCTGATCTGAGCTGCTCCCGAAGAATTTTGTTGTGGTCTTTCCGACGCTGCAATGACCGGTCTTTGGCCTCCTTCCTCCGTGTCAGGATTTCGTCTCGCCTGCCCGCCAGCATATCGGAAGGAGTGATGTCCTTGAGCGCCTTGTGGTAGCGGCGGTAGTTGTAAAAGTCCACGAACTTCTCGATCGCACACTGAAGGTCCATCGGCACGTCGTAAGGGACCTGGTTGACGCTCCGCTTCAAGGTCTGGTGATACCTCTCAAGCTTTCCGTTGGTTTGAGGATGGTAAGGCGCTGCAAAGATGTGCCGTATCCCCACCAACTGCACGTACTTCTGGAACGCCTTCGAGATGTATCCAGAGCCATTGTCCGAAAGGAGCCTGGTCCTGTCTTCAACCGGCACGTCCACCATGCCCGTTCTGTCCACGGCATCCTGGACCACGTCGATCAGTGACGGCGAGGTCATGTCGACCTGCAGTCTCCACGACAGGATGAACCTTGAGTAGTCGTCCATGACGGTGACCATGTAGTAGTAGCCCCAGCCGGCAACCCGGAAGTACGAAGCATCGGTCGCCCAGAGTTGATGCGGCCTCCTGGTCTTGAACCGGTACTCGTCAGCGGCAGGATCTGGTAGAACAAGACGCCTGATCAGACCCTCGCGTTTGAGTAAGCGGTACACCGAAGCTTCGGAGACAAAGAACTCCAGGTTGTCCGTGACCCACGCAGCCACCTGCCTCGAGCTCCATTCTGGAGTAGCACGTGCTACTCCAAGCACTGTCACCGCTTCCACATCACTGAGACGGTTCCACGGGACTCGTCCTGGCACCGGTGCTAGAGACGACTTCTTCTTGATCCACCTGTAGTAGGTCGAGCGAGGGACACCGAGTTCGGTCAGCACCTTGCTCACCGGTAGTGAGGATGCCTGCACCTTCTCGATGACCTCGGCCTTTGCAGCCCCACTCATCTGAGGTTTGCGGACCGGTTTCCTTGTTGTGGAAGCTCCGTTTTTTTCAGACGATGTGTCTCGAGCAGAAGCTCGGCTACGATCTCCTTGAGCTCTCGGGTGTCACGCTTGAGCTGCTCAACCTCGACCCGCGTGGCATCTCGAACGGTGTTCCTGGAGAGCCTCTCTTTGCCAGCCTCCATGAACTCTTTCGTCCAGGAGTAGTAGTTGGCAGGGTTGATCCCTTCCCGTCGGCAGAGGTCGTTGACCGTGGTCTCTCTGCGGAATCCCTCGAGGACGATGCGGATCTTCTCTTCTGGTGTGAACCTGCGGCCGGTCGCCCTGCTGACGCTTTGCATAAAGCTGCGGGTCTCGCGGGTGCGCTCTTCGGCCTGGTCTGACTTGTTGACTGCTGTGTTTTCGGACACGGTTTCTGCTCCCCGTTTCTGGACTCTACTCCAGGGAACACAGACCGTCCTGACTCTCTCTTATTTCAGGCCCGAAAAACTGTCTCATTTTGCTGATGTCCAACACCGTGAGCAGCCCAGTAGACGATATTGGAATCTGCATTCAAAGCGATTCCGCTCAGATTACTGCCGACCGAGGCGACTTGTGATGATGCGGAACCGTCCATGTGGCTTCGCATTACGGCTCCTCCAGCAATCCAAAAGAGCCAATCGTCTGCTTCATCAACCGCAGTCATGCGCCCACCCGACGGACTCACGACGGACTGATTTGAGCCGTCGAGGTCTGCGCTACCGACGCAGCAGCAGCAGCCCTCGTCTGCCCAAAACAGGCGACCGGTTGCAGACGCAATGGCAACACCGTTAGGAGAGATGCCACTAGTTATTAGGTCTTCAACATCGCTCCCGTCCAGGTTCGCCCTCTGAAGCTTGTCCGTGCCGTTGTCACCCCAATAAATCTTGGTGAACATGCTCGTCGGGCCGACCGCAAGCGTCTCAATCTCACCCTGACTCAACGCACCGTCGTACAGGCGCACGTCGTCAATCTTCCCATCCCACGGCCTGCTTGTCGGGCTGTCAGGGTTCCCGCCAATCCAGAATAGAACAGCAGGTGCGGAGTCAATCAGGCCGGTCTTGGCAACGCTACCGACCTCAACACCATCCACGTAGACACGTATGTTGGAGCCGTCGTACGTACCGGCTACATGTATCCACTGACCGTTAACGAAATTGCCTGAAGATGCGACAAGTGATGTCGTGGAGCCGCCTGCTTTGAGCCTGAACCGCAGTCTCACGTCATTACCAACCGCGATGGTGCTCAGCATGATGTTGTGGTCTTGGTCCTGCACACCAGTCGCCTTGGACGCGATACGACAGTCAGAAGCACCACAGTTAGCCAGGTCATCGGAGTTCACCCATGCGGCGAGAGTGACGGCAGTACCGTTGGGATCGAGCGTGCCGAGGTCGACGTAATCATCCGTACCGTCAAAGTCGAGTGATCCCGCTCGGATCTGTCAGGGTTCAGGGCACGGGCAGAATAGCGACCTCTGAAACGAGTCGAGGAGCTGTCCATGCCCTGCCCGCGCTGCCTGTCCAGGTCAACGTTGAAGAGGAAGGCCAGCACCAGTCTCGGCTACCGGATTTATTA
>JAJCYY010000046.1 GCA_029262735.1 Chloroflexota bacterium | reverse complement strand
TTGTGGAGTGTAGCTGTTTGGCCAGCGAATAGCTCAAATTAAAGGTTCCGGCAAAACCCTCCCTCCGGCTAGTCAATACCGCACGAAAGTCAATTTCGCCTGTCGGGGCGTGGCACAGTTGTAGCGCACCCGGTTTGGGAGCGGGGGGTCACAGGTTCGAATCCTGTCACCCCGACCAAGTACGATTCGTATTGGGATCCGCGCCTGTCTACTTCTTCCGTTAGGCGCATCACGCAGGCTGATTCCGGTCATTCATCACGCCTTGAACACGACCATCACGATCTAATAAGGTGCTGAACGCTCCCGGCACCAACAAACTCAATGAAGGAGACGTTATGGGTGAAAAGAAGAGACTCGCAGTCATAACAGGTACTGGTGGATTGCTCATGATCGCCATTGTTGCCGTGGTGGCCGCTGCAGCATTGTCAACACAGGTCCGCGCGGGGAATCCGATCGCCGGAGAACATTGTCAGGAACTGCCGGACCACGAACAATTGTCGGCTGCGCTGACCGAAGCTCGCAATGCAGCGAACGGTGGATTCAATCTCGATATGTGGGGGACGATCGTAAATCGGGACGGAGAGGTATGCGCATTGGCCTTCACGGGCGATGATCGGGGTGACCAGTGGCCAGGATCGCGAGTGATCTCTGCACAGAAGGCCAACACCGCGAACGCGTTTAGCCTTCCCGGGTTGTCACTATCAACCGCGAATCTGTTCTCCGCCGTCCAACCCGGCGGCAGCTTGTTCGGATTGCAGCACAGTAATCCCATCGACACTGGTGTTGCGTACAAGGGTCCCGCGAAGAACCTTGGACAGCCAAACGACCCGATGACCGGTGAAGTAGTCGGTGGTGTCAACGTGTTTGGCGGGGGCCTTGCTCTATACAACTCCGACGACGAGTTGATCGGAGCCATAGGGGTAAGCGGCGATTCTTCATGCGCCGATCACAACATTGCCTGGAGGACGCGGCACACACTGGGTTTCGACCATGTGCCCGGCGGCGTCAGCGGTGACGCGCAGCGGCCGGATAACATCGTCTTCGACACCGCGGACGACACGCACGGCAACCCTGAAAGCGCTGGAGGTTTCGGACACGCCCATTGCATCGGTGGAAACGAAGCTACCGAAGCCGCGATTTCCGCAGCACTACCGCCAACTTCCTGAACGCTACGGATCATTAAGTTCAGACGTGCGATTCGCCGGGCCAAAGACCACACGACTTTGGCCCGGTTGATCCGCGTCTGCCACGCATCAAATGGGAATATGAGAATCCGTATGTACCGGGCCGATTCGAAATCATGTGCGGGATCAATTGCAGACCTTGCTCGCGACCATGCAACTGTTCGGCGAACACCCTGAGTTGTTGCGGTTAGAGGAACGCCGTGTTGGGCCACACTACGGATCAATATGTCGACACGGCCGATTTCATTCTCTGCCTCGTCGACAGTGAATCCCAATATCTTGCCAACCTGGAGACACCGTTATCCCCGATTTCGACCGGGATCATTCGGATATGACGGGTAATCACCGGGGAGGTCCCAATGAATCCCGACAATTTGAGTCTCCGTGAAGAACTGGCCTGGGCGTTTCTATTCCTGCCCTTGCCAGCCCTGCTGGTATATGTGCTGGCAACTGAGGGCAGGCTGTTCTGAACCGGCTGCTTTCACTACTGCGGCGTGCTACCGGAAAGTCAGGTAGCGATTAGCGAAACTCCGTACATCCAGTTTTGCAACTTTCAACTGGTCTCGCTTACAGCAGGTATGACCCGATCAACGCCTTCCTTGGACCACTCACCTGATTGTCCTCTACCGGAATTCACGGCCACTAGCGGTGCCCACCCGTAGTCGTAACGTCGAATGTTGCAGTCGGCAGGTTGAGTTCTGGCGCGGATATTGCACTCTTGGAATCGACATAGGACTATCGCTTACGCCCGACTTCCATACCTCACCCGTTGGAAACACCTGTCGCAAACGCCTATGGCTGAACAATGGAATCTCACCGGCTGAATGGGACTAGGCGGCCGTCACATAGCTCCGAGGAGATTCCGCAATGGGTTATTTCTTAAGCTTTCATGGACTCCGGCCACTAATTGGGTTACTCCTAGTCGCCACAGCACTCTCAACAGCTGCGGTCGTATCCAACGGCACGGCATCTGCAGCCAAGCCGCAAGAGGTCGTCGAATGGAGCAACGGGTTTCCAAGCGGCCCACACTTCAACCTGAACATCCACGGCAAGAAAGACGGCTACATCTGTGATTCTTCGGAGCCGGGTGGCGGTTCGGTGTTCGTGCCCGAATACGGCACGTCTCAGATCCAGATGGTTCAGAACAAGAAGTCAAGCGTTTCTGAGCTTATCGTCCATGACAAGTGCGGCGACGCCTTCGATGGTGATCCCGCGGTTGCGCAGCTTCCGAAGGGCGAGTACCAGGTCTACGCACGAATCCTTGCCAAGCCGAAGAAGGACGACGAGCCTCGCGAAGTGACGTTCTTCCCGCAGCTAATCGAGGCCTGCAACGACGCCACGGTTTACGACATCAACGGTGACGGCGTAACTGACGTTAACGACCTGCTGCTCATCGACGTTAACGGTGACGGCGTTATCGACGCGGCGGGCGCGGTTCCGTCTGAGCATGACCTCAACGGCGACGGTGTGGTTGATCAGGCTGACCTTGACCTGTGGCTTGCCACGTTCGGCGACCTGATCGAATGCACTGACTCTTCGCTGATCGCACTCGGTGGCGTGACGGCGAATGGCGCCTTCACAGTTGAGGACCAGACGCTGGAGCGCACGAAGGGCAAGAGCAAGGCCGTTGACGTAACGGACATGTTCACCTACACGGGCATCGCCTTCGACACGTCGCTCGACCTTGACGGTGATGGCGACCTCGATATCGACGACCTTCTGCTGACCGACATCAACGGCGACGGCGCTGTCGATGCGATCGGCGCAGTGCCCTCCGAGCACGACATTAACGGCGACGGCGTTGTTGATAATACGGACCTGGACCTGTGGATTGGCTCGCTAATTCTAGCCGGGCTGTACCAGGAGCTGAATCAGGCCTGGATCTTCGACATCGCAGACCTGGTCGTCTATGGCTGGGACTACCAGAACAACGGTTCAAAGCTTGTGCAGGTGCGCTACTACCCGGTAGACCAAACCGAGTTCGTTCAGTAGTCACCTGATCAGGTTGTTGTGCATAGCGGCCTGGACTGTCCAGGTTCCGGCCGCTACGCAGACGAACTAGTTGAAAAAGACGCCAATACCTCGTTGAACCAGGTCCGTCACAGTCGTAAATCGAAAAAGCTTTTCGTCTAAGGTATTGAGCCAACCGACCAGGCGACTGACCAGACCAAGCTAGTAGAGTGAGTTCAAATGTCCCTGCGAACGATTAGGACGGTGATCCGTTGAACAAGAGACATGTTTCCGCCTTCATAACTGCGATCATAATCGGGCTCATCGGCGCGTCAGTCGTAGCTGCATCCAGCGGTGGGCACAGGGGCTTGTCCCACCGTGATCAGGTAGTCGACTACTGGTCGCCTGCGAAGATCGCTGGCGCACAACACAGAAACATTGTGCTGGATGCTCCGATTAACACCCACCCCAGGAACGACAATCCTGGCAAAGGCAACAAGCCCCCCAAGGATGACGAGCCCGGCGATAGTGGCGGTACTGTCACTGGCAGTTCCTGGGAGGAGATTAGCGGTTCGAGCATTGCTGAATCGACAGGCCGGGTCCTCTTCACACTTGCTGGCATCGACTACGTTTGTTCAGCCGGAGTTGTCGATGACGGGAACAGCACCACCATCGACAATCTCGGTACATCGGTCGTTACGGCGGGGCACTGCGTCTGGGACGATTCGGTTGGATATGCGTCGAATTTCATGTACATCCCGGACTACGAGTCTGGCGGCTCATTCAGTAACGAAACCGGCCCATTCGGCCTGTGGGTAGCGAGTGAAACCGATCTGCGGGCATCAGACCAATGGGTCGCCAACGGCGATGACTACAATCACGACTACGCGTTCGTGACCTTCCTTCCTCAAGACGCGATCGGAGACTCAGATCTCGACGTTCTGGACGTAGTGGTGCCGCCCCTTGAGATCAGCTTCTCTGAGTCAGTACCGCGTGAAATTCATGCGTTTGGCTACCCTGCTGAGAAGAAGTTCAAAGGAAATGACTTGATCTACTGTGCAGGACCCGATCTTGCAGATCCTACCGGTCTCGACACACGGGGGATCCAGTGCAACATGAATGGTGGTTCTTCCGGAGGGGTTTGGTTGAAAGACTTCGACCCAGCAAATGGAAACGCGGGTACAGTCAATTCGGTCACGAGCTACTCGTATCTAACGCTCAAGGGATACCTTTTTGGTCCAATCCTTGGCCAGGACGCGGAAGATCTGTTCAATCAGATCATCGACTACTAGTGGCCGACATCGATTGGTGAAAAAAGAGGAGGCCGGTTTGCTTCACTGCGAACCGGCCTTTTTCTATTTGCTCCATTGAGCGTTCTGGTCGTCACGATTACCAACGAGCCAGCCATCCGGGCCACGACCAGATCTCCAGCTCGAATCACCATCCCCGCACTCTCGATGTGGGCAGCCTTGAGAATCGCCTGCAGGCTTGCTTCAATCTTGCGAGTCTGGCTCGGCCAGTGACTCCGGAAATGAAATGATCCGGCGGCGCCCGTGCAGACCTTACTCAGCGCGTGACCTGTAGTACACGTGCTGGCTGACAGCGACCTGCCCGACGTTCGCAACAGCGACTTCTTCCCAGGCAGGGGATTCTGGCCAGGCAAGCTCTTCGTGCGAAGCTATGTTGACGGCAGACGATTCCATTTTGTGGAGTGTAGCTGTTTGGCCAGCGAATAGCTCAAATTAAAGGTTCCGGCAAAACCCTCCCTCCGGCTAGTCAATACCGCACGAAAGTCAATTTCGCC
>JAJCYY010000045.1 GCA_029262735.1 Chloroflexota bacterium | reverse complement strand
TTGTGGAGTGTAGCTGTTTGGCCAGCGAATAGCTCAAATTAAAGGTTCCGGCAAAACCCTCCCTCCGGCTAGTCAATACCGCACGAAAGTCAATTTCGCCTGTCGGGGCGTGGCACAGTTGTAGCGCACCCGGTTTGGGAGGGAGTTAGAGGCTGGGTTGTTCTTTTGTCATGCTGAACTTGATTCAGCATCTCCCTAAAACCGGTCTCAAGGAGATTCCGAATCGAGTTCGGAATGACAGAAAGCCGAAACGACCCTCGCCCTAACCCTCTCGAAGGTTGAGTCACTTGGCGTTGATCTGAATCGGCAGCGCCATCTCCGAGGTCAACCGTCAGGTCGACCTTACCTCTAACGTCAAGATGATTCTGGAACAGGAACATCTCCGCGTGGAGCTGGTCAAGCACCTCGCGTAGCATGTGCCTCGGCGGATCTGACTGATTGGATTCAAGAGGTCCTCCAGCGCTCCTGAAATCGTGGAGAGCCTTCGACTCCGCTGTATCAGGATCAAGGCTGAACGTGTCCATCGGCAGACCCATTCCCCGCCTCTGCGCGGCCACTCTTCGCCAGTCCCTGGCACCTTTCAGGAACATCCGAGTGGCTGCAAGCTCCTCCTTGCGATCCGTACCCAGCGAGTCGTAACGGGTGTTCGCCGATTCCAACCTCCGTGACGCCTCGGTCTCGGCTGCATCCAGCTACGCGGAGGGTATTCGGCCCTTGGTGCGAGCACGATCGATCTCGATAAGCTGGCGGTTCAGCTCTTCGATCTCCTCGATCAATGGACCTATGTCGGTCGCCAACTCCTGTTCTTGTGCCTCAAGGCGGGAAATGGCTGCGTCCAGTGTTGTGATGAAGGTCTCTGGCGATCGCATCGCCGTGGTCAACTCACTGAGTAGACGATCCTCGATGTCGTTTGCCGAGAGCCTGGGGGCAGTACAGGTCTTGCCGGTACGCATGTGGTAGCCGGAATCTTTCTGTCTACCCCGGCAGTAGTACGTCCTCCGCCTGCTGCCCCCTGAATCCACCGAGATGCGTGATCCGCACACTCCGCACTTCATTCCCTGGAGTGGCCAGACCGTCTTCGACTTAGCAGGTCTCAGGTGCCGGTTCTCCCTCATCCTGGCCTCGACGCCAGACTTCATCTCTTTGTCGACGATTATTGGAGCCTTAACACCGTTTGGATGTTCCCCCAGGTAAGTAGGATCGTTGAGAATGCGGTGGATGCTGTTCTTGTGAAAGCGCCTTCCTTTGCGTCCCTTGAAACCTCGCCTCCAGAGCTCGTCTTCGATGCGCCGCTGGCCCATCGCCTGGTCCGCGTACATTGAGTAGATCAGCTCGACGTTCCGTGCCTCTTCATCGACCTTGACCAGCACTCCCTCCTCATTCGTATAGCCGTAAGGAGGCTTTCCCCCGGGCCAGAGCCCTCTACCGGAGAGGTCGTCCTTGCGGGCCTTGACACGCTCTGATCTTCGCTCAGACTCCCACTGCGCCACCCAGGCGATCACCGATATCAGCAGGCCGCGAACACTCGACAACTGGTCCAGCCAGCGCTCCTGGTACGAGACCAGGTTTATCCCTGCATCATCAAGCTGTTCGAGCTTCTTCAGCGTAGAAAGGACGCCCTGTCTGTCGAGCCGATCGAGTGACCAGACCAGCACGTGAGTAAAGTGTCCGTCCTTGCCGTCTTTCAGCAGCTGTACGAACTCATCGTCCTGGCTGCCGCTCCAGGCGCTCCGCTTTATTCCATAGACCGTAACGACGCAGTGACCCTGCTCTTCCGCAAGTGCCCTGAGAGCTGACTCCTGTGGATCGAGGCTCTGCTCACCGGTAGAGACGCACAGCCACAGCGCTGCACGGGATTCGGTCTTTGATGCATTCATGTCTCGTTACCCCTCCATGCACTCGTTACCGGAACGAGATCGGCTGGACGTGATTGTAAGCGTCGAGCCCGGTCAAGACGGTCTGGGCGTCGTGTCCTAATCTTCGTCCCAGATGTGCCCGAAAGCGTGATGGCATGCAGCTCCTCTGTTCGGCTCTGTCCATGCGCAGTATCTACAGAAGTAGACGGGGCTCAACCGGTTGGGCGGATTCCAGGGCATGACGATGTCCAGGGTCCTGAACAACTCCGGGTCCTCGTACGCCCGTCTCAGGTGATAGTCCACCGCACTCTTTTCACACTCCAGCGTCTTTGCCAGTGCCGCAACCGAGTCGCCCTGGGCGCGCCGGAACAGGATGTACCGCTGGTGGATCCTGGTAAGGCGTAGGCCCTCGCGAACGGCAGGTGGTCCATCGCGAAACTCGTCTATCAAGAACGGAGGGTGTGGCACCGCGTACACGGGTGACGGTGCAGACCGTCGAGTACGATTGCGTGGCTTTCTAGGCATCTTTTAGCCGGTTGTCCGAGGTGTAATAGGCGATATATAAGCCATACCATCTAGAATATATCAATAAAGACCGATTTGACCATCGACAGTCACGTGTTCCACCACCACCTGTTAACAATGGAAGGGTGTCGGACGTATACAACTGCTGACGGAGGTAGCAACTGATGCTTGCAACAATATTTAGTAAGGGGCGCTCCAACCGAGCAGCGTATGAAGCCGATGGAGTCAGCACGGCGCAACTGCTCGATTGGCTCTACTACCACACCGAGTGGGCAGGCGATTTCGATCAGGAGACACATTCGCGCACGATCCTGAAGATCTGGGAGGCTGAGAATATTCCAGGCCAGAAGTGGATCGTCTCGTGTAAGCGTCGCCGCCGGTCAAATGGCATCGGCAGGCTTCACAAGATCCAGGTCGCGGAGATGGATGGCTTTCCGTCACGCGTTTCTCTGGAGATCCTGGTTCTTTCGAAGGGGTACGGCGGTGGTGACTATTACCTGACCAGCACCAGGGGGCGGAAGGTCGCTTAAAAGATCACGCTCGAGGGGCCAACTGAAGACCCGGACGTTGTTCCGGACAGTCCACCAGTGGAAGATACGAAGGAGCAGCGACTAGATCGCTTCAACGCCAGGGTACTGGACATCGCATTCAGGTACCTGAGGGAAGATCCGGTGTTAGAGCGCGAGGTTGCACTTCTGTTCCTCGGCAAGGAGCTGGGTATCAAGATCAGGTTGCCGGATCGCAACGCTCCAATCCCGTACTCGGACCTGCCGGTTGAGTTGCAGGACTGGCTCGACGAGCATCCGAAGGAGAAGGACGCCTACATGAGGATGCTGCTGGGTCTTGAGGAACCGGAGGTAGAGCCGAGGCTCGAGGAGCGCGTGGTTGAAGGAATCAAGGACAAGGCGGTCGAAGACATCGTCTCCAGTTTCGGCAATCAGAACTCGGACTGGGAGGTTCCGGTCAGGGAGCTCCTGCGCACGAACGACCTTCCCGACATTATCGAGAGTCTGTTCAAGTTGAGGTCGGGAAGTACGAGTGCTGCGGATGATCAGAACAGGAGTGATCCGGGAGATTCGCAGGCCACAGGTACGGTAACACCCGTGCCTATCACGGGCTTCATGCCGACGGGTTTTGGGTCCAACTAGTACATACCTGGTGGCTAAGCCAACAGTAGCGCACCCGCATCGGGAGCAGGAGGGTCCGGAGTTCGTCTCTCGGCACCCCGACCGTTAATGGTTGCGAATACGTCCGAAAACCGCTCGCGTGAAGGTCAGGTCGGCGAAAAGTCATTGTGTCGCCGACTAATAGCTGAGCAGGTCTTGGATCAACCCATAACTGAGGTTCGCATCTTGAGCCTATCCGAGCGTGCGCCCGCGGCCTAACCAGCGTCACCGGAGACCACTTCACTGACGTGAAGCGCCAATATGACACCCCGACCGCCGTTACTTGTACGCGCCACGACCGAATGTCCTTACACCCCAGTAGGCAAGTTGCCGTTGCCACCACCACAAGCCTCTGCCGAAACCGGCCACCACATTGTTGGCTTCACGGTAGATGTCATCGGCCTCTTTGCGTGTGGGGCGCGGTAGCGGTTCGTCGGGCTGATTCTCTTTTTTGATGACATAGGTGAAATGCGCTGCGTCTCCACGATACAGGGCATCATGAATCGTCGCAGTCATGGCGTGGCCCCGGCTCCAATTGGGGACCAACCATCTAACTACTCGCGGCACGCTTGCGAAGTCGGTCGTCGCGCCTTCGTGAATCGTCAGAACCCTTGACGATTGAGCAGAGCCCACTCGGTATTCCAGGTCTCCGTTCAGTTCCCACTCCCAACGCCTTGCCGGTCCGTTGTGCCGGAACTTGACATCGAGTGGCCCTTCTATTCTCGCGGCCATGCGCCTTCCTCCTCTATTGCAGCCCTATTCATCGAACAACGTCTCGTTTGGCACAGACGCTACAGCAGTTCGTAGCAAGATCGTAATTCGTTCACACTTAGTGGTTGACGTCGCCTGACTGCCTCTGCGACTTGCTTGCCGTTCGCAACGCCGACTTCTACCTGTCGCAGCTTGTTCAGGATCTGCTCCGGTGAATGACCTTTTCGAGGCATCTTGCCCCCTTTCAGAACGTCCAGTTTCGAACTTTTCCACTGGTACCGTTCGTGGGGCAGGTCAATTCCACCCTCCGGGGCCGTGTTTGGTTCTTGCCAAGCCGTGCAGAACCTACCGTTCAACTTTCACTAGAAGTACTTGCTGAACTCCTCCAGTACCTGCGCCAGGTCTTCCTCTGCTACTCCTACGAACTCCGCACCTGTTGCCTCGGCAAGTATGCGTCCCACCTGCACGTCGGCGTCATCGCCGATACCGATGAAGAAGATCTGCACCTCGTGTTCGGTTCCCATGGCATCTCCGAGGCCGATCACGTCAGTGATCTCGTATCGCGAGTTCCGGTCGTCAATCGCCACCGAGCCGTCGTGACCATCGAACGTCCGAATCTCAGTCTCGAACCGAGTTCCCATCTCTGCGATGCGGTCCAGCCGGCCTGTGCCTGCGTTTGCTCGTCCATCCGTTAGGACGACAACTCCACGAATTGCGTTCTCTGGTCCCTCCGCCACATCGGTCTGACTAACTGCAACTTCGATCGCGTCGAACAGAGCTGTTTCTCCTCTGGCCCTCATCTCCCTCGCTGCGGCGGTAACGTCCCACTTCCTGTCCTCCATCGGCCCGATGGGTAGGTTCACGTTCACGGTGTCGTCGAAAGTCACCAACCCAACGCTGTTGTTGCTGGCCATGTTGCTCATCGCCCCGGTCAGCCCTTCCTTCGCAAGCTCGATCTTGCTGCCCAGCATAGAACCGCTGGTGTCGACGACGAACGTCACGATCCCGGACCTCTTGACCGTCTCCCAGTTAGCGTCGATATCTGCAGCCACCTGGCTTGGGGTTAGAGACGGATTCAGCTCCGGAGTCGGTGTGTCCGGATCGAGCCCGAACTCTGTAGTGATCTTGCTTGCTGCCCTGTTAAGAGGGTCGCTCATGTCTAGTTCAGTCCCTGGCCTGAATCCGCTTGCCATGAAGGCTCTCTGCTGTTCATCTTCCCTGATGAACTCAGTCCACAGACCCGCAGCCTCCTTTTGCTCATTGCTTACCCAGTCGGCATTGACGACACAGGCACAGTTCCTGCGCGGCATTGAGCCTTCTTTCGGGTAGATCATGACCATCGATCCGGGCTCTATTGCCGGCGCCGTTGTCTTGATCCCGTTCAGGTAAGCCCGCTCGGTGCCCTCATAAAGGTGAATCAGGTTGTCCTCAGGCATCACGAAGAAGTGACCGTACTGTGGCCCCTGGTAGATCTTCGTGTTCAGGACGGTTGTACCGATCTGGTAGTGATCGATCAACCCCTGGAACTTCTTCACGTACTCGATCACATCCGGGTTCGTAATATCTTCGCGAACCAACGACTCAGGCGGCTTTCCGGCGGCAATGGAGTAAAGCGCCAGGTGCAGGCTACGGCCTGTGCTGGAAGTCGTCGGGTCGGTGAACGCAAGTAGCGGCTTCTCTCCCCAACTGGGATCAGCGCAGTCGTACGCCCTCCAGCCCAGCGGGTTATCACGCAGGTCGATGATGTCCTGGTATCCGATCTGGTTCTCCGGCCAGCCCAGGCAGCGTGCCATTTCCGTGTAAGTGACGATGCCGATCACCGGACTGACGATGCTTTTCGACTCCTTGAGGTCAGCCACGTCTCTCCCAACCTCATGGTTCAGCGTCACCAGCCAGTGTGCGCTGGACGGTGTGACGATGGTCGGGTCCGGCACGTTCTCTACCATGTATCCGTTGGTCTCCTGGTGCAGGTTGCGTCGGGTCCCAAAGCGGATGAGTTCGCTGACGTACTTGCCCTGCAGTTCGGACGGAGCGTCGTACACCTCGATCTTGATCCTTGTACCGGAGTCCGTGCGGTGCCCGGCGTCATTGAACTCGACCGCCATCTCCTTCAGAAGTCCTTCCCGGGTCAGGTGGCCCGTAGCCCAGTGCGCTACCGTCACGGTCGGTTCCGGCGGCTCCGGCCAGAAGATGCGGATTGGTATTGCCGCAAGCAGTGAGAAGATCACTATCGTCACCACCAGTGACAGCAGCCTGCTCTGGTTCAGATTCGATTCGGTCATAGCGGAAACTCCTTTCTGATTTCGGACTGTGAGAGCAGTGAAGCGAACGATGTCCGGTGCGGTCCCGGTACCGACGAAGAGGGTCCTCGCGAGGAACGTCGCACCCTGGCTGGCTGCGTGACGAGTTCGCAGCGAGAAGATTTTCAAATTGAGCAGGGCCCACCTGGCTGAGTCCCAGACTGTTTCACCGGCGTTGTAGAAGTGGCGGCCCAGTGTGAGCAGGGCGACCCTGACCGGCCGGGTTGCGATCACGGCGGCAAACGAGCTGCCAGAAGCGACCAGCAAGATGCCTTCGCCGGTTGTGGTTCCGGCGGTTGCGAAGATGCGGGTCATTGCAGCGAGCGTGGTGCTGACGCCGTGCCAGATTGCGGCGCCTCCGGAGTTGATGGTTTGGGTAACCGCCGAGCTCAGCGAGGCAATCAGGCCGGCTGGAACCGCGAGGCCAGCGCGCACAGTGTTAAGAACGAACACTGCTCCGGCACGCACCGCGTTCCACATAAATGTGAGTGCAGCGAGAACTGTTGCTCCGGCCAGCGCCATGTTCCTGAACACACCCGCAATTGCAGCCGCCGCCATCGACGAAGCAGTCCTGACCACTGTCCGGACATCGTCGCTAACGCGTGTGACTGCTGACGCGACCATCGCCATCACCACTCCGGAAGCAACGGCTATGGGCTTCGCGAGGGCAGCCACAATTCCGGTCACGGCGATTGCGAGCCACTTAACCGCGGCGCGTGTGTGCCAGCTGGACGAAGCAACCACCGAAGCGACTTCCCTTGCTACGGTTCCGATGAGCCCGCCCCCGAGTCTCGCAACGTCGGCTACCTCTGAAGTCACTGATGAAGCGACAGCGACTATCCCATTCGCAGCACCGACCGCGCTTGAACTCGCGTAGACGATCGGGACTTTGATCGTTCGGTACGCAGACTTGCTCGCTATCGCGACGCCGGCCTCGAACAGGCGGTACGCAGCGCTGGTCCATTCCCAGGCACGCCATGTCCCTGTCGTCACTGACCAAAAGATTCGCGCTGTGAGAACACCGATCGCACGAAGAACTGCTCGCGATACTCGCACCAGCCACACAAATGGAAAGAGGACTACCGACGTGAGTGCGATCATCATCACTCGAACTACGGCGACTATCCCTGCGCCTGCCACGAACGTGACACGTGAGAGTGCCGCCCATCCGCGGTTTGCGGCACCGGCAGAAACGCGCCATCCACTGTTGATGAAATGCCCGGTGTGGGCTGCCGAAGTCTGAAACGCTGATCGGGCACTACCGACAGGCACAGCGATCAGATGGCCTGAGCCCATGGCCAGCGAGCTGATGCCGGTTGATGCGGCCCGGGAGACCATCGCAAGCATCACCCAAATCCCGTCAACGACCGCTGTCGAAGCCAGTGCGACGTGTCGGAAGAACATCGCGACTGGTGCCCAGGCAGCATTGGCGCTCAGCACAACAGCCGCCAGGACGCTCACAACGACCAGGTGGATCACGAGGCTGATCCGCTTAACTGATGCGGTTGCCATGTGCCGCGCCTGTGAAGCCAGTGCAATTGCGGACAACCGAACCGCTGTCAAAGATCGCTCGGCAAGCTCTCGGAAGAACCGTGCGGCTCTGGCGACAGCCACCGTTACCGGGCTGGTCACCGCTACGGCACCGATTCTTATCGTCAGTGCCGTCAGGACAAATACCTCTGCCACCTTTCCGGTACTGATTGCGACGGCGTTGTAGACGGAGGCAATTGCCAGTCCCAACACGGTCACCGCAGATGTTGCCCCGGCAGAGATCCTGTCGACCACATTCAGGATCAGCATCCGGACAGACGCTCCCGCCATCGCAGCCCTTCGATAGATGAAGCTCAACCACGATGCCGCCGTGTTCAGCACGAGCCTCTTCGCCGTCACAAGCGCGCCGAGGGCGTAGACCACCACCCGGCTGATCTGCACACCGGCCCGGATCACTCCGACAGCCGTCAGCGCAAGTACTAGTCCGACTGCTGCGATTACCGGTCTCACAACGATTCCGAAGCCTCGGACCAGCGCTCCAACCACTGCGCCACCGGCGTCCCAGACCGCCGTCGATCCGCCCGCAATCCCGCCGCCCACCGCGTCAGCTGCAGACTTGATCCTGCGACCTGCATAGCTCAGAGCGCTACCTGCTGCGCGAACCGGGATGCTGACTGCCGCGATAACTCGCTCACCAGCGATCGCCAGCCCAGACATGACCTTTTGAATCGACCACTCGATCGCGGAGGCGATCACTGTCACACCGGTTCGGACGTGATTGAACACGGCGTTGGACAGCACCCTGAAAGCTGCGTATGTGGCCCTGAACGGAGCAAAAAGCTGCCACGCGACGGGTGCCAGGACCCGGCTCATCCGGGCAGTAAATGCCCGGACCGGGCGCAGGCTGTACAGCAGCATGGCGCCTGTTGCGAACACCCGCCAGGAAGCTGCAAGCGCAAGTGTGCCGGTGATCAACGCGGCCGTGCGAACAGAGCCGAGCATCGATCCTGCCGATCCTTCGTCGGTGAGATCTCGCTCAAGCATCCACACAACAATCTGCACGTTCTGCAGCCATGCCAATGCGCTCAGACCCGCAAGCACAAGCGCAATAAAGCTGATCGGACCCGGGCGAATCGAGAATCGCCTGGTCTCACCTGTGGTTGCGGGTGTGTAGCGTGTCTTCAACTGGTAGACATCGTTAGCGGCCATCTCTCGCCTCCTTTGCCCTGGTCTCGTGCCTCTCGCAATGGAAGGCCGTCGTGGCCGAGACCGTTTCGCTGTTCCAACCCGTTCATCCAATCGTTTTGACTCTCACGTCCTCCTCTTCTGATCACTGGTGAGACGGACCCGAAATCGCGGGCGTATCGACAGCCGGTTCGCCCTTCAGTGCGCCCACCTTTTCGTCCAGTTGCCCGGACATTTCGGCCAGGCGCGCTATGTTGTGTCGCGCCGCTACAACGCCCTCGTTCCTGAGCTGCCCGGCAGTGTTGAGCGCTTCTATCAGGTCGTTGTGTGCCTGCGAGAGCTTCTCGATAGCGATGACCGGGTTGTTGTAGAGATCGCCAATCTCCTCGGTGTGTCGCTTGATCGCCTGCGCGTTGACGGCAACGAGGTCGCCAAGAAACTCTCTCGTCCGCTCGGTCGCCTGCTGGACCTTCTTCTGGTGCAAAAGAGCCGACTGAATGGCGAGACCGACCGTCACCACGTTCGTCGCCAGCGAAACGGTCCGTTCCACTGCATGTCCAAGCCGGATGTTGTTCTGCCGTCCCATCTCGATGCTGACGAACGCCTGCCCGTAGACCTCATCCATCGTCAACTTGTCCTGGACCCTGATCGCAACGCTGTGCAGCGTGTTCTGGTGCCGCTCCTTCTTCACCTCGTCTTCCGTGCTCTCGATCAGTTCGGCAAGCTCCCGCATCAGCAACTCACCGAGGTAGATGTCACGACGAACCAGTTGCCGGCCGAGTTCGATCTCCTCGTACAGCTTCCGCAACTCCAGGTTGTCCCGGACAAGGAGTGTCCTGCCGTCAAGCAACCGGGTTTCGATGAGCGTCACCTGCTGGGAAACGGGCTCGTACTTGATGGCGATCCGGTTAATGGCGCGGAGCACGGGGTTGTAGCGGCCGCCTACGAACGGAATCGCGCTAATCGTTCGCCTGGCGATGCCACGCTGTTCCGAAACGTCCAGCGTGATGTCCTTGAGCGTCCGGCGAAGATCCTGAAGGCCGTTTGCGATCTCCTTGCTTGGACCACCTGCATCGAGCATCGAACCGAGCCGCGTCCGCATAAGGCCCATCTGGCCGTTTGCCGACTTCCTGTCCACAGCCTCGATATTCGAGATGTCATCCGCGAGCTCCATCTCGCGTGCGCCTGAAGCTTCAGCGAGCCCGTTCACCAGTTCAGTCACCTGCTGACGGATCTCCGTTGCCTCGTCATCGGTGATCCCCGGCGGAACCGCGGGCTCCTCGGCGACATTTCCTGCCATCTCTATCGCAGCCGATGTATCGGCTCCGGCAACCGCGGTCTCCTGCAAGCCAACCTCTTTTTCTGTCATCTGCTGCCTCCTGATCTGATCTCTTCGAAATTCTCGAACTTCACCCAACGAACTCAGTAACCAAGGTTCTTGAGCTCTTCTTGCACCTCCTTTGCCCGTCTGAGGGTTCCCTCGAGTGCCTCGATCACGGTGTTAAGTCCCGAGTCGGAGTTGCCTGTCCTGATCGCGGCAAGCTCGATGCGGGCGTGATGTAGCGAGAGTTCGCAGCGCCGGGCCTGGAACAGAAGCTCCTCTACGTGCAGCTGCATCCGGTCCAGCTCCTGCAACTGGCGCTTCTGCATGGTGAGCGTTTCTTCCTTGAGACGAAGCCGTTCCGGAGACTGATCGTCGATTCGTGCCACGGATATCTCGGTCTCGAGGCGAGATATGTCCCGTTCGACCTCCGACCGGCCGGGTGCGCTGATTGCAGTGGAAAGTTCCACCGCGCTGCCCAGGACGCTGAGACCTCTGCGGTACGTCTCATCGACGAGGGCGGTGATGTGTGGAGCGGAGAGGGGGCTGTCGCTGCTGTCTCTCGACGCTTCTCGAAGCCGGTCGTACTCCTCGCCGAGGCGGCGCAGGACACCTGATCCCTGCGCAAGTCCAATCTCATCGAGTCCTGCCTGGACCGTGTGAGACTCTTTCTGAAGGTTCGAGTCCTGAATCCTTGAGATCTCGATTTGTAGCCGGGTCTGCAGCGACCTTGCTGTGCCCTCGCGATCCCTTTGGTGCCTGTACGCAAAGTTCGCCAGCGCTAGCCCGCCTGAGATACCGATTACCACCCCGGCCCACACACCGCCGCCAACAACCGGAGACAGCAGCGTGAGGTGTATTGCGGCCAGTGCCGAGATTCCTAGAGGCAGGACTGTGACCGGGTGCTGAAACGCACTGGATGCGAGCCGGCGACTGACCAAGATTTCTGGCACCGCCCCTGAAATTGTCGAATCGGAGACCTTTTCTCTTTCTCTCTGCTCCAGCATTCAGGGCCTCCAATTCTTTTTCAGTACACGATGTGCTCAGTAGGTCCGCTCGCTCGCTGGCTTTACTTCGGCTCCGTCACTCGCTTTCGCCACAGATGGTTGATGACCGGCTTCTCGAACCGCTCGTCCTCAATCCCGACCACGTAAGTGGGACCGGCGCGTCGTGGTCGCCGCCTGTCGTTCTGTGGATCTCGCCTTGCGCCGGTTTGCAGCCGGATGCCTGCAGGCAAGGTGATGCCGCCGAAGGAGTTGGAGGATTTGAAGTCCACGTGTGCGAGCCGAGCGGCCTGCCGAGCTTCTGCGGCGGTTACGGTGCGCATTGGATTGCCGTCAAGTCGGTCTGCAAACTGTTTCGAGATGATGGTTAGCGGCATCTGCTTCCCTCTCTTATTTGCTGTTGGCTCATCTTTGTGTTCAGGCAATAATGGTTCTCTAAATTGCTACAATCTACTGGTTGCAACGTTGAATAAACTCCAATAATCTGAATCCGTAGCAAATTTTGCTACGCCGACCGGCGAATTTGCTACACGCGGTGACAGCCATGAGCGCAAAGACAACACAGAACAGTCGGACGGTCTTCAGTCCGGCGATCCCACCGGACACAGAACACGCATCTCTAATTCGCGAGGAAGCGATCGACTGGCTGGAGACGAACTTCCCGGGCAGTCAGACGTTCGGCACCGGGGACATTCTTCGAATGGCTGGCGAGCACGGGCGAAGATGGCTCGTTGGCAGACTGCGCGAGCACGGGATAGGTAGCGAGGACTCGTTCAACCTGCCAACGGCTGCAGATGCGCTCGCTGTCCTTTTTCTCAGGTCGAAGGGCGTCAAGTTCCGGGAAGCTGTCGATGCCGTCGCAGGCGGCTCGGAAGACCCGAGATCACGAGAGCCCAGGTATGGCGGTATCTGGAACCGGTTGATCAGGATCGCCCTTAAGCGCATGCGCCGGCGCCTGGCCGCCCGGTTACTTGGCAGTGCAGTGTTTGCGTTACTCGAGGACTTTAAAGACCACCCGAATTGCCTGATCATCGTCAGGCCCGGCGGGAAAGGCGACCAGGCTGACCGGGCCCGCAGAACTGTCAGGAATGCCGGACATGACGCCGTGTACCAGGCCATCCTGGAGCGCCCTGCACCTTCATGCTGGGTTCTCTCTCCATTTCGCGAGGTGCTGTTCCTGGATGCCGATCAACTGCCGACGAGGTCAGAGATAACGTCGAGGAAGTTTCTCCGGCTACGGATCCGGACTCAGCGTCAGCAGTACGAGCTCTTGATCGGAACGATGGACGGCGCGTCGGTATCGCCTGACGAGGCGACGCTGGATTTCGTCGGCCGCATTTTGGACGTCATTTTCCTTGACATTGAACTGTTTCTGAGCATGCAGTCGTCGCAGGTGCTGGAAGCTGCAACCGTTCCGGGATTGAGCAGCACGGACGACCTGCAGCTCTGGCTGATTACACAACTGCTTGAGAGCATCTATCCGGGTTCCCTCAGCGAAATCAGCGAAACGCTGCAGGACGCCGATGCTGGAAAGGTACTGGCAACGTCGGTCGCGAAGCCGTGGGAGCCGTCACCATGGGACCCGCCGAAGGCGCTGGAAATGCTGTCGGGCTACGCAAGCCGTGTTGGCGTGCCGCTTGTCGTGAAAAAGGTCGAACAGCCATGGACTTCGCTGGTCGAGTCGGCCGAACCCGAGATGCGCTACCTCGAAAGCAAGATCCCCGGCGATGGCCATGTCCCGGACTATTCGGCCATGGCACTACCTATTCACCGGAGTACAGGTGAAGCAATAGGCGCCCTCTACCTGCTCCTGCCACGGATCGAGTCGCGACGCATGGATGTGGAAGTGCGGGTGCTCAGCGTGTTCAGTCGCATCATTGGCGAGATCATCGAACGTCAAAAAGCGGCCACTCATACGGCGGAAGTCTCCGCACACATCGCAACTTCAAATGTGCTCAGACACGATCAGTTCAGGGCGGCGTTGCTCGACATCCTGGAGCGCAAGTCGCAAGAGTTCGACAGGGTAAACAGCGAGCACCGGGACCTGCGGCTTCCTTTCCTGATGCTGTCTGTGCACAGTTCGGAGGCCGATGGGCAGGATCCTGAGACCAGTGAACGGCTCAATGCATGGCTTGTAGAAACTCTGCGTTATCTCGAATGGCACTCGTTCGTGCGGGCTCACCTTCCGCGGTTCAAGGAAGACGAGGGTGAACGAAGTTTTATTGGAGAACTGCCCGGCACCGGCGTTTTGATCGCGCTTGACCGGCTGGTTACGAAGGATGAACTCGATCAGATCAGACACGCATTTCCCGAGGTACTGAACCGCACCGTCCCGACAAATGCTCCGGTCAGGCTGGTCGCCTGGGTCCTGGACGTGCCCGCCCGCAGGATTCTGGCAGCTTCCGATGAGAACAGACTGCAGGCGCTTGCGGACGACGTGGAAAACTGGGCTCGGGACGTCGCCACGGTTGTCGATGACGTGGCACAGAGCGAGGTGCTGGCCCGCGGGGAAGGAGAGTGGGACGCGGCTCTGCGCAGAATTCGCCGGGCAATGCGGAAAAAAGGAGGCCGGAACAACGGTTACCTGTACCGGATGGCAGCTGAGTGCTCGTTTTCGCTTGGCGACTGGCCGAGCGCCCTGAAGTACTCTCAGCAGGCGGTGAAACTAAACACGCAGGAGCTGGGCAGCGGGTTCGTGCGATCGATGTGCCTGGAAGGCGACGCACATCTTTGCCTCGGTGATCCCGTGCGAGCGTGGGACCTTTATACGGAGGCTGCCAGGGAATCTCCGACCCATCCGATGCCTGCTTTCTACCGGGGCGAAGCGCTATTGCTTATTGCCAGGTTTCTCAAGGAGTATGAGCAGGAGTTGGTCCGTCGCCCCGGAGGGGACCTCAGCGGCGTCACCCCTGTGAATGAAGCGATTAACGAACTGGTTAACGGCGCGCTCGAAGATTTAACTTCGGCGGCGGACCTGCTGGATCGCTGGGGCATGCTCCCAGCGTCGTCGCACTACAGGAACTTCCACCTGGTGCCAACGCTGCTCGGACAGGGTGCCGCGTACCTCGTGGCAGGCTCACCCGGCCCAGCCTCTGCTCGACTACAGAGCGCCCGCCGAGCGTTTCCGCGAGATGAAATCTTCCTGCGCGAGTACCTGTTCGCAAGATGTTGGGAGCAAGGCGTACATCGTCAGTACGGCGAGCTTGCCAGTAGCAAGGGCTGGGAACCGCTTCGTGAGCGAATGCAGGAAGTGTTCGGTGAACCATGGCAGGCAAACGCGTGAACTGGGGCGCTTGGGCCCCAGTGGGGAGGATCACGGTCAAGGACGACTGGGTAGAAGAGGGAACGATCATCCAGGCGAATGGGGTTCCGCCAGAGATCAGGGCACGGGCAGAATAGGCTCCTCTGAAACGAGTCGAGGAGCCGTCCATGTCGTGTCCCCGCTGCGAGGACAAGTCCACCCTGAGACGGAGAACCAATACCTCACTCGGTTACCGTACCTACTACTGCAGATCCTGTAAACGACGGTTCAACGAACGCACAGATACTCCATTCAACGACCTGCAGTTCCCGACAGATATCGTCCTCATGGCGGTGCTGTGGCGTCTGCGGTACAAGCTCAGCTTCCGGGATGTCACCGAACTTCTCTGGCAGAGAGGATTCAAGATCAGCCACGAGACTGTCAGGACCTGGGAATACCGCTTCGCTCCTCTAGTTAGTGAAAGGCTGCGCTCGAAACGACACGGTAGATCAGGGCGCTCCTGGTACCTGGACGAGACCTACGTGGAGGTGAACGGCCGCTGGCACTACCTGTATCGGGCAATTGATCGTGACGGCAATCTTTTTGACTCAATGCTCAGCCAACATCGTGACAAGCACGCAGCTCGCCGCTTCCTGCGGCGTCTGCTTGAGACGAGTGAGAGCAAGCCCCTCCGCCTAACGACAGACGAGCATCCTACCTACAGGAAAGCGATTCGGTGGATCGTTGGCCGGAAGGCCCTACACCGTACTAGCCGGTACTTGAACAACCGGACTGAGCAGAGCCACCGTTCGATCAAGCAACGCTACTACCCTATGTTGGGCTTCAGGAACTTCGAGTCGGCGAGCCGATTTTGCACGGCATTCGACGAGTTGCGGAACTACCTGAGGATCAGGCCGCCTACGTCATTGGATAGGAGACAATTCTTCAGCCAACGGTGGTCGACACTAATGGCCGAGCTGTCTGCATGACCGGGAGAGATTCCGGCACTTCAACGCGTGATTGGACGAGTGTGTGCCTTGAAAGCTGACAGATCCCCCACATCCCGATCCAGTTCAGGTGTCTGGATTGAAAGACCCGATTAGTCCCTCTGCCGGCTTTGCTCGCGAGCCGGCGAAGTGGCCGATGATCAACGGGATCACCATAGCTACCTCGCCAGTGTACGTTTAATTCGATGTCTATTTGAACTCATACCGCGGACTATCAAGGTCCACCTCCAGTGAACTCGTTGACGAGCTGGTTGTTGCCCGGATCTGTGTCCTCTGCATGCACCGGGTGGATGGATGCAGCGACCGAGACGAACGGATCACCGGGCTCCAGTAGTTCGACCGTGAACAGAATGTCGACCGGCACTGGTACGCCTGACTCCAGCGGCACATTCATAATGACGCCGATGTTTTCTTCTGGCGCTCCATGCCAAACAGTTGGGGTGTCGATTTCAAAGAACTGGTTGCTACCGTCAGGCTGGTGAACAACAATCGTCACCTGTCCGCCTGAAAGCTCCAGCAGTTCCTGGGTGATCTCGACCGAGACCAACCCAGCAGGCACGAACAGGTTGATCTGCAGATCGGTCTCCACAGGTGAGTCCGGGCCATTGTTAGCAAACACGGCTGTCACCGGCACTCCGAATGGAACACCCGGATCAAACGGTCCGTCGATGAACTCTGGGAATAGGCTGACGACTTCAATGTCTGCCACTCCCAGTATCGGCAGGCTGAAGTGGACCTGCCCTTCGTTGTTGGCCATGTCCGGGTCCGGGACGGTTACCGGATTCAGGAACTTGTCCAACATGAAGTCGTGTTGGCTGGTGTTGGAGCAGGTGACTACCCATTGCTCCGCTATCTCGATGACCTCACCAACACCGATGTCCGTGCCAAACACAGGCCCGATGTGCTCGCTACCCGGAGGCGCGAATACGGTCAACGGCTCCGTATACGTGGTGTGTACGCCATCGATCGAGACGTTCACACTGCCACCTCCCAACGCCAGCAATTCCGAGGTGATCACCGAGCCGCCAACACAGTCCTCCGGTAGGAACAGGACCTGACCAACCGCAACGTGCGCGGGACCGTCTGGACCATGGTTGATGATCTCTTCAAACCCATCAACCACGAACTCCTGTCCAACTTCCGCCTCAGGCGGAGCATTCACGTTCATGAACAGGATCCCCAGGTCAGCCTCAGAAGGCTCGGTCGTGAACACTAACGGTCCTTCCACCTGAAACTGGTTGTTCGCCGGGTCGTTCTCGAAAACGTGTTCTTCCGCAGGCCACACAGACTTGAAGAATCCAACGTGATTGTGTCCCGGCTCACTTGCCTCGACACCCCAAGTGAGTGACACCGGCACAGCTGATCCGGGCTCAACTCCTACGTTGAAGTGAACCTGAAGTCCGTAACCGGGAGGCGCTGTTACGACGCCATCAGGGTCCGGTCCAATCTCGAACTGATCCTCGGGTCTCCAGGCGACGAAGAAAGGATCTCCAGCTACTGCCAGGAATTCCGGAGTCACGAAGAAGACCTCAGTCCCATCAGGCTCAACAAACAGCTGATCCATGACGTGAACGATTACGGTACCGAGCGCTGGGGGGAACGTGTCCGTGTCTACTGCGATTTGCTGGAACGTTTCCAGCATCGCCAGTTCACCGAACGGAAGCTCGGAGTCTCTAGTGGGACCAATTGAGGGGTCCCCAGGATCTCCACCCTGGCTGAACTCGTGGTCGTCCCAGGGTCCATCGCCGTCCGTGTCCGGATTCGCCGGATTGGTTTTTATGAGCCCTTCCTGGTGATCCGTCAGCGAATCTGAGTCACTGTGAATAGGAGGCACAGGATCGAATCCCGGTGTGAGTGGGTCGGCGTTATCCCAAAACTCATGACCGTCCTGGAAGCCGTCGCCGTCAGAATCCGGGTTAAAAGGATCCGTTCCGAGCAGCTTTTCACTGCTGTCGTTTAGGCTGTCGGCATCCGAATCGGCAAACCCGAATGGATCTCCGTTGAGGAACACTTCCATGCCCGCCGCCTTGGCGTTTACCTCTGCGAATACCACGACGTTTACGTTCGTGGCCGCTTCGTTGTTGGTCATGTCCGGGTCCGGTCGAGAGACCGGATCCAAGAATTTTTCTATGTGGAAGTCATGCTGGCTCGTGTTCGAACAGGTCACAATCCACTGTTCCGCTATCCCAACTACTTCTCCAACACCAATGTTCGTACCAAACACCGACCCGATGTGCTCGCTACCCGGAGGAGCGAATACGGTCACGGGGTCCGTGTAAGTGGTGTGTACGCCATCGATCATGATGTTCACACTGCCACCACCCATTGCAAGCAACTCGGGAGTGATTACCGAGCCGCCCACACAGTCTTTCGGTAGGAACAGGAGATGGTTGACGGCCACGTGTGCTGGGCCGTCAGGACCATGGTTAATGATCTCTTCAATGGTGTTCACTTCAAACGGCTCTTGTACCGGAACTTCGCCTGGAGCGAAGACCTCGAAAGCGAGGATCGCCAGGTCTGCCTCACCGTCTCCGCCGGCACCAGGCTTCCCGAGTTTCAGGAATCCAGTGAGGTGCGGACTAACAAGCACTCCTGAGAGTCGCCATCCCAGATCTTCTTCCACCTCGCCACCTGTGCAGAGTTCCGAGGCACGCCATCCCAATTCACCAGTGCCATGCAAGCTCCGAGACGTCATTTCGACGTAGACGATTCGATCAAAACCTCTGACGAAAGTGACACCCTTGGGGGTGTTTCCAGCAAGACAATCAGCGAATCTCTCGTCCTCGAAGTGTTTCGTCTCGATTTCGCCCTTCGGCCGGACGTGAAACTTGTTCCCCTCTTCGGGCTCTCCGCCAGTAGCGAGAACACCGTTCAGATTGCCAACCTTTGGCTCAGGTCCCCACAGGTCGCCACGACCCTCGAGTCCGGCCATCGTAAAGATGGGTGCCTGGTTCGGCGCATCGAACTCGCCTTCGAATTTCAGTTCGATTGGGTCTGGCTTCGGCGGCTTTAGGGAGATCCAGCCTTCAATCTCGTTCTCGAATCCTTCAGGACCTTGCGGGCCCACGATGATCGGGCCAGAAACCTCGATCATGCCGTGAGCGCGCTTGAAGATTCCTGTTCCGGGGTTCTCTTCGTCAACAACGTAGAGCGCATTGACTGTGAGTGATCCATCAGGTGCAACGCAGAGAGTCCACGTCGGCTCTTCAGGCGTGCCTGCCTCGTTGATCATGTTCAGCACGTGACCATTTCTCAACTTGAACTGAACGCGACCGTCTTCCCGGAAATGCAACAGCGCCACACATTCCGGTGGCACCTTGACTTCCGGTCCGACGGGCACCGGTTCACCCGAAAGTGATCCCTTAACCGTTCCGCGTAGGGAACGCCCGGCATCGAACCTGCCTTCAAAACCGGAAGGCGGCTGGCCGGGTTCTCCGACAAACATCCCCGACATCTTGCCTTCGAAGTGAAGCCCGTCGTCACCTCTGTCGGCAAATGCCGAAGTAGACGCTGCAGCGAATATGACCATCGCTATCAACGCCGCGAACAAATGAATCCGTTTCATGGCTGACCCTCTCTTTCTGATTGAGTCTCGATTAAAGCCTCAAGCAACCTGGTCAGCCATAGTCGAGCAGGTTGCAAGAGCCAATCTCAGGTTTCTGCACTCAGGAGCGCTACACATCGCCAGACCGGGCTATTTCACGGGTCGCGGGCATGAAGATTGCGTGAGAACTGATGGATTGAGTCCTCCAGACGGCATCTGAGGTCAATCTGCGAAGAAATATCCGACATAATTGGTGTCGGATATCAAAAGCGATGAAAAAGCAGACAAGACAAAGAATGCTGCTTGACAGGCTCGGTAACGCCGATGTTTCTCTTAGCGCGCAAGACTTGGCGAGGGAACTGGATGTCACCAGCCGAACGATCGAGCGGGATCTTTCGGAGCTGCGTGCTGAAGGAGTTGCGATTACCGGGGACCGTGGCCGAACAGGCGGAGTGCGAATCGGAACGGCAATAACGCAATGTGTACCACAGGCATCGGTTTCAGACCGCGCATTTCCTTCACTCAGGTCAGATCTGATCGGACGCGATCGAGAGTTATCTGCAATCACCAATGCGGTTCATGACGCACGCGCTGGAGTGAACAGTACGTTCGTGATATCTGGAGAGAACGGCATTGGTAAAACCAGGCTGCTGTCCGAGTGCGTCGAAATTGGCGCCAGAAACAGCGCCGCCGTCATTGCCTTGTGGCACGGATACGAAGCCACGGATTCAGATGTATGGCTCAGGAAAATAGCCAATGATCTGGCTCATTTGGCAGACGGTTTCAGCTCAAATTCAAGACACTCGAAAACCTCGAACGTTAAGGAGCTACTTGCTGTCGAAAGGCGTGTGAATGACGGGACTCTGACCAGCGTCGTGAAGATGGCTATCAGAGAGATCGCAAGGACCATGCCGATTCTCTTCGTCATCGATGACGGCGATCACCTGGCCGGTCAGATGCTGCCGATTTCGCACCTGAATGACGGCGCTGTCTCCTGCGGCATAGTCATGGTGACATCTGCCCGACGCACCGTTGGGAGTTCGAGTTCTCTTCTTGCAGAACGCGAAACGGGAATCAGGCACATGGAACCCCAACATTTCGAACTCCAAGGATTCTCTGTGGAGGAAGTTCATGAATTTCTATCTGGCTTCCGAGACCAACCGATTGACGAGGAGACTACGGAAAAAATCCACCGCATCACAAGAGGAAATCCACTCTTTGTCCAATCGCTCGCAGCATGTAGCGTGGAGGATATTTCAGAGTTAGCTGAGAATCCCGGTGCTGTCGATATTCCTCTACCTGTTGCCACGGTGGTCGGCACTCGCCTCGCCCAACTTTCACACGTTTCACGGCAAGTGCTCGACTGCCTCGCTGTGTTCAACGAGACTGTTACGCGGCAGCAATTGACGGCAATCGGCCATGCTCTGGATGACATAGAGATCGAAAGTGAGCTGGCTCACCTTATCGATTCCGATCTTATTATGTCATCGGAGGGAGAGTCCGGATCGATTCGCTTTCGGAACGAGATTGTCAGGACAACCCTGGTGTCAGTGCTCTCCCATAGACAGCGTACTGCTTTGCACGCGTTGGCTGTGGAGGTCTTGCGAAAGCTGCAACTGCTTGATCCCGTCTACGATTTGGATCTCTACGCAAGGCACGCAGTACTTGCCGTCCAGCAAATTGGTGTCGACAAAACGGTTCAGATATGCATTGGAGCAGGCAGTTCAGCGGTCGAGCGGTTCGATTGGGAGTCAGCGCGGGAGCATTTCCAGGCTGCCCTCGGGGTGTGCACTGATCAGGTCTATGCTGACATGGGCGCCCCGTTGCTCGAAGGCCTTGGAATTGCATTGCTCAACATCCTGGATCCGTTCGAGAGTGAGCAAGCTGTCGAGATTCTGGAGACGGCATTTGACCTGTACATCACGATGGAGGAGCCGGAGCACGCTCTGCGGATCGCTTCACTGCCGTTTTCGGCAATCCCACGGCGCACCGTAGCGGTCAATCTGATAAGGCGAGGGCTAGAGCTTTGTGCGGACAATCCGGTCGCCAGTTCCAGGCTGCTTGCAAGGTTATCCGCGTTCAATGCGATAGCGGAAGGGGACATTGAGGCTGCCGAGCGATCGGCAACAGAGGCCGTCTCTCAAGCCGAGAGTTCCGGTGATCCACGAATCATTGGCCTCGCTCATTCGCACGTTGCACAGGTCGCGGCTCAATCGTTCCGGATTAAACAGGCCATCAAAGAAGCTGGAATGTCACTTACAGACAGCGGCTCCGGAATCGAATCCACTACGGCTTTTCTCGCGAACCATTCGGCCTCCATTGCCCACCTCTTCGCCGGTGAGATCGAGGATGCCATTCGCAGAGCTGAAGCTTCCATCGCAGTCATCGACACATTTAAGGATGATCACAGGCGGCTTGGGTTGATGTGGTTGCTGATCAGGCTTCACATGGATTCAGGAGATCTTCAAGGAGCCGTTAACGTCAGCGACGAAGCTCTGCAGATATATCCCGATTCGCCTATCCATCTCGGCTTGAGGGCGTGGCTTGAGTTTGAGCTTGGCAATGAAGCCAGCGGCAGGTCGTTCCTGGAGCAGCAGTTGGCAGTTGAAGTTATTCCTGACGCTCCGTACGGACTTGCTCCAGTAGGTATCCGAACGTTGATGCTGTCCGTGATTGCCGGACTGACCGGTGACAGGCACATCCTGCAACTTGCCAACAGAGCGGCCACAGGCAATGTGAACCGAGGGTTTGGCTCACCTTTCCAACGCATCGACGCATTTCAGGTCTCCGCACGGTTAGTCACGTTGCAAAACGATCGATTCACCGCTTCGCAACTTCTGGCCGAGTACAATGCTGTTTCTTCGGAGTTCGATGTTCCGGGCACCTTCTGGCACGCAGCGGCGCAGGTAAACGCGCTGGCCGGAGATCCTGAGCAAGCCCTGGCGCTCTACGAGGCGGCCAATGAGTTTTTGACTTCAACCGGCCAGTGGCTATCTTTTGTCCATCATTGCTACGACTACGTTCGATTCCTTCTAGTGCGGTCAGATCCAGGAAGCCTTGCACGAGCAAACGAACTGCTTGAGCTCGGGATTGAGCACGCGGTCACACTTAGTCTTGTACCTCACGTCGAGCGATTGACTTTGCTGAAGCATCGCGTTGCGGCAACCGAGGCGACGGAGGGTATTGGTATTGACAGCCTGAGCGGCCGAGAGCATGAGGTCCTCGGGTTAATTACCGCGGGACTGTCCAACTCAGAAATCGCAGAGCGTCTGTACCTGAGTGAGCACACAGTGCATCGCCATGTCAGCGCAATACTTGGCAAGCTGGGTGTTCGTGGTCGTACCCAGGCAGCGCTGATAGAGCAGACGCATTCGCACGGGTAAGATCACGTTATCTGTGGACTAGCTGTGCAATCTCGCAAAAACCGGCATCGTAATCTCAGTCCTATGCAGAGTGGACACAACGATGATGCAAACTCGGAGCCCGGCAATCCACACGCCGTCTACGCCTCTGGCAGTATCAAGGGTAATCAGGTTGCATCCTGATCAAATTCTTCAAAATCCCACGTTACACCTGACAATCCGGTTATCTTCGTGACAACACTGCAACGGTCACGGCCAATAAATACACCCGATAACCGTGGAGTAGAACGCTATCGCGAATTGGCTTACGGAAATCCGATTCTGGTCGTCACCGTTGGCGGTCCTGTCTACACCAAATTGCCGCACCACTGTTCGGTATTCATGGTGGAGAGTCGATCTCAATTCATCGCGGCGATCCTCATATGGATCGCGATTAGTAGATGATTAGGCGGCTAGTGTCACAGTGATTTGAAAAGTTCTTGATACTGTCCTGTTAGGCCCACCATTTTCAGTTCAATTCGGCCTAACTGGTCAATATCGAGAGCTCTGGGTGGCGACCACAAATCATCCCGTACTTTCGACACAGGATCAACCAACCGGGTTGGACGATCATTTGCCCGTTTTGTCTGATTCTCGGCCTGTTTTCTCCCATGGTGCTCCATGTCGAGCCGTCGTTTGAACGATCCGCCATGCTTATTACCCGTTACACAGTCCGGAATCATGCAGGACTACTGAGCCGGGACGAATTCGTTGGAAGTCAGCGCTAATCCGCTGATCCAGACATCGTCGGATGAATTCGCACTGCAGTAGTGCCCATATCGTTATGGTCAGCGACGATTATTTTCCAGGTATCTGGGGCGAAAACTAGCCCGCTGTGGGGATTCACTCGTCACTCTCAACACCTACCGTTACAGGTGAGTCGAGTTAGTACCGGTCACCGATGTGGGCCGAAGTACGGCATCAGCGCGTTGGTCCCGTTCCTTTTACCCGTCCCACAACTTTCTATGTCATGATATCCATCACCGCTTTGCAGAAATTGTCACTAAATCGCAATGAGTGAAGTTAGTTCAAGTGAATCTCGGCAGTCCCGCATGGTCGATTTCTTGCGGCATCGACGAGATCCTGTGCCGGTGGCTGAACTGGCGGAGAGCCTTTGTGTCACTGTCAGGACAATCTTGCGTGATGTCGAAACTCTACGCGCAGACGGATTTCAACTGACCGGGGCAAGAGGCCGCGGTGGCGGACTGAAACTTGAGCAAGAGGGTTCGATCGACTCACTTGCAGAACCCGCTGCCAATCTGCCTGTTCCCGCGAAGTCGTCCTACTCCGAGACGCCGAGGTCGATCTTCGTCGGTCGTGCAAGTGAATTAAAGGCTTTGCGCGAAGTTTACGAAGACATCCGGGAAGGGACCGGCCGTGCTGTGGTCCTGGCCGGGGAGCCCGGCATTGGTAAAACGATGCTGGCGAAAGAGGCGACGGACGAATACGCTCGGCAGGGCGCCATGGTGCTGTGGGGACGTTGCCTGGAGAGTGAAGGGGCGCTTCCCTACTGGCCGTGGGTGCAGGTCATACGGTCGTACGCCAACACCCGGTCACCGGAGCAGCTCAGAGACGATCTCGGCGCAGGCGCTGCGGACATCGGTGAAATAGTTCCTGAGATCTTCAATTGGATCCCCGATCTCGATCACTCGGGGCCAGTCATAACGCCCGAGTCTGAACGATTCCGTCTCTTCAACTCCGTTGGGATTTTCCTGGAAAACGCGTCGCGCGATCAGCCGCTGGTTTTGGTGCTGGAGGATCTTCATCGGGCAGATAGGTCGTCTCTGCTTCTGCTTGAGTTCATCTCGCAACAGATTGGCATGTCGAGGATCCTGGTCCTCGGAACGTATCGGGATGTAGAGCTCGGCCGCCGACATCCGCTTGCCCGGTCCCTTGCCGAGTTGAACCGGCAGCCAGGCTTTGTGCGGCTGAGTCTCAAAGGGCTTGATGAACGGGAGATCGGTGAGTTGATCGAACGTGCGTCCGGAAGCATGCCCGACCGATCGTTGATCTCCTCTCTCTATCATCAGACCAACGGAAATCCGTTGTTTGTTTCCGAGATGGCGTTGCTCCTGTTGCAGGAGGGACCCGGCAGTCTCGATCATGACTCGACGAACGTTCCCCGGAAATACCGTGTTCCGGAAGGGATTCGAGAGGCGATTGGTCAACGTCTTGACAGGCTGTCGCCCGAAGCGAACGAAATGCTCAGAGCCGCTTCCGTGCTGGGACGTGAGTTCTCGGTGCCGGAACTCAGACATCTGTTGGCTGGCCTACCCGAACGGGCCGGTGACAGTGGGTCGGTTGAGTCGGGAACGCTCGCCATGCTGGACGAGGCGGAGCAAGGACATCTACTCGAAGACGTATCCGGAGAGGTGAACCGATATCAGTTCACTCATTCGCTTATTCGGGACACTCTGTACCAGGAGCTAACGGCGCTGGAGCGTGTACGCCTGCACCAACTGGCCGGCGAGGCTTTGGAAAAGCTCTACAGCGCCAACATAGCGGTTCGCTTACCCCAGCTTGCGCACCACTTTCTTGAAGCTGCCCGTGGTGGGCACACCGGCAAAGCGGTCGGCTATGCGGAGATGGCCGGGCACCACGCCGCAGCAACCGTGGCACACGATGAGGCGGTTCGGTACTTCGACATGGCACTCCAAGGGCTGGCGCTCAACCAGAGTGTTGAAGAGCGGAGGCGTTGTGAAATCCTGATGGCGCGGGGCAGGTCGCAGCAAGCTGCAGGCGACATTCCAGGCGCGCGTGCGACGTTCACAGAGGCATTCGAACTGGGCGAACGAGCCGACGACCGCGAATTGTGTGCCGAGGCTGCAATCGAGTTCGAGACTGCAGGCTGGCACCCCGGCCTGCATGGCATCCCCGCGGTAAGGCTGTTGCGAAGGGCGCTTGAAGGTCTCCCTGACGCGGACAGTGGATGGCGAGCCAGAACCCTTGCTTCGCTTGGCCGGGCACTCAACTATTGCGGTCTCAACGAAGCAGCGGTTGAGATCGGAAACGCGGCCATCGAGATGGCCAGGCGTCTTGATGACCCGCGCACGTTGGCGATCACGCTCTGGACGCGGCTACCGACAAGGTCCGATCCCGAGGATATTTACGAACGTGTGAGGCTGGGAACAGAAGCGGTGCAGATTTGCGAGGAACTCGGCGAGAGCGACATGAGCGTGAACGCCGAAGCCTGGCTGATGAACGACATTACCGAACTCGGCGATGCATCAAGGCGAGAGGCGCTATATCAAAGCTGGCGGGCAAAGGTACTCAGGCTCAGAGACCCGATGTGGCTGTACAACCTCTCCACTGTGGAGGTCGGGAGAACCGCTGCAAGAGGGCAGTTCGAGGAGGCGGAACGGATTGCATCGGCTGCTATGCAACATGGGCAATTGCTGCGCGGATTGGATGCGAACGGTATCCACGGTGCAATGATGTTCTGGATCAGGCGGGAAAGAGGTCTCCTGCATGAGGTGAAGCCGGCACTGGAGCTATTCATCGAGCACAGTCAGGCCGCAGTTTGGAGTCCGGGACTTGCCACGCTGTACGCCGGGCTCGGTATGAAGGAGGAAACCAGGGCGGTATTCGATTCAATAGCCGAAGACGACTTCGCATCGTTAAATCGTGACGCTCTGTTTACCTGCGCACTGGCATATCTAACGGATGTTTGCGCCTATCTCGGTGATGCCGGACGCGCTCCCATCCTCTACGAACTATTAAAGGTATTTGAAGGCCGCAATATCAGCCTTGGTGTGGCGAACGTATACGTGGGTCCCACGGCACGCTACCTGGGTGTACTGGCCACATTGATGTGCAGGTGGGAGGACGCTGAACGGCATTTCGAAGATGCGCTTGAGATGGCAGGACGCATGGAAGCCCCGACGCAGTTGGCTCACTGCATGTACCTCTATGGCGAAATGCTACGGAGGCGAAAAGGGCCCGGCGATAACAAGCGCGCAAGGTCCATGCAGAGCGAAGCTTTAAACAGGGCCCGCGATCTCGAGATGCGGACGTTGACCATGAGCGCATCTGAAGCTCTCATTAAACGGGAAGTCGAGAAGCCCACGGTCTCTTACTTTCCGGCAGGTCTTTCAGCTCGGGAGGCTGAAGTTCTGAAGCTGTTGGCGAGCGGTAAGGCAAACCGCGAGATAGGTGAAGAGCTCTTCATCACTCAGAACACTGTGGCGAACCACGTCAAAAGCATTTTGCAGAAGACGGGTGCGGCGAACCGTACGGAAGCTGCTGCGTTTGCGGTCCGGAACGGTTTTGTCGAAAAGTGACAAACCATCGCTCGCAATGCTCTGTTCACTAATTTGGTCCGCCTGTCATCGGCTCCAAACTCATCGCTGTCATCGTTTCTGCAATAAGTGACCGCACTAGCCTGAATGGGCCGTCGCATATCCGCAATAAGTACTGATTAGAAACTACTCACATGCGGCATGTGTAGATGATCTTGCGTTGATTTCATGACCTCCATCGGAATGCCGGCAATTACGCCGTTGAGTGATTACCGAAAGAGAGGTTCGAGATGATTTACCCGATTATGGACCAACGATTTGAAGCAGATACGGTCCGGCGCGTGAACGACCCTGCACGCAAAGCGCGATGGCAAATGCGTTCGAGGGCCACCAGTTTGCGGAAAAGACCTGACAGGTCGGTTCGAAGTCTTGTCGGCGCCGTGGTTGCGGTGGTTACGGCAATTGCAATGGGAGCCATCACCCGGTTCCTGTCGCTGTCTTCTTCAAGCGCGTGAACGAATCAAGGCGACAGCTACGCCGACCGTACGAATCGGCGGCCCGGAGCAATGATCCGGCCGCCGATCAGCGTGTCAGGAATCTGAGCCGCTGACGCTTCCGAGCAGGAGCCTGACGGCGAGACTGCAACTGAGTTCGAAGCAGCCTGTGTCACTTTTTAGCCGATTCTAGCCATGTGTATTGGCGAATTCGTGCAATGATCTGTCTGTCCCGGATGCTCTGGCAGCGGACATTCACTCCGTTGTTATTGCACCAAATGAGTTAAGAGCCTGAATCGAGCAATCGAGTATGCACTGAACGCTGGACCGGGATCCAGGATACGAACTGGCGAAAAGGAGAGTTCCGATGACCACTGTAAACGGCACTGAAACGAAGACTGCAGTCCTGAGCGATGAGATTCTGCAGCGCTGCCTCGAGCGAGCTCCCCGATACGACAGGGAGAACAGTTTCTTCGACGAGGACTTCGAAGAACTTAAGAACGCTGGCTACCTGCTGATGGCCGTTCCGAAGGAGCTTGGTGGTCTCGGCATGAACCTGGCGCAGGTTATGCAGGAGACGCGAAGGCTTGCTTACCACGCGCCAGCGACCGCGGTTGCGCTCAACATGCACATCTACTGGACAGGAGTGTGTGCCGATGTCTGGAGGTCCGGCGACAATTCCATTGAGTGGCTTCTGAAGGAAGCAGCTGATGGCGAGATCTTTGCGGCCGGCCACTCCGAGAGTGGGAATGATGTGCCGTTGTTGTACTCGACAACGAACGCTGAACAGGTGGACGGTGGCTGGCGGTTCACCGGGCGCAAGTCGTTCGGCAGCCTGACTCCGGTCTGGACGCGTCTTGGGCTACACGCGATGGACTCCAGCGATCCCGACAATCTTAGGATTGTGCATGCGTTCATGCCCAGGGACGCTGAAGGCTACGAGATCGTGGACGTTTGGGACTCGCTGGGCATGCGCGCCACCCAGAGCCAGGACACGGTCCTGAACGGGACGTTCGTCCCTGATAAATACGTGCCGCGCGTTATTCCCTCCGGACTGGCAGGCGCGGACCTGTTCGTCCTTGCCCTGTTCATGTGGGGACTCGGCGGTTTCGCGAATGTTTATTACGGCATTGCACAGAGGGCGTTCGACATCACAGTAGAGGCGGTTAAGGGGAAGACCTCCGTCGCCCTCAGCCGTTCGATGGCACATCACCCCGAGATTCAGCACGGCATTGCGGTGATGCGTCTCATCCTCGACTCCATCACGCCGCAGCTCGATTCTCTGGCACAGGACTGGTCGAACGGTGTTGAAGGCCGCAACTATGCAAGCGATGTGGTTTCGGCAAAGTACACGGCGACCGAAGGCAGCTTCAAGGTCGTGGACACGGCTCTTGAGCTGGTCGGCGGATTCGCCATCAACAAGCGTTCGGAGCTCGAGCGGCTGTTCCGGGATTCCAGGCTGGGTCGGATCCATCCCGTTAATTCAGCCCTAACGCACGAGCTGGTGGCGAAGTTCGCTCTGGGACTGGACCCGGACGACCTACAGCGCTGGGGATAACTTTCGCGACTACGGGAGTCGCTTATGAGGAGGCTGGTATGCACATATCAATAGAACAGATACCCGTACGATGGATGCGCCCGACACGAGCCTGAGTGCGGTTGGAGGATTTGGCGGCATGGTCGCAGCATATGTCGAGCTGCCGGCCGGCACTGACCTTGGGCCGTTACTTAAGGGGCTACCGGGTGACGCCTGTACCTGCCCGCACTGGGGATTCCTGATCAAGGGCCAGATCTTGGTGGGGAATGTGGGTGAGAAAGATGAACGATTGGAGGCGGGGCAGTTGTTCTACCTTCATCCGGGTCACACTGCGAAAGTGGATAAGGACGCAGCATTCGTGGAGTTCAGCCCTGAGGGCCAGTACAACGAAGTGCTCGAACACGTGTTGGAGAAAGTCACAGCAGCGAATTAACGGTGCGGAAGTTCGTTATCGCCTCGGTCATTACTCGAACGGCCGAGGCGGCTTTTCATTCGCTATTCACCTGTTATTGGAGACCGAGGCGGACCTAGCGAGGTAACGCGTTGAGTATCTCTGACTTCGCACCGTGCAGTCCGTAACTCTCCGGACGAATCAACTGGCCCACTTCAATGATCTCGTCTGCAGGAACACCAGCCAGTCGGGCGGCCTCTCTGATCGCCTCAGGACTAGAGGCCTCGTACAGACAGTACGTCTTCTTCCTGTCTGCGCTCAGGAAGGAGAACACCCACTCGACACCTGCCACATCGTTGGCCTTGACAACATCCTCGAAAGCCTGCTTCCCGGATTCGATTGCTGTGTCTATTTTGTCTGCGAAATTTCGCTCGATCACGTATAGCGGCATCGGAACACCTCTGGTTGTGGCTGAATCATACAAGAAATCAATCTCTGTCCCGCGTTGATTGTGTGAGGATTCGCGGCGACTCTTCAAGCGACGACAAAATGATCGAACACTGCGCAAATTGCGGAATTCAGGCGTCGCGAACCCGGTACTGAATCTATATGTGGCTTTCGGGCCCCAATGATTCGGTCAGTCTGCCGGCCGAACCATGTCATAGAGCCTTTTTCGAAAGGTGACATGAATGTCATCTGACATCGAGGCAACGGCAATGAGGATTTTCTGCTCCGTATCCCCGCATGTGGCTATCGATCACGACGCGGCCACTCGAACTCTACTTCCGACAACTACCGATTCAGATCATGCATCAGCGACCCAACAGGTTGACATTCATACGGTCGACGCCGCCAGGAAAGTCCCGGACGGCAGGAAACGAATAGGAGAGCGATATGACCACCGCAGAGCGGACACTCGATGAGGCGAAACTGGAATCGTTCCTGGGCTCGTTCATCGGCGACTTCGGAGGATCGATCAGCATCAGTCTCGTCTACCTGGGCGACCGGCTCGGTCTCTACAAGGCCATGGCCGGGGCCGGACCACTGACTTCTTCCCAGCTCGCAGAGAAGACCGACACGCACGAGCGATACATCAGGGACTGGCTCAACAACATGGCCGGTGGCGGGTACGTTGAGTACGACGCTTCCGCCGGCACATACGAGCTGCCGCCAGAGCAGGCGTTTGTCTTCGCAAATTCTGACAGCCCGGTGTTCATGGGCGATGGCGCCCTTGGATTCATACCGGTCATCTGGGCTGCAGAGGAGCGTATGCTTGATGCCTTCAAGACCGGCGCAGGGATTCCGTGGGGCGAGCACGATTCGCGGCTCTTCTCCGCCACGGAGCAGTTCTTCCGCCCTGGCTATCGCGCAAACCTGACGGAATCCTGGATACCCGCGCTCGATGGCGTTCACGAGAAACTCCAAAACGGCGCGAGAGTTGCCGACGTTGGTTGCGGTCACGGCGCATCAGCCGTCGTGATGGCAGAAGCGTATCCGAACTCTTCCTTCACAGGTTTCGACTTCCATGCCGAATCGATCAATACCGCTCGCGAGAGGGCAGCTCGAGCCGGCGTTTCAGATCGCGTAAGTTTTGAGGTTGCACCGGCGAGTGAGTTCACGGGCGGACCATACGACCTCATCTGCTTCTTCGACTGTGTTCATGACATGGGGGACCCGGTCGGGGCGGTTGCCAATGCCAGGAAGCAGATTGCTTCAGACGGAACACTGATGCTTGTTGAGCCGTTCGCCGGCGATAAGCCGGAGGACAACCACAACCCGCTTGGCAGGCTCTTCTACGGAGCCTCTGCATTCTTCTGCACTGCGAACTCCCTGTCACAGGAAGTGGGCGCAGCGATTGGCGCACAGGCCGGTGAGGCGCGGCTAGGTGAAGTCTGCTCCGATGGCGGCTTTACGAAGTTCCGCAGAGCGACCGAAACTCCGTTCAACCTGGTGTTGGAGGCAAGGCCGTAAACAGGTCCTGTGCGGGTCGGTCCCGAGTTTTCCCGTGACCGACTCCGCACAGGTTCGGTGGCCCGGGGTTGCTGCGGAGCACGAAATTAGCGGTGAAAGTTTTGCCAAAACCGATACGCCATCAAGAATTAAAGCCGTTCGATTTCCGCGGCCTCACGATAAGAGTGGTCGTCCGGAGCCAGCGTTCGAGTGGAGCAGAACCATCGGCATATCAAGCATCGGGTAGTAGCGCTGCTTGATATGCCGATGATTCTGTTCTATTCGATTGTTCAGATACTGGTTGTGTCGGTGCCATGCCTTGCGTCCGACGATCCATCTGTAGGACTTCATGGTTTACACCTTTGCCGACGACTCCAGGTTGAAGATAGTGGCGCGGGATTCCGCAGATAGGAAGATCATCTATCTGGAGGCCATGACAGGTCGGGAACTCAAAGACCGTGATTGGAGTCTGGTAGTCCGATAGTTGTGTTCGGAGCAGTGGTCGGCACGCAGAGCTACTTCCCGTTCGGCGAGGTACGGACCGGGACGGGGGTGTTCAAGTCGATAGCGACCAGTCTCATGCGCTCTACCTTGCGACCAGTATGCCGGGGGTGTTCGCTGCCAGAGATGTGCGCAGCCGGTCGATCAAACGCGTCGCTTCGGCGGTCGGCGAAGGCGCAACTGCCGTGACACTGATTCACCAGTACCTGGCGGCACACGAATAGCTCCGGGAGCGCCGGTCGATTCCCTGATCATCCGGTCATCTCATCATTAACGATGATGCCCTCTTCGAGCGCCTTCTCGATTGCGCCTTCACGGTCTGTAGCGCCGAGCTTCGCGTACGAACGCGAGAGGTTCAGCTGGACCGCTTTCTGATCGAGAGAGAGTTGCTGGGCGATTTCCTGGCTGGACACGCCGTCCGAGACCATCTGCAGGATCTCGGCCTCCGTTGACGAGAGGTCTCCCGTCGCCTCCGTCCTGATGTAGGCGTTCGGATTGACATCAGGCAGCGCATCTGAGAAGACACGTTCGCCGTCGACAACCTTGATTATGGATTCCAGGATCTTTGTTGGCGGGGTGTCTTTGAGCAGGTATCCGTCCACGCCGGCTTCGATCATGGCCTTCAGGTATGGCTCCTGCGCGTGGTTCGTTAGCGTGATGATCTTCAAGTCAGGCATCAGCGCGCGCAGCTCATTTGCGACCTCGATTCCACTGCGACCACCCCTGATGCGGATGTCGAGCATTACGAGGTCTGGTGTCAGCATCTGGATTGCTGAGATCGCGTCGTCTGCGTTGTCTGCTTCACCGACTATGGTGAAACGATTTGCGCCTTCCAGCGCAGCGCGCATTCCCTGTCGAACGATCGGGTGATCGTCGACGAGCATTACCTTGCAAGGTTTTTCAGTGACTGTCATCGAACTCTCCGGTTGTCTTGGTTATCTTACTGGAATTGGCGATTCACATTTATCGGACTGCCCACTGTCAGCTCGCCGCTCCAATTTCTGCCGCGACGGCCGGGATCTTGACGATGAACGCGGTGCCCCTTGATGCCCGCGGCAGTATGGCAAGCGAGCCGCCAAGGTTCGTGATCCTCTGCTTCAGTCCTCGTAAGCCGAGACCCTGGTCAACACTTCGCTCTTCCGCGTCTCCCGTGGTGGCCTTGATTCCGATGCCGTTGTCCTCGACAGCAAGCTCAAGCTCGGAAGATGATCTTTCCAGCTTTACCCATACCGATTTAGCTTCGGCGTGCTTGCGACAGTTGTTGAGCGCTTCCTGTACCGCCCTGTAGATGGTCAGCTCTACATCATCAGAAAGTCGCTCGCCTTCGTTGAGCCCCTTTACGCCGAAGAACACTCTGAAAGGCCCGCGTTCCTGCTGTTCCTTAACCATCCATTTCAGGGCAGCCAGCAGCCCATGCTCGCGCAGCATCTCGGGGCTGAGGCTGGCCGATGTGCCCCGCAGGTCGCGGACAACGTCGTCCAGCAATTTTTTTAGATCGTCAGAAACGTCGAGCTCTCGTACCCGCGAATTGACGTATGCCAGCTTCTGTAAAGGCTCATCGTGCAGGTATGACGAGATTTCCTGCCGCTCCGTCTCCTGGATGTTTTGCATCTCGGTGCCCATGTTCTTGAGTTGCTGGCTCTGCTCCTGCACCTCGTCAAGCAGCCGGATTCGTGTGAGCGCGGTGGAAACCACTGCGGTCACCGTTTCGAGCAGGCTCACCTCTTCGTCCGTGAAGACGTCTCCGCTCACCTTCGGACCGAGCACGATTGCCCGGGACTTCCTGCCGACCTCGCGCAGCGTGCCAATCAGGATGCTCTGGTCCGTGCCAGGCAGCACCGATCTCCTGGCGCCTCGGGAGTCTTGCTTCTGGATTTTGCGAATCGCCTCCAGCACCTCCGAATCAGGCCTGTTGTAAGCGTGTTCGATAGTGGTCTCGATCTCATTGAATGCGATGAAGACTGCGTACTCCACGTCGAAACCCTGGCCGGTGTACGACATCGCTCGCTCGAGCACGCGCTCGGTTTCCGTCTCGTTGGCGGACACAGTGCTTATGGCGCTGACGAGGTCTTCCTGCGTGACGGCCCCTTCATACAAAACCCGGTCTACGAGTCGAAGCGCACTGCGCCGCACGGACGAAAGCATCGGTGCGCCTGCGAACATGAGGACGAGCAGCGCACCCTGTATTGGACCGAGAGCCTCGCTGTCAGGAGCAAGAAGGTTCAGGCCGGTCAGGATTGTGCCGTAGACGACGATGATGGCGGCGGAGATGATGGCGTAAGCGGCACCACGGTGGAAGAGGCGCCTGATGCCCATGAGGTCGTGCTTTGCGATGGCGTAGCCGAATGAGACAGGTATGAGGACCAGGCCGAGGACAGATACCTCACCCGTAAGGATTTCCTTCCCCGTCACGATCAATGGAATCGCGGTGAGCCAGAAGAACGGCACCAGCCCGATCACGGTACCAAGTGTGACTACACGGAGCTGCTCCTGGCTCTCTCTGTCGGCGGTGCGGAGCCTGTAAATCAGCAGGCCAACGGCGCCGAGAAACGCACCCGCAAGCAGAATAAGCCCGCCCGGCTGCAGTATCGGATAGAGGTCCACCAGACCTGCGGCCGTCAGGATCCAGGCTGCCACCATAAGCACGGAGACACCGATCGTCAGCTCTGGCAACCATGTCTTGAGCCAGTCACTGCGCTCCGAGTCTGACAGGGTAAAACTTATGAAGAAGGCAAGAAACATCGTCGATCCAACGTAGATCGAGGTGTCCATTGCGACGCTGCCCCAGATCTGCGCCGCAGAGGGGCCAATGGCGAGGGTGGTGGCGGCAGACATTGCCATCAGGGCGAAGAGCACCGTTTCCGACGAACGCTTCGCCCTTAGATAGATCAAAACAGCCATCACCGCGAACGCCAGTCCCAACAGGTTCAGGCTGATCGCCGCATTTACAAGCGAAGTCGGCGGCACCACAACATCGACCTTGGTGAGCGGGTCACCAGGGGACGAATCTGCAGACCTGTAGGAGAGGTGGTCGATCTTCGAGCCGGACTCATAGGCGGTCACGGCAGATGATCCGTTTATCAGTTCAACCACATCGCCGACGCGTGCGCCCTCGATCCAGAGGTTGCTGCCGGGCTTGAAGTCGGTGATTACAAGTTCTGAGCCGGAGACCTCGAAGTCAGCGCCCACCGAAGGGCGCGTCGATACGCCATACACACCACCGATGAACGCGACGATGTATGCGAATATCAGGAAAAGCCAGGTTGCCTGTCGGACCCTGGCCCGTAACAGAATGTCCATCTGGAGGCGTTACCGCGTTGCCCTTCCGCGTGGTCCTTTTGAGAAGCCGGTAGGCCAAACTCATCAGACTCACTCTAGCTACGCAACAGGGCCCGGAACTGCGCGTGCTCACCAGAATCGAACGCGTGTCCGTATGTTCTGGTCTTGGTGTTGGCTCTCACGGTGAGGTGAGGCGCTCTGGCAGGATTCCGACGGGCAGTCATCACTCCTGTAGTATCCGAATTTCCGACTGGCCGACGGGCCAACTGGCCAACAGGCAATCCAACCGGGTTGACCAGGATTTTATCTGTCCTGGTGTCGTATGGCTCGAACGGGATAGCTACGAAAATGACAATTTCTTCGCACGCCGCAAAGGTCAGTTCCTACTACGACGTGCATACTGAGCCATTCTATATCGGCGCAACACCAGCAAGCCGGAAGGCGCGGGTCTCGAAGTCACAGAGTCTGAGTACCTTGAAGAGGGAATCCTGCCTAACGGGTACCTGATCGCTGCTGGCTACGAACGGCTGGTTCACAAAAGGCGTGAAATCGGCCTCACCGATTACGAGAACAATAACGTCGGCCGTCTGAAGTCGTTCGCTGATTCTTTGCTCGGTGGATATCTCAAGATCGGCCGCTACGCAGCGGTCAAGAAGCCATCGTCCCTCTGACACCGCCGGGATATCAGGTGAACTGGGATGATGTGCAAGTTGACAACAGGCAGAGAACACGGTAAAAGGTGGCGTACTCTGCCAGATGTGGCTAGAGTTGAAACTGCCCTAGTAACTGAGGCATATCAGAATGACCAAGACCATCGGCAATATTCGCACTCTAGAAGGATCCGACCGTCCTGACATCGGGGCGTATCTCATGTCCGTGGATCTGACTGACGATGAGCGCAAAGAGGTCACAGAGCAATTTGCTGCTGTAGAGACTTCAATCCGACGCCCAGTTGACAGTCCGGTACCGCTCATAGTTAACGGATTCTGGAAGTAAATAGCCGACCCAGAGTCACATACTCCGGAATCGGATTCGCAGAAATCGTATGCTGGTCGCACCCTTGAAATTGTCAGGGATGAGTGCGGGCGGCAGATTTCGCGTTCGGGACTATCCGACGAAATCCTGATCGCGTTGGCGCGTCCCAAGCTGCTCTTCAGCAATCATCCAACGTTTCTTTCGGTTCTTGTCCTGGCGGGATTTCAGGCCGCTGGTGAAACCGATCTGGATCGCGTCGCGCCCGCGGCTGCTGCGATCGAGTTTCTGCTGGCTGCGGCCGACCTGCTCGACGACGTCCAGGATGAGAACGCGTCGAACGACAATCCAGCGGTTGAAAACAACCAGCTAGTCCCCGAGGTCGAGTTGATCGTCGCCTTGCTACTGCTCTCCGAGCAGGCGGCACTTTCCCTGTTCAAGTCCGGCATCAGCTATGAGCGAGTCGTTCCTGCGGTGTCGCTGCTCTCGTCTCTGAAGATAGAGAGCTTCAGTGGCAACTTCGATGACGCGCGAACTCTGTTCGACACCGAAAACGGAGTCGAGCAATCTGTTCAACTTGCCTACCGTAAATCAGGGAGCCTGGGCCGCGCCGCAGGGCAGTTGGGAGCGGTGCTGGCTACTGAAGATCATCACCTGGTCAGTTCAATAACTCGGTTTGGTGAGCTGCTGGCTGTGGCCGCGCAGTTCAACAACGATCTGATCGATGTCTGGCCGGACTCGGCAAAGGCAGATGACATCCTGCTGGGCAGGCCGTCGCTGCCACTCAGCTTCGCATACTCGGGTCGTACGACAGAAGACGCCGAATCCCCCACTGCGAGCAGAACCAGCATGGCGCGTATTTCCGAGTTGGACCGTTCCGGAGACGCTTCGGCACAGGGCATAGCCGATGTGCGGAACGAGGTTCATAGTAGCGGCGGCATCGACTTCACCGTGCTGCAGATCCTGATCCACGTCGCGAAGGCTCGGTCTGTGGCAACCGAGCTGCTCGAACAGAACAGCAACTCACCTCTCCTGCAACTGCTCGACGAAGTCGCGCCTTCGTTCGCGCCGGCGTGATCGGTCTGTAGATCTCCCGATTAGCCCGTTTGAAACCGGTTGAATTGGTTTTCCCAAGGCCAAGCAATCGCCAAATGATGTTGTTGCCAGCCCCAATGCCGCCCGTCTCGGCGTTGTTAGACTGAACGGCAGTTAGCTAAGTCCCTGCGGACGGAACAAGCACATTGGCGAAAAAATCCACCATCAGCAGAGAACGGTCACTGGTTTATTCCGTGTCCGTTGCGCTTACGGCCAGCACATCGACCGTCAAAGGCCTCGACAAAGCCGCGGAGCTGCTGGCAAAGCACACGAACGCCCAGGCTGTTCAGATCAGCGCGATCACCGCGGATGGGGAGCGGGTGTTCGAGATCTACTCCCGTGGAAACCTGAAATCGATGTTTCCGTCCGGCTTGAAACGCCCGTCACACGGCTCTTCAATGCGAATAGTCTCGAAACGCGGCACTCTACTGTTCGGCAAAAAAGAGTTGCTGCAGGGAGCGAGCCATGGAGTCGAGGATTTCGCAGTCTTCACAGCCGCAGGCCACAACCACCTTGCGGCGGCATCCGTCCGGCTTCATGGAGTCAACCTGGGCGCGGTCCAACTCCTTTCGCCAAAGCCTCTCAGCGATGATGTGACCGATGTCCTGGAGCTAACGGTTTCTTTGCTGGCTCCGTACTTCGCACTGTTCCTGACTCAGATAGAGAGCGCGAACGAAGACCGGATTTCGATGTCGATAGAGCGCGTCGCAGAAGCCGTAATCCAGGAAAATGGTCTGAAAGGCGTTTGCGACGCGGTTGTCAGCTTCGCCAAAAACTCGATGGGTATCGACGCCGCAATTCTTCGCGTCAACAACTCCGCCAGCGGTGAACTGCGGATTGAGTACAAGCACGGTCACCTGGACCCGGTCGAGGTGGCAGGCAAGTCATTCTGGATGGTTGAAGATCGGCTCATTCCGGCGGTTGTGAAGGGCGGAGGCCCGATGATTGTCGATGAGGACAGTCCGAATGTCCTGGAGGACCAGGAGCTGAATCCGCTCCTGGAAGAACTCCCTTCAATGCTCATCACACCGTTATTTGACAAAGGTGAGCTGCTCGGCACGCTGGAGTTCTATTCGCTGAACGAATATGCGTACAAGGCGGATCATCTGCGGAACGTGGAGCACGTTGCGAATCTGCTGACGAGCGCAGTTGAGCACTTCCGGTTGATCCGCTCGCTGTCTCGTGAGGCTGAGATTCGAAGCCTGCTTGCGGAAGTGGCCAGGTTGGCCAGCGCAGCTCACGAACTGACTTCACTTGTGGAGAGCATCTCTCCCGATCTCCGCAGGGTGATCCCGGCAGAACGCGTGACGTACTTCATGCCCGCCGAACTCTTCCATTCGCTAACACCGCCGTCCGTCGACACGCACACAGAATCAGATGACGCCTCATCGGAACAGGCCGCCGGACAAGCCGAGCCGGTCGTCTCTACTGACGAACTGGTGCGCATCGTGGATGCAAATTCCGGCACCTCCGTATGTCACGGCCAGGCCAAAAAGACACGATCTAAAGCTGCGTGCGGCGCCGCGCACTGCCTGTCTGCGAAGTTGTGGGAGGATGCGGATGATCGGCCGCAGGGCTGGATTCACCTCGAGCGATCAGACGCTCCATTCACGATAGAGGAAAAAGGCCTGCTCCCCGAGTTTGCGCGCCATATATCCCCCGCTATCGATACAGCGCTATCGCACGAGTCGGAGTTGAGGCTGGCGCAGGAGCAGCTACGGGCTGAGCGCGCCGAAGCCGAAGTAGTAACCCAGCAGAGGCTCAACGAGGCGAAAGAGAACTTCATCGCAACGATGTCACATGAGTTGCGCACGCCTCTAACGTCAATCCGCGCCTTCGTAGATATCCTCTCACGCGGCAATGGCAATCTCGGTGACAGACAGATAAAGCAGCTTTCGGTCGTCCGCCGGAACACCGAATGGCTGAACATCTTGATCAACGATCTGCTTGACCTTTCAAGCATCGACTCAGGGCGCTTCGAGCTTCAACTCCAGGAGCAGGAGATTGGCTCGCTGCTGAACGGACTAATGGAGTCGTTCGGACCGATCGTCAAGACTGCTGGACATGAGATGCGGGCTATCCTGCCGAAGCACGAGCTGAAGATGATGGTTGACCCGAACCGGGTAAGCCAGGTGGTGGGCAACATGTTGACGAACGCCGTGAAATACTCGCCCGAAGGCACTCTGATCAGACTCATGGCGAGGCCCGCGAATGGCGGTGTTTCGATCTATGTCAGGGACGAAGGCCCGGGTATTCCGGTCCGAGAGAAGGCAAAGGTGTTTGATCGGTTCGTGCGTGCAAAGTCGAAGGCGACAAAGCGTGCTCACGGCAATGGTATCGGGCTTTACGTCTCGAAGATGATCGTAGAAAGCCACGGTGGTCGCATCGGCGTAACCAGCAAGCTCGACAGCCACACGACGATGTACTTCTGGCTGCCCTGCGAACAGAGCAAGGTGCGGAACGGGTCTGAGAAGGGCTCATCAGAAGACGCAGCCTAGCGAGCACAGTCGGTTCACCGGTCATTCACGATGGGCAGACGATTTCCTCTCAGATTGGAGCGCCCGCTCACCGGTACATGCCAGCCCGAGAATCACTTCGGAAATCCGTCTCTCCCTGCCCGCCCTTCGCCCTGATCAGATCCTGTCCCACGGGTGAGAGAGCGTTGGCTGGTTGGCGTACCTCTGGTGCTTGATGACCAGCCTCCCGCCGGAGCCGGGAGCAAGACTGACCGTGAAGAACGGCCGGTCCGGGGTTACGACATCTCCGTTGAACTCCGCTTCCGTCACCTGGTGCTCACTGTACGCGCCCGCCTGCACGATCAGCCTCCTGCCTTCGACAGGATTGACATTCACCAGCGAAAGCGTCGTTGTGGTATCGGTCATGCCCTCCACCAGCGCCGCCACATCGTCAGGGATTCCGGCACGGCGATTTTCGGGATCGAAGTAACGCAACCGCGCATGGAGCGGTTCACCGTAGCGCGGCGTAAGCGCGCCCAGCATCAACTGCGTCAAACAGCTGGTGTTCGCCGTGTTGAACTTCAGCGTGTTGTCAGAGAGCCGCGTATCCCGCGAGTTTGTGTCCTCATCCACACCCTGCATCTTGTCGCGAATCGACTCGAACTCCTGCTCCATCGTCGCGACCGGGAAGTTCGGCCTTTCGCCATCGAGGAAGTCGAGCCATTCGGATGGCGGCAGGAACTTCCGGTCGGCCTTGTCCATCGACCAGTAGTACACGTCCGGAGCGCCCTGGTTGTATGGCGTCTCCGCGTAGCCGTACCAGCCGTCGTCACCGTACATCTGCGGATAGAGTGTCTTGCCATCAACCGTCTTCGCATTGGCGTTGACGGCGTCGAGCATCTTCCTCCAGATATCTACGTAAGACCGGTCCCCTGTCATGAGCAGCGCATTGCCGAAACCTGCGATACCCCTGTAGAGGGCGTTGCGGTCTGAAAGCTCGCCCGTTTGCGGCACCGTGACCGTGAAGCCCCAGCCGTAGCAGCCGCCATACCACTTGCCATCGGTTTCGCCACCGATCTCACCGTTCAGCCCGATGTTGCTCGGCAGGATTCCGTTGTTCTGCGCCGCACGCTGCGCCCACGCGTCGATGTATTCCAGCAGCCAGTCCTTGTACTTGGAATCGCCGGTCGCCATGTATGCGTTGAGTGCGAGAGTGGTTGCCGCGAGGTTGATCGGGTGATCGCCGACCACATCCGTGTACTCCTCGAAGTGGGCCAGCATCTCGTCAAAATTTCTTTCGCCGTGCGCGGCATCGAAACGGCCCTCGGCTTCGAACGGATCGCCCGCCCAGTCGAGCGCGGTCGCCTTACGCAGCAACGGGCCTCGACTGCCGTTGAACAGGCTGCGGATGATCTTGTGCTCAGGGTCGTAGTTCTTCGCCTGCGGGTCTTCGTCCATGTAGAAACCGGCATAGCGTCGCACCCTCGTCATGAAGGCGTGATCGTGCGGGTCGGAGAGGCCCTGCAGGTTGAACACGGACAGGCTCTCGCCGTGGTGAAACCAGTCCAGGCTGACGGGGAACTCCTTGTAGAGCATCCCGTCGCGGGCCAGCTCGACCTCGACGGTCTTGGCCTCGGTGTACTGGAGGATGTGGCCTTCCCACCCCAGCTTGTACATTTCGAGAATGGAGTCGGGGGCACCGAGGGCGTGCAGGACGGGCCAGCCTGCGAGGTTCTCGATGGCGTCGTCGGACCCGTCGTTGCCACCCCAGCGAGGGAGGCATTTCAGGTAGCCGAGATCGTCGAAGTACCGATCAAAGATGCGCTCACAGGCCTTCGTCTGCGCCCTGATTAGCTCTCGCTCGAGTAGTGCCCACGCAGGTGGTGTCGTCGGAGTGTCGATCGATAGGATCAGGCTGTTGCTCATTTTGTTTGCCCTTGCTGGAGGTGCGCTTGTTGACGGGGAGTACCGGGAATTCGATGCAGCGGGATTAGCCGGTGCAGAGTGTACGGCTTTCAGAGGCGGACGGAGCGTATCAGCGATTGGCGGTGAGGGTGGGTTGCTTTGCCATCCTGAGCCTCCCATATGTCATCCCGACCGAAGCGGAGGGATCTGACCGTACTCAGATGGGACTTCGCAGTGTCACGCGGTCCTCCGTGTGCTGCCGGGTGCGGCGATGTCGATGGCGCCAGTAGTCGACTTGCCCCACAAGAGGAGACCAGTCCATATCTCCATATCCACCAGCAAAATCCCTGCGACCCGCAAGCGTTTACCCGGTCGGAATGCCACCCGAAGCCTCATCCCATGCGGGAGGCCTGAACTATCCGCCCACCGCGATCTGTCGGTGCATTTCGCATCATGCGTCGCCAGCAGGCGAGAGAAGAATCCCGACGCGTCAAACATCTGCTCTGTGCATCTAAATGTATGTGGATTCAAGTTTCGGCCCGCTTTTCAGGCCGCTCGCGCAAGGCAGGTCTCGTGTCGCAGGGTGACGGGAGTCTGCGCCTCCGCGAAGTTACGATGACGCGTTGACAATAACGGAAAGGCGTCTTTCTTATGGTTGAGTCGAGAGTTGAGACCGGTTCCTATCCGGCTCCTGAATGGAATGTCGGGACGTGGATAGGCGAAAACGGCGAGCCGCTGGCGAAGCCGGTCACGCTGGCGGACTATGCCGGGAAGGTTGTGGTGATGCTGGCTTTCCAGAGCTGGTGTCCGGGTTGCCACTCGTCAGGATTTCCGGCTATCCAGCATCTGAAGCGTGAGTTTGAGGACAATCCTGGCGTCGGTTTCGTCGCGGTGCAGACCGTCTTTGAAGGGCACGACGTGAACACGCAGGACAAGCTGCTGGAGAATCAGCGGAAGTACGCTCTGCAGATTCCTTTTGGACATGATGCCGGGAGTGAGAGCACGAACGGCTACCCGGACATCATGTACAACTATCGGACTCGCGGAACGCCGTGGATCATTGTGATCGACAGGGATCGGATGGTTCGCTACAGCGACTTCCACATTGATCCGCAGCGGGGTTGTCCACCTGATCCGTGAGCTGGTGGACCAGGAGTCCTGACGCTAACGCAAGGCGAGTAATTAGCGGACTGAGGATCGGTTCAGTCTGAGAGGTCACAATGGCATCGGGGAGTCACTTCCTCGATGCCGTTTCGCGTGTAGCCGAACTGGTAGCGTTTCACTTTCAGGCAGCATGGCCGCGGCACTATTGTCATCCTGACAGACTCCGCCGTCGTACCGATGAAACGGAGCGATCTTACTAATCATCTGGATGTACCTGTAGTATCCGGTGGACGCTGCCCAAAAGACCGGATCTTGAGGTGAGACCGGTCAGATTCTTCGCTTCGCCCGGGATGACACGAGCGGTCGAGATGACACCCCTGAGCCGCAATTGGGTGCCCGGCGCAGGATTGCTTCGCGGCGCGGATAACGCCAACACCCACCACCGCAACCGTCACAGGAGTGACCATGACATCGAGCCCGGAATCGTCATCGGAAAAAGGGTCGGAAAAAGCGCCAATTGTCGACGGCGCGGCACATGCGTGGGTGGTCAACGATCCTCGGTTCCCGATAGTCGCTGACATCGCCACGTGTCCGGAAAACCTGCCGGACTGGGACGAATCTGCCGGTCAGTTGCTCACCCGTATGGGCAACTACGGCATCGACCAGACCGTCATCAGCCACGTCTGTTACTACGGCCGCGACAACCGGTACAGCGCCCACTGCGTGCAAACCTATCCCGACAGGTTCACCGGCGTCGGCCTGCTCGTCGGCCATCGGCTGCACTCACCGGCGGACCCGGAAAACCCGGCTCGGCTTGAGCGTCTCATGCGTGAAGACGGCCTCTCCGGCCTGCGGCTCAGCCCGATCTACGACCCGGATGTCGTCTGGATGAACGATCCGGTTTCGTACCCTCTGTGGAAGAAAGCTGAGGAGCTAGGAGCGGTTTTCAACATCTTCGCGGCACCTCACCAGGTCGAACAGATCGGCGACATGGCGGAGCGGTTTCCGGGCGTCAACATTGTCGTCGACCACTTCGCAATGATCGACATCACAAAGCCGGACTCGGAGGGCTTCGGACCGTTGCTGGCCCTGAACCGTCACCCCAACGTGTACATCAGGACTTCGCTGCACAACCCGTCCCGCATGGAGTTGCCGTTCCGGGACATGTGGCCGTACCTCGAAAGGGCTTATGATGCCTTCGGCCCGCGCAAGCTGGTCTACGCAACCGACTACGAACTGCTGGTGATGAAAGACATGATCCCGTTCTTCACAGCGCAGGACAGGGAATGGATCCTGGGCCGCAACGCCGTTGCGATCTACAACAAAAACTGACGCACGCTTACACATTCGCCACAGCCGCACAAAAGGAACAAAAAGAATGGCATACCTGCCGCTGCCGGGCACACCGGTCGAGGAGTTGGACACGCCCGCAATCGTTATCGATCTCGATATCGCCGAGGCCAACATCAAGGCCCTGCAAGCGTTCGCAACTGAGAACAACGTCAGCCTGCGGCCGCATATGAAGACCGGCAAGAGCCCTTACTGGGCGCTCAAGCAGATAGAAGCAGGGGCGATAGGCGTGTGCGCGGCCAAGGTGGGCGAGGCCGAGATCCTCGCTGAAGGCGGCGTCCGCGAGATCCTGATCGCCAACCAGGTTGTAGGCAAGACCAAGATTCGACGTCTCTTCGGAGTGGCTTCGCGGGCGAACGTGACCGTGGCCGTCGACAGCCACGAAAACGTTGCCGAACTGTCCGAAGCGGCGCAGGCGTTCGGTATTGAGCTTGGTGTCATTCTCGAAATCCAGACCGGCATGATGCGGGCCGGAGTGGAGCCTGGAGAGGCCGCCGCAACGCTGGCGAAGGCCGTTGACGGTGCGCCGGGGCTGCGCTTCGATGGCGTTATGGGCTACGAGGGCGGAACGGTCTTCACCGAAGGCTTCGATCAGCGCAAAAAAGACACGCTGGAGACGATTGACAGGCTGCTTGCGGCAGCAGACGACATCGAGGCGGCAGGACTCCCGGTCAAGATCATCAGCGCGGGCGGAACCGGCACATTCGACATCACGGGCAAGGTGGACCGGGTCACGGAGCTACAGTGCGGAAGCTACCTGTTCATGGACGCCAAGTATCTCGAAGTCTTCGGGGAGCACAGCATTCCATTTAAGACCGCGTTGACCGTGCTCGCAACCATTACAAGCAGGCCCGCTCCCGGTCGTGCAGTCGCCGATCCCGGCATGAAGGCGATCTCGGTGGAGCTTGGCGAACCGAAGGTTGTCGGCATCGAGGGAGCGACCGTGACCGGCATGTCGGAGGAGCACTGCACGCTTGCGGTGACCGGAGCTGCCGAAGGCTTGCGAGCAGGGGACAAGATCTCGTTCCTGCCGATGCACGGCGATACGACGATCGCACAGCACGACTACTACTATTGTGTTCGAGGCGGAATCCTGGAGACGGTTGTGGAGATCGCCGGACGGGGTAAGTTCATGTAGAGGCGAGGCGGTCGGGGTCGGTTCCGACGCGCTAAGATCGTAAAAACACTGGCACGGAAAACCTGTGAGCAACGGAACGGTAAAGTGAAGATCCTTATCAGGGACGGCGACTGGTGGCTTGGCGAACAGCTGGCCTCGGCGCTTGGCGACGATGGGCACCTGCAAACGCCTGTGCCGTACGACACGGTGATTGGCCACGACGATTCGACAGATACGCTGGTCGGCGGGCACGACGCGCTGGTCGTGTTCGGCTACAACCAGCAGCCGACCGATCCGAGCGCGATTGTCGACCATTCGACCCGCCAGCTCTACAACCTGCTGAACGCGGCCTCTGACGCGGGCGCGAAGCGTTGCGTGTATGTGAGCAGCTTGAAGCTGTTTGCCGACTACGAGGAGAACCTGACGGTCACGGAGAAGTGGCGCAGCCTGCCGCCGACGGACGATGTGCCGCTGCTGGCGTGCCACCTTGGCGAGGTTGTTTGCAAGGAGTTCGCCAGGGACCGCAGGATCCAGGTTGCGACGGTGCGCCTGGGCTTCCCGGTTGAGCAGGGAGACCGCGCTGCGGCGCAGTCGAGCGGCCAGACGGCTGCGGTTTCAAGTGGCGATGCAATCGAAGCGATCAAGCGGGCGCTGACGGCTGAGTCGCTGGCGCAATGGCAGGACATCCATGTGCAGTCGCCGGTAGAAAACCAGCGCTACCTGATGCACGCGGCAAAGGAGCTGCTGGCATGGCCGTAAATTGTCATCTCGACCGAAGCGGAGAGATCTTACTGGACAACCTCGGAAGACCAGAGAGATTCTGAATCAAGTTCAGAATGACCAGTTTGCACACAGCCAAACGGAAATAACCAATGAAAATTCTAATACTTGGCGGGAACGGGATGCTTGGGCCGTGGGTGATCAAGGCCCTGGACGAGCGTCACGAGATGCTGGTCACCGACATCACCGAGAAGCCGGATGGCTTGAAGCACGACTACCTGCAGCTCTCCGTGGATGACCTCGACGGCGTCGTGCGGGCGGCTGAGGGAGTCGACTGCATCGTGAACCTCTCTGTGCTGCGGCCGCACCGCCAGATCGCCTTCGATGTCAACACACGCGGCAACTACAACATGATGGTCGCTGCGAAGACACACGGCGTTCGCAGGGTCATCAACACCGGGCCTCACTACCAGCTCGCCGGTCCGCAGTACGAGGAGTGGGACCACGACCTGAACCCCGATATGCCGCCCGCGCCGGGCACACGGCTTTACGCGCACACGAAGGCGCTTGGACAGGAGATTGTGCGAGTGTACGCAGAGCGTCACGGCATCACGGCGCTGACGCTGCTGTACTACAACATGAAGCACACGTGGAACCTCGGCGGACCGGAACGGATGCCGGACTACCACGACGACATGACGCCGTACTCGACGGCATGGCCGGACTGCGGCACAGCGATTCAGTGCGCAGTCGAGGTGCCGGAAGAACGGCTGCCATCGAACTGCGAGACGTTTTTCGTGTTCCCAGACATCCCGCACCGCAAGTTCAACAACGACAAGATCATGCAAATCCTGGGCTGGCGGCCTCGCTATCACGTCGAGGCGCTCTGGAACAAGGCAATGCGAACGCCGCCATCAGGTCGGCACGGCGCGTTTTAGGCAGGGGGAGGGGCGGCTTTTTTCTCCCTCCCTGACAGGTAGGCCGAACTAGTCAATACCGCACGAAGATAGGATTCGTCTGTCGAGGTGGGGGACAATCAGGAGGTAGCGGGTTCGAATCCCTCCAGCTCCACCACCTTCAGTTGGATTTCGGCTAACGGGGCAGTATCAAGAACCGGGTGATTGACTCTTTTCGATAACTTTGGTGCTGAAGACTATTGTCACCCCGGATTGCGTCGATACCCTCCGCTGTTGACTGCGATCGATTCGCCTGCGTCCGAAACAAATGCTGAGGTGGACGTAGCAAGTATCCAATCTACGGCCCTCAAGTAGCCAGTCACCGATAGCCAGCCAGTGGATCGCCCTAGCTGGCCTTCACGAGAAGGACAGCACTGGTTGGAGCCGTGCTCCCGCCTTCTGGTTCGATGTTGATGGCGATGGTGTCTGCGTCCAACACGTCCAATTTCAGCGAGACTAATGCAGAGCCCCTATTGCTGACGGTGAAAGTGTCTTCTGGAAAGGCATCGGAACCGATTATCCGCCACGCTTGGTAGACATTTCCTGGCCCGGCAGGTGGCAGATCCTGTAATAGCAAGAACCCGACATTTTCACCGGCCCTGTAGACAGCTCCGGATGCTCCGGGTGCGGCATCCGTGCCTTCAAGGTCATAGAGGAACTCGGCTGACGCGAATGTTGGTTGTGAGTTGTCGGTCTGGAGAGCAAGATTCCATGCTACAAGTCCGCCGATAACAATTACTGCAACAGCTGCCGCTATGGCCTGGTAGTGAGGTTTTGTGAATAAAGAAGAGAGCCAGGCTTTGCCCTGGTCCGGTGTCCTGTCGGCAGGTTGAGCCGCCGTTCCTGGCGGGTTGGATACAGCCGCACTTATAACGCGCTGCTTCAGTCCGCTCGTCGCGTCTACAGGCTCAAGCGACTCGCTGATCGCGTCCGCCGTATCTGCGAACTCCGCCACAAGCGTCTCGCACACTCCACAGAGAGAGATGTGTTCCCGGAACTCCGCTCGCTCGTCCGCATCAAGTGCCTCAAGCGCGTAGGACGCAGCGTACTCTTCCAGCTCTTCCGAGTTAGAAATATGCGGGGTCTGCGGGTTAAACGGCAGGGCGCTAATCGGAACCCTCCGTAGACTGATTCTCGTTATCGTCCGCCAACTGGTGCGAATGAGGGACAACTATCTGTCTGAGCTTGTTCATTCCAAGGCGAATCCGGCCTTTGATCGTGCCAAGCGCAACGTTCTCTTTTTCTGCAATTTCACGATTCGTGTAGCCTTCGAAATAGGCCTTCTCGATCGCGCTCCTCTGCTCTTCAGGCAAGGTTGCCAGCGCATCACGCAACTCCTGTGCGTCGATATTTTTACTCACCTCCGGCCACGCGTCGTCTGAAGATGGATGCACGGTCAGCTGTTCCAGAGAGGTCACAACTGTCGAATAGCCTTTACCTCGGGTTATGTCGATCGCTCGATGCCTGACGACCGTCATCAGCCAGGATCTTGCTCTTCCACGCTTTCCATCGAACGAGGCTGCGTCTTTCCAGACCGCCAGGAAAGCTTCCTGTACTACATCTTCCGACCTGCCGGGGTCTCGCAGAACCCGGTTCGCAACAGCAAGTGCCAGTCGGTGGTACCTGTCGAACAGTGTTTCGAGCGCGGCCACGTCTTGCGTGCCCATCGCATGAAGCAACTCTTCGTCTGTTGCGGACTCAAAGGTCATTGCGAACTTCTATGTCTGCCTTAACAACGGTACGGAATTTCTTAGCCAACGGCTCATTCGATTGGTTGCCTGTCCTGAGAGTCGATCGCCATTCGGTCTCAATTTAAATCCGAACCGGCGACTGTCGGCAGTCCGGAATCAGCCGATTTCAAACTCATTTTCTTCAGCGAATGATCCGTTTCTTGTCCGGTTCCGCATAGGTGTCTGAGGGGCAGTCAGGCACTTATTTCACCAGTGCACAGAGCGGCGGCAACGCCACGGCTGCAAGGGCCTCAAGTATGTCGGAGATGCTCAAAGAAAGGAATCAGAGATGCTGGAAGCCGGATTACAGAAAAAACGTCTGCAGGGAGGCCTGGCTGTCATTGCTCTCGCCGCCCTCGCGGTGGCGATGTTCATGGCGTGGCCGTCAAGTGGCACGCAGGCAGCGGATCACCTGGATGGCCCAGGAGTGGGTACTGACGGACGGACGGACCTGTCCGATCTGTTCGTGTTTCACCCACCAGTGGGCAACTCGGGCAGCCAGAACCGCGGGATGACCGTGCTGGCGATGACCGTTAATCCTGCCGCTGGCCTGATCAGCGGAACATCGCTCAACCCGCGTGCTCGATACGAGTTCGCGATCGACAATGACGGGGATGCTGTTGAGGACATCATCTACAGGTACCGAGTTATCGGTAAGTGGACGATTTTGACAGAGGTGAAGGGCAGAAAATCACGGTTGCTTGGACTTGGCAGGACCGGACGGGTTGACCGAAACCTTCCGGGGCGAGATCGACTTGTGAAGAGCTTCGTGGGGCTCCGAGATGACCCGTTCTTCCTCGATCTGAACGCGTTCAACGCGGGTGCTGCGTTCTGCACAGGTCCGAACGGCACAGGCTCAAACTTCTTCAACGGCCTGGACGTGACGGCGTTTGTGCTGACCCTCCCGACCGAGAGGCTTGGCGCTGACAACGTTGGCGTTTGGGCTCGCACGATGGTGAGGGAGAACGGTGAATGGGTACAGGTTGACCGCGTGGGACGTCCTGCTATTAGCACGGTGTTCATCCCCAACAACCCATTCGAGACAGACGAGGCCAGTCAGAAGGACGCCTACAACAGCGCAAACCCCGTTGACGACGTAGCGAACTTCAGGGCAGAGATCGTCGACTCGCTGGCTCTGCTTCACTCACTGAACGATGCCGCTGGTGATGACCCGTCTGACGATGCCGCGAAGGTGAGCGGTCTTGCCGACATCCTTCTACCGGACATCCTGACCGTTGACCTCTCACAGGACACGGGATTCTTGAACGGTCGAGGGCTCGCTGACGACGTGATCGACGCCGAGCTCGGCCTGATCACAGAAGGCGCTGTCACGACCGACTGCGTAGACAACGACTCGCAGTTCTCGAATAGGTTCCCGTACCTCGCTGAGCCTAACGGCACAGGTAACGATGACAACGAGCAAGACGACGATGACGAAGATGAAGACGAAAACGAGGATGACGACTAATCCCTCCAGATCTTCGGGGCGCGGTCCGGTTCCTCCCAAAGACGTAGCAGATCAGGTCAGGCACTAGCCAGGCCAAGGACTGCGCCCCGGAGGCAAGAAGGTGAAACGAGTGTGCGCATCGGCGTACGTTCGAGACGACCGAGTAGATGAGACCCAGGAGCAGACGCGGTGAACAGAGTTACAAGACTGGTGATCGTCGGTGCAATAGCTATGGGGTTGGCGCTCATTCTGGCAAGAATCGATTTTTCAGCCAGCGCCGTAGACTCGACACCGGCTGTAAGCGTTGCGACCTCGCAGTTCACTCCAGACGACATCGAGCTAAGCAGCCTTGTCAGCGTTGCACCAGTCGATAGGGCAATCAGGTTTTTCGAGAGCCGGGTCGAAGCGAACCCGGATTCTTACATCGACCTGACTCACCTTGCTACTCAGCACCTGCGTGCCGCGAAGGACCTTGGTTATTCAGACAGCATCGACCTGGCGATAGACGTTGCCCGGCGAGCGCTGGAGGTCAATCCGGACTACCCGGTTGCGGCCGTGGCTTATGCAAACGCCCTTGCCACTACCCACAGATTTAGCGAAGCGGTGGCAGCGGTTGCAAATGTTCCACAATCCTCTAAGTCGTGGGCGAACGCGGTGGCAGTTATCGGTGATTCTCATCTGGCACTTGGAGACTATGAAAAGGCCGAGAATTTCTATCGGGAGCTGGCTTCGGTAAGTCCCGGCCGCGCATCACTCTCCCGGCAGGCGCACCTGGAGTTTCTCAATGGACACTCTCAACGCGCCCTGAACTTTGCGAAGCTGGCGGCCGAAGACGCGCTCGCGTCAGGCGTGACCCCGCATCAGATGGCGTGGCACCTCGCTGCGATCGGTGAGTTCTATCTGGCTGAAGGTGAGGCTATGACTGCTCTCGATCACTTCGAGAAGGCGCTCGAGCTTGCGCCAGACCATATCTTTGCGCTGGCAGGAACAGCGCATTCTCAGTGGATGTCCGGTGACCTCTCAAGTTCGGTTGAAACCTATGAGCGGGCCCTCGACCAAGTGCCGAGCGATACCGGAATCATGGTCGAGCTTGCCGATGTATACCGGGCTTTGGGGAGGGCTGATGAAGCTGATGAGTTGGTTGCATTGGCAATCGACGAGTTGAGTGAATCACTGTTTGAGCCACAGCTGGTGCGTCGAGAACTGGCACAGTTGCTAGCAGACAATGACATCGAGCTTGAGCTCGCGGTGAGACTTGCCAGAGAAGAGGTGGCGGAGCGCAAAGACGTGTACGCGTACGACACGTTGGCGTGGGTTTCATACCGCTCGGGCGAATACGAGAATGCTCGCGATGCAGCTGAGATGGCTATGTCGCTAAAGACTCGTGACGCTGCAATCTACCACCACGCCGGACTGATCTATTCCGCCCTGAGTGAGACTTATGCGGCCATCAGTGCACTGGAGAAGGTGCAGGAGATCAATTCCAACTTCTCGATCAGCGAAGCCGAGAGAGCGAGGTTGTTACTGAAACAGCTAATCAACTAAGTTCAACGACCAAATCGAAAATTCTTGATACTGTCCCCCAGCTCCGCCAATTGCAACGGAAGGCATAACTTCTCGGGCAGCAAGGTCTGTCTGGTCGTGCGGGAGCGGAATCGAGTACTCGATGGTCGCATTGTCCCCATCAATAGCCACTCTCTTCACGAAGCCCCAACGGAACGTTTGCCGAATCGCAGCTCGAAACATCGCCCCGACACCCTTGCCAGCGGTAGACGATCGACTCAATCACCTCGCGTCTGAAACGATACCCAGATTCGCCTACCTGGCCACTCTGTCGGTGATCTCCACGATTGATGGGTCGCCGCTGCCGATGATCAGGTTCTTTGCCCTGTCCGCAGCGCCGACGCACACAAGGTGGTACGCGCCCGCATGCAGGTGGCCTGGCAGCATCACCTCTTCGCGTTCTGCCTCAGACAGATCGTAGAGCCATCGGTACTGGAAGCGCACCTTGTCCGGCACGTTGAAATGGCTCATCGGCTTGCTGGCCGGCACCCTGACATGGTGGTGCAGAAACTCCTTGGCCGCAGCTTTGCTGAAACCCCCTGCAGATATTGGACGAGCGTGCGCGGGCGCGATCAGTATCAGCGTGCCGCCGCCCGAACGTATTTGCCCCGCCGCTGTCCTGTCGGTTTCTCCCTGCAGATCGGCGATGTAGCCACCGCCAGAGTTACAGGAGTTGGCGATTGACTTCAACAGGCCGTCCGGCGTGTCGACTCCCTGGTTGCCGTGATCGTGCTCACCGCCCGTCGGGAAGATCGTCAACGTGTTCTGCTCGGCTGAGTAGCCATGCTCAACATGCCACGGCTCCCACGGCGTGTCCTCTTCGTTCTCACCGACACATAGGCTGAACTTGCGAGGCGTGCCGATGGTGTCCATGTCGAGTACGCCGGGATACCAGTGTCCGCCGTTCTTCAGCGTTAGCGTGAAGGCACGGCCGATCACAACGTTGACCCTTGAGATCTTGCCGGGGCCGAGTGCTGCTCGTTTTGAGTTGAGGCCGATCTCCTCGCGAATCGGTCCGTTTACGAGCAGCAATGGCGCGCCGGCGCTTGTCGACATCAGCAGTCCGCGTGCCGCGAACGGGTCCATCTGCGCCAGTGCTCTGCAAGCTGCGATCACAACGGGGAGATGATCAGGCCGCGCTCCGGCCATCACGCAGTTCACCGCCACTTTCTGGACCGTGACGATACCGTTGCCCGGAGGAAGAGTGCACACCACATCGTCGGCATCGAGCGTGGTGCCTGTCAGCATGTGCTCGACGCGTTCCCTGGTGGGTGGAATCAGCGGGTAGCCGTCGCCCCAATCGCGGTCGATAAATGCCTCGTTGAACACCTCCAGCGCGTCGAGCTGATCCTCACCTGTGAACGTCTCCTTTTTCGACTGAGCCGTTCGCACAGCATGTTCCTCGATGGCCTCGCCGGACACCTGTGTCGTCAGGAGTTTCACCAGTTCGGGGACCACAGGCTCCGTCTGCTCGTACGCCTCAGCGGTCGTGATGTTGTTGTAGACCAGCGGTACTTCGACCCTGGGGATTGGCCCCATTCCGAATGCGCGTGCACTGGCGTCGGCGTCATGCTGGAAACCGTCTGAGAGAATGACCGCGGTCGGGACTCCGGCCTTCTCCAGTTCAACCATGTCGTAGACAATCCACGACGTGCAGGACCCTCAATCAGCCGTACATCCGATGGCGACGTCTATTTCCGATATGGCCGTGTTGCGCAGGGGGTTCGGAAACGGCAGCGCGCCCGAATAGAAGCGAACGTCTGCGCTGGGCACAGATTCTTTGATCAGTTCGCCGGCCTTTTTGAGAGCGTCATCACCGTGTGCCTTGCCGTTCCACATCAACCCGATCACTTTTCCTTCGAGAGTCGAGGGCCGGGCGGCATACGGGAAGGCGCTCACCTCTCCCTGTTGTGGCGAAACCGGGTTCAGGACTTCCAGTTCGTACATAGTCAGATTCCTTTGTTTGGTTCTGTCCCCGCTGATACTCTCTGTTCACCCGGCGTGGCAGTGTGGAAGGTGTTCCCTCGCACCAGGGTAGAAAATTCGGTCCGCGGCAATCGTTTTGACGAATTGACGAATCCTTCGCGAACGGCAGGCATGGATTCTAGCTTTCCGCAACTTATCATGCCTTATCGCTGGCTAATGCGGAACGAAGCCCGGGAGATTGGAATCTATTGAAATGCGATTGAACCATCCGCACTGAGTTGATTTCGAATTTGACCCCACATACGCGGAGGTGCCTTTTCTACTGCATCCGGTTTTAGCTCAATGCCGAGACCTGGCCCGTCGCCAATAAGGAGATAGCCGCGGCCGTCATGCTCGGGAATCCCGGTGAACATATCGGTTTTCGGAGCTTCGTCCTCGCCCGTCGGTAGCTCTTGCAGGGCGAAGTTCGGGATGCAGGCGGCAACTTGCAGACAAGCCGCCGTACTGACCGGACTCAACGGGTTGTGCGGCACGACGCCGACATGATTTGCTTCCGCGAGAGCGGCGATCTTCTTCGACCCAGTGATTCCGCCAACGTTGCACACGTCTGGGCGAACGTACTGAACTGCATCACGCCTGAGCAGCATCTCGAACTCCCAGACCGAAGTGAAACGCTCGCCTGTTGCGATGGGTATGTTCACCTTGCTCGCCACGTACACCATCTCGTCGAAGTTGTGCGGCGTAACCGGATCTTCATAGAAGTACGGGTGGAACTCTTCAATTCCAAGGCCAAGCTGTACCGCTTCAGTGGGCGTCAACTTCCTCGATATCTCCATGCACAGGTCAACGTCTTCGCCAATGGCTTCCCGATACCGGCGGACGGTCTCGATAGCGTCTCGAATCTTGTGCACATGTGTTGCCTCATACGGTACATCGTGCTGAGAATCGAGAAACGGAGTGAGGTGACCGACAGCTGTGAATCCTTTGTCCCGAGCGTCAACGATACCGTTGATCAACTTCTCCCTGGTGTCTCCAAATACGTGGTAATAGACGCGCGCCTTGTCTCGCACCTTGCCGCCGAGCAGTTGGTGCACCGGCACGCCAAAATGCTTGCCTGAAATGTCCCACAGGGCGATGTCCAGCGCGCTCAACGCCCCCATTACAACCGCACCACGGAAGTGAGCCGCCCGGTACATGAAGTTCCAGTGGTGCTCTATCAGTAAAGGATCTTTGCCGACCAGGTATGTGGCGAACTTCTTTATTGCTCCCTCGCAGGCCTCGAGAAATGCCCACGCTCCAGCCTCTCCGATACCTGTGAGACCGGCGTCCGTATGAATCTTCACCAGCATATAGCGGTCAACATATATCGTTTCCACTTCTGTGATTTTCAATATGGTTCCTCCTTGCTGGTGTCAAGTTGGCCGTCATCTTACTCGCCGGAATGTAGCTGCGCTTCGTGTCGGCTTAGTCGGCGCGTCGCCGGACCGGTATTACCTCAACCACTGGTGCCGGGTTGCAGGATTCCTTCGCTGGTAGACTTCCTGTAGCGAGGGGCACGGCCGGACCGATACGCGACCTGTTTCGCAGTCAGGCAAAGACTCGAACGTCTACCGAAGGCGACATCGTATGCAGCGCATCTGCCTATCTCGAAAGCCTCACTTCATCACACTGCTCGCGGTCAGCAGCATGGCGCTATTGATCCTGGTCGCGGCGTGCGGTCAGGACGGACCTTCTGCGGAGGCGCAGAACCTGCTTCTCCAGGGCGCTCGACATCGGCTCAACGGCGAACCGCTTCGGGCAATCGCCGCGTATACCGATGCGATTGGCGATTCTCCAAAATTTGGTGAGGCCTACCTTGAGCGAGCCGACACACTGAGCGAACTGCGAAGAAGGTCCGAGGCACAACGCGACTATGCCCGGGCGCTGGAACTTGACGAATCCCTTGCCAGTACGGTCTACGTCAACCGCGGTGTGATGCACTTGGGCGCGGAAGATTATTCCCTGGCTATTCGGGATTTCGACAGAGCGTTGGAGCTTGATCCAGACGACCCCACCACTTTAGGAAATCGCGGTCTTGCGAGGGCCCAGTCCGGTGACCTGGCAGGCGGTCTTTCAGACCTTGATACTTCGATCTCGATTTCCACGACTAACTCCATCACCTATGCGACCAGGGCGTTGATCCGTGCAGTTGCAGGACAGCATGGAGGCTCGATACAGGACTACGATCGGGCCATACAACTGCGTCCGTACGACGCTGACCTTCTCTTTCAGCGGTCTTTGGTGCTGATTGAATCAGGATCACTACAACGGGCGCTGGAGGATCTTGACCAGGCTATTTCGGTTGCGCCAGAACGCGCTCGCTTGTACGTAATGCGTTCTCGTGTGAGACGTGATCTTGGCCAGGTTGCAGGCGCCGACTCGGACGCAATAAAAGCCGAGAGACTTGGAGTCGATCCCGACACAATACTGTCCCTTGAACAGTCGTCTTTGCTACCGACGCCTTAGTCGTCCTCAGCTCGAACGAAATGTGAGGGCATCAAAAGGCTCTCGATAATCAGATCCGCCTTTGTTACGGTTTTCATGCGCGGTTTGGCTGTCACCCGATAGGAATGCACAGCGCTTTTCTCTTTGTGCCCGCATGCCATGCGTATAGAGGTTTGAGGTGACTTTTCGCGTTCCGTATAGTTGCGACGAGTTCCATTCGCGGTTAAGCTCGCCCCAATTAAATTGGGCACGACTATACGAGTCTCGCTGATGCGGTCTGAGAGAGATGTCTCGATGCCGCGGGAATTCCGTCAGCGCGTTTAGGATAGGAAACCGTTCCATCATGCATAAAAATTTGAAATCACGATGGCTATGGACCTCCGCCATTCTGGCATCGCTGGCAATTGTCTCAATCGCCTGTGGAAGCTCGAAGACGGTAGAGGTCGAGGTCACAAGAGAGGTTCCCGGCGCTGAGCGAACTGTGCTTGTCCCCGGTGCTGAGCGGACGGTAATCGTCCCCGGCGCAGAACGGACAGTGATTGTGGATCGAACTGTGGTCGCCGTGGTCACAGCCACTGCGGTGCCGAAGCCACCGGGTGCTTCCACCGACACTGTCGTGGTCGCCGACTCCAGCGTGTTCCCGGTGATCTTTGTCCACGCACTCTCCGGTCTTGGCCAGGAGTGGAAGCTTATCGGCTGGGACATAGGTGAGAACCTTTTGCGCGTTGACGAGAACGGGGAATACGACGCCGCGAACTCGATCGCGAAAAGCTTCTCGGTAGCCTCCGACCAGAAGTCCATTACATTCGATCTCAGGGATGACGTGGAGTTCCATGATGGGTGGGGCACAGTGACCGCAGAGGACGTTGCATGGAGCTTCAACAACGCTATGCGCGAAGGCTCTGTCTTCTACCGTGTTGGAAGTCTCCAGCCGTTTTTCGAGCCCTGGGTGGCCATCGACGAAGATACTGTCCAGTTGAACTGGAAAGAGGGGCAGTTCTTCCCGTGGTGGGCAACCAGCTTTAGCCAGATCTCAAGCGCCGATCCCTGGATCACAAGCAAGAAGATCGTAGATGAGCTGGGCGAGGCGAAGGCATCGCAGGTTCCGGTCGCAACCGGCCCGTACTCCGTCGACACGTGGCGGGTCGGCGAGCGCATGGACCTCAAGGCCGTGCCAAATCACTGGAGGAACACCCCGCTCGTTGAGAACTTTACGGTCCTCGAACTGCGCGAGCCTTCAACAATGGTTGCCGCCTTCAAGGTAGGCGAGATCGATTTCGCCCCGATCCCCAATAGCCTGCTACAGGGTGCGCTCGACGATACTCCCGGGGCGACCAAGCAGACCGTTGGCCTCTCCCAGATGGGCTGTATCAACTTCACCGGTAACTACTGGCAGCAAAAGGACAACAATCCTACGAGCCCGACATTCGGGGACACTATTTTCCCGAGGGATGGGTTTGACCCGAGTAACGAATGGGTCGGTGACCCGGGCGACCCGGCCTCCATGGAGGCAGCTCGCAAAGTCAGACATGCGTTGGCGATTGCCATCGATCACGACGCAATTAACGATGAGCTCTTCGGCGGGTTCGGTGGAACCCAGGGAACAGCCGTTACAGGCTGGGGCCCCGGCATGTCGGTGTGGGAGGAGAAGTGGGAACGGCACTTTGACCCGGATGAAGCTGAGAGGCTTCTGACCGAGGCCGGATACCCGAATGGGTTTACGATTCCGCTCTTTGTGCCTGCCGACCATCCCAGGGTAAATCCTGAGGCTGGTGAGGCGATTGCTCAGATGTGGAGCGACATCGGAGTCGACGTGGACCTGGACATCAGTGCCTACGCGGCAGCACGGCCAAGACGGTTTGGCGGTGTGGACGACATCCCTTGGTACCACTGTGGTGTGATCAACCCTGCCGCTGTAGACCGCCCGTTTGACGGTGGCATGGGCGCGACCACCACGTTCCGTGGATTCGAAGTGGAAGACGACATTGTTCCGCTCTACTTCGCCAACTTCACCGAGCCTTCAAGAGAGCAGAGGATCGAAAACAACCGGCAGGCTGTCGACTACGTACTAGGTTGGGACTTGCAGACTGCGTTTGTTGCAGACCAGCCACACTACGCGATTGGACCGAACATTGCATCGTGGACCCCGCACGCGATCGATGCGCCGGTGTTCACCAACGCAGCCACGGTGGCAGTCAAATAGCGGCACGGGCGCTGGATAGCCCTTTTTTGCCAGGGTCGTCCATTCGCCACTGGGTGAATGGACGACCCTGATGCTACCCGGTGGATAACAGAGGGAATAGATGTCCCGATTTATCGCACGACGGCTGACTTACACGGTGGTCATGGTCGTCGCAATGAGTGTGTTCTTGTTCGGCATGTCCAGGGCCGCAGGCGACCCGCGGCTGCTGTACCTGACGGAGTACACCACGCCGGAAGAGTGGGACGCGTGGGGCGTGAGGATGGGCCTGGACCGACCGATCGTTGTCCAGTACGGCGACTGGGCGTTTGACGCCGTTAAGGGTGACTTCGGAACGTCGTTACAGCACCAGCGAGAATCGATGGGGGTTGTGCTCGACCGCATCGGGGCGACGTTGCAACTTGCAGTAGCCGGAGCCGTATTCGTCGTCCTGCTCGCTGTCCCGCTTGGAATCCTGTCCGCAACCAGGCGTGGGACGGTGTGGGACTATGCGGGAAGGACGGTCGCGCTTATGGGCCAGTCCTCGCCACAGTTCTGGCTCGGCATCATGTTGATCGTCCTCTTTTCCGTGTACCTCGGTTGGCTGCCGACGTCCGGGCGCGGTGATTGGAAGCACTACATCATGCCTACCATCACTATCGGTTGGCTCAGTGCCGCAGGCCTGCTACGCCTCGTTCGCGCGTCGATGCTTGAGGCGATGGATTCCGAATACATAAGGCTTGCGCGTGCCAAGGGCGTGGGACCCTGGAAGGTGGTTTGGAAGCACGGTTTCAAGAACGCCTTGCTGGCTCCGCTGACCTATGCGGGTATCATCCTCGCCGGTTTCATCGATGGATCGGTCGTGACTGAAACGGTGTTCGCATGGCCGGGAGTGGGCAGGCTGGGCATTGATGCGGTGAACAACAACGACTTTCCGCTGATGGCAGCGATCATCACCCTGGTGACGATCCTGTACGTCGTAACGTCATTTCTTGTTGACGTGCTTTATGCGGTAATCGATCCAAGAATCAGGCTTAGTTAGTCCATGGCGGCTATTAGCGAAACGCTACAAGATTTCGAGTTCTCGGAGGATTCCCGTCCGTCTCGCATGAGGCGGTACTGGGACGGGTTCCGGCGTTACCCGGTGATACCGGCCGGCATCGTGGTGTTCATTTTCTTCGTCGCCGTCTTCGCCCCGCTGCTCGCTCCGCACGATCCTGAACAGGGCAGCCTCAGGGAGAGGAATACGCCCCCGGCCTGGGAAGACGAAGGCACCACCAAGTACCTGCTCGGCACTGACCCTCAGGGACGAGACATGTTGAGCCGACTCATATTCGGAGCCAGGATCTCGCTCATGGTGGCTGCGATAGTGCTTACGGGCGGTGTGGTTGGCGGGACGCTCGTGGGCCTGGTGGCAGGGTGGTACGGCGGCAATGTCGACGAGATGCTAATGCGTTTCGTCGACTTTACTTTTGCGATTCCGTTCATATTAGTCGCGCTCGTTGTGGTCATCGTGCTCGGCCAGAGCCTTACTGTCATCATTCTTTTACTGGTCATCTTCAGCTGGAATAGTTTCGCGCGCCAGATTCGCGCGGAGGCGCTCAAGCTGAAAACCGAGACTTACATCGAAGCGGCTCAGATTGCAGGCGCCTCAACGAGCAGGATATTCATAAGGCACCTTCTACCGGGGGTCTTGAGCACCCTCATGGTTATGACGTCACTGAGAGTTGGCGGCTTGATCTTGACAGAGTCGGTGTTGAGCTTCCTCGGAGTCGGCATCCCGCCGCCCACGCCGGCGTGGGGTGTGATGGTTGCTGGCGGGCGGACGTACGTGGAGACGGCCTACTGGGTCAGCCTGTTCCCCGGGCTCGCAATTATGCTTGTGGTGATGTCCTTCAATTTCCTGGGTGACTGGCTCCGAGATTTCCTGGATCCCAGGCTAAGGCAAGTACGCTAGCCGATCAGCGCATCTCAATCTTGAGGACGCTCGCACTCCGTAACCGGTGTGCGAACTCTCGATCTGCCAGAATCGTGACTTACATCCAGACGAACCCCCGGGAGCAAATACATGCATCAAGTTCCGCACGAAGATTACGAGGGCTACAGGGGCGTAGGCGTTCGTCTGATGGAGCCGATGGTGAGCGATCTACACGCCGATTCGGCAGATGGCCGTGAGAGCCCGATGTTCCCTGGTCTCCACGCGTTCGACAAGGCACACGTCCTGATGCTTGGCGAGGAAGGGCTGATACCGAAACAGGACGCCGTGGCGCTGCTCACTACCTTCCGCGAGATGGAATCTCTCGGTGTAGATGAGCAGCGATCGAAGCAGTCGTGGGGACTTCACTCTGGCGAAAGTTTCCTTATCCGCAAGCTCGGATATGACGTCGGCGGGCGAATACACCTCGGGCGGTCGTCAGGAGACCTGATCCAGGTTGCCCGGCGGATTGTCACTCGCTCCTCGATAATCGAAACGATGGAGGGCATCAACGCCTTCCGAAGCGCACTGCTCAGTACCGCTGAAATGACAAGCGACGCGGTGATGCCAGGTTATACCCACGGCATGCACGCGCAGCCGACAACACTTGGCGCGCAGCTGCTTGCCTGGGCGGCATCACTGGCGCGCGACTATGAGCGACTGGCCCTGGCATACCGCCACACAAATCAGAGCCCGGCCGGTGCTGCGATCATGACTGGTTCGCCGTTCGCCGTTAACCGCCAGCGCACCGCCGAATGTCTCGGATTCGACGAAGTCATAGACTCAACGTTCGACGCCATTATCGGAGCCCATGACTACATCCTTGAGACCTTCTCCGACGCAGCGATCCTGGCAGAGCATACAGGGCGATTTGCGCGCGACATGTCATTTTGGTTCAGCAACGAGTCCCAGATGATCGACATTCCCGACCGGTTCTGTCACACGTCAAGCATCATGATGCACAAGAAGAACCCCGTTGCACTGGAGCAGATCAGCGGATCAACGGCCGACGCGGTGGGCGGACTAATGGCGGCCTTTTTGGGTGACAAGCGCCGAAGCGGTGGCTCCGAGGGCGACGGCGGCTCGTTCTTCTCCATGCTGGACGCTTTCAAAACCGCGCAGCGAGACATGAATTGGCTCGCTGCCATGATCCCTGACATGGAGGTCAAGCGAGACCGTATGCGAGAGCTGGCCAGTTCTCACTGGGCAGTAGGACCGGACATTGCCAGCGCGCTTGTGCGTGAAAAGGGCCTGTCCTGGCGTGTTGCGCACCAGATCATTGGCACAACGGTGCGCCTGGCTCATGAACGCGGCATTGCACCGCTCGATGCCACGCCGGAGCTGATCGATGAAGCCGCGGTCGAATACATGGGCAAGCCGGTTGGCATCGGTCCAGAAACCCTGCGGGATGCTCTCGACCCCGTCGTTGCTGTTTCTCGACGTACTCTCTTTGGCGGGCCTGCACCAGAACAGACGGTGGCCCGGTGCGGCGATGCCAGGAAACGTCTTGAGGCTGATCGGGAGGATCTTCGTGACAGGCAGAGCCGGATTGAGGCCGGCGCAGCACGCCTGGAAGAGGGGATAGGCCGGTTTATCGGAACAGCCTAACGGCCGTTAGGCATTACCGGGATCGCGGTACCCGATGTCGCCCCGGAAGAGACAGTGGTTCTTCTGACGAGGGCGGTTTTCTGAGCGCGGCGACAATAAACCAGATCAGTGGCGGAATGTTCGCCGCGATACCTGACGCCGCGATTGCCGTGATATCGCCTTCACCCCTCGTTATCCTCACGTCAAAAACGAAGTGCGCGTAGGCCAACCCTGCAACGGCGCCACCGCCGCCACCGAGAAGGGCCAAAAGGACCACAGGAATGTTTGCGCGGATACCGTCGTCGAGCTTGAGCCACGCTAACCCGGCGCCTACACCTCCAAAGAAGCCGGTGGACGCAGAGAATACGATCATCGCTTCGGTCAGACCGGCATTTGACCTCAAAAAGAAAAACCAGGCCGCAAACCAACCGGCCGTGGCGAGTGCGACGCCGAGCACAACTCCGAATGCCGCTCTGCTGCCAAGAGAGATCAGCAGATCGACTTTGCGACTATCCACCCACTCGCTCCCGATCGTGCAACTTGCTTCCCACCTTTGACCACCCAACACAGATTGTTGTCATCTGGCGATCAACTTTTCAGTGCGGATCACAGGTGGTTTCCATCTGAGTGCTGAACACTCGATGCTATCATCCCCGTTAGAAATCGACCGCTCTCTATTGCCTGAGTCACGATGTCGATTTACCGGAGCGTGTGAAATGAAAATCGAGCGTATCTCAGCCCGTCCTGTAGCAATTCCCTATGTAACGCCGTGGCGCAACCGGCATACCGAGGAGGCCGGTGCGCCGATGACTCATCTTCGCACCGTGGTGCTCGAAGTTCACACTGACACCGGCATCACTGGAATCGGTGAATTCCGTGGCGATTCTCTCGACGACCGTCAAGTGCAGCAGCTAGACGAGTTGCTCATTGGCGCCGATCCCACAGATATCTCGAGGCTCGTACCTCTGCTGGAGGAGCACATCGGCAGGGGCGGACTTGTCGCAGGCGTCGACTTCGCACTTCACGATATCAAGGGTAAGGCGTTTGGCGTACCGGTCTATCAACTCCTTGGAGGAAAGCACCGCGAGAAGGTGCCCCTCGTTTGGACCCTGCCATATCTCGCGATTGAGGACCAGGTGACGATTGCACGAGAACGAGTGAACGAAGGATTCACCCACGCGATCAAGATGAAGGTTGGAGTGCCCGGAGACTCGGAGCACATTCTTGCAGTTGCCAATGCGATCGGTGATGTTCCGATACGACCGGACAGCAATATGGGCCACTCCAAGCCAGAAGCGATCGCCCAGCTGCGCGCATTGCAGGCCGAAGGCGCGCGTTTCGAGCTGGTGGAGGATCCCTGCCCGTTGGACCTGGACGACTACCAGGAAGTCGGCGACGCGTTGAGTCTGCCGATTTCACTGCACGGAGGCTGGTCGTCTTTCGAAGATCTGAATCGGATCATCAGGGCAGATAAGCCCGCTATCAAGTGCGTTAATGTCATGCCGACGCACTGGGGGCTGTACAGGTCGGCGCAAGTCGTCGGCGCCCTGGAAGCCGCCGGTATTGGCTGGACTCTCGGGACGAGTCACGACTCATCGATCAAGATTGCCGCATCGTTTCACCTCGCCACCGCGCTGCCGAATCGCCTCTACCCGTGCGATCTGCTCGGCCCTCGGTTGCACGCTGATGACGTAGCCGCTGAACCGTTGCACATTCGCGATGGGTTCGGCGTTGCGCCCGAACATCCTGGCCTTGGCGTGACGTTAAACGAAAACGTTCTGTCTAAGTGGGCAGTCAAGGACCACGCCGCGATCTAGGATATTCGGCTCCCGGAATGACGGCGAACGGGATTTGTCGTAGCATCCGGCCAGTGGCCTCACATATTCAGCGTCGACTTTACGGGCCAGATCGAAACGCCCACCTACTTGCAAATTCCGGGGCCTGAGAGGAAACGAAATGTTGCCATCGCTTCCAGGCGAAGGACGTGTGCCGTACATTCCGCCAACCCCGCGAGATCCCACCTATTCCGGGAAGATAATCGTTCCGCGAGAAGAGGGCATTCTGGAGGAGACTCCGACTGGCGGGTTTCTCAAGCTACTCTGCGAGGAGACCACCGGGGATGAGCGGTTCACCCTGGCGGAGCGAACACAGTTGCCAGGGACGGAGACCGATCAGATCGAAACCGACAGCGAGGCTGTCCACGTTCTCGAAGGTTCCGGGATCCTGAAAGTCTGGCTTGACGAAACTCCCGGGAGGGCGATGGAGATCCCCGTTCAACCGGGCCTTGAAGTCGTGCTAACCGAGGGAACTCGATTCCAGTGGGTGAACGACGGGACAACTCCAATCGTCTCCATCGTGACCATCTCTCACCTGCCTTTCCCTGCCTATCCACATCACTACCCGGCGATCTTCTATCCGGGCAAGGGAAACAAAATCCATCAGCACGACAATCGCGTTGAAGGGTTCTATGTGGTGTCAGGTCCCGGTTCGATGATAATCGGCAGCCCGGACAACACCGAAGTCGAAACGCTCGTTGTCCCGCCGCGCGGAGCAGGATACAAGCCCCAGCACGTCTACCACCGCCAGTTCAACCATGACGGCGAAGGCGACGAGTTGTGCTACTGGATCCACTCCATGGTGGTCTTCACGCACCGCGGAAGCCGCATGCCGCAGCTACACGCCCGGCAGCACGGACTCGACGGCAAGACTCCGCGCTGGGAACATCCGACGATCTGAGCAGGCCACGTCGCAGGCTCAGCTACCGGTGATTCCAAGCAGTCTGCGGGCGTTGCCGCCGAGTATCGCCTCCATCTGGTCTTGAGGCACGTTGATCTCACGGAGATCGCGTATCTGGTCGTCCAGGTATTTGATCGAGAATCCACGTGGAAACCAGCTGGAGTCGCTGCCGAACAGGATGCGCTCGTAACCCGCAGTCTCCAGGTATTTTCGCAGCAGTTGCTTGACGGTCACTTCCGTCGGTTCCCAGCGAATCCACTGGTTGGACCCCGAGGTGTCTACGTACACGTTGGGACACGCCCACATGAGCTGCAGCAGTTCTCTCGCGTAGCCGCATCCCAGGTGGGGGATAACGAATGGCACCGTCGCGAAGTCGCGCGCCACGTTGTGCAGCATCAGCGGTGACATATTCACATGCTGGGCGATGCCGCCGCCGCCGCCCAGGATGCCGAAGTGAATCAGCACCGGGATGCCAAGTTCTGCCGCGGCTTCCCATGCCGGATACGCGGAACGGTCATCGATCGGCTTGCTAAGCGCGGGCGCGATCAACTTATAACCCTTGAGACCGAGATCTTTGTGCGCACGGCGCAGCTCGTCTCCGGAGCCTTTTTCGTGCGGATTGTGATGAGCGAATCCGATGAACTTGTCCGGGTGACGGGCCACGATTCCCGATAGGCGATCGTTGCCTCCGCCGGTCACGAAGACGACCTTTTCGAGTGGGTAGCGATCGAATTCACCGGCCCAGCGGTCGGCCAGTTCCTCCTCGGTCTGGGGCTCTGTTTCGGGTGCCTCGAAGCCGTGGGCCAATCGCCATTCCGCCCGCAAGGTCTGTGCGTATTCCTGGAGAGCCTGCTCTGACTCCTCGGAACGGTCTTCCCCGCCGATACTGGTCAGCGCAGACTCTGGCTTCTGCCCCGGCGACGAACTTCGCCCGCCGGACCAGTCGGTCTGTATCGGAAAGTGAGAGTGGAAGTCAACGATCTTAAATCCCTGGTCAATCATCTCAGCCGCTCCTGTTGGCAGTTTGAGTCGATGGCGCAGTCTAGCAGCAGTCTGTCAGGGACGATCTGGCTGCGTGGTCAGAATCGTTATTATGTTCGATACCAATCTAAAGTGAGAGCGAATATTTAGGAGCCTGAAATGCCCAAAGTCGTGGCCTACGTTCCTGCGGAGTCGGTAGTTCATGGCATCGTCGAGGCCAACTCACCCAACGGTTGGGATGTGGTGAGGCTGGATTCGAGGGCGACATCCGAAGAGACGCTGCATGCTGCTGTTTCCGATGCGGACTTTCTCATGTTTTTCGGAGGCCATATCTCGGCGGATACATTGCGAGCGGGGCCGCGGTTGCGACTGGCCAACTCGCTGCACGCCGGTTTCGATAACTTTCCGCTTAATGAGGCCGGGGAGCTCGGCATCGCCTTTGCAACCGCAAGTGGAACGAACTCGCAGGGCGTTGCCGAACTCGCTCTTACACTGATGCTTTCGCTCTACCGCCACCTGGTTTGGACGGACAAGGCGATACGGGACGGCGGATGGAAGGTGCAGCGCGCAACCGGACACGACACGTACGAGATCGAGGGCAAGACCGTCGGCATCATCGGCCTCGGAAACATAGGCTCGATCACCGCCCGACTGGTCAAAGGGTTCAACACAGAGATCCTCTACACAGATCTCGAGGCGAAGCCGGAGGTCGAGAAAACGCTTGGCGCCAGGCGAGTGGACCTGGACTATCTGCTTTCCGAGTCAGACATCGTGACTTTGCACACGCCGCTGGATGATTCGACGCACGGGATGATAGGGGAGAAGGAGCTGGCCTTGATGAAGCCCTCGGCGATTCTGATCAATACGTGCCGCGGGCCGGTCGTCCAGGAAGCGGTTTTGCTGCAGGCTCTCCAGGAACGGCGTATCTGGGGAGCGGGTCTGGACGTTTTTGAAGAGGAGCCGACTCCGCCGGATAATCCGTTGCTTCAACTGGACAACGTTGTTGTGGTCCCTCACCTGGCGGGCCAGACATACGAAAGTTATCCGCGACGCGTCCAGCTGGCGTTTGCGAACATGCAGAGGGTTCTGGACGGCTCGCCGCCTCACAACCTGATCACCGGCCGCTGACGCGAACAGATGGCCTGTTCAGTCGATCACGGGGCTTTCGATCTGTGGTCCGACCTGGTCCGGATCAAGAGCGATGCACTGCTTCTGGTACACCTGCACGCGGAAGCGGCCTGAATCGACCATGTAGACGCGGTCGTCCGGACCTACCGCAACCGATGTCGGCTTCTTAAACCGTTTCTCAGGCTCCATGCTTGGCACGTTGTCCCGCATGCGCAGCATGTCAGGATTGGCCAGTAGCCGATCAACGCCGCGCTTGTTGACCGTGGCGTCTCCAACGAACTTTTCGACGAATCGGCCTCTGCTGTTAAACAGCTGGACCCGGTTGTTGCCCTGGTCTGCAACGTAGATGTCGCCGTACTTGTCGACAGTGACACCGCTCGGATGGTTGAACTCACCGTCTTCGGTGCCTTTCCGGCCGATCACCTGGATCACCTCACCGTCTCGCGTTAGCCGCTGCACGCGATCGTTTCGCCAGTCGGCGACGAAAACATCTCCCGAGAACGGGTCCGGGCTTATCCCCCACGGGAAGTTGAACTGACCCGGCTCGCTGCCGAACTGCCCCCAGGTTCGCAGGACGTCTCCATCTCGCGTGAATTGCTGGACACGGTGATTCGCGGAATCAACTATCCAGAGGTTCTCGTCCTCGTCCAACCGGATCCCTGCCGGTGCTGACAACTGACCGAGAGCGTCGCCTGCCTCTCCCCACTTGCCAACGCGTTTCCCGTCCATGTCGTAGACGCAGACGTTGTCCGCCGAGTCGTCGGTTATGTAGAAAAGGCCGTTGCTGTCGAGCGCGATGCCGACCGGCCAGGGCTGTTCTTCCTCCCGATAGTTGAACTCGTCGACATATTCGTCGTCCTGCGGCAGACACTTCGTAACGCGCCAGTAGTCGAACGGCGTGGTGGCACGATTGAGGACGAAGAGCATTCCGTCGGGGCCGACCGCCATATCCAATGGCCCATAGAACCCGGTCGGCGACATGATGGCGCCAAGCGAACGCTCGTAGACGTGACCGATGCGGAGGAGGACCGGTGGCTCGGCTGCGGCAGGCGATGTTTTCGTGTCTGGCGGTTCCTGTGTTTGCGTCATGTCATGCTCGATCTCTAATTAGCGATTATTCCGTCGAACTGCTCGAACGTGCCGTTGAGGATGGGCGCCGGACTCATCTGTAGCCACTGGTCTAGCACAGAGCTGTAGAGGCCTCTGAAGTCATTGTTGAAGCGCAGGTCGCCGTCGAGTTGCCGGTCTGGCGCGAGCGATGGGTATTCGGCATAAAGACCGCCGTTCACGCGATCGCCGACCAGAAACGCGCCTCCGCCTGAACCGTGATCGGTGCCGCCGCCGTTGTCCCTGATACGCCTGCCAAACTCCGAAAAGATCATCATCACGACGTTGTCTGCTGCGTCGTGTTCACGAAGGTCATCGAAAAAATCTGTCACAGCGCGCGACACCTTGGACCACAGATCGGGTTGGACCTTGTTCTCCATGGCGTGGACATCAAAGCCACCGAACTGAGCGTAGAAGATGCGCGTGCCGAGCTCTGCCAGGTGCACCTGAGCAATCCCCTTCAAGCTTTGCGCCAGCTGGTCGTCGCTGTATTCAACGGTGGAGTGGTATTGATCCGGCGCCGCCTTCAGGAGAGAGGCACCTTCGAGCGCGTACTGTCCGGTGTGCCCGAGGTGGTTCAGTATCATCGCCGCCTCAGATGTCTCCTCGGGCGTGTACATGCGCTCGAAAGTCGCAAGTGCTTTGCGCTGCTTCTGTCCGGGCAGCGACGTGAGCAGGCCGTAGCCTTCGAGTTGCGCGACGGCGATGACCGGAGTGTTTGGGGCCGCCATGGCACGAGGCAGCCCCTGTCCGAAGCTGACACCGGTGAGAACGTTTTTCCGCTCCGGGTCGATCTCTCGTATCGTCTTGCCGAGCCAGCCCTCATTGACAAACTTGCCCGGCTCGGCTGTGTGCCAGATGTCCATCGACCGGAAGTGGGACCGGTCTGGCTGCGGATAGCCGATTCCCTGTATGACTGCGAGACGGTTCCGGTCGTACAGCTCCTTGAGCGGCGCCATCGCAGGGTGGAATCCAACCTGCCCGTCGATATCGATCACCTGCGCCTCGGGGACGGCGCTGACCTGACGGTAATCGTAGTACCGGCCGTCGGTGTATGGAACGACGGTATTCATGAAGTCGTTCCCACCAGAAAGCTGAAGCACAACCAACACGGGCTGTCCGGAGGTGTGGCTGCCGTTGGAGCCGTTGGTGGAATCGGTGATGGTGGTCATGTTTTGCTCCGGTGCATTTTCGGCGGGCCGACACCGTCTACACTCAACGGTTGGATTCGCCGAGTTTTCCCGTTACTGAAGCTGAAATTCGCGTGCGACGCCAACAAGGCTCAGGGCTTCCGCGACGGTTTCCTTGAACTGCTCCCGGTCAGTGTCATCTTCGAAGCGAAATTCGACGTCGCCTCCGAAGTGATCCTTCAGCGTTTCGCGCGTTGACTGTTCTACGTACATACTGCCCAGTTCATAGAGACAGGAGTCCAGCATCTGCTCAGTGCTCATCGAGGACTTACCATCGACGATCCTGCTGACAATCCGGGCAATACCGGGATTGGCTCGGTCGCCCAGTTTTTCCGAGATGAAATTCACGCGTTCCACAAGGGCTGCGGTGTCGATCCACTCCTTGCCGGTGTGCCAACCTTCGACAGTGGGAGGATTGAGCAATGTCTGGCCCATTCCCTCGGAAACGTCGGGCAGAATGATCAGTCCGAATTCCCGAGGGCTGCGAAACAGTCCTGCCAGCTTCACGGTTGCAACAACGGTCTCCGCAGGACTTCGCACCTTCTTGAACCTCGCCTCTTTGAACCAGTCTGAGTGAAAGAGGGTTTTCAGGACGTTGCGGATCTCAAAATTTCCGTCTAAGTAGGCCTGAGCCAGTTCCGCCTCGGACTCATCGTCCGGGGTCTCAGATACGAAAAAATTGTAGATCTTTCGCGCTACGAAGCGAGCCGTGGCGGGCTGACGAACGATGATGTCAATCAACTCTTCGCCGTCGAACTCGCCTTCTTCACCGAGGAATCGCTTTTTCGAGGCATCGTGGTCGGAATCGTCGTGCACGAACTCGGTCTCGTAGAAACCATATGGATAGCGCGGAATCATCTGGCGGACCGTCCAACCGGTGAAGGCCCGCGCCGTCTGCTTTACGTCGTCTTCTGTGTAGTTACCGACGCCCATGCTGAACAACTCGAGAAGCTCACGGCCAAAATTTTCGTTCGGAGCTTCGGCATGGTTGGTCTGGTTATCGAGCCAGTAGATCATGGCAGGATCGGCCGCAAGGCGAACGAGCAACTCCCTGAAGCTGCCGAGTCCGTAGTCTCGGAACATGTCGATCTGCTCCGCCATCCATGTGTTTATCGTCACCTTCGTACTACCGGTTGCGAAGATGCCGTGCCACATGAGCGCTATCTTCTCTTCGAGGACCCGCGGGCTGTTGGCCATGCGGTAGAACCAGCGAGCGGCGGTCATGTTCTGCGCCCGGAAGTGCACCATGTCCCAGTTGTAACGTTCGAACAGGTCTTCCTGCGGCCGCTCGAACCGTTCGGGATGCAACAGATCATCGACAACGGCGTCGTAACCCCTCTCGGCGAGCGACTCCAACTCCTCTGCCGGAGCTCCGAACGCGGCTCTCCGCATCAGGTGTCCAATCAGGTCCGTTTCGGGATTCATCGAAGGTGTTCTCGGGGTAGTCAAGTAAAGGGCGAATCTCAGAGGCTGATGATAGCCGGAAACCTAGCAGTACAGCCCCTCATAGTCAACGAAAGCGGCTTAATTCCCGCCTGCCGCGACGGACACCTGACACTCGTTCACATCGAGTCTCCCGATTCAACTGCCACTGGTTCCGTGGCGCCTCGGCAGCGCTCTCGCTAATACCGATCGGAGCGACATTCTGCACGGGCAACGTGCATGCCCACATCGGGGCACGCCATTCTTCATCTAACTGTGGAAACTCACGGCGCCTACGGCCGGTTCAGGGGAGGGGTGAAACATTCCAGCACGCTACCGAATACTGATGACCGTGACCACGTCGGCACTTTTCCTGTTTGCAGCGTGCACTAATCCGAGCACGCAACCGTCAGCAGTGGAATCGCAGCCGACGACCCTGCCCGTCTCCGTCATCGATTCCGTTTCGAACCCTGAAACTGCCAGAGAACCGTCACCAACGCCGTTCAACCCGGCAGTGTTCACCGCGCTCAATCCCATCACATCAAAGCAAGTCATCGAAGATGACCTGTACCCGTACCACACAAAAGGCCTGTTCAACCGCGACTCCATCCGGCCTGTTTACGCTCCAGTCTTCCTGGAGGTTGAAGAGGCAGATTTTGTCCCTGACGAACTGGTAATTGGTGTTTCCTTCAACGGTGAGACGCGCGCCTATCCGATCGGTATGTTGAGGGTGCGGGAGATGGTGCACGATGAGGTTGGTGGCGTGCCCATTCTGGTCACATGGTGACCGATTTGCTTCACCGGTCTCGTGCACGACCGGAGGGTGAGAGGCACTGAGTTCAGGTTTGGCAACGAGGGATCGCTGTGGAAGGACGCAATGGTCTGGTACGACTGGCAAACCGACAGCATCTGGTCACAGCCGTTGGGGACCGCAATCGCAGGTCCGGAGACCGGCACACAACTTACTCTGCTTCCGTTCGAGATAGTCAAATACTCTGACTGGGTGTCCCGGCACCCAACTACCAGGATACTCAGGGACGAGCTGCGTCCTCGGTACTACTCACCTCAATTCGAAACCAGATTTTTCGTCATCGGTGTCGCAATTGGCGAGGGTGCAACCGGGTACTACCACTCTTCTGCGGCCGATGCGGGCTTCGTCAATGGAATGGTGGGTGACGTGCCGGTTGTGCTTTTTGTCGACCGCGGCACAGCCAAAATAGACGTGTTTTTACGCACTGTGCCGGAAGCGCCTGGGACATCGTCGGGACCGCGTGTACTGGAGTTCGAGCGGTCGCCTGCGGGAGCCATAACCGACACTGAAACGGCCAGCGCATGGAATCCGGGCACAGGCGTTGCGACCATTGGAGCTCTTGCGGACACCGAACTGCAGCGGGTGCCATTTGTCAGCTCGTTCGACTGGGCATGGCTCCAGTTTCACCCGGACGCCGATCTCTGGGGAGATCCGCTGGCCGATTTCAAAACCCCCTGATGCCCGTGAGAGCCCGCCTGGATCAAGGAGCGAGAGCGGCCTCAAACACCCAGACTTCGCGATCATCCGGCAATGCATCCGCGTCGAGCGAAATTGCAGAATCACCAACCATCCGCACATTTTCCTGCTCGCTCAGCCAGTTCGTGATGGGCAGCAAGGTGGATGCAACATCCGTCACACCTTCGATGAAATAGTGACTTGGAATCACAACCTTCGGACCAACGGCGGCGATCAAGCGCGCAGTTTCTTCGAAAGAGTGAAGGTGGGCTGAGTCGTCAACGGTGACGATCAAAACGTCAACTTCACCGATCTGCGCCAGTGTCTCGGCTGGAATATCGTAGCGGTTGTCGCCAAGGTGACAGTAGCGGATGCCTCCGGTTTCAATCACGAATATCACGTTAGGGATGATGATCCCCCTGCGCGATGGGGTGTGCTGGTCTTCGAGACCGAGGACGCGAATCCCCTCGAGATCAACTTCTCCCGGCCCGTTGGCCACTCTTGCGTCAGGCGAAACACGGTCGATCGCATTGTGATCGAAATGGTCGTGTGTCACCAGCACCGCGTCCGCGTCCGTAATGGGATACTCCATCACGAACCAGCTTCCGCTGTCCGGCTGCTGGAACGGGTCGATCAGCACCTGGGTACCCGTCGACGTGCGCCACAGAAACGACATGTGGCCAATGTATGTAAGTGTTGAGTCGTTCATCACCAATTCTCAGTAGTCATCCAATAACCGGTTGCCCGCCAGTGAACCAGTAATGCACTGCGAAGCGGTTGAGGCTCTCAATGCCACTCGGTGACACCAGCCTGTCCTGCATCGATATGGCTCAACTCTAGTGGGTGGCAGGAGCCTATCAAACTCCAGTTTAGCGTGATGAGAGGCACATCACGGCGGCGCACACGGTTCTTTGAAGCTCACGAATCACATCGCTAATAGAACCCGAGATAGTTGTTGTGATGAATCCCGCATCGAGTTCGGAGGCGCTGAGGACAACCTACGGAACGTCCACGGAGGCTACCTCCATCCGAACGTTCGGTTGGGCCAAAAACCACTCTCGCGACCCCGTGATAAGACGGCCGACTACTTTCCCATACATAACTCTTGCGGCACAGACGTAAATTCGAGCTGCACATTTATTGAGTATGGCCCTACCTGAACCCCAGCTCGATCCGGTTGTCGTTCCAGACGTAAGCGGCCTTCAGGATCGCCTGCAAGACAGCCATTGCCTTCGGTGGCTCCATACCGTGGAACGACTCGACGAAGGAACGGATACGCCCGGGCAGGACCGAAACGGTCTCCTGTGCATGTTCGGCAGAAGACAACTGCTCCCGTAGCTCGGCAAGACTTATCTTCGTAGAAGCTCTCTCATCTCTACGCTGCGCGTTAGCCCCGGAGAACTCCTCTTCGTTGAGGAGCCCTTTCTTCAGCAGCTCAAGATTCTTATGGAAGTCGGCATCCAGTGCAGCCAGCCGCTTCTCCAGCCGGGAATGTTCCGTCTGCTTGCGCTTCAACTCAGACCTATCCGACTCCTGAAGAAGCTCGTGCCGGATCACTGAACTGACCCAGGTACTCCAAGACGGCAGGCTCGAGCTTTGTCGAGGTATGGCTATTGTGGAACGCGCAGGCCGCTCTTGCCTTCTTGGCGTTGACGCACTGATAGCTCCGGTAAATTCTTCCCTTGTACTTTGCCCCTGTCTTGCCCGTCATGGGTCCACCACAGTGACCACACTTCGCGATACCACTGAGCAGGAAGAGACTCCTGTGAATAGACCCCCTGGGAGCACCCTTGCGAATATCCATCCTCAACTGCAGCGCTTTCCATTCGTCCTCGGAAAGTATCGAAGGAAATACGCCGGGTACTTCGATCAGCTCTGCTGAGGGATCAACCTTCTGACGGCTCCTGCCGTACACCATCAGGCCCTTGATCACAGGGTTGCGGAGTATCTGTGGATAGAAGCCGGGACCCAGTAGCGCCCGCCGCGGGTCATCCCCACTCATTAGGACTATCTGCGATGGCCTTGAATCCCAGGTTCTCTTCCACGCTCAGGCGTGCCATCTCCCTGAAGATCTCTGCCTCCGACTCCACGATCTCCCAGCGGACAACCACTGCACGTCCTTCCTTAATCTCCCTTACCGGCCTGAACCCGTAAGGAGCCTTGCCGCTGTGTGTACCTTTTCTGATGCTGTTACCCATGTTTGCGCGGACTCTCTCTGAGATGCTCTTGCTCTCGTGTCCTGCCATCCCTGCCATAACCAGCAACATCATCTCTTCTGAGATGTCCTGGCCTGTTACTTCTACGGCTACACCGTGCTCCTTCAGTGCCCAGATGCGGGACAGGATCTCCTTCGGATTCCTGCCGAACCGGTCAAGGTACTGGACGAGGACGACGTCAATCTCTTCTTCTAGCACGTAGCTGACCATGCGCTGGTACTCGGGTCGGTCGTCACGGCGGCCAGACTCGACGTCGCAGAACACATTTACCAGGAGACCATCGTCACGGCGGCCAGACTCGACGTCACAGAACACATTTACCAGGAGACCATCTGAATCGCTGGCAACCGCACGTATGCGCACTTCCTGTGTTTCGAGCGACGAGTGGCAGTCTCCGGCCTGCCTGTCGGTCGAGACGCGGGCATATCCGACGATGCGTTTATGCGAAACTGAAGTGACCATGTGTGTTCTTCCTGGGTTTAGGAGAGCAAAACATGTCACCATGTCTAGCATGGCAGGGAGTTAGAGGGTGCGTCGTCGATCAACTCGCCCACGGATGTACTCTTGCGCGGCCGGACATGCAAAGCCCGCTTCAGCGCCCAGAACTCGCAATGCCAGTAGCCAAATAGCGGTGGTTTGACCAGCGGCACCGCTGCGTGCGATTTCTCAAGATTGACTCGTACCGAGAATTCGTCCTCGAAACTGGGTCATATTTCCCGATTTCGCAGATTCTCAGTTTGTTTCCTTCTCGGATAGTCCGAATTCATCAGTTCTGGACACACGATCTATCTGGCTTTTCGAAAGACCCTCTAGCAGGTCGATGCCGACAGAGTCGGCGAACTTTTAGACAGTGTTGAAAGCGGCTTTTCCGTCTCTTTCTGCCATTTTCGCGACATTCTCCGAATATGGCATGGAGAACTGTAGATATTCCCGATGGCTCTCGCCCAACGCTGCGCGAAGCGTTGCTCCTTGTTTTCGTATGTCTACATGGCCGGCAGCCGCTAGCCAACTCACATATGCTCGATTGATCGCAAAATGTGCAGCTGGACCAAGGCCTGATTTCAATAGTTGTGGTTCTGCACTCTGCCAGGCGGACCTCATCGGTAGGTCGGGACGTTGAGTGACGGCTTCTTTGCTCTTTGCACGTTCGATGTCCTCGATGAAAGCGTCCACCGAAGCCCTGTTTGACTCGACCTCAAAATATAGTGAGCGAATTGCCGCATTTCGAATCTGCATATTTCTGTGCCGATTCTGCCGCCATTGCCAAATCATCGTTGTGAGCGCGATCAGCACCGATGTTGTCAGAGTTATTAACAGGCCCGTGTTTATGCCTGAGACATTACCGGATGCAGCACTCACATCTATGCCCAACACTCACCTACCCCCGGTTCTTCCTCTCCCAGCCATCCACCAGCCTCACTATCTCGTCTACGGCGTCCGACTGCATGCCCTTGCTTGCTGCTATTGACTGCACCAGCTTGTCCACCCGTTCGATATTCTTCGCTCCACCTGCCAGCGCACGCGCCGCTGAAGACGGTCGTAGCAGAGACTCCGCGGCCTTCGCGTACTTCTCGAACGGCACAAGGTCGTTCCGATCGGCCCCAAGACTGACGCAGAGGTCGATCACCCAGTTGTAAGCGGCCTTCGACTCCTCGATGTCCGAATGCACGGCTTCTTTGATCGGTCGCATCTCGTCCGCCTGCACGCAGCGGTAATTCCCTGCGATCAGCATCGCCCACTTCGCAAGCGGCACGAAGATCGAATCGTGCACTCGCAGCTTCACCGGCAGCTCAACCTCGCCATCATCCGTCGGGTAGCGAATCGCCTGGATCTCCTCCTCGAACTGCTTCAAGATCGCCGTGTGCTCGTCCGACTCGAACCTTGCCGCCTTGAAATTCGTCGGCAGGCCGACCTGCAGCACATTCACCTTCTCCTCGGGCGGGCGGAACGCCTGCGGGTCCGGGCTGCACAGTGTCATGAGGTTCGGGTCGAGCGCGTCCCACACCGCCGAGTCCGTGTAACTGCTGCGCAGCGCCTCGGCATCAAGCTCTGGAATCCGCCTCAGGTAGGTCAGCGGCGGCATGTTCATGATCGACATGCTCGGCCTGTTCGCATCGGCGATTCGGCCCAGGAGGTCCCGCACCTCGCCCGCACCGTACTGAGGCTCCTGCATCGCCATGCCGACAAGATCGTAGTCGGCCGGGTTCGCATCGCCAGCTCCCGAAGCCGACACCTTCCCGTCCATCTCCTGCGTGTTCAATTCAACGGTCTTGTTCAGGCCTCGGAGCGGCAAGCGAACGCGCGCCCCCTCTTCGTTGATCAGCTTCGCCTCATCCGGCAGGCAGACGAGCCTGACGTCGTGCCCGGCGAGCGCCAGCTTTGCGCCAAGAAGTGAGCCGTATGAAGCGCCGAGAATCAGTACGTTGCGTTTGGTTGCCATGTCACTCCTCTGTGATGTTGCAGCATGCGGCGGTCACTGCCGCGTGCATTCGGTACATGGCGCAGATCATAAGCCAGTTTGGACGCGTCTGCCTCAAACCCACCCTGAGGCGCGGGTGAATATCAGCTCTGGACTGTCATATCTCGTCGAACACGTTGTCGTGTTGGTGTTCTTCTCGGAATCGGCGACACTGGTTACATGGGGCCGGCCCCGGTTTCACGGCCGGTTCTGGCCCGATTCGGTGAATACAGACACAGACGTTTTCCGTATCTCAAACTGACCCTGGAGGCGATGCCGGTAAAACTGCCAGGACTTTGCGTGAGCGTGAGATGCGTCCGGGCCGTCCAATCTCATCTCATATCGCACGACTCACGAAAAAAGCATGGCAGATCGCACCCGGGGTGATCCGAAAGGTGCATTTTTATAACACCAGCCCCGGTGCATTGTTCAGTTTTTGTTCATTTCCTGCTGGCGGTCTGATCGATAGCCTTCTACTACCCATTCAAGGGCCAGACGTTCCAGTTCGATAGGCCCGAGAGAAGACACTTCGAATTGCAAGGAAAGGGCGTAACACGCCGAGTCGCGGATAGGAAGCGGAAAGACACAAGCCGTTTCCTGCTATTCGGCGCGCCCTTTCTGCTCCTGGCGTACTACGTGTCGTTCCTCGTCATCGCTGACGCGGTTGCCGGCACACAGACTGCAATTGCCAGTATTTCACCACTTGTATTCACCGAAGTGATCGTCGATCCGGTCGGCACCGCTCCAGAGCGCATGCACACGAAGGCGGTCGGCGACATTGACGGTGACGGGCTTCCCGACATTATTGTGGGAGGAGCCGGTGAAGGACCCTCCCAGGATGTGATCGACGGCCTTTACTGGTACACGAATCCGACCTGGACCAGGAACACCATCGTTCCGGACCTGCCGTTCACCGATGGCTTCAGCACCGACATGCAGGTTGGCGACGTTGATGGTGACGGGGACCTGGACATTGTCATACCACGCGCCAGCACCGGTGGGAACCTGGGAAGTTTCGTCAGGTGGTTTGAGAACCCACGGCCAGCTGGCAACCCGGCAACGGACACCTGGGATGAACACACTATTGGCGACGCCTCTGCTCATGATGTCGAGTTGGGCGACCTGAACAACGACGGACTGCTGGACGTTGTGGTGCGGTACGACGCGACCACCACGTTCATCCAGATTGACGCAGCTACCGATCAGTGGATCCAGACTCAGATCGACCCGCGTGATCAAGAAGGCCTCACACTGGGTGACTATGATGACGACGGCGACCTGGATGTTGCAACAAACGGCCGCTGGCTAGAGAACCCGTATGTCCCTGACGGCCTGGCGGCCATGGACATGCAGTGGAGCGAGTGGACCATCGACGCCAGCCGCAATGAAGAGACCAAGGCGCTCTCCGCCGACATCAATTCCGACGGCGTGCTCGACGTGATCTTCGGGACCTCCGAGGCCGCGGGGGAGGACCTGGCATGGTATGAGCCTGCTAATCCCCTGAATCCTACCGGCACATGGACAAAACACCGGATCGGATTCGTTGACTACGACCACTCGCTCCAGGTCGGTGACATAGACCTTGACGGTGACATTGATGTGATCGCCGCCGAGATGCACCAGTCCACCAATCCGGACCGAGTGATGGTGTTCTACAACCTGGACGGAGCTGGGACCTCGTGGGACTCCCAGGTTGTGGATACTGACGGCTCCCACAACATTCGGGTCCTCGATATGGACCTGGACGGAGACCTCGACATCGTGGGCGCCAACTGGAGCGGCGGCCCACTTTCGCTCTGGAGAAACGAGCTCAGCTCGCTCGACAGCTGGGAGCGTCACCTTGTCGACGCAGACAGGCCGTGGCGGGCGGTGCTGATCGATTCCGAAGACCTTGACGGCGACGGTCTCAAGGACATCGTCACTGGCGGCTGGTGGTACAAGAACCCCGGCTCCCCCTCGGGCACCTGGGTGCGGAACACGATCGGCGGCCTGCTCAAAAACATGACGGTCGTCGCCGACTTCGACGGCGACACCGACCTGGACATCCTTGGAACCCAGGGTGAAGGCTCAACAGCGAACGCAGACTTCCTCTGGGCTGAAAACAACGGGCTGGGCAGCTTCACAATCCACTCGAACATCACCGCCGGCAACGGCGACTTCATACAGGGTGTGGCAATTGGTCCCATCACCGGAGCGCAGACCGAAATCTACATCTCATGGCACGGCGGCACTCCGGTCCAACGGCTCGTGGTGCCCGCCGATCCTGTCAGTACGACGTGGCCGATCGACACGCTCACCGGGATCACCCAGCGCGAAGATCTGAGCCAGGGAGACATAGACGGCGACCTGGACAACGACCTGCTTCTCGGCACGCAGTGGCTGGAGAACACCCCCGGCGGTTGGGTCACGCACGACATGCTCGCTGTTCTCGGCGATCCGGACAGGAACGAACTGGCCGATATCGACAGAGATGGAAAGCTTGATGCAGTGGTCGGCTATGAGGCGATCAGCGTTGCCGGCACGCTTGCCTGGTATGAGCAGGGAACGCTGCCAACTGACCTGTGGACCGAGCACGTAATCAGCAACACCATCATCGGACCGATGAGCGTCGACGTTCGTGACATGGACGGAGACGGCGACCTGGATGTGATCGCGGGCGAGCACAACCTCGCAAACACTTTTGCAGCCCGAATGATCGTATTTGAAAACCTCGACGGGGCCGGTGGTACCTGGGCCGAGCATGTTGTCTACACGGGAGATGAGCATCACGACGGCGCGAGGACCGTCGATATCGACAACGACGGCGACTTCGATATCGTTTCGATCGGTTGGAAAAAGACTCCCGGCGGAGTGTTCCTCTACGAGAGCAAGTTCGGCGGCGCATCACTCTTGCCGATCGCAGTGCCGGACTCCTACACAGCCGAACAGGACATTGTGTTCAACCTTGCAGCTCCCGGTGTACTCGCAAACGACATAACACCCGGCACCGGTATCGCCGCCGCACTCGGCGCGGACGTCTCGGACGGCACCCTGAACCTCAATGCAGACGGGTCGTTCGACTACACCCCGGACCCCGGATATCTCGGCCCGGACTCCTTCACATACACCGTTTCGAACGACACCGGCACATCGGCTCCCGCTCTAGTCACACTGAACGTCGCTCTGCCGAACCTTCCACCGGTTGCAACCCCTGACAACTACTCGATCAGCCGTGGTGGACTGCTGAGAGTCGCCGCGCCCGGCGTACTCGACAACGACTCGGACCCGACCGGTGATACCTTGCAGGCTCAGCTCGTCGCTCCGCCGCTATCCGGGGAGCTGGCGCTCAACTCGGATGGATCGTTCGAGTACATCCATTTCGGCGGCCCCGGAATCTCCGATGTCTTCACCTACCAGGCGGCCGATGCAACAAAGACATCCGCAACGGTCACAGTGACAATCGCTATCACCCCCGCATTGCCGCGTGAACCGGCCGGACTGGTGGCTTTCTACGGTTTCGACGACGGCTCAGGGTCAACAGTCACAGACACCTCCGAAAGCGGCGCAGCCCTCGATCTCTCCATCGCTAGCCTCGGCGCAGTCACCTGGAAGACCGGTGCCCTCACCCTCAACAGCAGCACCATCGTCAGCTCAGGCGTGCCCGCCACCAAGATCTTTGACGCCGTCACCACCAGTAACGCGATAACTGTCGAGGCGTGGATCAAGCCAGCGTCTCTAGGCCAGAACGGTCCGGCTCGAATTGTCACGCTCTCCACAGACTCAACAAACCGGAATGTGACGCTGGGACAGGACAACGCAGAGTACGACGCGCGGCTGCGGACTACTGACACAAGCGACAACGGAGTGCCCTCGACGGGGACCGCAGGGAACAGGGTCACCACTTCCCTCCAACACGTCGTCTACACGCGTGACGCGGCAGGCAACGTAGCGATCTACGTTGATGGAGTCCAGGTGGCGACGGACACAGTCACCGGCAATTTATCCAACTGGAATGCGGCGTACCAGTTCGGACTGGGCAACGAGATCCCACTGGCGGACGACCGCCCCTGGCTCGGCGAGTTCAGGCTGGTCGCTATTTACGATACCGCGCTCACTCAGCCACAGGTCTCAGCCAACCACTCGGCAGGTCCCGAGGCTCCTAAATCCACCTCAAACTCGGTAGTCAGCGGAACAGTGTCTCTCACCGGAATCACCACTGGCACGCCAACGTTCGCAGGCATCGGCCTGCAGGTCACCGCGGATTCCGGGGCTGTTCAGCAGGCAATCCTTGTGGCACAGGACGGTTCATTCGCCGTGGCCGTAGAAGACGGGACGTACACGGTGCGGGTCGAGCTTCTGGGCTTCCAGACCGGCGAGGCCGTTGGGCTGGTGGTCAATGGTGCCGACGTTCAGATGGCTCCGATTACGCTCCTCGGTGGTTTCGTCAACTCGGATTCTGTTGTCGACGGGGCCGACATCGCGGTGATGCTTGTCGCATTCGGCACCGGTGGTATCGCAATTCGCGTGGACGGGTCCGGTAATGTCATCGATATGAACGGCGACGGAGTAACAAACGGCGCGGACATTAGCATGACGACAGGCAACATCGGTGTGGACAAAGTCGTGGCGTGGCTACCGATGCCGCCGTCGTGATCCCGGTCTGAGAGTGCAATACAGTCTCTGAACGACCGACCAGACAGCCTGACCTGATGAGACCGCCAGGAGCCGGATACGACCCGGAGGCTGCCAGTCACTCAATCCGTCACTCACCGGAACCGCGCCAGTTGCGGTAGCGGGTTACAGCTAGTCGAACCGGTACAGTTGACCTGTCGAAGTTCCGACGTACACAGAGCCGTCAAGCACTCCGATACTGCGATAAGTCGAGTCCACGGCAGCGCTAAATGTTGAGTAAGTGGACCCATCCTCCGTGTAGTGAATGGTTCCGTCAATCAACAGCACGTATAACCGGGTGCCGTCAACAAAGAAATCTCGAATACTTCCAACAACCATTTTGGACGAAGTGCCGTCAAAGCGTCTCAGGTGATTTATCAACTCCGGATGCTGGTTGGTCCGGTAAAACATATTTCCTGCGAACTCCACAGGGCGCCAGCCGGGTTCGCCGAAATCGAGCAAATCCGGACCATCAGACCATGAAGTCCCATCGAACACCCTGGAACTTGTGAGAACGCCGCCCCAGGCCTCCACGTAGAGTTTCCCGTTCAAAACACCGACAAAATAGGATCGCGAGAACGAAAACTCCGGGAGCAGCACCACTTCCTCCGACCAGGTAGCTCCGCCATCGATACTTCTATGCACCTCGCCGTTTGGATCAGTCGACCCTGCAAGCCATATGTCAGTTCCGGTCAACGTATTTATGTCGAAGGTATGGAGAAGACGCGGCCCCCTGACCGTGGTCCAGGCTCCGCCCGGTGTACGTGTTGCATAATCGGGATCCGTTGACCGTTCAGGATCAATTGACGTGACATATAGATTGCCATCGATCGAGCGGTAGTTCTGCACCGATTCCGTGCCTAAAGTAAATTCGTCCACAAATAGACCAGAAACAGGATCATAGTGGACGATATGAATTGGACCGGTATTAGCCTGCCAGTCACCGTAACCCATGTACAGATTGCCTTCCCAGGGGAACAGCGTCGAAATCTGTTTTCCGCGGTCGGTCGATTGCGTGATAGCGAACGGGTGCGAACCTGCGAGTGTCGCAACCGGTGCGGGAGAATCGACAGATGCCGAGACCGGGAACGAGATCAGGTAGTCGTCAACATTGGTGTTTTGCACGCTGTCCTCACATCGGACATAGAAGTCGTAGACCTGGCCGTCGACCAGGCCGGTCACCAGCGTTGTGTGGAGCGTGTCGCCTGTTGCGGAGAACGTGTTCGGCAGCGACGCAAAGTCCGTTCCCGCCACCATGCCGTAGCGGCAAGTCGCAATCTCGTCCGTATCGAGCCAGAGAATCGTCTCTGTCGTGCCCGTAGCCAGGATTGCCCTGGGACCACCGTTAGCGCGTTCAGGCGGATCTGCGTCAACCTGCGGTACCGTTCCCGCCAGCGCGTGGACCTCGGCGTTCGACAGTGCCCGGCTGTACAGTTTGACCTCGTCGATTGCCCCGAGCCACGGCTTGTCAGTCGCACCCGGCGGATTGCCGCCAATCCACGTTTCGACCAGTCCATCCACGTCCACGGTCCCCGACTTCGGCCTGCTGCCGACGAGCGCGCCGTCCAGGTAAAGCTGCATCTGGACGCCATCGTAGACCGCTGCGACGTGTGCCCATGCGCCGTTTTGAAGAGCACCCGTACCTGCGATAAGCGTATCCGTGTTCCCGTCCGTCTTCAGCCTGAACCTCAGGCGCCCGGTACTGCCGTCCTTGATGGTGCTGAGCATCAGGAAATGGTCCTGGGTGCCAGTTCCGGTCGCCTTCGAGAAGATACGGCAGTCCCATGCACTGCAATTCTGGAGCAGGTCGGGACGTATCCACATGGCCAGGGACACGGCCTGCACAGGAGCGCCGCCGTCTGTCACATTGAGCGTGCCGAGGTCGACGTAGTTGGCTGAGCCGTCGAAGAGCAGTCCGCCTGCGCCGTCATGCCCTGGTTCGGGAATCGCACCGACAATCACTCCGTTATTGCCGTTGCCGGAGTCGTCTATGGCGGTTCCAGCGTCGAAGCTCCAGTACCCGATCAGCCCCGTATCAAGATCCTTCACATCTATCGAGACCGTTGCCTCAACTGAGTTCCCGGTACCGGTGCCGTCATTGGCCACGTAGCCGAATGCATCAAGCCCTACGAAGCCCGCGTCAGGTGTGTAGATCACGTTGGGAGCGGTGCCCGTGACGACTCCGTTGGATGGCAGAGACGAGATCACAAAGATGAGAGAATCGCCGTCTGCGTCCGAACCTGTCAGCGTCACAGGCAGCGGCACATCCTGCTCGGTCGTCACAGCCTGGTCGTCCGCGACAGGAGCATCCGGGACCGCGTTCACGGTGATGGTCACAGCAGCCGGCGCCGACATCCCCTTTGCGTCCGTCGCCCGGTACATGAACGAATCAATGCCGCTGTAGTCGGTGTTCGGGGTGTAGATGAACGATCCGTCAGGGTCGAGCATCACCGTCCCATTTGCCGGGTCTGAAACCAGCTCAGCCGCAAGCGCATCACCCTCAGCGTCCGTGTCGTTGCCAAGCACGCCCGGGATCAGCACGCTCAGCACGGCATCCTCGTCAACAGAGTACGCGTCAGCAACAGCATTCGGAGGGTCGTTCGGGATTCCACCGGCCGGGGTGATTACGATGTCGCCAAACGTGACGTCTGTGTGGTGAGCAGCCAGCAGCAACGAGCCTGCGGAAAGCGAGTTGCTGTTACGAATGATCTCAATAAGCCAGCCCGCAGGCTCGGCCTGGCCCTGCACCCAGACCTTCTTGCGGTACCAGTTGTCAGTGCCAATGGTCTCGACCTCGATCTTCATCATGTAGGTAACGTTTGGTAACAGTTTGGGACCGACGCTCTCCTTCAGCGACTCGGAGTTTCCGCTGATATTTGAGGAAAAGAAGTGGCCCGCAACCGGGTCCAGTTTGTACCAGGCCTCGTTGCCCGCCGGTTGCCAACCGCACTTCGGCTGGGAGCAGACGACCGGTGCATCGGTGTGACCCTGCCAACGGATGATTAGCCCCAGGTCACAGCACTGGTTGGTGCTCGAGTCCCAGCCATGAATTGTCAGCGGAACCGTCGCTGCGAAGTCGGTCCAGGTAGTGTCACCAATGACCAGCAACCGATCGTATCCGGTATCGCCTGCCGTCGTCACACCCCCCGGCAAAACAGACCATTCGCCATCAACGACCTGGACAGCGTCCTGGATATCGGTCACTGAACTCCAGTCGATGGAGTAGATGATTGGCCAGACATTCCTGCCGGGGTAGTTGAGCATCACAGACTCCCGGGTGATGTCTCCTCCGCTGTCCGTCACAGTAACCACAACCTGGTTCAGCCCAACCGTGAGGTCAGTGAATGGGAACTGGGCGTTGAAGTCTCCCGGCTCATCGAGCCGACGATCATCGGGGCCGATCGAAAGCGTTTGCTCAGATCCGCCGTTCAGCGAGAAGGTGAGAGACGCCACGCCCTCCGGGTCGGACGCATTTCCAAGAATGTCCACCCAGACCTGGGGCCGGCCGACACTGTTGAACTGCTGGTTTGCGCCGTAGAAGAACCTGACCAGTCCATTGCTGGGCGTCACGTCTATCGTCACGGTTGCGACGTTTGAAGACAGCGGCCCATCGGAGGCCTCGAAGGTGAACGAGTCGAGTCCAGTGTGACCCGGATCTGGCGTGTATACGAGATTGGGCGGTGTCCCCAGCAGCGATCCGTTTGACGGTGGCGTCACGATCGAGAAGGTTAGAGAGTCGCCGTCTGCGTCCGAACCCGTCAGCGTTATCGGCTGTGGCATGTGCTCCCGGGCCGAGACTAGCTGATCGTCAGCAACCGGAGCGTCGGGAACCGCGTTCACGGTAATCGTCACGGATGCAGGTAACGATGGTCCCGCTGCATCGGCCGCTCGATATGTGAACGAATCAATGCCCCAAAAATCCCCGTCAGGGGTGTAGATAAACGATCCGTCTGCGGCAAGCGCCAGCGCCCCGTTCGTCGGACCGGAGGCAATATCGGAGGTCATAACGCCGCCCGCGGTGCTGGTATCGTTCGCAAGGACTCCCGGCGTAAGCACACTCAGCACAGCGTCCTCATCGACGACGAAGGCGTCATCAAAGGCCACCGGAGCATCGATTGGCACGACAGTCGCCAGCGCCTCGACCTCTGTACCCGAAAGTCCACGGTTGTAGAGCCGGACCTCATCAATCGCACCCGGCCACGGCTTGCTGGTCGGATCGGGCGGATTGCCGCCGATCCACGTAGCGACGAGCGGGTTGATGTCAATGGTCCCCGACTTTGCCATGCTGCCCACAGGCGCGCCGTCCACGTACACCTGCATCTGCGTGCCATCGTAGACCGCGGCGACGTGCGCCCATTCGCCGTTCTGCAGCGTCCCGGTGTTTGCGATGAGCGTGTCCGTATCACCGTTCGTCTTGAGCCTGAATCGCAGCCGCGTACTCGCGCTGCTCCGGATGGTGGACAGCATCAGGTAGTGGTCCTGCGTGCTCAGGCCGGTCGCCTTCGAGAAGATACGGCAGTCGCGGGCGCTGCAGTTCGTCAGCAGGTCAGACCGAACCCATGCCGCCAGCGAAACGGCCTGCAACTGAGCGCCACCGTCCGTCACATCGAGCGTGCCGAGGTCCACGTAGTCGTTTGTGCCGTCAAACAGAAGCCCGCCCGAGCCGTCGATCCCCGGATCCGGTATCGCTCCGACGATCACGCCGTCGTTGCCATTGCCCGAGTCGTCCGTTCCCGTTCCGGCGTCGAAGCTCCAGTATCCGATGAGCCCGGGGTCGGGCTGAGTCACGGCTATGCTGACTGTGGCGACGTTCGAAGGCAGCAACCCGTCGGTGCTGGTGAACGTGAAGGAGTCGGGTCCGGTGTAGCCCGCGTTGGGCGTGTAGGTGAAGGGCGGGGCAGGGGAGAGCGTTCCAAATGTCGGCGGGCCTGCAGTGGAGAACGTCAGACCATCGCCATCCACATCCGATCCGGTTAGCGTGATTTCGAGCGGCACATCCTGCGGTGTCGAGACCGACTGGTCATCCGCCACCGGCGCATCGTTGACCGGGTCCACCGTGATGGTCACCGTTGCGGAGACGAGTGATTCCGCCAGACCGTCGTACGCCTTATAGCTGAACGAATCGATGCCCCAAAAATCCCCGTCAGGCGTGTAAGTGAACGATCCGTCTCCGGCAGCTGCCAGTGTCCCGTTGGCAGGGACCGATACCTGCACAACAGTCAGAGAATCGAAATCCGCGTCCGTGTCGTTAACCAGGACGCCCGGAGCAAGCACAGTCAGTACAGCATCCTCGTCCACAGAGTAGGCGTCATCGATGGCAACAGGAACGGAATTCACCGGCGTCACGTCTATCGAGACCGTTGCTTCAGCCGATACCAGAATGCCGTCGTTCGCGATATAGCTGAAGGCGTCGAGCCCAGCGAAGCCGGAATTGGGTGTGTAGACGACGTTGGACGGCGCACCCGATATGACCCCGTTTAACGGTGGTGTCACGATCGAGAATGTTAGAGAGTCGCCATCTGCGTCCGAGCCCGTCAGCACCAGCGGCAGCGGCACTTCCTGTTCAGTCGAAACCGCCTGATCGTCAGCAACCGGAGCATCCGGAACCGCGTTCACGGTGATGGTCACCGTCGCAGGCACAGACGTCCCCGTGGCGTCCGCCGCCTGGTAAGTGAACGAGTCAGTGCCGTTAAAGTCGGGATTAGGCGTGTAGATGAACGAACCGTCCGGGTCGAGCGCCAGGATCCCGTTCGTAGGGTTCGATATCGGCACAGCTGAAAGCGGGTCGCCCTCCGTGTCCGTGTCGTTGTCCAGGACTCCGGGAGCCGCCACACTCAAAACGGCGTCCTCATCAACGGCGTACGCATCATCGAACGCGACGGGAGAAGCGTTCAGGTTGCCGGACGCAAGCTGCTGGATCTCGCCGGGAGCCAGAGCCCGGTCGTACAGCCTCACGTCGTCGATCTCCCCGTCCCAGGACCTGCTGGAGACGGTCGGTGGATTATCTCCTATCCAGAACGGCAGCGACGGATCGGTGTCGATCACCCCGGTTTTCGCAACCGCCCCAACCTCAACACCGTCAAGAAACAGGCGCATGCTGGCGCCGTCATAAGTAGCCGCCACGTGCGCCCACTGGCCGTTTGAGAGGTTGCCTGAAGAGGCGATCAGAGTCTCAGTCGATCCGCCCGCCCTGAGCCTGAAACGTAACTTGACACCGCTGCTGTCGATGCTGCTGAGCATGAAGTAGTGATCCGGCGTACGCAGGCCCGAGGCCTTCGAGGCGATACGGCAGTCAGAAGCGCCGCAGTTGGCGAGATTGTCAGGATTTATCCACGCGGCGAGAGTGAGTTCGCTACCGGTGACGTCGATATTGCCAGTATCGATATAGTCGTTCGAGCCGTCGAAATCGAAGGCGCCTGCGCCCACCTGTCCCGGCGAAGGCAGAGCACCGTTCACAACTCCGTCATTACCGTTGCCGGAGGCGTCAGAGGCCGTCGCATCGTCGAAGGTCCAATGGCCCACAAGGCCGTCAGTCAGGCTGGCTGCAACCGGTCGATCTGTGGAGGAGCCCGAGATGACGAGTAGCGCCAGGACCAGGGCCGCAAATGTGCTAAAGATGAGACTGCGGCCCGACTGAACTCTTGAGAACATAAACAGTTGGTCGACCTGGGATTAAGTTCAGCGGATTACGAGACCCGGCACGTTCAGTAAGTCAGATGGACCGAACCGTATGCGGGCGGCCATTCTACACATCCGGTGGAATTATCAATCTAATCGACAGAAAAGGGCAGCATTGATCAAAAAAATCCGTGAATATCACCTCGAAAAAGTCACAGAAACGATCGGTGTTGCGAATGGGGTTCTCCCTCCCTGACAGGGAGGGAGTTAGAGGTTGGGTCGTCGTGATGGCTCTGTCATCGCTTCTGGTAGGGGCGCAGCAAGCGGCGCCCGCAGCCCGCAAGGGCTGACGCCCCTTCGCCCCGAAACGCGGGTGCCCGCTTGCGGCTCAACGGTGTCATCCCGACCGCGGAGTACCCGCTTGCGGGTCGCAGGGATCTTACTCGACCCCTCTCAGAGTCCGCTCGACCGAGCAGTATCCGAACCACCAAACCATCCATGCGAGGTCGCCACGAGATTCTGAATCAACCCGGCTCCGTTGACATGATCGCCCGATCTCGGGAGGCAGGAAAAAGCAGACTCAATCAACTTAAAGTGCGGAGCCGCCGTCAACCGTGATCATCGATCCGGTGATCATCGCCGCCTCGTCAGTCGCAGCAAACAGGAACGCATTTGCCAGGTCCTCGGGCACCTGGAGTCGGCCGAGCGGGGTGTTGCTCTTGCGCCGCTCGTAGTTCTCCGGATTGTCGATGCTCGTCTCCCAGTTGTTCGGGCTATGCGGGTTGTCGCCACGAATGAACGGCGTGTCGACATGACCAGGGGAGATAATCACGCAGCGGATGTTGTCCTTCGCGTAAGAGCTCGCAGCAGACCGTGTCAGGCCGACCATACCCATCTTCTGGGCGCCGTATCCGGGGCTCCCGCCGCCCGGTCTGATCGAAGCCAGCGAACCCATGTTGAGGATCACGCCGTTGCCGGCTTTGCGCATCGAAGGGACCACGGCCTTGATGCCCAGGAATGCGCCTGTCAGCCCGATCTCGATGATGGTGTGCCACTGCTCTTCCGTCTGCTCGTCGAAGCTCACCCGGAAGTTCGCGCCCGCGTTGTTGCACAGGGTCGTCACATTGCCGAACGTCTGCTCAGTCACGGTGACCGCTTCCGCCCAGGCTTCTGACGAGCGAACATCCAGCTCGTATGGCAGGGCTCGCCCGCCATCGGCGTTGATCTTGTCCGAAACATCCTTCGCCGCGTCACGGTTTACGTCTGCAACGCAGATAGCCGCGCCTTCTTTGGCGAAAAGCGCCGCCTGCGCGCCGCCCATCGCGCCACCACCGCCAGTGATGATTGCGATCTTTCCTTCGAGTCTTCCTGCCATGTCGGGTGACCTGTCTCCTGTTTATGCGTTAACTGTGTTGGCGTGAACTTCTCCCTCCCTCGCAGGGAGGGAGTTAGAGGGTGGGTTGTTCGTGCGCTAGAGTCAACTGATCGTTCAAGCCGGAACGACCCTCACCCTCTATCCCTCTCCCAATCTGGGAGAGGGGAATGTTTGTCATTCTGAACTTGATTCAGAATCTCCCGGCGTTCTCACGTTGATGAGTAAGATCTCTCCGCTGCGGTCGAGATGACAACAGTTCCTCCGCCTCCCAATCTACCTCAGCGCAATCGCGCCGTCCGGCCTCTTCGCCGTCTCACCGCTGCTCATCTCACGCTGATTCTTGACCATCTCCTCGACAACGATATCGGTCCCCAGCCCCGGCTCATCCGGTGGGATGAAATAGCCGTCCTTCACCTCGGTAATCCGGGTGACGATCTTCTCCTTAAACGTTCCGCGTTCAGGAGCGTACTCGTTGACGTCCCAGTTCGGAGTCGCCAGCGCAATGTGCGCCAGCGCCATCGTCGAAATCGGGCCCAGGAAGTGATGCGGCGCAATGCGAATGTGGAAACCCTCAGCCATTGCGGCAATCTTCTTGCAGTGCGTGATGCCGCCCGCCAGCCCGATGTCCGGCTTCAGGAAAGCCATTCCGGGCTGCTGGCAGTACTCACGGAACTCCCAGATCGTATTGTTCCTCTCACCGGCAGCAAGAGGCAGCCGGATCTGGCGGCCAACATCGCCCATGCTCAGCACGCTGTCCGGGGCGATCGGGTCCTCGAAAAAGTAAGGCAGGTAAGGCTCGATCTGCTGCGCGAACACAACAGCATCAGCCGGTGCCATGTTCCTGTGAATCTCGATGCCGATGTCGAAGTCCCATCCAACCTCTTCACGCACCGCCTCGACGATCTTCGTGTTCTCACGGATCAGTTCCGAGTAACCCTTCATGCCCCAGTCCCTGGGGAACGGCGTCATCTTGAGCGACGTGTAGCCAATCGCCTTTGCCTCGGCAGCAGCTCTCGCAAAATCCTCGGGACTGTTCATCGGCCCCTTCTTGCCGAACGTGCCAAGCAAGACCATTGCCTGCACACGGTCCCGGTACTTGCCGCCAAGCAGGTCCCAGACAGGCGCCTGAAGCCGCTTGCCGCGGATGTCCCAGAGCGCAACGTCGATAGCCGACATCGCACCGGTCAGCGCCGGGCTGCGGAAGCTGTACTTGCGGTAGACCGAGTTCCAGATGCGGTCGACGTCCCGCGGATCAACTCCGTGCAGATCCTCGGCGATGCTATGGGCAATCAACTCGCTCGCCTGCGCGTAGCTCCAGAAATTACCCTCGCCGACGCCGTACGTCCCGTCGTCACAGGTGACGCGCACCGTTAGCCACTTATCGACCAGCCACGTCTCGATCT
>JAJCYY010000044.1 GCA_029262735.1 Chloroflexota bacterium | reverse complement strand
CAAGCCGCGTGCCAGCGTATAGCCGATCATCGAACTAGCACTGTGCTCAAGATACGAGTCCGGTCGGTCGACCACCTGCCGCCACATACCGGAGTCGTCCTGGTGCCGTTTTAGCCCCTCGAGATGCCGAACGTGCGACTCGATCAACTGATCCCGCTTCGGATGGTCTTTGGGTAGATACGTCAGCGTCTCGCCGAACCCCATAGCGGCGAACGCGTTACCTCGACCCCAGTAGAACGGCGAAGCCTTGCAATGCAGCCACAGACCGTCATCCTGTTGCGTATCCGCCGCAAGCAGGAACGTCACAAGTACATCCAGATAACGTTCGTCACCGGCCTGCTCAAACGCTCGCCCGAGCACCGTTCCCGCGAAAAAGAAATCCTCGGTGCGAATGTCCGTGTCCAGCGGCGGCGCTATCGGCGTCCCATCCGACGGCGACTCGAACCTGTCCGCAGTTTTGACCAGCACATCGAGATACTTGCGGTTCCCGGTCGCCTTGAAAAGCTCGTCTGCCCAGCACACTCCGGCAAAATTCGCAGTGCCACCTGCTTTGCCTGGGAGGCCGAACATCTCATTACCTTCAGCCAGCCGCGGCGCAACAATCCGCTCAATATCCGGTGCTGGATCATCACCGCCAGCAAGATCGTGCAGCCTCAGACGTCCGCTCAGCGCCACTCCCTGCGTGTACACAACCGGGGCATCCAGCGCATATCCGTAGACCGCCGCCAGCTTCTTCGCAGTAGCGAGCGGGGCAGCATGATCACTGCTCATAATTTTCTCCGTTGACGCCTCGTGAACGTTTCTGGAAATTCAGACTTACCTCTAGCCGTTTATTGGTGCATCTGTGCGCCCAATCTCTGCGCTATGATGCCGCCAATCACAGGCCATCTGGAATCTCGATTTTCGTTCGAAACTTCGGAAGAGTGTAAAGGCTAGAAACGTGAAGTACGACGCCATCGTAATCGGTGCAGGCTCCGCCGGTGCAGTCATCGCAGCCCGCCTCACAGAAGACCCGTCACGCTCTGTCCTGCTGCTGGAAGCCGGTCCAGACTATCCGGAGTTCAACGACCTACCGCCGGAAATAATGCACGGCTACGGCGTTGACCGAGACCTGTGGGCGAAGGCGTTCGGTGACGTCAGCACCCACAACTGGGGCTTTCATGCGCGTGCGTCATCAGAGTCCGCAGACATCATGGTGCCACGCGGCAAAGTGGTCGGCGGATCGAGCGCCGTCAACGCCCAGATCTTTCTGCGTGGCATTCCCGAGGACTACGACGGCTGGGCGAACCGAGGCAACGACGGTTGGGGATATCGAGACTTTCTGCCGTATCTGAGGGAGATCGAATCGGACCCTGAAGCGGGAGACTTTCACGGCTCGGACGGCCCGATTCCGGTACGCCGCTTTGACTACAAGGAGTTCAACCCCGAACAGGCAGCGTTCTTCGACGCCTGTCGGACCCTCGGCTTTTCGCAGAGCCCGGATGCCAACTCACCGGACACCTCAGGCGTATCTCCTACGCCAATGAATAACCGTGACGGCATCCGCTGGAGCACGTCTCTCACCTATCTCGGCCCTGCCCGGCACCGGATCAACCTGACAATTCGCCCGAACACGGCGGTGCAGCGGATAGTCATCGAAGACGGCAGAGCGACGGGCGTTATTGCTGAATCGGGAGGCGAGACGTTTGAGCTGGTGGCCGACGAAGTGTTCCTGTGTGCCGGCTCGTACACCTCGCCGCAAATGCTCATGCTGTCCGGAATTGGACCTGCGGCACACCTTGCTGAACACGGTATTCCGGTGGTCAAGGACCTTCCCGGCGTCGGTGAAAACCTTCGCGATCATCCGCAGGTGCAGCTGACGTGGCGCACCAAACCCGGCTTCGAGCAGGACCCCATCGCACCGCGTATTCAGTGCGCGCTCCAGTACACCGCAGAAGGCTCGAAACTGCGGAACGACATGTTCATTCACCCGATGTCGTTCGCCGTCACCTCAGGGATCTATACCGTCTCTTCAAGCGAAGAGCCGGGCGTTGGGATGATCATCGCTCTTTACCTTGCGAAGGGCGCTGGGACGATCAGGCTCAAGTCGTCGGACCCGGCGGATCAGCCTGAGATTGACCTGAACTACCTTGTTGAGGACTTCGACCGCAGTCGATTCCGTGAAGCTGTGCGCTTGTGTCAAAAGCTGGGAGAGGACGAGGCGTTCGGCGACATTGTTGACGAGCTGATTAGCCCGACACCGGAAGAGCTGAGGTCCGACGATGCGCTCGACAGCTGGCTGCGGCGCTCGGTTCGCACGAGCCATCACGTCTCTGGGACCTGCAAGATGGGTCCGGTTTACGACCGAATGGCGGTGGTCGATCCGCAGCTACGGGTTCACGGCATCGAAGGGCTGCGAGTTGCCGATGCCTCGATCATGCCAGACTGCATCCGCGCCAACACCAACGTCACGGTGATCGCATTAGCCGAAAAGGCAGCGGACATGGCGGTAGCTGACTAGGGCGGCGAGCCGCATTCATTGGACAACGCGTGTGCCCTGAACCGTCACCGCTATCAACCTTCGCGCCCGCTCAGGACGAAGGGACAAACATCCACTTCTCTATCCGACAGCAACTGCTGCCACACCGGAAAACGCCGCACGCGGCCGATTACCCCATCTGAGCCAATCTGCGATATAGTCCAGCCATTCTGAGAAGTGGGTAGATGTTGGTCATCCGCGTTAATCTGGCCAATCATCGATATCAGTGACCCAGATAGAACGTTTCGTACCAGGAAACCATTCAAAAACACGAATGGAGAGATGCATATGGTCACAGAAACCAAAACCGACATAGCACTACTGGCGCACCTCTTTCGCCGGGCAGGCGTCGGAGCCACCCGTGCCGAACTCGAAAAGCATGCGACTCGTGCCTACGAAGATATAGTCGACGACCTCGTCAATCCGGAGCGACTTCCAGAGCCAGACGACGAGCTGCTGAAGCGCTACTATCCGCACCTATTTGCTAACCAGGACAACCCTGCCGTCTGGAACGGCCGCTGGTTCTTCAGGATGGTCAACTCTGAGCGACCGCTTGAAGAGAAGATGACCCTCTTCTGGCACGGTGTGCTGGCAACCGGCTGGACCAAGAGCGAGCACACCTACTCGATGGTCGACCATGTCCAGATGCTGCGGGAGAACGGTCTCGAAAAGTTCGGCAAGCTCCTGCTGGCGATATCGAAAGACCCGGCCATGATCTACTGGCTGGACAACTGCGAAAACCACGGTAGCTCTATCAACGAGAACTACGGTCGAGAGATCCTCGAACTGTTCTCTATGGGAATCGGCAACTACACCGAAGACGACATCAAAAGCGCCGCCAGGGCCTTCACTGGCTGGTCGTTTACCCAGCCGCTGCCTCTCTACCCGTGGGGTCACTACGGCTCCGAGTTCAGGTACATCGCAGAAGACCATGACGATGGCGAAAAGACGTTCCTGGGGGAAACCGGCAACTTCAACGGCGACGACATTATCGAGATCATCGTCAAACAGGAAGCTACTGCAAAGTTCATCTGCCGCCACATCTACAACTACTTTGTAGCTGACGAGCCTCAGGTGCCTGCATGGGGCATCCAGCCACCAAACGACCCTGAAGCAGTGCAGGTACTCGTTGACGCGTTCCAGAGTTCCGGCGGAGACATTCGCCACGTCATGAAGACCATGCTCATCGCAGACTTCTTCAAGCAGTCTCGCGACAGCCACGTGACGTCGCCCGC
>JAJCYY010000043.1 GCA_029262735.1 Chloroflexota bacterium | reverse complement strand
GAGTACCCGCCAAAGTCAGACATGGTGAGCGGGATCGCCCAGCACGACGGCAACGGCTACCTGGTGATTTCGGACGCGCCCGGCATCGGGCTGGAACTGAAGGACGACGCCATTGAAAAGTGCCCGGAGGTTCCGCGCGAGGTGGTGACGAGACTGCACGCAGACGGCAGTGTTATTGATCAGTAGGCGTTCAAGCACCCGCGCTACCAGATCGACCAGCCGCCATCGACGACTATCTCCTGGCCGGTGATCCAGGCCCCTGCGTCCGAGGCGAGTAGGGCCACCGTCCCGACGAGGTCTTCCGGCAATCCCGTCCGCTGCAAGGCATTCATCTGGCGAAACGTCTCCACCTGCTCGGCGTCCGTTGTGTCCTTTGGGATCTGGCCGGGGCTGACGCAGTTGACCGTTATGCCGTGCTGACCGTATTCGGCGGCGAAGGCGCGTGTCAGGTTCAGGATTCCGCCCTTTGCGGCGAGATAGGGCGGACCGGAGCGACTAAACCTCTCGTTGTAGATGCGGATATCCATTGCGAGTGTTGCGCCTATGGAGCCAAGCGTGATGATCGAGCCGCGCTTCGCAGGAATCATCGCCCTGCCTGCTGCCTGCCCGCAGATGTAGGTGCCGGTCAGGTTGATCTCCAGCGTGTCCCGAAACTCCTTCACGCTGCCATCCGGCGGATACGACGTGGTGAAGGAACCGCCTGCGTTGCAGATGAAGACGTCGAGCCTGTCGTGATCAGTCATGACCCGCTGCACAAGCGCCTCCACCTGCTTCTCATCCGAGACGTCACAGCCAAGTCCGGTCGCGTCGATGCCCTGTGCCCGGAGGTCGTCGGCGACCGTTTCACATAGTTCGGCGCGGCGCGATGCGATGTATACGGCGGCTCCAAGCTGCCCGAGGGCAATCGCCATTGCGGTGCCGAGGTGCGTCCCGCCGCCGGTGATGATTGCGGTGCGGCCGGAGAGGTCAAACAGGTCTTTTATGTTCGATTTCACGGAGAGCCTCGATTGTGTTGTCATCCCGACCGCAGCAGAGGAATTTTACCTGTCTCACATCATTAGACGGCAGACCACGCAGAAATTTGAGCTATGCAGAGAGCAGCGGTGCTTGCGCCAACGAAAGCTAACTCGCTCTCGAAATCGGGAGTGCTCTGCTTACACCAGTAAGATCCCTTCGCTTCGGTCGGGATGAAACGTTGGCATCTCGTTTTAGCTCGCCGGACCCTCAAACGGATGCCGCAGCTTCAGCACTCTTTCCGACGGTGCGTAGAATCCCTGTGGGGCGTAGTGGGATGTGTGCAGGTAGCACTGTACCCGCAGTTCGTCGGAGCCTTCGGTGAATGTGAGCAATCGGCTCATCGGAAGCGAGTTCTTGGCGCCGTGATACAGCGTTAAAGCCGAAACGTTGACGAAGTTCACGCCCCATTTCGTCTCGACATGAGACCTTCCACCGGTTCGGTCGTCCGGGTGAGTGTGGGTGTGAGCGCCGAGCCACAGGTCGATGGCCGGGCGACCAGTCGCCTTGTCAGAGTCTTCGAACACGCCTTCGATTCGGCCGGAATCGGGCTCGCCGTCGACGAAGTAGATGAACGATGAACCCTGCGGCGCGCCGTCTGCCATGCGCCCGTGATAGCCCAGGTCGCAACCTTCGTTGAGACCCGAAGCAACCGTCGTCTCCTTGATCATGTGGTGATGGCCGGAGATAACTATTCGGTCGCGGTTCGCCTCCACCTGGTCTTTCCACCAGTCGAAGGTCTCGCCCGAGATGGCGCCCGCGGGATAGCCGCCTCGCTCGCCACGCCCGATAGGCGGCGGGAAGTCGTTCCTGTCGGCCATCATTAGGAAGAGGATGTTTCCGACCTCGAACGAGTAGTGTTCCCAGTTTCCAGAGACCGGATAGCGCCGCCGGGTATTGTCGACGCCGGAGTGCTCAGCGTTCTCACCGGTCGGGTCTAGCCACTTGCGGAACCACCACTGCAGAGGCTCGTCTCCGCGCGACGAATCGTGATTCCCGATGACGTCGTAAAAATCTTCGCGGCGATGCTTTTTCACGGCTGAGTATTGATCGACCACGAGCCGTCCCTCTTCGTCGTCAGGCGGTGTTTGGTTGCCCGAGAAATCGCCAAGATTCACCGCAAGGTCCCATTCGAAACCGCCGCTGGCATTTTCCGACTGCTCTATCGCCTCGGCAAGGCTGCGGCGGCCAAAACGGATATCGGTCCCGACATGGGCGTCCGAAACCGCCCACAGGCGCATCAGGCGCGGCCTGTCTTTCTGAGAGGTCATATGTGGTCCCCGTTCGCGAATGGCTTTGCTTCAGCCACGTTTGAGAATCGTTCGACAGCACCGCTGATTCTAGCCGGTTATCGACGCTGCGTAGGCGGCGTATACTGCCGCCGGAGCGGACTGCACGCGCTGCGGCACCGTGCTCCGTATCTCACCGCGAACTTTGCGAAGACTACACCCGTCGAAGCACTCAAACAGGAGCAGGCATGCCGGCTATCACGAGCGTCGAGTTCAGGCAGTTCTCTGCACAGCACCACAACGCCCAGCGAAACTGGCTCCTGGTAAAACTCAACACCGATGACCCGAACGTCTTCGGACTGGGCGATGCCAGCCCTATGGAGGACGAGGAGCTGGTCAAGGGGCTGATCACGGCGTGGACCGAAAAGTACCTGAAAGGCAAGGACCCGCTCGACTCTGAGGTGCTGTGGACAACCCTGTACCAGGACCCTCACGCCCGCGGCGGCAGGCTGGCAACGACGGCGATATCGGGGTTAGACATCGCGCTGTGGGACCTGAAGGGCAAGATCCTCGGCAGGCCGGTCTACCAGTTGCTCGGAGGAGCGCACCGCAAGAAGATCCGCGTCTATGCCAACGGCTGGTATACGAACCCCGGCACGCCGCAACAGAACGCCGACGAAGCGAAGAAGGTGGTGGACATGGGTTACACCGCTTTGAAGTTTGATCCGTTTGGCCAGCGCAACTACTACAAGATTTCGCTGGCCGAGGCACAGCTGGCCGAAGATCGCGTCGCTGCGGTGCGACAGGCAGTGGGGCCGGAAGTCGATATCCTCGTCGAGGCGCATGCGAAGTTCGACGTGATGAACGCCATCCAACTTGGCAAGCGCATGGAGCCGTACAGGCCGCTTTTCTATGAAGAGCCGGTCTCAGAGGAGCGGGTCTCTGAGCTTCTCGAGGTGCGGCGGAAGGTGAACATTCCTATCGCAACCGGCGAGCGGCTCTACACAAAATTCCCGTTCGCCGAGATCATCGAGCGGCATGCAGCTGACGTGTTACAGCCCGACATTGCGAATGCCGGTGGCATCACGGAGCTCAAGAAGATCGCCATCATTGCCGAGTCGAAGCACATCACAATGGCACCGCACAACGTCTGCTCTCCGGTGGGTGCGACGGCCGAGATGCACCTCGATGCGTCGATCATCAATTTTGAGATACAGGAGTACCACGCCGAGTTCTACACGGAGCACTATTTTTCCGTGTGCCGGGGCTTCACAAGACAGGAAGACGGCTACGTGATGCTTGGCGACGAGCCGGGACTGGGGTTGGAGCTAAACGAAGACGAGATCGCAGCGCACCCGCCGCTGGAGAGGGCGCACGCACGGGGCGGGAGCGTGAAGGGAATTTGACAGCGCTGCTGACGGTTGACGCGAGCAGTAGCGGGATCCGTGGCTAAGCGGAATTGCAATTGGAGTGATGCACTATGAACGGTAACGTCGAGATACATGACAACCCGGCCGACTGGGTTGCTGAGCACATCAAGAGCTATGTTGCTACCAACGGCGAGGACGGCCACGAGTGGAAGGGCGTGCCAACTCTCTTACTCACGACCACCGGCCGCAGTCCTGGAAAGATGCGCAGGACCGCTCTGATATATGGCAGGGACAGTAACCGCTACGTTGTCGTCGCCTCGAAAGGTGGACACGTAGCGCATCCTGCCTGGTACCTGAACCTGTCTGCTAACCCCGCAGTTGAGGTACAGGTTGGGGGTGAAAAGTTCACTGCAACTGCGACCACTGCGGGGCCGGGAGACAAGGCGCGGATCTGGCCCGTAATGACAGCTATCTGGCCCGCGTACGATGAGTACCAGACGAAGACCGAGCGGGAAATTCCGGTGGTGGTACTGGAACGCAACGGATAGCCTACGATTTCTGAATCTCTGGTGGCTCGTGCAAGCTACACTCGCATCGGTCATCAACCTGATTCAGCTTATTTGTACGTCGAAACCCACCATCACTCAGACCATCAGGACCAAGGGATAAAAACAAAAAATGATTGAAAATACTATTCTGAAGGCGAACCGAGAGGGCCGGAAGGGGCTGGTGTTCGCACTGACATTTCCGTCCGTACAGCTTGTCGAGATGGCGGCGCACGTGGGCTTCGAAGCCATCAACCTTGACGGAGAACACGGATACTTCCATGAACAGGCGATAGACGATCTCTGCCGCGTCGCCAACGGCTACGGCATGTCTGTGACCGCCCGAGTCCCCGACAACGCGGCCTACCAGATCAACCTCTATCTTGACCGCGGAATCCAGGGCGTCACGGGTCCGCACATCAACACCGGCGCCGAGGCCCAGGCGCTGGCGGACGCATGCCTGTTTCCGCCGGCCGGTAAACGGTCGTGGGGCGGCGGACGCGGCACAGAGTTCAACGATCAGGCAAAGCTGGACGAGGCTCACGGTGGAAAGCTGGGATTTGCCGAGTGGTCGAACGCTAACATGATCGTTGTCGCGCAGATCGAGTCGAAGCAGGCATGGGACAACCTCGATGACATTCTTGCGGTCAAAGGACTGACGGGAGTTACTGGCGGCCCGCACGACTTCGCCGCCTCGCTCGGGCTCCCCGGCCAGCCGGATCACCCTGATCGCATTGCGGCCACGCTTGATGTCGAGAAGCGGGCACGAGCGGCAGGCAAGACCGCAGGTGGCGACATCTCGACCGGCACCGGAGCGGCAGAACTGATGATGAGCGTCGCGCGGGAGTTCGTGGCCAACCACCGCGGCGACAAGGTGAGTAGCTAGGGAACGGGTCTTTTTGGGGCTGCGACATGGCGCGCCGGTGCGAAAAGAGATTCAGTTGAGCGAGGCAGTTGCAGAATACGATCTGAGGCCCGGCACACGCGGGGTGCTGCAGCATCGCGAGCGATTGCCGATCCAGAACCGCAACTGGCACCGATGTAACAGCAACGGCCTGCTGAGAAGTCAGATCGGTGAAACGGGTATGCCAGGGCTGTCCAGGACAGTTCGTGAGAGGCGCCCTCCACTCGCAAGAACGGCAAAGAATATTCCTGAAGCCCTGCTTCATTCGGCGTGGCGAAGATCCGGAGCGGCCTCTGCGGACATATCCGGCCGTGACGGGCACCGGTACAGAGTGATCTACCCTGGCAGGCCGGCAGACGGCGCAGGGCCTGACTTCAGAGATGCGATTCTGGAGCGGGATGATGGAGTTCGCATCCACGGACACGTAGAGATCCATGTCCGGTCCGCCGATTGGCATAGCCACGGCCACGGAACTGACAGTGCGTACAACGGTGTCGCCATGCACGTCGTGCTCGAAGAGTACGGAGAAGAGAACAGAGAAGAGAACGGTCCTCCTGTCGAGACCCAGTCCGGAAGGCGCATCCCGCTGCTGGTTCTGAGGCGAGAGTATCTTCAGGATGATGCCGCCCGACTCGACCCGGACGTGGGCGATCGTTCAACTGCGATCGAGCGGGAACTGCCGGTCGTGTCTCCTGTGCCGCTGCCAATGCTCGACATGGACGCTGCAGGAGACGAGTGGTTCAGGAACAGGTCTCACGGCTGCGCCATGCAGATCGCTTGTGACGGAGCCGACCAGGCGCTGTGGGAGGGTGCCCTGGAGTGCCTGGGTTACCCGGGAAACAAGAAGGGATTTCGGCAGCTTGCGTCCCGTCTCGACTGGAAGACCGTTTCCAACTATCTGTCCGGGCGGTCAGCTACCGGGGAGTCAATGGCAAGAGACGTGTCCGCTGGGGACGTACTGGTCGGACAAGAAGATTATGCGTCGAAGGAGTCTCTGCTCACCGATCTGTTCCTGTGGGCGGGCGGATTCGGCCCAAAGCCAGCCGGAGCGCCCCGTCTGGCGGGAAAAACAGCTGAGTGGAGAGCGCGCCACGGACGGCCTGCCAACCATCCCCGAGTGCGAATCCGCGCCGCAGCTGCATGGGCCTTGAGATGGTTCAAGTCCGGCGGTCCGGAGAGCACCTTCGTAAACGCCGTTGCGACCGCAGTCACGGCAAGCGACCTTGCGTCGATTTTCATCGTCCCGTCAGAGCGGGGCCGAAACGCTCTACTGGGCAGGTCGAGAGCCAGGGACATCGTCGTCAATCACCTCCTTCCGTCCGTGCACGCGCTTGTGGGGAACAGGCAGGTGCCGGTGAGCTGGAACCGAACTCTTACCGACCGCACCAAGTGCCTGTTCGATGAACATCCACTCCTCGCTTCAAACAGCATCACTCGAGAGGCGTCGCGCCTGCTGGTCGCAAAGGGAGCAAACGGCACTCCCCGCGGAGCACGTCAGCAGCAAGGGCTTATTCATATCTACCGCATGACCGTTGCGCGCCAACACTCCGAGCGCCAACTGCCGCTCCTCTGATCACCTTTGTGGTGAAATCTCACAGTTGCGGGCGAAAGAAAAGCGGTAGCATGTCCTGATGCAGAGTGAGAAGCCGGAAGAGAAGACGCAGGGGGGCGCACCGGATAGCCCGGACAGTGACGCACCCCTGGCTGAACTCAAACGGGAAGATCCGATCGACCAGATTGGACAGATCAGCCAGCCGAACCCTGATTCGTCGACAATACATACCGGCTGGGTCGCTGATGGCGATGCGCCAGGTGCGCCGACCGAAGCCGAATCTGCCACATCCGACAAAGCTGCCAGAGCGGCTGATCCAGCCGGGTCAAACGGGCTGCCGCCGTTTGCTGACCGTCAAGCCCTCTCGCACGGTCCTGCCGGTCAGAGTGACTCTCCCGCCGACTCTCGAACACCGCAAACCCTGTTCCAGAGACCGCAACAGGCATCGTCCCAGCCGTCCTCCGGGGAGAAAGACCTCCCAAAGGTCAGACCATATGTTGCGCCCACGCCTGCGCCGGAGCAGTCGAAGTCACCGCGCCCATCGATCGAAGACGCGCCCCCCGTCCGGCCTACAACATCAACACCAGCCAGTTTCTCAGCGGCAGAAACCCGGCCTGATTCGGTACTTACACCGGAACCGACACCGACACCGGGACCCGCATCGGTATCGGCGCTTCAGGAAAGTGGCAGCGGACCTCGGACCTCTTTGCCCAAACCTGCCGCGACATCAGTCCAGCCGCCGAGCCCGCTCAAGTCCGACCGGGCCACCCCAGTTATCCGGACTGACCGGCCAGCCCAGCCTGTTGAACCGCAGGAACCGGCAGGACTGTTCGACATGGCCGACTCCGAGGAGCTGATCAGCGAGGTGGATTCCGGTGACGACGGCCGGTTCGTGCTGACCAACCTCAGGCTCATCTACCAGGGAAGGACGGCGGATGGCGCTATCTTCTCGGCGGCAGGGGTTAAGGATGTCACGGCGATCGAGTTTGGACGGCGCCCGCGGGACGCCAGGAGCGCATGGTGGGGAGTGGTCGGTCTGCTTGCCGCAATTGCAGTGTGGCAAGTAACCACAAATGAGACCATCGGAGCAATTGCGGGAGCGGTCGTCGCAGGTATATCCCTACTGTTGCTCGCAGATTACTGGTTCCGACCGGCAGGGCTGATCCTCAGGTTCGGCACTCCTGGGGGATCGGTCGAAGGTCCGGTGTCGGGAAAACGCATCCACGATGCCGAGGCGCTGGCCGCACGCGTCCAGCAGCTGGGTCATCCTGTTCGCGCCGGTTCCGGAAGCAATCCCGGCGGCACCGGGCGGCCTCCCGGTGGAAGCCCCGGAATTGGCCCGGGTCTCGGCTAGCCGGAAGCGGCTATTCCGGCACTCCGGCCCCGATTCGCAGCCCCGGCTCGACATCCAGGCTCCATCCATCCTTTGCACCGGACGCGTACCGCCGTACTCCGGCCATCGCGATCATGGCACCGTTGTCTGTGCACAGCGAGATTGGCGGGATGACCACAGGGACGGGCGACTTTTCGTGAAAAGCGTCTCGCAACGGTCCATTTGCAGCTACTCCGCCCGCCACGACTATCGCGCCACAGCCAAACTCCTCGGCCGCCGCAACGGTCTTCGTAACAAGCACGTCCACAACAGAGTCCTGGAACGCCTTTGCCAGCGATGCGATCAACTCTTCGCTGGCACCGCTTGTTGGCTTCGGGTATATCCCTTCTCTTCTTGCCCGGTTCAGCACAGCCGTCTTGATTCCGCTGAAGCTGAAGTCGTGCGTTCCTCGCATCCAGGCCCTTGAGATCGGCTCAGTCTCGGAGACACCATCTGCAACACGCTGTATCTCCGGGCCGCCGGGATAGCGAAGGCCGAGCACCCTGGCAACCTTGTCGAACGCCTCGCCCGCCGCGTCGTCCCTCGTCTGGCCAATCAGCTCGAACCGGTTGACTCCGCGCATCAACACCAGTTCGGTGTGACCGCCGGAGACCAGCAAACACATCAGGCTCTTTCCCGCGGCAAGGACGCCATCCAGCAGCTGCCGTCCGTACCCGGCAAACTGTGCGCCGGACCTCGGACTCGATTCCGGCCCTGGCTCAAGGCTTGCCCAGGCAGCGTAGATATGGCCTTCCAGGTGATTTACGCCAACGAGTGGGATTCCAGTCGCCGCCGAAAGGCCCTTGGCAAGGTTCAGCCCGACGATAAGCGATCCCGCAAGTCCCGGGCCATGTGTCACAGCAATGGCGTCGATGCCATCCCAGTCGGTATCAGCCTCTCTCAGTGCAGCAGTCACTACCGGCCTGATATCGATGACGTGCTGCCGCGAGGCGACTTCGGGAACGATCCCTCCGTAGCGGGCATGAACGTCAACCTGAGTTGCCACGACGTTCGCCAGAACTTTGCCATCTTCGTCCACAATGCCGGCCGAGGTCTCATCGCACGATGTCTCTATCCCCAGAATCATCACTATTGTGTGTCCTCAAGTATGCGTGGCAGGCATATTGGCGTTAAGATGCTTTGGAACGTGACGATCAGGTAACTGCGCGGCAGAACGTAAATAGTTAAGAAGCGGAGGAAACGGTGGAGTCTTCGTCCTGGCCGGATTGTATAGCGTGCAATAGTGGAGTACTTGTTCCACTTTCAGATTTTGGCGGCCAGGGTGCTGCTGTACATTACAAGGCGTGGGTCTGTACGAACCCCGAATGCAACTTCAATCTGAAGATCCGCAACGGCGAAGTCCACCGGAACGAGCCGATCGTAGATATTGACGGCCGACCGCGACCGCGCTAGCCGAGCACGATTCCGCGATAGCCCAACTAAATCAGTCTGCACGGACCAGAGGTTCAAGGCTTTTTGAGTTCTCACGCGTCCGGTAATGTCGGATTGGAAGGCCGTGGTCGTCGACTTCGTCCGGCCGTCATCCTTGCCTTCGTTGCCGTCGTAGCAGGAATTGCCCTGATTTCCGTTGCTGCCGTCTACGGGTTCTGGCGGCTGCAGTCCGGCTCAGACGCCGACCATTTCAATTTCGATATACCTGCCGGTGAGCGGGAGGTGCTCACCGGCGGGAACGCCGCTCCCGTTCCTACTACAGATTCGGACACTCGTAGCGATGTGGAGGTCTCCGCGTACGCATCTCTCTACCCGGGCGGAAGGATCAACCCGCGCTATTGGAGCGACCCTGAATGGGCCGGAACTATACCGTTTGGCGCACCCGGCATACCGCCCGGATTCGATCCTGTCTCGTCACGAGATCCGGTTGCGGCTGAGGCAGCGGGAGCGCAGCCTACACGCATTCGCATACCTTCCATCGGCCTCGACTCCCATATCGCGGAGCTCGCACTGTTGAACCTCGGTGACCAGCGCGCCTACCAGACCCCGGACAACACGGTCGGCCACATCCCGGAAACGGTCAACCCCGGAGAACTCGACAACAGCTGGTACTTCGGTCACCTCGAAAGTCTCGGCACCGGCGAGGGCAGTGTCTTCAACGACCTGCCTGAGGTAGCCGAATTGATTCGCCACGACCCGGTCGATGTGTTTGTCGAGACCGATGACGCCGAGTACATGTACCGTGTCACTTCGACGAGCCAGGTGCACGAGAGCGATCTTGAGCTCACTCCATCAGAAAGCGCGCAGATTACGCTCTGCACTTGCTGGCCTCCGCGGGTATACGACCGTCGAGTCCTCGTTAATGCGGAGCTGATCGCAGTCAAGCGCGGCTGACCTCGCCGCAACGGGCAGTCTCAGCGCCGCTCACTCTTCCACATCCTTACCAGCATTGGCGCTGGCACTGGCCGAAACACCGGCCGAAGGCGTAGACTTTTGCGGGCTTCAGGCATTTGTGAGATTTTTCGCAAACTCATCTCTCCTGTTTCAGGTGTACTGACAGACAGACACCCATACCAGACAGGCAGTTGACAGCAGAAACGGCGGTGACAGCTCGAGATGGCTCAGGTTCCGGAATCGATCGCACCACATTCTGACCTCGACAATCCCGATAAAACGGTGCTGGATCGCCTGCGTACACCTTCAACCGATCGTCTGCTCCTCGTCCTGCTTCTCGCATCGGTCTTGCTCGCCTTCGCACAACCTACCCTTGGAGGGGTTGTCCGGGTGACAGGCTCAGGTGACGGCTGTCCCGACTGGCCCCAGTGCTTTGGGAACTGGGTCCCACCCTGGTCAGACGGCCATGCGATCGTCGAATGGAGTCACCGCACCGTCGGCACGATATTCGGTGCAGTGATCTTCTTTGCGACCGTACTGATCTGGCTCCGCTACTCCCGGGAACGAGGACTCGCATACACGTACACAGCAGCGCTGATTCTCGTGGGAATTGTCGGCGGAGTCGGCGGCCAGGTCGTGCTCAGCGACCTCGACCCGGCGTGGCGCACGCTCCACCTCGGAGGTGCCGAAGTCGTTGCAGCCCTGACGGTTTTCGGCCTCGTGCTTGCGACCTACAGACCGGCGGTACCGGGTTCAGGATGGGTTCATCCGGAGCACCTGGACGGTCTCAAGCTCGGTATTGCTGCGGCCTCAATGGCCCTGATCACATTGCTGTCAGGCGCCTATGCAGTCTGGCGCGGGGCTGGTGCAGTGTGTGCGGAGTGGCCGCTCTGCGGAGGAGCGATCGTGCCCCAGTCAGAACTGATCTGGATACATGTGATCCACCGCATCATCTCACTCGTCACGGTGTTCGTCGTTCTGTACGCGGCTCACAGGATCTACCGCATGACCGGGATCCCGAGCACCCTCAAAGTGGCCGCAGTTGCCGCTCCAGTGATCCTTGCCGCACAGGTGCTGATGGGCGCTGCCAATCCCTGGTCCCATTTTGAAGAGTGGGCGCGTGCAGGACATCTGAGCCTTGCGACCCTGTTGTGGGTTGACCTTTCGTTCGTGGTATCCCTCATACTGTTCCCTGTCCCGAGGAGAACCGCTGCCCGAGAATCCGGACCGACAGGTCAGACAGGGGTCGAGACCGCTTGATAACGACCGGCGAAACCGGCCAGACCGGCCGTTCCGGGGTGCGTAGCACCATCGGCGACTACGTTGCGCTCACGAAGCCGCGGGTGATGTCGCTTCTGCTGCTGACCGCAACAACCGGCATCTTCGCAGCCGAACGAGGCGTCCCATCCGGATGGCTGATCGCCAATGTACTGATCGGCGGCGCGCTTGCATCGGGAGGAGCGAGCGCGCTCAACATGTGGTTCGAGGAGGATCTCGACAGGCGAATGGGCAGGACGAAGGCGAGACCGGTTGCTCTTCGCAGGATCAATAGCAGAAACGCATTCGTCTTCGGCTTGCTGTTGAATGTTGCATCGTTCCTGCTTCTCTGGACCACAACCAACCTGCTTGCTGCGTCACTGGCAATGACGGGTACCGTGCTCTACTTCGGGCTCTACACCGTCTGGCTCAAGCGCATCACCGTGCACAACATCGTGATCGGAGGCGCAGCCGGAGCAATACCACCGCTTGTCGGCTACGCGGCAGTCAACGGCACGCTGACTCTGTCTTCCTGGTATCTGTTCGCCATAATCTTCTTCTGGACCCCGCCGCACTTCTGGGCGCTGGCGCTGATGATCAAAAACGACTATTCACGGGCCGGCATCCCAATGCTCCCGGTGGTTCATGGAGACAAGCAGACCAAACTTCAAATCCTGCTCTACTCCTTCCTCGTCGTGGCCGTTTCTGTGCTCTACACAACCGCCGATGACGCGCTGGGCTACATCTACCTGACCGGCGCCCTCGTACTTGGAATCGGGCTAATCTACTATTCCGTCAGGCTGTACATTGGTGCGCCCAGAGGCTTCGCCTGGAGCCTTTACCGCTACTCGCTCCTATACCTTGCAGCGCTGTTTGTCATCGTCATGGTTGACGCCTCAGTCGGTTAAGCCAATATCAGGATCAGCCGAACATGGCTTCTCGAAAGTGAGTGCTTCGTGAACTGGTTGGACCGAACCCTTTACGCTGCGGGCGCGGTTGCCGTTGCGTATGCCGGGGTTTCCTCACTCATGGCCCGGGGGCTTATGCGCTCGGCTCGCCTGCGGTCCGAAGAAACACCGGCAACCGTCGGGCTGCCTTACGAGGCGGTCAGGTTTCCTTCTCATGACGGCCAGATAACGCTGAGCGGCTGGCTAATCCCGCCTCCCGGATGCACCGACATGAACGACGCGCTGGCGCAGCGGTGGATAGCTCTTGCACACGGCTTCGGATCACACAGCGCCGATCCCGCGGCGGGTCTGCTCGGCCTCGCACGCGACCTGCACGACAGTAACTTCGGCGTCCTTCTATTCGATTTCCGTTCCTCGGGCCACTCGGAAGGCTCGAAGAACTCTGCAGGTTTCTATGAGCGATTCGACCTGCTCGGAGCCCTCGACTACCTCGCCGATCGAGGCGTCGAACGAGAACGAATCGGGATTCTCGGCCACTCCATGGGAGCCGCTGTTGCGCTGATGGTCTGTTCTGCGCCCGGCAATGCAGCGGCGGTCGTCGCGGACAGTGCATTCGCTGACCTGTGGCTCATGATCAAACGGGCCCAGAGCGGAGTCGGCAAGGCGCTGATAGTGGCGAATCCCGGTATGGGCGCAATGGCCCGGATGCTGTTTGGAGTAGACATCAACGAGGTTTCACCGGCGAGAAGCCTTGCAATGTCCGAGTCGCCCGTGCTGATCATCCACGGCGAGGAAGACCGCGTAGTGCCAGTAGATCACGCAAGGTTGCTTGCAAAGGCGGCTGGTTCGATGTCAGGTGAGATCGAAGAGTCTGACGGCAAACTGTGGATCGTTCCCGGCGCCGGACATCTCGAAGCCTATCGCACTGCTCCACGAGAGTATGTTGGCCGTGTGACGGCGTTCTTTGACTCGCACCTGACGGCAGGAATCCGCAGCGGTGGCGTTGCCCGGTAGAAGATCAGGCCGACTCTAATCGCCTACAGCAGCCTTCGCCGTGTTGACAATCTCGGTAAAGACAACAGGCTCACGAATCGCAAGCTCGGACAGCGACTTCCTGTCCAGGTCAACACCCGCCTGTTTGAGCCCGTGCATGAATGTTGAGTAGTTGATGCCATTGGCATTGGCCGCCGCGTTGATGCGGATTATCGCCAGCGAGCGAGCCTGCCGCTTCTTCAGCCTGCGGTGCGCGGTGGCGTACGCCATGCTGTGCATCACGGCCTCTTTGGCAGCCTTGTACCTGCGGCTGCGTGATGCCCGGTAACCGCTTGCAGCTTTCAGGACCGCCTTATGGCGACGCCTTGTCGTCTTGCTGACCTTAACTCTCGTCAACTTCGAACTCCTGGATCGTCTCTGCCAGTGGGCGCGAAAGCGCCATTAACCGGTGCTATCTAAAGATCTTGATCGAACGTGCTCGAACCGATACTGCTCAGGCCTTCTTGCCGCCAAGAGCGTGCTTTATCTGGCGCGAAAAGGTTGCGGAGTCAAGCGCAACCTTGCCTCCGAACAGGCGTTTGAGCCGCTTCGCTTTCTTGCGTCTGAAGTGGCTCTTAGGGCCACGCGTCCTGACCACAAGGCCGGTTCCAGTCACATGGAACCGCTTTCGAGCCCCCTTGTGCGTCTTCATTTTTGGCATATCAGTCTGCACCGTTCTTGCCCGCAGCCTCGACGGCCGCCGCGGGCTGTACAACTTTCGTAGGTTGTTGCTGTGTTTTATCCGGGGCCAGCATGATCGCCAGCGCCCTGCCTTCCATCGTAGGAGCACGCTCCAGTTTGGCGAAATCCTTTACGCCTTCCGCCACTTTCCTCAGCACCCGCATCGCAATCTCAGGGTGAGCCTGCTGGCGGCCACGGAACATCACCGCTACTCGAACCTTGGCACCCTCGTCAAGAAGACCCTTAACAACGCGGATCTTCGAGTTGATATCGTTCTCCGATATCACCGGGGACATGCGCACTTCACGTTGCTGGCTGGCACCGCGGGCAGCTTTACGCGCCTCTTTGTCCTTCTTGCTCTGCCTGTATCGGAACCTGCCATAGTCAAGAAGTCTGCAAACTGGCGGATCCTGGTTTGGGCCGACTTCTACGAGATCCAGGTTCAACTCTTCGGCCTGGTCCAGCGCGTCTTCAATCCGCATCACCTCGGACTCCGTGCCCGTGTCTCCATGGATCACTCGGACCATTGGTGCTCGGATGCGTCTGTTTGACCGGTAGTCTTTTGCTATTGCCTTGCCTCTCCAAAACGGGTGGTTTGTTCCCGTTTAGCTGTGATTGCCGAATGTTGCCGCTGGTAGAGCCATTTCGCCCTCTCCCAGCTCGCGCCTTCGACGCTTTTACGGCATCACACTTAACTCAGAACACAACTATACCAACCTGATACTAGAACCTCAACGAAACTCAGGCTGAGTGCAGGCCGTATTAAGCCATGATGGAAAGGCGGGCAGACCAACCTGCCGTGGTAATATTAATCTTGCCTTGCCGCTCTATCGCTCGAATTCACTGTCCCCAAACCCTGGCCAGCAACCCAGCGCCCGCATAATCTCTCTCAGCGGGCCAAGCCATTCAAAGATGCGAAGATGACCAATCGCTGGATGCGGAACAGCCTCGTCTACCTGCTGATCGTGATCGCCGTGATCACGGCATTCCTGATATTTAATCGATCTTCGCTGGGCGGACCCCAGGAAGTGCCGATCAACCAGATCATCGAAATGGCCAGGGACGACTCCTCCGGCGGCCTTCTCGAGATCGAGGTGCGCGGCGACGATGTGACCGCAACTGTTGGCAGCCAGAGCTTCAAAGCGCGTAAAGAGTCCGGCATCACGATGGCCGAACTCCTCAACAACGCTGGTGTGGCGAACGCCAACTACTCGCTCGAGGCCAAGGGTTCCAGCGGCATCAGCACCTTCATCGGCATCATGATTGGCGTACTGCCATTCTTGCTGATGTTCGGCTTCCTCATCTTCATCATGAGACAGGCCCAGGGAAGCAACAACCAGACCATGAGCTTTGGCCGCTCACGCGCCCGGATGTTTGTTGGGACCAAGGCGACCGTGACCTTCTTCGATGTCGCAGGAGTTCCCGAAGCCAAGGAGGAGCTTGAGGAGGTCGTTGAGTTCCTCAAGTACCCTGAGCGCTTCCAGGCGCTGGGCGCTCGCATCCCGAAGGGCGTACTGCTGTTTGGCCCTCCCGGAACAGGGAAGACGCTGCTCGCAAGAGCCGTTGCCGGTGAGGCCGGTGTGCCCTTCTTCTCGATCTCAGGCTCTGAGTTCGTTGAGATGTTTGTCGGTGTCGGAGCATCCCGCGTCCGTGACCTGTTCGACCAGGCAAAGCGGCACGCGCCCTGCATCATCTTCGTTGACGAGATCGACGCGGTTGGCCGTCACCGCGGAGCGGGTCTCGGTGGTGGTCACGATGAGCGCGAACAGACGCTGAACCAGATCCTTGTGGAGATGGACGGCTTCGACACGAACACCAACGTCATCGTCATCGCCGCAACAAACCGTCCCGACATCCTGGACCCGGCTCTGCTGCGGCCCGGCAGGTTCGACCGCCGTGTGACCATCGACAACCCGGACATGCGGGGACGCACGGCCATCCTGGATGTCCACGCCAAGGGCAAGCCGATCGAAAAGGCTGTCGATATGCAGGACATCGCCCGGCAGACCCCAGGGTTCTCTGGCGCTGACCTCGCGAATCTGATCAACGAGGCCGCCCTGCTTGCGGCCCGTCACAACCGCAAGTCGATCGGCCTCCATGAGCTGACCGAGGCTATCGACCGCGTGAGCATGGGACCGGCTCGTAAGAGCAAGGTGATGAGCGAAGAAGAGAAGAGGCTGGTGGCGTACCACGAGGCAGGCCATGCAATGGTTTCCCACTTCATGCCGGAGGGCAAAGGCATCGGCAAGATGTCTATCATCTCTCGTGGACATGCCGGTGGATTCACCCGCTACGAACAGGAAGACAGTTCGTTGCAGACTCGTCCTGAGCTCGAGGCGATGATTGCCTCCGCCATGGGAGGCCGCATGGCCGAGGTCATCAAGTTCGGCAAGGTGACGACCGGCGCCTCAAACGACATTGAGCAGGCAACGAAGATCGCCCGAGGAATGGTGACGCAGTTTGGCATGAGCGACAAACTTGGCATGCGAATGCTCGGCAAGCGTGAAGGCGGTGCCATTTTCCTTGGTCGTGAGATGTCAGAGCAGCGTGATTACTCACTCCGGACAGAAGTCATGATCGACGACGAGATCGATCGCCTGCTCGCTGACGGCGGCGAGGCGGCGAAGCAAATCCTGACCGACAACGACAAGCAGCTTGATGCTCTTGCGGTCTACCTCCTCGAACACGAGACGATCGAGGCGAGCGAGTTCAAGGAGCTGATGGACGGCAAGGACCCCTCGATGGTCAGCGCACCACGCTTCCGCGCAGGCGAATCACCGCAGGGCCCTGATGAGAGCGAGCAGGAAGAGGAAGGTCCGGCGTCGGAGCCAGAGCCGGAACCAACGCTCGGCTGAGCCGCCCGAATTACAGAACTACAGAAACGGCGCCCGGGAAGGCGCCGTTTCTTATTGACCCAACGTTCAGTTATGGTTGGTGCCCGTCACAACAGCGCAAAAAATTCGAGGATGGACGATGACAGCTGTCTACGAAGGTGACCTCTGGAGCATCCAGAGTTTTGTGTCCGGGTTCGAGAACAACGCTTATCTTCTTGCCTGCAAACGAACGGGCCAGGGCATCGTGATCGATACGCCGGACCGGCCGACTGAACTGATCGAAGCAGTAGCGCAGACAGACGTCCAGGCAGTGCTCATCACTCACAACCACATGGACCATCTGCAGGGCTTTGACAGCGTTCTTTCCAGCGTGAAGGCGCCCGTCGGAATTGGCGCTGATGATGCTCACCTGCTGCCCTCTAAATCTAACGAGGAACTCGACGTATCGCACGGCAGTCTGATCTCGGTTGGAGACATCACCCTGCGCTGTATCGCAACACCGGGACACACACCAGGATCCACCTGCTACATGTTGCCCTCGGAACAGCCGGGTGCTACTCCCCACGTATTCACAGGAGACACGCTGTTTCCGGGCGGTCCGGGCAAGAGCGGCTCGCCGGAGGCCTTCAATCAACTCGTCTCCAGCGTCGAGACACACCTCCTGTCACTGCCTGACGAATCGATCGTCCTGCCAGGCCACGGTAAATCCACGACCATCAAAGAGTCGCAGGTCGAGTTCGAGGTGTTCAGCAGCAACCCGAGGCGCAGCGGCCTGTACGGCGATGTGACATGGAGTGGCGACAACAGCTGATGCCGCCGACACCCGCTGACCCCAGGGAATCTCACGACACGACCCGATTCGACGATCTGAGAGACCTCAAGACCGGCCCACCTGTCAACGACGAACCCGGTCAGCAGACATCCCCGGGCGACAGGAGTGGATCGAACGGTCGCCTCTGGAATGGCGGCGACATCCTCGGGGCGATCGGGCTCAGCGTCACCGCCAGCACGGTCGTTCTCATGGCGGGCCTCTTCTCCGATTCCCTCCAGGACGCTTCGAGCGAGGACTCGGAGATTGGCACGATCGCCGCGGCCATCGTGGCGATGGCGCTATCACTCGCCATCGCCAGGGTTACCCGGCTCCCGTTCGCCACAACCGTGAATCTGTTGGGTCTGGCCACGGTGACGAACGTCGCAGTTCACCTGGTGTCCGACGCCGGTCGCTCCGACCTGCTAGGGCTGCCCCCTTCATTCATCGAGGCCGCCATCCTGTCGGGTGTGCCGTTCGGAGTTGCCTGGCTGTATGTCAGTCGAAAGCGCGGTCGGCCTTTACGCGATCTCGGTTTCATCGCGCCGACCTCCGCAAACGCCTTCCTGTACGCCACCGGCGCGTGGCTCTTAGCATTGATCGGTGTGGGCATATGGGGAGCGCTAGTCACCGACATAGATACGATCTCGCCGCCTGACAACGCCACTCCGGTGCTCGAGATCGCAGGTGGCAGTTTGCTGGTGGCCTGGCTGCTGGTTGGACTCTGGGGGCCGTTCGTCGAGGAGATCTTCTTCCGAGGATTCCTGCTGGGTGGCCTGCGGTCACGGCTGGGTCCCTGGCCGGCCATACTGCTCAGTTCCGGCGTCTTTGCCATGTTCCATATTCATCCAGGCCTCTACGTGCCCACCTTTCTGCTGGGAGTAGCGTTCGGATGGGTGTACCTTAAGACCCGGTCTATCTGGCCTTCGATATACGGTCATACGCTGCACAATACGCTCGTGATAATCGCGGTCTGGCAGGACATCGGCTGAGTAAAATCTGAGTTGAGCGACAGGAATCCCTGGGACCTGAGTCCAGGTGAATAGAGGACAGGAAGAAAGATTGAACGGCAAGGAGAACATCGGCCAGGCATTTGTAAAGGCCTCGTCTGAGGGCAGGTCGGCGTTAGTGATGTTCGTGACCAGCGGCTTCCCGGCTTTCGATAGCACCGTGGGAGTGATCAAAGCTATTGCGGACGCCGGTGCAGATGTCATCGAGTTCGGCGTACCGTTCAGCGACCCGCTGGCCGAAGGACCGACGATTCAGAAATCGAGCCACGCCTCTCTCGAAGCTGGCACAACGCCGCAAAGCTGTCTCGACGCGGTGCGTGACGCGCGTGCCGCCGGAGTAAAGACGCCGATCATCCTGATGGGCTACTACAATCCGATACTCGCCTACGGGCTGGCCGAATACTGTAGTGCCGTAGCCGAAGCTGGCGCCGACGGCCTCATAGTCCCGGACCTCCCGACGCCGGAAGCCGGTCCCCTGCTGGACGAATGCGACCGGCACGGAATCGCACTTGTCCCACTGATGGCGCTCACTTCGACTGATGAAAGCATCGCCTTGGCCTGCCAGCGCGCGTCTGGCTTCATATACTGCGTTTCGGTTCTGGGAGTCACCGGAGCTCGCGCAAGTATGAGCGAGCGAGTAACAGACCTTGTCCGTCGGGTGAGAAAACAGACAGACCTGCCGGTTGCGGTCGGTTTCGGTATCTCAACCCCGGAGCACGTCGCAGCCGTCTCTGAATATGCAGACGGAGCAGTCATCGGCAGCGCGCTCGTCAACGCCGTTGCGGATGGTGAGCCCGCAGGTGCCGCCGAACGGGCGGGCAAATTCGTCAAATCCCTGTTTCCGGGCACACATCGCAAAGTCGTGGCAAAATAGCCCGCTGTGTCTCGTTGATCGAGACAGGCAAGTGACCGGTCTGAGCAAGCGCCGGGTAAACAACGGCAGCGAGAGAACCCTGGTATATGAAAGTACGTGGCGTGCGCGGCGCGACAACCGCAGACTCGAACGACCGTGACGCCATCGTCAACGCTACTGCGGAGCTGTTGAAAGACATGCTGGCGCTCAACGAGATCGACTCGGACGACCTGGCCGCTGTCCAGTTCACTACAAGCCCGGACCTCGTTGCAGAGTTCCCGGCCGTTGCCGCAAGAGAGGCGCTGGGCTGGAAGTACGTCCCTCTTTTGAATGCTGTCGAGATAGACAGGCCAGGCGCGCAGTCTCGGTGTATTCGCATACTAATGTTCTGGAACACCGACCGTGCACAGTCGGACGTAAAACACGTATACTTGCGAGACGCGGTCAACCTCCGCGCGGACCTTGCATCAGCCCAGTGACGGCCAGGCGTTGGCCAAAAGAATATCCAGTGCTGAACACGAGTAAGTCAGAAATTTCCGCTCCTACCAGTTTGTGTCAACAGCCTTCGGCTGGTGGCTCTTATCCTTTCGCGTATGCGGCGCCTCATTCCAGCGTCGCTTTTTCTTTTTACGGGCAGTTTATGCTCGGGCACCTGTATAGCAGCTAATCGTTGCATCTCGTGTCCTCAATCCGCCCTGCCGCATCTGTGCTCTTAGTTCTTTGCTCCGTGCGGCCTCAGAAGATCACCAGTACCGTTGACTGCCACTCCATGATCGCGGGGTAATGCCCTCGCAGACAGAGAACCTGAACAATGCCACAGATAAAAAATCTGAATATCGACAGCATCACTCACCTTGAAACGCCGAAGCAGTTCACCGACCGTCTCCCTCTCACTCCGGAGAGCACCGAAACGGTCACAAGAGGCCGCAAAGAGATTCTCGATGTCGTAACGGGAAAAGATGATCGTCTTCTCCTCATCGTCGGTCCGTGCTCCATTCACGACACGAAGGCCGGTCTCGAATACGCCAAACGTCTGAAAGGGCTTGCAGACGAAGTCAAAGACTCGGTGCTGGTGGTGATGCGCGTCTACTTCGAGAAGCCCCGAACGACCGTCGGATGGAAGGGGCTCATCAACGACCCTCACCTGAACGGCACGTTCGATGTTGCGACCGGCCTGACTATGGGCAGGGAGTTCCTGCTTGAGGTACTCGGTCTCGGACTGCCGACGGCGACCGAGTGGCTGGACCCGATCACACCTCAGTACCTTGCGGACGCTGTGTGCTGGGGAGCCATCGGAGCGAGAACAGTTGAGAGCCAGACCCATCGCCAGCTCGCTTCCGGATTGAGCATGCCGATCGGCTTCAAGAACGGCACAGGCGGCTCAATACAGATCGCAGCGGATGCCATGCTGGCGGCGCAGGAGCCGCACGTGTTTCTCTCCGTAGAGGACGACGGCCAGGTTTCGATCGTCAAGACGAACGGCAATGAAGGAGGCCACATCGTGCTGCGAGGCGGCACCTCGGGGCCGAACTACGATCCTTCAGCCGTCGCCCGTGCAACATCGGTACTCGAAAAGGCAGGCTTCGAGCCGCACCTCGTCATCGATTGCTCACACGCGAACTCAGGCAAGGACCACCGGCGCCAGCCGGTCGTCTTCAGAGACGTGTTGCAACAGCGCACCAGCGGCAACCGGAACATCGCCGGCATGATGGTCGAAAGCCACCTGCATGCTGGGAGCCAGAAGGCAGACGGTGATGTGTCGAAGCTGGAGTACGGTGTGTCCATCACCGACGCGTGCATAGACTGGACAACTACCGAGCTGCTGGTCCGCGAGGCGCGTGCCGCTCTTGCCAAAACCGCCGGAGCGCTCGCCTAACGCCCCTTCGACCCCGGAACAAAAACTCAGAACACAATGAGCGATCTGGAACAGAAGCTTTCTGGACTCGAGCGAGGGCGACCGGCTGCCGCTACTGTGGGCACCTTCGATGGTGTGCACCTTGGGCACCGGCGCCTGCTCGATGTCCTTCGTGAGGAAGCGGCCAACACCGGCCTGGCATCGGTGACGATCACGTTTGAGGAGCAGCCGCGGGCGCTGATCGCCCCCGGCGCGCCGGTCGCTTATCTCGCAACGTTAGAGAACCGCGCCCAACTGCTACGTGAGTCCGAAGTGGACATCGTGCTGCCGGTCAGGTTTGACGACGATCTGCGCTGTAAAACCGCAATCCAGTTCCTCGAGATTCTCCGAAACGCGGCCGGTGTCGAGCTCCTGGTGACCGGTCCGGGGGCGCGGCTCGGACACGATAGGCTTGATTCCGATGCACTCGTGCCACTGGCAGCAAAACAGGGCATCCGGATAGTCCAGGTTCCAGCAACTCGTACACCTGGATCAGACAGTCGCATCGTTTCCAGCTCTGCCATTCGCAGTTCGCTGACTGCGGGTGATGTAAAAACCGCAGCACAAATGCTTGGCAGGCCTTACCGCATCGATGGCAAGGTGGTTAAGGGCGACCGGCGCGGCCGTGAGCTCGGCTTCCCGACGGCCAACATCGAACCGGTGGGCAGGCTTGTGGTACCGGCAGACGGCATATACGCAGCCGTTATTCGGGCTGAAGGTCAACGCCGCATGGCTGCCACGTCGATCGGAGTCAGGCCCACATTTGGTCCCGGCGAACGCATGATCGAGGCGTACATCCTGGACTTCGACGGCGATCTGTATGGCCAGGATGTGGAGATCGAGTTCATTGAGCGGCTTCGGGGTGAGGAAAAGTTCGACGGGGTGGAGCCGCTGATCGACCAGATGACCAGGGACGTCTCGGATACACGTGAGCTACTGAGCGGCGCAGTATGAACAACGATTTCAACAACGTTTACGAAGACCTGCAGTGGAGAAATGCCATCGCCGAGGCGACTCCGGGGGCGGGTGACGTGCTGGCCCGCGAAAAAGTCACCTGCTACATCGGGTTCGACCCAACCGCACGGAGCCTTCACGTTGGAAACATGGTGCCGATAATGGGCCTTGTGCGAATGCAGCAGCACGGGCACACACCGATCGCGATAGTCGGCGGTGGCACCGGAATGATCGGTGATCCGAGCGGCCGAAACGAAGAGCGCCCACTGCTGACGCCTGACCAGATCGAAGACAACGTTGCCGGGATTCAGCGGCAGCTCGAAAGCTTCCTCGATTTCTCAGAGGAGACGCCAAACCGGGCGCAGGTGATCAACAACGCAGACTGGTTAAGTAAGGTCTCGCTGATCGAGTTCTTGCGAGATACAGGCAAGCACTTCTCGGTCAGCACCATGCTCGGCCGTGAGTCGGTCCGGTCTCGCATGGACCGGGACGTCGGCATCTCATTCACCGAGTTCAGCTACCAGCTTCTCCAGGCATACGACTTCCTGCGGCTATTCGAGGAGCGCAACTGCACATTCCAGATGGGCGGCTCCGACCAGTGGGGCAACATACTCGGCGGCATCGACCTTATCCGGCGCGTTCACGGCGGCGACGCTTCTACAGGTGCTCGGCAGGATCGCGCTCATCTTGAGGCTGCGGAGCTACCGGCGCACGCGCTCGCGTACCCGCTCATCACCACATCCACCGGTGAGAAGTTCGGCAAGAGCGTGGCAGGCGCGCCGACTCTCGATCCAGACCAGACCTCGCCCTACCGGCTGTACCAGTTCTTCTTCAACGTGGCGGACGCCGATGCGATTCCGTACCTGAAGCTGTTCACCCTGCTGAAGCGGGAGCGGATTGAGGCACTTGAAGAGGCTGTCAGGACAGCGCCGCGAGAACGCGAGGCTCAGCTGACGCTGGCTGCCGAAGTGACGCGTATGGTCCACGGTGGCGGTGGCCTTGATGAGGCAAAGCGAGTCACCCAGGCTCTTTTCGCCAATGACCTGCGTACGCTGTCTGCCACAGAGCTACGCGGTGCGCTTACAGAGGCAAGTCACGGCATGGTCAGGCCAGCCGATCTGGCCGAGGGCATCACGCTCGCCAGCGCAGTCACGGTCTATGGCGGCGGCATGGTCTCGTCCGCCTCCGACCTCCGCCGTCTGGTCTCGCAGGGTGCGATCAAGATCAACGGAACCGTGGAGACGGATCCGCTCAGGCAACTGACCGGAGACGACTTCATCGATCGTCAGGTGATGGTTGTCCAGCGCGGGAAGAAGAGCCATGACCTGATCTGGCTGGAGCCGGACCAGAATTAGAGCCCGCTCCCGTGAATCTCACAACAATTGCCCTGCCACTCAGGGCAACCCGGCCGATTTGTAAGCGTAAAATTCAGCACTGCGCGAAATTGCGATGACAGACATGCACGAGGCCACACGGCCATCCCACTCAGGACTCCACAAGTGACAAACGGCAAGCAGCCCAACCTCCGTATCCCAGGTCCCGTTCCACTCCCCGATGACGTGCTACAACTCGTCGGCTCCCAGATGATCAACCACCGCGGCCCAGAGTACGCAGACATGTTGGACCGCATGACTGCAAACCTGCGAACGGTCTTCATGACCACCAACGATGTCTACTTCATCACCGCTTCCGGCACCGGCGCGATGGAGACGGCGGTGGTGAACACCATTTCTCCCGGCGACCAGGTGCTCTCCATCTCCGTGGGCGTGTTCGGCGACCGCTTTAGAGAGATCGCAGAGGCTTATGGCGCCAACGTCACAAATCTCGATTTCGAACTCGGACACGCGGCCGACCCTGAGAAGGTCCGCGAGACGTTGAAGGGCATGGGCGACTGCAAGGCGGTCGTCTTCACCCACAACGAAAGCTCAACGGGCGTTGCAAACCCTCTCGAGGAGCTATGCAAGGTCATCCGCGAAGAGTCGGATGCTCTGATACTTCTCGACGCCGTCTCATCGGCAGGTGGAATGCCGATAGCCGTGGACGCATGGGGCATCGACGTGGTTGCAACCGCGTCCCAGAAGTCGTGGGTTGCACCGCCCGGAATAGCGATGGTCACATTCAGCAAGAGGGCCTGGGATGCTCACGCCAAATCGACGACGCCGAAGTACTACTACGACGTGCAGCAGTACGAAGACTACCTGAAGATCGGTCAGCCGCCCTTCACGCCGTGTTTGCCTGTGATGTACGCAATCGAGAACTCACTTGAGGCGATGGTCGCAGAAGGAATTGAGACGGTCTTCGCCCGCCACCACGCCATTGCGGAGCACACGAGGGACGGCGCTCGTTCACTTGGTCTTGAGCTGTTGCCAGAAGAGCGGTTCGCATCGAACACAGTGACCGCTATCAAACTGCCGGAAGACATCGATGGCAAAGAGTTCCTCGCCAGAGTGAGGCGCGACTTCAATGTAATCCTCGGCGGAGGCCAGAAATCCCTCACAGGCAAGATCTTCAGAATCGGCCACATGGGATGGGTCGAGACCGCTCATATCGACGAGGCGCTTGAGGCAGCAGGACGAACGCTACGTGTAATGGGTGGCTAACCGGCGCGCCATAAGCCGGTTTCGTTCGTAGAAACCTGTTGCAAGGTAGTTCGTTCTGAGTTGCCAGGCCAGTCGGACAATTGGCCGATTGGCCGATTGGCCACAGATAGGTGAAGTCCGACTTGAAGCGTCACTCGATAGCAATTGCGCTCATACTAGTCGCCGCCGCGATGATCGGCTGCGGTAGTGCCACGATTGCTGACGAATCCGACTCGACCGCCGAATCCGCAAAGACGCCGGGACGGGAATCGGTGACACCCGGTCAGCAACCGGCAGGCTCTGGTTCGACGGGCGCCGGTGCTGCGGTCAATCAAGGATCAGCGACCGGGCAATCGGTATCGCCCACAAGCACCGTCGACAACACGGCGAGCACAAATATCCAGGACCCTGCTCCTGCACCTTCGCCCACGCCCGCAAACACCACCGATACGATCGAAAATGCTGGTGAAGAGTCGAGTGAGTTTTCACTGCTCTCCACCAACGGCGGTGTCGTCAACTTCGACGACATTCGCGGCACAGTCCCGGTCGGCCTGTTCTTCTACGGCGGTGCCGATTGTGTGGCCTGCGAGGACCGACTACGGACGATGCAGGAGCACTACAGCCGCTTCAAGCAGATTGGTGCCGAGTTGATCGCCATCAGTACCGACCTGCCTGAGAAGACTCGGATGACGGTGGACTCCATCGGAGTCGAGTTCCCGGTGCTCTCAGATGTCAACGGCTCCGTCTCAGAGAGCTGGGGAATCTTCAACCTCTCCGGCAACGGCCACGCCGCACCGGCGCTTTTCGTCTTCGGCCCATCCGGCGATGAGCTCGGCAGGCAGATCGGCTTTTCAGCCTCAGACCTGCCGGGATTGGAGGAGATGCTGCAGACGATCCAGCGCTCGCTCGATACCGGGACAGCCGAGCCAACGCCAACGCCTGCTCCGGCGACGCCGCAAGCCGCAACTCCAACCCCTGAAGACCCGATCATCGCCACACTCTCACTTGGTCCCGGTGTTACCGATTTCCGCCTGCCCGATGCGATCGGCGGTGGTGAGGTTTCCCTGAGCGAAACCCTGGGAGACAGTAACGTGGTGCTGGTGTTTTACCGCGCATTCTGGTGAACGTTCTGCCGCATGCAGCTAGGTGATCTGCAAAAACGCTACAACGAGATAACCGAGCTTGGTGCTGAGGTGATCGCGGTCAGCATGGACGACCTCAGCGAGACGGGTCAAATCGTGCGACGCGTCGGTCTCATGTTCCCTGTGCTCTACTCTTCAGGAGATGCCAGGCCACCTCTTGCCTACTCGGGGCTGATGGACGGCGGCACGCACCCTTTCCCCGGCACGTACGTCATTGGCAAGGACGGGCAGATTCACTACGAATTCATCGGCAGGAACTACATCGAACGAGCGCCGACGGGCGATGTGATCGATGTGCTGCGACAGCTCGCAGACTAGCCGTTGGCCCGTTCCGAGGGACAAGCCGCAAGGCTAAATGTCGCCCTGGAGCGTTTGCAGCACGGCACCAGCCGAAGGTTTCGGGAAAAAGTTGGTCGCCTTGGGTGGCAGTCGCCAGCCGCGTGTAACGATTCCAATGAACTCCTGCATGGGGACAGGACGCATCGCGAAAGCAATGCTGGCTTCCCCGTTCTCAACGCTGTCCAGCACCCGCACAAGGTCATGCTCCACATTCACCACTTCGTCGCGTCGTTCTTCCGCTATTGCAGGATTGATAAACAGATCATGAAGCCTCGAATACTCGGAGTCCTTCAACAGGTCCTCGGCGGGCTGCAAATTCCTTGCCCGAGCGATGTGGAACGAGCCGGGTTCAAGGCCGATCACCCCGAACGCCACCTCGGAACCTTGCCTGCTGCCAAGCACATCCGAGAATGCCAGTGAGATCGCCTCGTTCGTTCCGATCGGCGGAGTCCAGCGTTCAAGGTCGCACTGCGACCGAACTAGCTTTTTTAACTCTTCCAGGTCCCCGGGTGTCGGATTCTCGATGGATCTGTGGTAGCCGCGCGTTATCAGTCCCTGCTCATCTACCGAAACCAGGAGAACCATCCGGTAGTTGATCGACTCATTGTGTTCCACTTCGCGGCCGCTGCGGATCAGAGATCGATAGCGCAATGCCGCTTCGTACCGGTGATGCCCGTCCGCGATCAACAGGGGAGAATCGGCAAGCGAATCCGCCATCACCTGCTGCGTGCCCGGGTCGGTAACTCGCCACATTCGGAGCGCCGACAGGTCCGGCGGCTCTACCGACAGAGTAGGTGCGCCTCCCGCCACGGCCTGGATCATTCCACCGACGGTTGAGCGAAGGTCGTCCCTGAACACCATGAGCAATGGGCTGTAGTTCGCCTGTGCAACGCCCATCAACCGAACACGGTCCTTCACCCACTCGGCACGGGTATTCTCGTGGGGCCGCACGATCTCCCTGTCGTACTCTTCCAGCCTGAGGGCCGAGATAAAGCCGCGGCGCACCAGCTTCTGGCCAGCGAAGTCGAACGTCTCTTCGGTGACGTAGATAGACGGTTCCTCGTCCCGCCTGAGAACGCCGGACTCTGTCCACTCCCGTTGAGTCTCGGCCGCCGAAAGGTACGGATCGTCTGTAAGGCCACGCCGACCCAGCTCCAGCCGGACAATGTTGTACGGAGACCTTTCGTACAACTCCTTCTGCAGCGCGGGCGTGATGACGTCGAATGGCGGGCACAGGTTGAGCGCCATGTCGCCTGCCCCGTTACCAGGCGAGTGCGCGTAGCGAATGCCGCGGAAAGGTCTAATCTCTGCCATTGAGCCCCTGTTGCCCCGAATCTGACAAGCTCTGGAAACGATGAAGCCTGGACCGGCGGGAGCGATGCACCCTGCACAGGCCAGTGCCAACGTAACAATAAGAGCAACGGAGTATATCCCCGATACCCGAAACAGGCGCTGACATGAACTCAAGATTAATAGCCGCCGTTGATATAATCCGGCATACCTCGAATCTCTACTGACTTCAATAGATACCGGACTTTTGTGGTATGAAGAAGACGGAATCTGGCCGCAAATCCGGCACCGCATCGGCTAAGAAGCGGGCGGCTGAGTTGCGGGACGCTATAAACAGGGCGAACCATCTCTACTACATCGAAAGCCATCCGGAGCTGTCAGACCCTGATTATGACGCGCTCATGCGCGAGCTGCGCGAGATTGAGACTCAGAATCCCAAGCTGGCAACACCAGACTCCCCGACACTAAAGGTCGGGGCGCCGCCTTCTGGCGCGTTCGCAGAAGTCGTTCACCCGGTACCGATGTTGAGCCTGGGCAATGTCTTCGATGAAGACGGCGTACGTGCCTGGCACACGCGGACGCTCGATCTGGCAGAGGTCGAAGAAGCGGCTATGGTCTGCGAGTTGAAGATCGACGGCCTGGCCATCGCTGTCACTTACCGAGATGGCGTGTTGGCGCAGGCAGCGACGCGCGGCGACGGCGTCCGCGGAGAAGATGTCACGCCAAATGTGCGCACCATCCGCAATGTCCCACTACGGCTGACCGGTGATGATGTGCCAGCTGTTGTCGAGCTACGCGGTGAGGTTTACTACCCGAACTCTGCGTTCGAGGCGTACAACCGGGAGCGCGAGGAGGCAGGCCTGCCGACATACGCCAACCCGAGAAACTCCGCCTCCGGCTCTCTAAGGCAACTGGACTCCGCAGAGACAGCGCGTCGGCCGCTTGCCATGTTCTTTTACTCGCTCGGTTACGCCGAGGGCGGCACAGTGCCATCGTCTCAGTGGGAACTTTTGGAGGCGATGCGGAGATGGGGCCTCCCGGTCAATTCGTGGACGCGTCGCGCCGAAACCGTGGAAGAGGTAATGGCGGCGATCAGCACGGCGGGCGAGGAGCGAGCGACACTCGACTATGGCATCGACGGCGTTGTGATCAAGATCGATAGCCTTGCCCTGCAAGACTCGCTCGGATCTGTCGGCAGAGACCCACGCTGGGCGACGGCGTTCAAGTTCCCCGCAGAACAGGCCCACACCCGCATAAACCGGATACATGTCAATGTTGGCAGGACAGGGAACCTGACGCCGTGGGCAGAGCTCGAGCCGGTTAACGTCGGCGGCGTTACGGTGCGCCGTGCAACGCTACATAACCGTGACGAGATCAAACGCAAGGATTTCCGCGAGGGCGACTTCGTGATTATCCAGAGAGCCGGCGATGTGATCCCGCAGGTTGTAAAAGTCGCAGATCACAACGTCCGTGATGGTTCGTCAGTCCCGTATGAGTTCCCGGATAAATGCCCCGTATGCGGCGAACCTGTGCTTTCGACCGAAGAGGACGCTGCGGTTCGATGCGTCAACGCCGAGTGTCCGGCTCAGTTTGAACGCCTGCTAGAGCACTTCGCATCCCGCGGCGCAATGGACATCGAGGGACTTGGCGAGAGGCTGGCACAGGACCTTGCTCGCAACGGCATCGTGACGCGCCTCAGCGACCTGTTCAAGCTCGAAGACCGGCAAGAACAGCTTTCCGAACTCGAAGGCATGGGTGAGAAGAAGATCGCTAACCTGCTGGAAGGTATCGAACAGTCTAAGTCCCAGCCTCTTTCGCGCTTGCTGTTCGCACTCGGGGTCAGCGGCGTCGGTAGCGAGGCTGGCGAGTGGCTGGCAAGGCACTTCCGCACGATGGAGAGAATTCAGTCCGCAACCGTCGATGAACTACTGGAAGTAGACGGCATCGGACCGGTGACTGCGCAGACAGTACACGAATGGATGAGTCTTCCCGCGAACGTGAGCCTGATCGATGAGCTTAAGAACTCGAACCTGACGCTGGAAGACGATTCGCCAGAGCCCCCACAGGATCACCCGATGCGAGGATTGACCCTCGTGGTAACCGGCACTCTCGAAACAATGTCCCGCTCAGATGCCGAGTCTCGGATCAAGGAACTCGGTGCTAAAACGTCCGGGAGCGTCTCAAAGAAGACCGCCTACCTGGTCGCCGGAGAGAACGCAGGCTCGAAGCTGCAAAAGGCGCGGGATCTCGGCGTACGGGTGCTTGATGAGGAAACTTTCACACGCTTTCTAGCAGGTGAAACACCTGCAGAGCTCGCCACCCGCTAGTCGATGGAGCACAACATGGTCTATGGCGCCATAGGCGAGACGATAGACGATACAGCGATCTCCCTCGCTCGGGAGTTCGCTGACAGGCCACAGCCCGTCTCGGTGGTCATCAACGGGTTCGACTATCCCGGGGAGGTGATCTTCGCCGACCAGTGGCAATCATGGTTCGGCTTTGGACTGCCGGAGCGAGTCATGTTCAGGCTTGTGCTGTTATCGGAAGGCCAGCGTGTAACCGGAAGAGATGTGAAAGAGCGGCGTATCGCAGTTGCCGTACCGCCTGCTCTTGAGTCGACCTACGAAGCCTCGGATTTCGTTCAGCTCAACCGAGAGATCAGTAGGTTGAACGAGATCAGAGAACGGTACATGACCTCAAGCGACACCGAGCTTCAGTCCCTTGCGTCATCACTCACAGGTCGCACTTCTGAGGCCCAGCGTAGCATCGCGAGCAGTCTGGCTGAGAGGTGGCGAAGAGGCCGGCTCATTACCGTTACTGACGATGGTTCTGCGGCATTGAGCGGTGACTCAATCTTCATCGGTGACGACCCGGGTACATGGGTGGAGGCGATCGCCGCAGCCATGTTCACCCGCCCCGATGGGGTCCGGTTCACCACGGACAGGTTGACCGCCGAGGCGCTGTTCATGAGGATCGTGGCGACAGATGAGTCCGGCTGGCGTGGTCCCCTGGACGACCGTCTGCGGGTGGCATCTGGCAGCGGCTTGGATTCGATTGACGAAGAACTGAAGGCGATAGCATCCGGTGCCGAACACAGGATCCCAGGGGAGAAGCTACGCGGGCTGCTCCTGCGCCATCCTGGACTTCCCCCGACGCTCGCATCCCTTCTGCTGATTACCCACGTCAAGATGTATGGCGGCCAGGCCGAATCCGTACCGAGTGAGCCCTCTGGGAACCCGCGTCTCGATGCGCACACCCTCAGCACCGAGGTGTTCAGACCAGACCTCATCTACTCGATTCAGTGGCTGAGCGGCCACCATACAGCTGATTGGAATTCAGCCCTGTCGTATGTTCGAGCGTTCGTGCCAAATGCCGAGCCTTCCAGGGGCGGCGAACCAGCCGCGCGGTTTGAGCGGCGACTCATCGAGGTCCTCCAGGTCACTGAATCACGCACTGCTCTAACGCTCCGCACGCTTGAGTCTGTATCTGGACCGCTACTCGACACGCTCCCGAATGTGGCTCTTGTCAGGCGACTCATTCCGGTCCTGGATTCAGACAACTGGGTGTCGTTTTACGCCAGTGCAACCCTGTCGTTCCCTGAGGTCGCGGAGTTCGCCGAAGCGGTCGCTGAATCCTTTCGCCTGCGGGCACTGAGTGAAGACGTAGTCGATGTGCAGGCGGCCTACGACTACGTATCGGGGGCCGATTTCGGACGTCAGGATCAGGCGATTGCTAGCGACGCCGAGCTGTTGCTTGCAAGGCTCGACGTGTCCGAGCTCCTTCTGAACAACACATCCGCCGCTCCGGTGCTCCATGATTTCCAGCAGTGGAGGCTGCGTTTCAGCAGGTCTTACCTGGCACACCACGCCGAACGGCGCAGCGCGGACCTGGAACTTGCCAGGCGGGTGAAACGGGCTGACCTCCAGCACACCGCCGTTCGGAAACTGGTCTCGATCCAGGAGTTAGACGGTATCTACGATCCGCAGTTCGAGACTCTATGGAGGGAGCTCAGGGACCGCGTGCAGCCATGCCTTAACCGGGAGCCCGAGGTCGGGTTGAAGAGTCACCCGTACTGCAGCGAGTGTGGCGTGCGACTTGGCTCTCCGGGTCACGAGGACGAGGTGGAGGAGCGAATCGCCGAAATCGAACACATGCTCAGGCAGTGTAGTGTTCGGCTCAGTGAGATCGCGGTCTCGCGTGTGCTCTCAGGCGAGCGCGAAGGCGAGCTGCGAGACCTTATTCGGATCAACTCAATAGCTGACCTCACCGCCATTTCTGATCTCCTTGACGACGGTGTAATGAGTTTCCTGAAGCGTTTCGCCCGCGACTCAACGGACGTATCGCCCGGCAGTTCTGGCAAGCCGGGCAGATCGGACTAACTTGGACGCAGCAAGCCTCATACAAAAGCTGTTCCCACGCGGCTCAGGCGGGGCGCACCAGCAGGTGGAGTGGCTGGTCGCGGGGCTTGGCAACCCGGGTCCCAAATACCGCAATACAAGGCACAACGTCGGCTGGTGGTCGCTGGACGACCTCGCAGAACCCACCAAGGCGCAGTTCAAGCCATCCGGCGCCAACTCTGAGACCGTTGAGATCAACTGTGGCGGGGTGCAGGTCCTTCTCGTGCGCCCTCTGACGTACGTCAACCGTAGTGGAGACGCACTGCGTCATTTGATGCGAAAGCACCATGTCGAACCGGACAGGCTGATCGTAATCTATGACGATCTGAACCTCGAGACCGGTAAATTACGTATCCGTACAAGAGGCGGCGCAGGCGGACACAATGGAATGAAGTCGGTCATCTCTGCGCTCGGAACCGAAGAGTTCGCACGAATCAGGATCGGCGTTGGACGGCCAATGATTCCCGGCGATCAGGTTGACTACGTGCTGGGCACAATGGCCCCGCAGGAGCGAGAACTGGTGCGAAACGCGGCAAAAAGAGCGGCTGAGGCTGTTGAGGCGGCCGTGACCGATAGTATCGAAACCGCTATGAACCGCTTCAACGGCTGATTCATGCACCTGGCACTTCTTTCACATATGGGACGCCCGGTCTCGTCAGCCCGAATTTTCTCCGGTGCGGCAATCGCCCTGGTGGCGCTTGCAGCGGCCTGTACCTCAGCCGCTCCCACGACAGGTACAGCAACACCGTTACCAACGGCTACGCTGCCCGCCGCATCGACCGGCACAGCTTCCCCGGCGACGATTGGCCCAGGGACGGCCACGTCCTCACCACCCACGACTACGTCATCCCCGACCGAGACAAACGTTTCCCGACCTGGCGATCCACCGGTTGGCAAGATCCCTATCCCGCCTGAGCGCGACCTCTATGAGCTGGCCCGCAGGTTGACTTTGAAGACGAGCCAGCCGGTCCCGCGCTTCGCCTCGCCGGTACCTGCGCCCCTTCGCAAGGGCGACACCTTCGAATGGCAGGTGAACCGATCCAACGGCACCGTAGTCGTCGATGCAGAGGTGAGACACATTTCCGAGCACGCCTACTGGGTGTTCGAGGCCGATCTCAGTCCCGATCAGGGTCGGCTTGAGCAGGCTGCGATGCAGTTCGAATCGGATGTCTGGGCCGGTGTCATCAATCCCCTTGGCGATGTCTGGAACCCTGGAATTGACAACGACCCGCGCATCGTCATCTTCCACGGCAGGCTTCGCCCCGGAGTCGCCGGGTACTTCAGCGGAGCAGATGAGTATCCGGTGCAGATTCAGGCCGACAGCAACCAGCGGGAAGCGATCTACATCTCATCCGACGGACTGACTCTCGGTGGAAACGGATACATGAGCACGATCGCACATGAACTGCAGCACGCCATTCACTGGGCCGCCGATGCCGGTGAGGAGTCATGGGTAAACGAGGGCATTTCTGAGGTGGCGTCCGGCCTCGCTGGGTTCCCTCCGGGCTCGATCTCTTCGTTCCTGAGACGTCCGAACACATCGCTGGTGCAGTGGGAACCGGAGATATTCGAGGCCTCTCCGAACTATGGAGCAGCGGCTCTATTCTTCGAGTACATCGCAGCGCAGTACGGCGGTGTGGAAACACTTCGAGCGATCATCGAACACCCGTCAGACGGCATCGAGTCGATAGACGCGGTCATGGCTGAACTGGGGCTTGCCCGGAACACGGTTGATCTGTTTTCGGACTGGGTCGTCGCTAACTACGTTGACGATGAGTCAGGTGTCTTCGGCTACCCGGACAGGCGAGTCAACAGACCGCGCTCGACAGCTGTACTGGGATCGCAGGTGCTCACGGGTAAGGTCAGGCCGTTCGGCACGAACTACTACGAGATTCGAGAATCCGGGAAAGAGACAACCATCAGCTTCAAGGGATCACCCGAAGGGCAGGTGTTTCCGGCTGAGCCGCACTCCGGTGAAACCTGCTGGTGGTCGAATGCGGGCGACTCTATCGACACCACACTTACCCGAACCGTCGACCTGAGAAGTGTCAATTCAGCCCGCTTCGAGTTCTGGGCCTGGTACGCGATAGAAGAAGACTGGGACTACGTCTACATCGAGGTCTCAACAGATGGCGGCTCGACATGGCAGGTTCTACCATCGGACCGGTCTTCTGCGGCCAATCCCAACGGAACGGCGTTCGGTCCCGGTCTGACCGGTCAGAGTAATGGCTGGGTCAAAGACGGGGTGGACCTCACACAGTACGCGGGTGATGAGGTTCTGCTCCGCATCGAGTACATAACTGACGACGCCATCCACGACCGCGGCGCCTGCTTCGACGATTTTTCGATCGCGGAGTTAGATTTCAGCGACTCAACGGACGGAGAGGGCGGCTGGACAAGCAACGGTTTCGCCCTCATCAGCGACAGGCGCGCTGTCGAGTACCTACTGCAGGTGATACACGACACCGTGAACGGCCCGGCGGTTGTCGAACGTGCATTAGTCGGAAGAAACGGTATCGCGGACGTGACGGTACGCGGACCCGAAAACGGGGAACTGATCGCCGTCGCGGTCAGCGTCGTGACCCCGGACGTGACCGGCTCACTGGACTACGAGATCAGTTTCGTAAGTCGGTAGCTCGAAACTCCCTGACCGAAGAGCGTCTCAACGGGTAGTATCGCGTCGGCCAGATCGCGGCGCCTGATCGGAGCATGCAACCGATCTCGTTCGCCGCCATGCAGGATCACATCACTCGAAAGGAACGAGATATCAGCAAGCTGTTCTCGCCGATCAAACTCAGGGACGTCACCGTACGCAACCGCCTCTTCGTCTCACCAATGTGCCAGTACTCAGCAGAAGATGGCTGTCCGACTAACTGGCACCTGGTCCACCTCGGAAGCCGCGCATCCGGAGGCGCCGGCCTGGTGATGACTGAGGCGGCGGCGGTATCGCCTGAAGGCAGGATCAGCCCGTGGGACGCCGGTATCTGGAACGACGATCAAGCCGACGCGTTCCGGCCGATCACTGATTTCATCCGGTCCGAGGGCGCCACACCGGCCATTCAACTCGCCCATGCAGGGCGCAAGGCATCGGCGTCTCAGCCGTGGACCGGCAGTAAGTTGCTGTCCGAAGATGAAGGCGGCTGGCAATCTGTCGGACCTTCCGATCTGCCATTTAGCGAAGACCTCTCGATTCCCAGGCCGTTGACCACCGATGAGATCGGCGAACTGGTCGTCTCATGGAAGTCTGCTGCCGAGCGCTCGCTTGTCGCCGGTTTCGACGTGATCGAACTGCACTTCGCGCACGGCTACCTTGCCCACGAGTTTCTCTCTCCGATCTCAAACAGCAGAGATGACGAGTACGGTGGGACGCTGGAGAACCGGGCACGCTTCCCACTGGAGATCGCCCGCGCCGTTCGAGATGTATGGCCGGATCACCTGCCGCTGTTCGTCCGAATCTCGGCTACCGAGTACGTGGAGGGCGGCTGGGACATCGACGATGCCGTCACATTCTGCGGCCGGCTCAAGGACGCCGGTGTGGACCTGATCGATGCTTCATCAGGAGGCAACTCACCGGCGCAGACTCTTACACCGTTCACCGGCTACCAGGTCCCGTTCGCGGCTGCCATCAGGGAGCAGGCGAAGATTGCTACGGGAGCGGTCGGAATGATCACCGAGGCTCAACAGGCCGAGGATATCCTGGAGAGTGGACAGGCGGACGCGATCTTCATGGGGCGGGAGTTACTGAGGAATCCGTACTGGCCGCTGTACGCCGCCGCGGAGCTCGGGGACAAAGTCGACTACTGGCCCGTGCAGTACCAGCGTGCCGCGGTCTACCCGCACGGTTAGCCTGCCGCTTCGATCCTGTCGAAGCCGGTGTAGGACCGGAGCACCTCCGGGATCACGACTGAGCCGTCTGGCTGCTGGCCGTTTTCGACAACGGCTATCCAGATGCGAGGAATAGCAAGCCCCGATCCATTTAGCGTGTGAGGCATTCGGACCTGTTCGCCCGGCGCGGGTCTGTAGCGGGTGTTGTTCCGCCTTGCCTGGAACTCGATACAGGTTGATATCGACGAGACCTCGAGCCACTCCTTGCAACCGGGTGACCACACCTCGATGTCGTACGTCTTCGCTGACTGGAAACCGATGTCGCCAGCGCACAGCTTCAGCACCCTGTGGGAAAGGCCCAGCCGTTCGCAAAGCGTCCGGGCTTCTGTGACCATCTCATCCAGTTGACGCTCCGACTCTTCCGGCGTCACATATCGGAACATCTCCACCTTTTCGAACTGGTGAACACGCTTGATCCCGCGCACGTCCCTGCCCGCAGCCGTATGCTCTTTTCGGAAGCTCGGCGTCTGCGCAACGTATCTGAGCGGCAGGTTTCCCGGTTCGATAATCTGCCCCTGGTGCAGTCCGTTCAGGGCCACCTCAGCCGTTGGAACAAGCCAGAGATCAGACTCGTCGTCCCGGTAGAGGTTGTCCTTGAACTTCGGCAGGTTTCCCGAACCGGTCATCGTCTCACCACGCACAAGCAGTGGCGGCTCAATCTCCGTGTATCCGTTTTCGCTCGAATGAGTGTCAAGCATCCACGCGGCGAGCGAGCGGCTTAGCCTTGCTCCCTTGCCCTTCAGCACATAGAAGCGAGAGCCGGAGATCGACGCTCCTGCTTCGAGGTCGAGTATCCCGAGCGCGGGACCCAGGTCCCAGTGCGCCTGCGCGCCGGGAATCTCCGTCTGCTCGCCAACCGTCTCGACGACCACGTTCCCGGTTTCGTCCAGGCCGTCTGGCACATCCTCAAGCGGCAGGTTCGGAAGCGGCAGGATCAGGTCCCGGATCTCGTTCTGAATCGACTCAAGCTGTTGCTCGGCCGTCTTGATTCGGTTGTTCGTCTCCCGCATCTCTGAAATCTCTTCAGGAGTCGGCTTGCGCTTCTCATCGCCGATGCGTTTGCTGACCGTGTTGCGAGTGGCACGGTCCTGGTCTGATTCTGCAATCAGCTTCCTGCGCCCCGAGTCCAGTTCCACAATGCGGTCGAGCGGCGGGTCGGCCTCGCCCCTGCGGGCAAGTGCAGCACGCACGCGATCGGTTTCTCTGACAATTTCGGTGAGATCAAGCATGGTTATTCGCCGGGTTCAAGCAGGCTCTGGTCACGTCCTCAACTGAGGGAACAAAATTATTTCTCGAATCGACTGCTCGCGAGATATGAGCATCGCCAGACGATCGATGCCGATGCCGAGACCGCCCGCCGGCGGCATACCGTGCTCTATGGCGGTCAGGAAGTCTTCGTCCAGCCGATCAGCCTCATCATCGTCGAACTCCCGCCTCATCTGCTCCTGCTCCTCGAAGCGGGCGCGCTGCTCAACCGGGTCGTTCAGCTCACTGAACGCGTTGCAGATCTCACTGCCGAGCACGAACCCCTCAAACCGCTCAACGACACCGTCGCCGCCCGGCTTCCGCTTCGCCAGCGGAGACATCGCAACCGGGTAGTCAACAAGGAACGCGGGCTGGATTAGCTCCGGTTCTACGGCTGTAGAAATGACCTTGTCCAGCAGCCTGGCCCACGAAAGCCCTGCCTCAACGTGGATCCCGCGTTCATGCATCGCCTGTGATAGCGACTCCACGTCATCACACTCCGCGAAATCGATCCCTGCCCGCTTGATGATCTCCTCGCGCAGGTCGAGCCTCGGCCACGGCGGCGTCAGATCGATCGCCTCTCCGCCGTCTTCGACTGGCTGTAGCACCATCGAGCCCGTGGTCTCCTGTGCGACCGTGGACACAAGCTGTTCAACCATCTCCATCACATCCGTGTAGTCGGCATACGCCTCGTAACTCTCCATCGTCGTAAACTCGGGATTGTGATCGTGATCGATGCCCTCGTTGCGGAACAGTCGGCCGATCTCGAACACCTTTTCCATACCGCCGACGATCAGTTTTTTTAGCGGCAGTTCGGTTGCAATGCGTAGATAGAGATCCCTGTTGAGGCTGTTGTGATGAGTTGTGAATGGCTTCGCGGCTGCCCCCGCCGCAACGGGAACGAGCACCGGCGTCTCCACTTCGACGAACCCGCGGCCAATCATGAAGCTACGGATGGCGGCAACGATCGCCGGTCTCAACCGTGCGTTACGCATCGCCTGATCGTTCGATATCAGGTCCAGGTACCGTTGCCTCGTCCTGGCCTCGATGTCCTGAAGTCCCGCCCACTTATCGGGCAAAGGCCGCATCGCCTTGGTCAGCACCGTTATGGATGTGACCTCGATACTGGGCTCGCCTCTGCGGGTGCGGATCACCGGCCCACTGGCGCCGACGATGTCACCGAGGTCGAGCAGGTCGAGTACTTCGAATTCGTCACCGAGTACGTCACGTCGGGCGAAGAGTTGTATGCGACCAGAGCCGTCTTTCAGATCGATAAAGGAAGCCTTGCCCATACCGCGGCGCGCCATGATCCGCCCGGCCACGGAAACAGCCTCCGTTTTTACCGGCTCTCCCGGCTCCTCTGCCGTAACGGCGCCAGCTTCAGTCGATTCGAGCAGGTCCACCGCCGCTGTCGCCAAGTGCGTCCTTCTAAAACTGCGCGGGTACGGGTCGATGCCGCGCTGACGTAGCGCCTCGGTCTTGGCGAGTCTGTCGTGTATCAGCCGCGCCTCTCCGGCGAGGCCGTCGGATTCGTCCGGCGTTTGAATGGCGGTATCTGTTGTCTCGATATCTGAACTTTCCGCGAGCAATATCTTCGCTAGTTACTTGGTATGAAGGATGCCGTATCCGGCTACGAGAATCGGCCGATCTGAATTCGAGTTTCGCTCGTGCCAGAGATGATACGCAGCCGAACCAGACTAGCCATTGTAGTGGGGCGAAGACGGGAAGGTCAGGCCGATTCGCTACTCAGTGTTCGCCCGCTGCGACCTGTCTCAGAGCACTCTCGCCAGGAGGTCAGGCGGTAAACATGGTCGAAACACGCGCTGAGATTGAGTTGTTCACGGCCACCTGCGACATGAATAATGCTGTGTGCAGGACACCCGGAACCGGATTGCACATGCGGCCAGATTTGGGTTTCTCCGGTGAGGAGCCGAGCGTTTGACCCGGCCAAAGCGCCAGCAGAGCAGGGGCTCGATCGGCAAACGAAAACCGACCGATGTCAGGCCGACCACTTCACGAGTGTTGTCTGCTCTGTTTTCGATGTTTGGGCCGAAAGGTGTTGAAGGACTGGCTGTGCTGGACCTCTACGCCGGGACGGGTGGCTTCGGACTGGAGGCACTGGAACGTGGTGCCGCACCGGTTGTGATGATCGAAAAAAACCGGCGCCGATGCGAAGAGTTGAAATCTGCGGTGGCAAAACGCGGCCCGGATGCAAGGGCCAGGGTTGTTGCCGGGGACGTGCTGCGAATGGTTCCCACGTTGGAGGGACCTTTCGATGTTGTGTTTGCGGATCCGCCGTACGCGGATGACCCGTTTGCTGAGCTGGCGTTGAAGTTGATGGAAAGCAGACTGGTCGCAGAGGACGGAACCGTCTTGCTGGAACACTTCCACAAGACGGCGCTGCCGGAAAAGCTGCCCGGTCTGGCGCTTGTGACACGCAGGCGGTACGGAGACGCTGCGGTTTCCGTGTATCGCCCTGCAAGCGAGTGACGGCGGGGGAACGAAAAAGGCGAGGGAGCCTGAACAGAATTGGTGAAGGCTATATATCCAGGCACGTTCGATCCTGTTACGAATGGTCATGTGGACATGGTCGAACGGACTGCACGGATGTTTGACGAAGTTATTGTTGCGGTTGTCCAGCAGACCCCGAAGCAACTGATGTTTTCGGGCACTGAACGGGTTGAAATGTTTGCGAATGCGATCCCTCATGTGCAAAACGCCAGGGTAACTGGCTACGAAGGCCTGACGGTTCAGTTCGCAAAGGAGCAGGGAGCCGGAGTGATAGTCCGCGGACTTCGCATCGGCAGTGATTTCGACTACGAGCGAGAGATGGCTCTCATGAACCGAGATATCGGTGATGTTGAGACTGCCTGTCTGCTCAGTTCACTGGAGTTCCAGTACGTAAGTTCGTCACGGGTTAAGGAAATTGCAGCACTGGGAGCAGACGTTTCACGGCTTGTGCCGGAACACGTTCTCACACCGCTGCTGCGCAGGCTCAGGGGCGCCGGTTCGCAATAGCATGGCGGGCGCATAACTGCCGATGGAGGCAACAATGGCATCGATGGACCACATAGCCAAGCTCGAGGAAATGCTGAGCAGCGGGCGTGTGCCTGGCACGGCACGGACGCTGGTCAACATGGAAAAGGTCGGTGAAGTCCTGGAGGAGCTCAAACGCGAGCTGCCCTCACAGGTCAATGACGCTCAGACTGTCCTCCGGCAGAAAGAGGCCATTCTCAAGCAGGCCGAACTCGAAGCCCGCCGAATAAGGGCATATGCAGACGAAGAAGCGACGACTATCAGGTCATTGGCTGAAGAGCAGAGCCAGTCGCAGATCGAGACGGCCCGCACCGAAGCCCAGGATATGTTGAGCGATTCCGAGATCCTGAAAGCGGCGAGCGACAAGGCGACCGAGATCGAAACGGGGGCTGATGAAAAGGCCAACAAAATCGTCTCGGAGGCGCAAAACAAGCTCAACCTGGTGCTAGCTGGCGCTGAAGAAGATGCTGCCAAAAGGCGCCGAGGTGCGGACAACTACGCCCGTGAGGTCCTTTTCATGCTTGAGGAGAAGATTGCCGACACCCTGGGACAGGTACGTTCGGGCATCGATGTCCTGGACGCTCAGAATATGGCCGTAGGTGACTGAATAGCTCTCGTCGCCTGACCGTCATGGCCCGCCGCATCTTTTATCGGCGGGCCTTTCCGTTTGGCCAGAGTCGGTCGCAACCAGGGCTTCGCGACGTAGCTCAAACGATTCATGTAACTTGCAAAATGGGCGCGGGATACGCAATTACAAGGCTGGTTACGGAGACTTCGGAAACTTGAAGCGTTTCATTGTCGAAACTCTTGCGACCGGCCTTGGAACGGGCTACTGGCCAATCGCGCCCGCAACCGCCGGCAGCGCCGCAGCTCTCATCCTGTACTGGGCACTTCCGTTCCCTGGTGAAGGTGACTCGCCCTGGTTTTTCGTCATGATCGCATTGACAGCTGTGGCCGGGATCTGGGCGGCTGGTCAGGCTGGCACCGCAGCAGATCCTGATCCGAAACGCGTCGTCGTCGACGAGTGGGTTGGCGTCTGGATAACGGTGGCTTTTCTTCCCGCAACGTGGGGTTGGCTGATGGCGGGATTCTTCCTGTTTCGGGTGCTCGACATTCTGAAGCCACTCGGGATCCGGAGGCTTGAGAAGATCCACGGCGGGACCGGGATCATGCTGGACGACGTCGCAGCCGGTCTGGTCGGAGCAGTTGCACTGAACGCGGTTCGCCTAATCTTCTTTTCCTGACCCCGGACGCGCAATGCCCTCCCTGAAGTGAATCAAGGAGGGCATGCTTTGGTTGCAGCGGGACCGGACCGCCAGACGCGTTCGCCGAGGGGGATGCCTTACTTTGCGTCCCATGCGGCCGGCCCGTTGGCGCCCCATGACAGGGCGCTAGACATCCTGAGGGGATGAGCAGGACTCAAGCCGCAAGGTTAGTTAAGGTTCATCACCTGCCGAAGACCAGGCGGCACCGATCGTTGGATAGTCAGGGCAGCACCGATCTGCGGTGAAAGCTCAAGCACAAAGCGCGTGCTCTTGCCTATCA
>JAJCYY010000042.1 GCA_029262735.1 Chloroflexota bacterium | reverse complement strand
TGGTGACCTTGCGGCGGATGGGATGGTGCGCATCGAGCCGACAAGCACTCCAGCATCGACCGCTGGCTTGAGCGGGCTAAAGGTGGGCTCGGATGTGGTGGACGTGACCGTGACTGACAGTTCCGGCACTGCACTGCCCGGCAGGCTTGCCGGTAGAGCTGAGGTCTGCATGACGTTCAGCGACGAGGATGCGGCGGGTTCCGCTCGTGGAGCCCTGGGTCTCCGCGTCCTGCAGTTCAACGATGCAGGCAGTGGCTACTGGGTTGCGCTGACGACGCAGGTTGACCTTCTACACGGTCGAGTCTGCGCACAGACTTCATCGCATGGTCCACTGGCGCTCGGACAGTCAACGAGATAGCGATTGGTTCGGATCAAGTGAGATTCGAGGGAGCGGGCCGGATTATTTCGGTCCGCTCCCTTTCGTGTCTGAGTTAACTCAGGACAGCGTAGAGAGAACCTGCGATGGAACCGAAGATCAAATGCGTGGCGATCAGCTGACCGAGCGAGAGTTTCCCGTAGCGCATCAGGAACGGTCCGGGGTCGCCAACCTGTCCCGCCCCCACCGCCCGGTTGAGGCTCCGTGAGTAGGCAAGAGTCGTTCCGGTGACCACAGCCAGCGCGCCACCGGCACCGGCGCCCCACAGAAACTCGAGGCTCGTTGCCTGGAATCCAGTGAGCACCGCTGAAACGACGATACCGTAGCCAAGACCGACGGTGAGCAAGACTCCAAGTCCCCAGCCGTATGCGGCTGTCGTGTCGATGCTGAACGCAGAACCCGTGAGATAGAGCGGGTTGAGCGGGAAGCGAACCGGTGAGAATGCCAGCATCACGATGATCCCAAACAGCACTGCAAATGTTGCAACTAGTCCGGCGACTAAGGCTGGCACAAGCTGGAAGGTTGCATCGTCAACCGTCATTCGAGACTCGGGTCCTCAGGCCCACCCTTCACCGCCTCACTCAGTTTGGCCAGGTCCTTACGCAAAGTCCGGCGAATCATCGGTTTGGCTATCCAGCGAGTGAGAACGAATCCAAGTGTGGCCAGCTTCGAGTCCGAAAACGCATTCTGGGTGTAGGACAGGCTCGTGCCGTTCGCTGTCGGCGTGAGAATGAACTTCGCATCGATCGGATATGGGCCTTTGATGGTGTGGTACTGATATGTCGCATTCAGCTCGGTGGCGGTGATCTCCATTGTGATGTCGTGCGACCTTTTGCCGTATCGATAGAGCATTTTGAACTTGCTGCCCGGAGTCGCCGTCGAGCCTTTGACCCATTCGCCGGACTTAACTCCGTTCGCCCACTCCGGCATTCTTGCCGGGTCGGTCAGCACTGCGAACACGGCATCAGGAGCGGCTTCGATCTCGGCCGTGATGGTCACTTCGATGTTAGCCATTTCACCCTCCCGGGTGTTCCGTGGTCAGATAGCAAGGTCTAGTCTCGTTTGCATAAATCCTCTCTCCCCGTGTCGGGTGCCCGCTTGTGGGCGCGAGTTAGAGAGAAGGATGTCGGCCGGGACGGCCGATCTTCCGCCGCCCTTCGACAAGTTCAGGATGGTGGAAGGCTTCACCGTCTCCCCGGTGTCCCGCGCCCAGAAGGCGCTCGATCAAGTGAGCGGGAGTCCCACGCGCACCCTCTAATTCATGATCGCTCCGCCGTTTACGTTGAGCGCCTGACCCGTGATTTCTGCCGCGTCGTCAGATGCCAGGAATGCAACGGCCTTGCCTATGTCTTCGGGGGTCTGCGACCGGCCGAGCGGCATCGTCGCATCGATAGTCAGGTCAAATATCTCGCGAGCCGAAAGGTCAGCCAGATCAGGATTCAGCGCTTTGTGATTGAGCGCAATCGACTCCCACATTGGCGTCCACAGCCTACCGGGACACACGACGTTCACGTTGATATTGTACCGGCCCAACTCCATTGCCAGATGGTGCGTCCACTGGATCGCCGCCGCCTTCGAGACGGAGTACGGAGCCTGCACTGAGCCTCGACCGGGATCCTGGACGCCACGCGGCGCTCGCCCGCCGTGCGAAGCGATGTTGACGATCTTGCCGGAATTCCGCTCCTTCATGTGCGGCATCACAGCATCGGCGGTATTGACCATGCCAAGCACATTGACACCCCAGGTGAGACGCCAGTCGTCTGCGGTGTAATCTCTACGCTCGGTGAAGCCCGCAGCGCCGATCACTCCTGCATTTGGCACACAGATGTCGATAGCGCCGAAATGAGAAATAGCCGACGCCGTCCAGTCGTTGATCGAGACGGGATCCGTCACATCGACCGTCCCGGAGTGGGCGCGACCACCAGCGGCTTCAATCTCGGATGCGACCGTCCCTGCTGCCTCACCGTCGATGTCAGAGACCGATACCGCGGCGCCTCTCGATGCCAGGATAAGCGCTATACCGCGGCCGATTCCGCGGCCAGCTCCTGTGACGACGGCAACTCTGTCTTTCAGCTGATCCGACATGTTGGAACCGGGCATCGCCTGCCTCCCTTTCGCGGTGATGGATCACGAGAATGGCAAGCATACATTCAGAACGGTAGAGTCGGCGGCGCGACAACGACGGTGATCTGAAAGCCGCCGAAGCCGCAGCACCAGACCGGTTGATTTCACGTAACCAGCCACTCTGTGGCCTCAGCGCGGGTTGCGAAGTAGCCGGTGGGGAACTGGGCAGGGCCTTCCGGCGCAGGTGTTCCCCCGATGGGCGGCGCGCCAGCCGGTAGGTGGAACGCGAATTTGTTCACATCCTGACCGTTGTACCTGGGAATTATCACTTCGTCACGCCAGCCCATCGTTTCACCCATGCCGTCCATCTTGAAAGATGTTGCGTCGACCAACACTCGCCGGGTACTGGTCGCATCCAGGAGATCGGTGAACTTGAGCAGCCAGCTCTGGAACTCACTCGGAGTCATGTCGGCGGTGGTGTCGTACCAGCGAATCTCAACGAATCCCTCGTCTACATGGTCGATTACGCTGCCGTACGAGTCTTCGAAGATCTGGGTGCAGGTCATTTCAGCGGCCTCCGTCTAAAGCGGGTTGGGTGGTAAGCGAGTTCATGTTGCGAGAGTCCGTGAGCCGGAGTACTGTCTGATACGACAGGCAATGTGCTGATTCGGACAATTTTTACTTGATATTGCCTGGAGACCAAGAGGATATGACATGACATCCGTTGCGGTCCTTGCACTGGCTGGTTGCGCCTCTATCAATGTTGCCGGTGTGTTCGATGCACTGCGTAAGGCAGATAGCGCATGGCGGTTTGCGGTCGACCGCAACGCAATACCGGTTTTCGAGCCGTTCTTTGTCACGACGGACAGCGGGCCGGTCCGCTGCCAGGACGGCGTGGTCATATCGGGCGGTGTGCAGGCAGCCGATGCGGGTACACCCGATATCGTCGTTATCCCCGGCCTTGAGGATGACGTCAGCACTGGGATAAGGCGAAACGCAGCGTTCGTGCCGTGGATCAAGCGTTGGGCCAGTTCAGGCTCCTGCATTACGACGTCTTGCACGGGTGCGTTTCTAGCCGCGGAGGCAGGCGTGCTGAACGGCCGGACGGCGACGACTCACTGGGTGGCTGCAGATCTGTTCGAGGCAAGATATCCGGATGTGACGCTTGCGCAGGAAGAGATGATCATCGATTCCGGCGACGTGATCACGTCCGGCGGCGCAACGACCTTTCTCAACCTTGTGATCTATCTCATGGAGCGATTCGGGAGCCGCGAGCGGGGACAGATGGCGGCACGGCTGATGCTGATCGACGGCGACCGAATGAGCCAGCTTCCGTATTCAGGCCTAGGTAGCCCTCGAACGCATACTGACAATGCGGTTCACCATGCGCAAACGGCCATAGAATCGGATCTGTCCGGAGAGATCGGCGTGAACGCGCTTGCCGCTCGGGTTGGTATGAGTTCTCGCACACTTGCCCGTCGGTTTCAGCAGGCGCTGGGTGAAACGCCTGCCGAGTACCGGCGCAATGCGAGGATGAAAGAGGCAAGACGCCTGCTGGAGCTTTCCGGAGAGCCGGTGTTAGAGGTGATGAGCCAGGTTGGATACTCCGACCCCGCCGCGTTCGGCCGGGCTTTCAAGCGACAGGCCGGTCTGAGCCCATCTTCATATCGCCGGAAGCATCGTACGAGCGTCAAGACGGAAGGCTGAACTTGTGAGATCGCCTGTGAGATTTTGAATATAACCAATTGAGTTCAAAATGGCAGGCCGCGAGTTGCCGGTCAGTTGTAGACTTATGTTTGATCCGGCGTCCGCGTCTTCCAAGAATGGGAGAACTGGCGGGCGCTGTTTTTTGCCTGATCTTGCGCACTCTATGAAGATCACAAGAGTGACGGAGTACTGAACTGTGGTTGCCAGAAACCTGAAAAACGTAGACCTCGAAACGCTCGTGTCCCTGTCAAAGAGGCGCGGCATCATCTTTCAGAATAGTGAGATCTACGGCGGACTCGGAAGCGTCTGGGACTACGGCCCCGTCGGCGTCGAGCTCAAGCGCAATGTGAAAGACGTGTGGTGGAAGTCGATGGTGCGCGACCGCGACGATGTTGTTGGCTTTGACGGCTCAATCCTGATGCACCCGGATGTGTGGGTCGCAAGCGGCCATGTCTCCAGCTTTTCCGACCCGCTTGTCGAGTGCTCAGACTGCCACAGGCGCTACCGGGAAGATGACCTGGAATCTCAGGCCTGTCCTGCGTGTGAGGGAGAGCTGGGAGAGCCGCGGCAGTTCAACATGATGTTCGAGACTCACCTGGGCGCGGTGAAGTCAGACGATCACCTGGTCTACCTGCGGCCCGAGACGGCTCAGTCCATGTTCGTGAATTTTTCAAACGTGCAGACGACTACTCGCAAGAAGCTTCCGTTCGGGATAGCGCAACAGGGAAAGTCTTTCCGCAACGAGATCACACCGGGCAACTTCACCTTCCGCACTCGTGAGTTCGAGCAGATGGAGATGGAGTTCTTCTGTGCACCGGGGGAGGACGAGGAGTGGCACCGCTACTGGATCGACTTCTCGATGAACTGGTACAAGCAGTACGGGCTCAGGGGCGAAAAGCTGCTGCTGCGAGAACATGCATCTGACGAGCTGCCTCACTACTCGAAGGCCAGTGCGGACATCGAGTTCGAGTTTCCCTGGGGCTGGGGCGAGTTGGAAACGATCTCGAATCGCACGGACTACGACCTGAAGGCGCATATGGAGAAGTCTGGCAGGGACCTCAGTTACTTCGACCAGGACAAGAATGAGCGCTTCGTGCCGTTCGTGGTGGAACCGGCAATGGGCGCAGACCGCAGTGCACTGGCGTTCCTGGCCGATGCGTATGACCAGGAGGGCGAAGGCAAAGACCAACGGGTCGTGCTGCGCTTCCACCCCGACATCGCCCCATTCCAGGTTGCGGTGTTGCCTCTGTCACGAAACGAGAAGCTTGTGCCGAAGGCGCGTGAGGTTTTCGACGTCGTACGGCCGCTTTTCAACACGCAGTATGATGATTCGCAGAGCATTGGCCGCAGATACCGCAGGCAGGACGAGATTGGCACTCCGCTGTGCGTGACTGTGGATTTTGAAACTGTCGAGAGCGATGATGCCGTGACGATCAGGAACCGCGATTCGATGGAGCAGGTCAGAGTGCCTGTGAGCGGGCTGGTGTCGGCAATCTCAGACCAGATCGCACAGATGCGCACGGCAGCCCACGGTTGAGACGTGCAATTTTGCCGGATCTCACGGTCTGATACTCGAATGTATGCGAAATCCGACTTGAAGTTCGCGGAAATCATTAAGTCGACTTCGCAACTCAATCCTGCAACATACATCGAAGCGTATACATACCGGGCGGGACAACCTCGCTCCGACAACGTATAGCAACACCGGGACAGCGAAAATGTTTATGAATTTAGCGCAGCGGATTCTTGGTCTTGGCGCATCTCTGAGCTCGACGCGGCAACGTGTTCTGGCAGGAGCGCTGATCGTCGCTGCCGTCACGGTCGCCTGCGGCACCGATTCATCGCCTGCGGCAGGCGGAGGCACCCCACAGGACGAACCGACAACGCCATCTGCAACCGCTACAGCTATTACGGCGGCGGGCGGAAACGGCTCCGGCGGTCAGCCCACCGTTCCAGGACAGGTCGTCAAGTCCAGCAAGGCTTCACCTTCGTTCGAGGTTGAGACCTTCGCCCACGGAACTTACAACCTGGATGAGACGGTAGGCCGACCGGTGCTGATCAACTTCTGGTTCCCTTCATGCCCACCATGCCGTGCTGAACTGCCTGACCTGCAGGCGGCTTATGAGGAGTATGGCGACGAGATCGATTTCCTTGGTGTGCAGCAGACAAGCCTGGACACGAAGTCAGAGGGCATCGAGTTTCTTGGAGAGCTGGGGATCACCTATCCGAATTTTGCAGATGAGACAGACAACAGCTCGTCACAGATACAGATCGCTTACCAGGTGCTGTCGTTCCCAACTACCGTCTTCCTGAACCCGGACCACAGCGTTAGTCGGACATGGAGTGGCTTGATAAACGAGAAGAACTTGAGAGAGCAGATAGAAAAAGCGATCGGCGGCTAGGGACGATTGGCTCTGTCGATATCATCTTCTTGTTGAGCTGCTGAGGCCGGTCTCCTTATCCCGGTTCCTCGCACTGACTCGGGACGACGGGCACAGACAGCTCCTTCTCGCGGTCGCGCTTCAGTCCGTTCACCAACTGTCTGAGCGAGGAACCGTCTGCCAGTAGCAGCACGGCGCCCAGGACGGTAACCGGCACCCACAGCGCAACGTGCACGGTCAGTGCAAAGCCGGAGGCGACTCCATTTGGAACATCCAGGGCAATAAGCGCCGCTGCGCCAAAGAAATCGAACGGGCCCCAGCTTCCGGCACTCGATGGCAGCACACCGGCCAGGTTCGCCGCCGCAGTGAACACCAACAGCACTGCGATCAGCTCGAGCTGCGATCCGAAGTACGAATCGAGGTCGAAACCGATCGAAATCAGGTAGTACATCGCCGCCTCGAACGCCCATACAGGCAGCGAGAACAGGAACACTATCGCAAGCGACTTTGGCGAGTTCACGACCGTCAGCCCTTGCAGCAGAGATCCGGCCAGTCCGAGAACCCGCGCCTGCATCCTTTCCGGCAGCGGCGTGGTCATCCGTGCCACGAAACGCAACAGAGAATCCTGGGAAGAGACGGTGATCACCACGACCACCGTGAGCACAGCCAGGAACGGAACTACGGCAACGGCCACCAGCACCGTAGCGCCCCCTGGCACCTCGTCAATGAAATCACCGAACGCTCCAGTGGCGGGCAGGAACGCCCATGCGATGGCGAGGAAAAATAGCAGGGCCAGCACGTCAGAGGCGCGCTCCACTGCGACTGTACCGAATGCGCCTGCCGCGGTCACCGGTTCCCGTAGAGACAGGTAGTAGGAGCGTAGTAGCTCGCCGATGCGAACAGGTATCAGGTTGTTGGCCATATAGCCGACGACCACGACCGGATAGATCGCCTTCCTCGGTCTGCCGATAAGCGGTTTTAGCAGGAAACGCCAGCGCATCGTCCGCGCTTGCACCGCGAGGAAGTAGAAGACCAGCGATGGCGCAACGTAGGCGTAGTTTGCGTCACGCATCACAGTGCCGATCGTGTCGAAGTCCACGAAGAACACTATGAATACGGCCAGGAACGCCACGCTACCGGCGAAGCCGAGCCAGAAACCTCGTTGGCTTATCAAATGGTTAGTCTCAAATGCTGAAGCGCCTGTCCACCGCACGGTGAGGCACCACGATGATGCGCAATCGGAGCACAGGTCGGTTTACTAGTTCAGCGGACTCAGGGGCAGGGAGTCATCAAAGTAGACATACGAGTCTACAGAACCTATCTCCCCTGATATCTCTCGATATATGAAGAAATCGACCGATCCGCGCCACCGGTCGCGATCCCAGATCGTGTCCCAGAACACCTTCGGCGTCATCCCACGGTAGTCTTCCGGGAACCAGGCACGATGTTGAATACGGCGCGGCTCTGTGAATCCCTGTGCGTAGTCTGTTTCCACCTTGTCATTGTTCTTGGCGTTGATCACCGCTATCTCGACGTCATTGGTAATGTCCACCTCGGCCACCGAAAGGTCCTGGAACAGCGTTGCGGTGTTACCTCTCAGATACCAGTGCCAGGGCCACGCGAACGAATCGGACGTGTCTATCGATAGCCCGATGCCTTTGCCTTCGCCGGTCAATACACCGGCTTGCTTGATCTCGTTCGCAACCTGGCGAATGTCCTGCGAGGTCTGAGTGTAGACAAGGATCTCCCGCGGCACGTCCTTGTGCACAAAGCTGGCAATCCACCCGGCGCGGAAGGTAAATCCGAACATCAGGAGCGCGATCACCAGTGTCGCTGAGCCCCAGGCCGCCGAGTGACCTATTCGACTTCCCAGGTACTGCTGGCCGACTAGCATCATGCCCAGCGTGGCAAGGATCAAGAAGAGGGTGAAAAAGCTGCCGAAATCGCCGCTAAGGTTGATGAAGATCAGACGCCAGAGAAGCAGGAAGAAAATTGGAACTCCTGCGAGCAGCAGCCAGTTGCCGCGGTTCAGTGATGGCCGCCACCGGACGTGCATGATGATGTCGCCGAGACTCTTCGATGCGACGAAAATGAACGGCAGCGTGACGTGAGTTAACAGCCACGGCATCTTTTCACCGGCGAAGGTGTATGCGGCAAAAGTAATGATGGACCAGAACAACAGGAACCGCATGAAGCTGGTCGTACGAACGTACATTGCGAAGGCCGCCAACGCGACGATTCCGATGACCGTCGGGATCAGCACCTCGGGAGTATCGCCTGTCTCGCCTACGTTGAATGAGAAGTAACCGCCAACGGACAGGAACGTAGCGGCAGCACCGAGCATGATCCATGCGAACAGGCCGGTGCGGTATGCGTAGAACGCGGCGGTACCTATTGCAAGGACAAACGGCAGGAACTCATATGACGACGTGATGATGAAGTAGTAGTACCAGGGTTGGTTGCCGCGGTTCACCTCCTGCTGCTCCAGCCAGTAGCCGAGGGACTGCCAGATGCCTGTTCCTATGCCGCCGGGGTGCGTGAAGTAGTTGGTGAACATCAGGGCAAAGATGAGGGCGAAAACGGCCCAGGAAATCGCCCAGACCTTCGGTTTCCACAGCAGCCCGAACGCCCATCCGACCAGTATCAAGATCACGACCGTGGTTATTGCCACGCCCATTGCCAAACCCGCCTCTGGCTCACCGGTTGCCAGCCCCGGCGTGCCGTCGCTGGCAGACAGGTCCAACTGAAGGGCGCTGTCGAATATGCTCAGGCTGGCGGCGAAAAGTGGGAGGGTCAACGCGCCGACGAGCAGCAGGAAGCCGGCCTCCCGCGTGAAATCCTTGATCGCGATGCGCCCCATCAGCCAGTCCCACAACTCGGGCGCGGTTCGCCATGCGAGGTAGCCGCCGATTATCGCGACGACTATGTACATGTTCTCTTTTGCGGTGAAGCCAAGTGCCAGTGCTGCAGCCGCAACGTAGAGCCACCGGTTCTTGCCTTCGTCGATGTATCGGAACATTGCGCCGATCAGCACGATCGTGAAGACGGCGATGAATATGTCGTTACGTGCGAATCGTGAGAAGTAGAGCAGTGCCGGTGAGAAGGTGAGCAGCAGAGCGGCGATGAGCGTCGCAGCCGGTCCCATGCGGTTCCTGAGTAGCAGTGGAGTTGCCACGAGCGCGGTGCCGAAGAGAGCCATCGAAAGCCGCAGCGTGAAATCGTTGTCACCGAACAGGAAAAAGGTTCCTGCGATGATGTGAAACAGGAACATGCCGTGCGTCAGCGGGTTATGCAGATAGTCACGCCCCTGGTACAGGTCCCACGCAAAGAAGCCGTGCAAAGACTCATCGTGGTGCACCGCCCTGTCGCCGAGCCCCCAGACACGCAGCAGCAACGCAACCGTAATGAGCGTCACATAGGCCGCAACTTCCCAACGGATGGGAATGGTTAGCCCGCGAGAACTGCTCTGAATTTCAACATCAGCTTCGGCGCGGCTAACCTGGTCGGCTGGAGTCCACGTTCCGTTCACCCACCGCCCACCGGCGGGAGTTTCTGATTTTGGTGTTTGTGCTTCCGTCGTCAACTGGACTGACCTCGGACGCTATATATGGCTACGCCGTTGCTATCGAAAACCTTCTCGCCAAGGCTATCGAACTTTTCGGTCTGAATACCCGCGTAACCTGCGCGTTCGCGGGCGCCGATAACCACAAAACTGACCTCGTACTCGTCCAGCAATCGCCTCGTCTCCACTTCATCGCCGGTTTCGTAGATTACGCGGACATCCTCCGCCCTGCCGCTGAACAACTCGTCTGTGCCGCGCCATTGTCTTTCATGACCCGCCCAGCCAAGCACAGTTTGCAGGCCTGTAGCCGCTGAGAGTCGGCCATGTTCCGTGTAACTGCCACCGACCGCCTCGACGATGCGTGAGCCGGGATCTGCTTCGTCGAGCAGCCAGTCGATGGCCGCTGCATCTGCTTCGTTGAATGTGTCCAGGAACTCCCAGCCGTCCAACGTCACAGGACCTGAGTAATCGCTCGTCTTGCTGACTCCGGCCGCGACCGAGTACCACGCCGGGCCGACCAGTAGTACGGCAAGGGCAACTGCGGCGGTTCTGCTGATCACGAGGGGCGCGCCACCAAGTCCGTTGTGCGCTCTAACCCAGTAGAAGGCAGCGTACCCGGCAACTGCGGACATCATTATCCAGGCCTGGTAGTAGAACTTGAAGACGGTGTTCATGCGGTTGCCGAAAAGATCGTGCACGAAGAACAGTTCGGCCCCGAACAGCATGTATATCGACAGTGTGGCGATCAGCAGGGCGAATAGCGATGCTCGCGTCGCGCCCGAGTGCGCTCGGTGGACCGTCGTGAAGAACAGGCCGACGAATAGTATGCCAAGCGGCAGCATGGTGCCGAGACGGGTGAATATGTCGCTGGTGTTGGCGAGGTCGTTAAATGCGAGGTGAGTTCCGGCCCAGAGGAGGTACGGTACTGCTGCGAGTACGATCGGCGTGATCCAGGCCCAGTGGTCGAGGCGACGTAGAAGCCTCCAGTCTTCGGCCAGACGACGATCTTCCCCGTTCAGCTCTGAATCAGAGTCGTCAGGCGTCGATGTGACAGGTCGCGTTGGAGCCTGCTCAACTGGTCTCTCATCATCTTCGGCGTACCGCAGTTCGGCGAACCGCTCTCGCAGGCTCACTGGCCCAACGCTGAAACCGGACCGGGTTCGCCAGGCTGCACCCACATACCGCCGTACGACGGGTCCTGCGAAGTGGACGGCGAATGGCGCAGCGATCAGGAGGAAAACACCCCAGACGGTCAGGAAGTGCAAGGGCCGGGTGCCGAACTCCGACGGGGCGATTGGCGGCGACTGCAACTGTCCGCCGAGCGTGCCGAAGTAGAACGGCGAGAATACGATCACGCCGATGCCTGCGACCAGGGCGAGCGGTGGCGCAGCCTGCACAGTCGAAATCAGCAGGTTTTTGCCGCTTTCGCCGTACGCCTTCAGCGCCACCGTCCCGCCGAACAGCGCCGCCATCAACAGTATGTCCGCCTGGTTGATGAACCCGGATGTGCCGATTATCAGCCCGATTGCCACCGCCGAGTAGCAGTTGCGCCGGAGCCAGCTCCAGCCCCAACGCTCGATGGTGATGAACAGGTTGTAGGCAGCCGCCAGACCCACTATCACGAACGGAATCGAAATTACGTGCGGGTGCAGGTCGCCAAGGATGAAGCTGAATGCGGGGAACTCCTGGATTGTGAAGTCGAGCCCAACGCCGCTCTCGTCGAACGTGTTGATCACGCGGGACGCCCTGAACCACCACCAGAACTCATCCGGCTTCCAGCTGCCAACGTCGGGATTGCGCTGCAGCCTGTCGATCGCCAACCAGTCGTAAAACCCTTCCGACCCGACGCCGAAGTTGGCTGCAAGTTCCCACCAGCCTGCGACACTTGCCAGCATTAGCAGAAGCACAGAAGAGCCGACTCCGGCTAGTGCTGCGCCGGAGAAACCTCCGCCATCCCGGCTCACCATGCTGTACACAAGCGAGAACATGGCGCTTGCGGCCATGGCCGCGATCAGTGCGAGCGAGAGGTTGAAACCAGATGCGGTCGGGACGGTGCTCAGCGTGGCAACGCCGCCGAGGTTCCAGTAGCCGCCGTAGTAGTAGGCGACCGTCTCGCCGGCCAGCCATGGGTCCGCGGGCGGCGCAGAGTCTGCGCTCACCGCGGCGTTGAGCATCAGGATCTCCATCGGCTTCTCGGTGTTCGTGATGTTCGGGTCGTTTGCCCGAAGCAGTGCGAACAGCGCGAAGAAGACGATGAATACGACCTGGGCTGTCACCAACGCGGGCCATCGCTCCGTGAGAAGCCTGCGAAGCGCTGCACCCTGCCGTCTGACAGCAATTCCGCCGCCAGCAGCCACCAGCACAACCACGAGCCACCACGCCCATGTGCTGTTCGGCAACACGTTCACGTAGCTCAGCAACCACACGAGCGTGCTGACGATCAACATGCCTGCCGGTATGGAAAGGCCAAAGCCGCGGTCGGCGAGCTTTGGGAAAGCACGGAACACGAGAGGGAAGGCCGCCAGGCCAACCAGCTCGGCGGTCACAAGCCACAGGAGGAGATCAGTCATCTGGGGAGAGTCTGGCCAGATTGGAAATAAGCGTGAACATACCGAAGTTACGAACGGCTAGGAGGCGATGGACTCGGGCAGAATCGTGTCCGCAAAACCCGCCGGGTCGAACTCTGACAGGTCGTCCACCTTCTCCCCGGTACCGGCGAACCATACCGGAAGCCCCAGCTCTCCTGCGATAGCGAGCGCGATGCCGCCTTTGGCGGTGCTGTCGAGCTTAGTCAACATCACACCGTCGCAGCGCACTGCCGCGGTGAATACGTTCGCCTGCGTAAGCCCGTTTTGACCGGTGTTGCTGTCGATCACCAGGAGCACCTTGACGGTGAAGCCAACGCCTTCTCGATCGATTATCCCCCTGACTTTCTTCAGCTCTTCCATCAGGTTGTGTTTGGTGTGGAGCCGACCGGCAGTATCGACGATGACAAGGTCTGCACCGCGAGCCTTCGCCGCTGACATGGCGTCGAAGGTGACCGCTCCGGGGTCTCCGCCCGCGTTCTGGGCGATTACCGGGATGTCGAGGCGGTCTCCCCAGATCTTCAGTTGCTCGATGGCACCTGCGCGGAACGTGTCTGCCGCCGCGAGAAGTACGTTTCGACCTTCGCTCTTTGCCGATTGCGCGATCTTGGCGATGCTGGTTGTCTTGCCAACACCGTTCACTCCAACGACAAGGAGCACAGTTTTTACATCTTCAGGCAGAGGGTCTTCTTCGCCCAGGCCGGCAAACGTCGTCACGATGCGGTCGTGGAGAGCCGAGCGGACCTGCTCAGTATCCTTCCAGCCGTTTTCGTCGGTCAGATCCCGCAGTTGCTCGATGATCTCGAGCGAGGTCTGGACACCAACGTCGGAGACGATCAGCGCCTCCTCCAGCTCTTCCCAGAAGTCATCGTCTATGCCGCTTCTGCCGAAGATTCCACCAAGCGCGCGCTTCCACGCAGCACCTGTCTTCTGAGTGCTCTCCTCGGTCTTCTCTTTTCGCCGCAACCGGCCAAACATTCTTTTTTCCTCAGACGGCGTTGCTTGATAGTGGAATAACTAGCTTAGCTTGAGCAGCCGTTGCTCGGTCGGTCTCCGGATCAGTTGAGCCCTGGATTCTGAAATTGAACCGGCAGACCCGGGCAGCCGACCCCTTTTAAGTATGCGTAACTCAGCTGTCTAAGGGTTGCAGGGCATCCGGCTGATTCGCTGGCGGATCTGCGCGAGGTTCTGCTGTCGTCCCATTTGCCGCATACCTGCGATAATCGGCAGTCATGTTTGGAGATATCAGCGCAGCCGACTGGCTAATACTCGTTGCCCGCTGGGCGCACATCACCGGCGCACTGGCGTGGGTTGGTGGCAGCATCTTCTTCGCACTTGTGCTGCGGCCCGTCTCTTCCGCGCAGCCCGATGCGATGCGGGCCGTTATCGGGCCAATCGGCGCCGTGTACCGCGAGATCGTGGACATCTCCGTTGCCGCAGTGCTGGTGTCCGGCATCGTGCTCATGTTCGACCGCCTGACTGGCAACGATGCGACCGTCGCATGGGTCGCCGTGTTCGCTGTCAAACTGACCATCGCCCTCTGGATGTTTTACCTGGTGTGGCGGCTCAGGCAGGCGGGATATCGGCCGCCAACTGCACAGGAAGCCAGTGGCGTGCTCGGCCGTGTTTCCTGGCTGCTCGGCTACAACGCACTGGTGCTATTCGGCGTGATCGTGTTTTTCCTGGCGACGCTGCTGCGAGAACTTTTCGAGAAATCGCTCGCTGCGTGAGATCGGCTTGAGCCGCGCACCGACATCTATCCGTACCAGGGCTTGACCATGGAAACGTCCACGGAGTCCACAAGTTCCCGGAAGCTCACGCCGATCACGGGATGGACCAACTTCGGGGAAATCTCCAACAGCGGAACGAGCACGAACGCCCTTTCGTTCATTGCCTGGTGTGGGACGAACAGCGTGTAGTCCGGAGCTGTCGTCGCTATCTCGGCATCGCCGTACAGCAAGATGTCGATATCGATCGTTCTCGGCTCGCCTCTGCCATGCGGACCCCTGCCAAGCTCCCGTTCGATCTCCTGCAGTGTCAACAGCAGCTGCGTGGCGTCCAATTCGGTGCGTAGCTCGATCACCTGGTTGAGATAGTCGTTTTGTGGAAGCTCAATCCCCCACGGCGGAGATTCATAGATGGACGACTCGCGACATACTGCGCCAAGTTCGGCGATCTGCTTTCGCGCCGCCGCCAGGTTGGCTGCCCGGTCGCCCAGGTTGCTACCCAGGCCTAAGTAAACGAGTTCGCTCACTGCTATCGGTCCGGCTCCCAGCCTCTTACTACTGCGTCCGCCATCCGCACAACTCGCGTCATCTCTTTCACGTCATGCACGCGAACCATATCCGTTCCCGATGCGATTGCCAGCGCCATCGTGGCTGCCGTGCCTTCAAGCCGCTCCTCGACGGGCAGGTCGAGAACGGCGCCGATGAACGATTTACGGGAGGTGCCGACAAGCATCGGGAGCGCGAGGTGTTCTTTTATTGATCTCAGGCCGCGCAGTACGGCAAGGCTGTGGGAAGCGGTCTTTCCAAAGCCGATACCGGGATCGATGACGATGCGGTCCCGCGGAACACCGGCGAGTTCGGCGCGGCTTACGGCAGATCCAAGGTCGCTGCCGACATCTGCGACGGGGTCTCGGTACCGGGCTTTTACACGGATGTGGCTGATGACCAGTGGCACCTCGGATTGGGCTGCGGTCGAAGCCATTTCCGGATCGCCCAGCATCGAGACATCATTAATCATCTTTGCGCCAGAATTGACCGCTGCGCTTGCTACCTCGGCTTTGCGCGTGTCGATACTTATCGGCACGGAGAGACGGCCTTGCAGCGCATCGATGACCGGTAGCACGCGCCCGCACTCCTGGGCAGCATCGACAGAATGCGCGCCTTCATAGACAGCTGGTGGTCGAGTCGACTCTCCACCGATGTCGATAACATCCGCTCCATCGTCCTCCATCCGCAACGCCTGTTCAACGGCCGAATTCAGCCAGTGATCGCCAGTGCTGCCAGCGTTCGTAGAAGGGATAGTCCCATCGCCGGAGAAGGAGTCAGGTGTGACGTTGACGACGCCCATCACGTAAGTACGTTCGCCCCACCTGAATGTTTTCTTGCCAATGTTCATCGGTCGCTGTTCATGATTTAAGGGTGACCGGCCAGGTGTCACAGCGTCTTTCAGATTGAAGGCAACGATGGTAGCAGCCGTGATTCGCCATCCATTTGCTGCGGGATGCGGGTTGCAATACGATTCATGAGTCGGCTCAGGACGCAGTCGAAGCCTGCTCTCAGGATGCAACAGGAAAAAACGGAGACAGAAAAATCTCTTCCGAAACCGATATCTCAGCAGAAACCGGGAACACGCCGTCCCCACTTGAAGCGCTCAAGACGCGACGAGCCACGGCGAAGCTCGGTGGTGGCGAACGGCGTGTCGAGGCTCAGCACAAGCGTGGCAAGCTGACGGCTCGTGAGCGGCTGCAACGACTGTTCGACGAGGGTTCGTTCACAGAGTTGGACACTTTTGTTACGCACCGCTCCACGGACCTTGGCCTGGAAAAGCAGCGCTTCGAGGGTGACTCGGTAGTCACCGGATATGGGCTCGTCGAAGGTCGCACCGTATTCGCCTACGCGCAGGACTTCACTGTTCTCGGTGGCTCGCTCTCGCTTGTGGCGGCACAGAAGATCTCGAAGGTGATGGATCATGCGGTGCGCGTGGGTGCGCCGGTAGTCGGCATCAACGACTCAGGCGGCGCGCGAATTCAGGAAGGCGTCGACTCACTTGCCGGGTACGGCGAGATATTCAAGCGAAACACGCTGGCGTCCGGCGTCATACCGCAGATCACCGTGATCGCAGGGCCTTCTGCTGGCGGCGCGGTCTACTCACCCGCCATCACGGACTTCATTTTCATGGTTGAAGGCATCGGCCAGATGTACATCACCGGCCCGGACGTCGTGAAGTCGGTTACCGGTGAAGAGGTCTCGCATGAGGAGCTTGGCGGCGCGGCGGCTCACGCTTCGCGCAGTGGCGTGGCGCACTTCACCGCACCGGACGAGGACGATTGCTACCGGCAGGTACGCAGGCTGCTGTCGTTCCTCCCATCCAACAACGCCGACAGCTCGCCGCAGAGGGAGACGGACGATGGCCCTGATCGCAGGGACGCGTCTTTGGGAAGCGTGATTCCTCCCTCAGCGAACCAGCCGTACGACGTGATGGATGTTGTGTTGAGCGTGGTGGATGACGGCGATTTCCTGCCGATACACCATGATTTCGCTGGCAACATCGTTGTCGGGCTGGCCCACCTCGACGGCCGATCTGTCGGAATCGTTGCGAACCAGCCTGCTGTTATGGCCGGGATGCTGGACATCGACGCTTCGGACAAAGCTGCACGGTTTGTGCGGTTCTGCGACGCGTTCAACATACCGCTGGTGACTTTCGTCGATGTTCCCGGCTTCATGCCAGGAACTCACCAGGAGTTCGGTGGGATCATTCGGCACGGAGCGAAGCTGCTGTATGCGTATTCGGAGGCGACGGTGCCGAAGATGGCGGTGATCCTGCGGAAGGCGTACGGCGGCGCATACATCGTGATGAGCAGCAAGGAGCTGCGGTCTGACCTGAACCTTGCTTGGCCGACGGCCGAGATTGCGGTGATGGGGCCGGAGGGAGCGGTGAACGTGATCGGCAGGCGCGAGATAGCAGATGCCGAAGACAAGGATGCGAAGCGGGCCGAGCTGGTGGACGACTACCGGGAGCGGTTTGCAAATCCATATGTTGCGGCGCACCGGGGCTATATCGACGATGTGATCGACCCGGTAGACACTCGGCCGACGCTAATTGGCGCGCTGCGGATGCTGGAGACCAAAGTGGATTCGACGCCGCCGAAGAAGCACGGAAATATTCCGCTGTAGAGAGCTGGGACGGACTCCCTCCCTGACGCGGACGGAGTACGGGGATGGGTCGTTGTCGTGCTGAACTTGATTCAGCATCTCCCTATTACCGGTCGCAGGGAGATTCTGAATCAATCCACTCGGCTTCGTTCAGGACGGGGGCAGAATGACAAAAAGCCGAAACGACCCTCCCTCTAACTCCCTCCCAAGTTGGGAAGGAGAAAACTCTGCCTCGGCACTACAGCCAACCATGATGTCAACAAAGCCAACTTGATGCGGAGTCTTCTGTGGTCGTACATGGACGGCGTTGGGGTTTGCATATTGCTGGATTGAACCGACTCAGACCAAAGTCCAGTAAGATCCCTCCGCGATGGTCGGGATGACAAAACGCCCACTTTGCGCACTCTACTGACCGGGGGCGCAGCCGAGTGCCCGCTTAGCGGGCGCGCCTCTACCAGCAGTAACGAGGCAGATCACCGCCTAAACCCCGTCGATTATCCGGTTGAAGGTCTTACTGGCGCGCATGGCGGCGGCGGCTTTTGCGGCGTCGAGCATGTAGTAGCCGCCAAGGTCCTGTGGTGAACCCTGGGCATCAACCAACTCTGACATGATCTTCGCCTCGTTCTCGGCAAGGGCAACCGCCACAGGCCCAAATCGCCCGGCCAGCGTTGCGTTCTTGTCCTGCTCAGCTAGAGTCTGCGCCCAGTAAAGCGTCAAATATGCGGCACTGCCCCGGTTGTCCAGTTCGTGCACCTTTCTCGAAGGCAGACGGGAATTGTCCAGGTACCGAGCGGTCGCGGTGTCGAGAGCATCTCCGAGGATCTTCGCGTCTTCGTTATCGAACCGTTCACCCAGGTGTTGCAGAGACGCAGCGAGCGCCATGTACTCCCCCATCGAGTCCCACCGCAGATGCCCTTCCTCCTCAAACTGCTGGACATGCTTTGGCGCTGATCCGCCTGCGCCCGTCTCGAAGAGACCACCGTCGTTCAGGAGAGGGACGACGGAGAGCATACGAGCGCTGGTGCCGAGTTCGAGGATTGGAAAGAGGTCGGTGAGGTAGTCACGCAGAACGTTGCCGGTCACCGAGATGGTGTCTTCGCCCCGGCGGATGCGCTCCAGTGAAAACTGCATCGCGGTGGCGGGAGCGAGAATGCGAATATCGAGTCCGTCCGTGTCCTGCTCGGCGAGATAGGCCTCGACCTTCCGAATCAGCTCGGCGTCGTGGGCGCGGGCGTTGTCCAGCCAGAAGACCGCCGGAGTATCGCTGGCACGAGCGCGCCTGACCGCGAGGTTGACCCAGTTACGAACCGGGATGTCTTTGGTCTGGCAGGCCCGCCAGATATCGCCTTCCTCAACGGTGTGCTCGAGCAGCGTGCTGCCGTTGGAATCGACCACTCGGAAGTTGCCGGCGGCTGGAGCCTCGAACGTCTTGTTGTGTGAGCCGTACTCCTCGGCGGCCTGCGCCATTAGGCCAACATTGGGCACACTGCCCATAACCGAAGGATCGAACTGGCCGTGCTGCTGGCAGTCTTTGACTACAGCGTCGTAGATACCGGCGTAGCTCGAGTCGGGAATGACCGCCTTACAGTCTTGGAGATCACCTGCGGCGTTCCACATGCCTCCTGAGTCACGGATCATCGGGGGCATCGAGGCGTCGATGATGACATCACTCGGCACATGCAGGTTCGTGATGCCAAGAGCTGAGTTGACCATTGCGATGGCCGGGCCATCTTTGTAAACGGCGTCAATATCAGCCTCGATAGCGGCCCGCTCGCTGTCGGGAAGTGCGGCGATCTTGGCGATAAGGTCACCGAGTCCGTTGTTCGGGTCGACGCCCAGGCGGCTGAGAGTGCCTTCGTGTTTCGTAAAAACACTCTCGAAGAAGACCCGCGTGCAGTGACCGAAGATGATGGGGTCCGAGACCTTCATCATCGTGGCCTTCAGGTGAAGCGAAAAGAGCACATCGCGATCCCTGGCGTCCTCGACCTGTTCGCGGGCGAAGTTGACCAGCGCTCGCTTGCTCATGAATGTGCCATCAAGCACCTCACTGGCGATGAGCGGGAGCGATTCTGTGTACACAGTTTTCGTGCCATCCGCCGCAACGTGCTCGATGCTGGCGGTCATCGCCTCACCGACGGTGACAGACTTTTCGTTGTGTCGGAAGTCACCTGCACTCATTGTCGATACGTGCGTCTTCGACTCAGCAGGCCATGCACGCATCCGCGAAGGGTTCTTTTTGGCGAATTCTTTGACGGCCTTCGGCGCACGACGGTCGGAATTGCCCTGCCGAAGCACCGGGTTTACGGCGCTGCCCATCGCCCGGTCGTAACGCGCCTTGGTCTGGCGCTCCGCATCCGTACCCGTGTCCTCAGGATATTCAGGGAGCGGGTATCCCTTTGCTTGCAGCTCAGCGATGCACGCCTTCATCTGCGGAACGGAGGCGCTGATATTTGGCAGCTTGATGATGTTCGCTTCGGGCGTCTCCACCATGCGCCCCAACTCGGCCAGATCGTCGGGGACCTTCTGCCCGTTTGTGAGCACATCGGGGAAGAGCGCGAGAACGCGGTGGGCGAGCGAGATGTCGCGGGTCTCTACCCGTACTCCAGCCGCGCCGGCGAAGGCTCGGGCGACGGGGAGAAATGCATGAGTGGCAAGTGCGGGAGCTTCGTCGGTCCATGTGTAGATGATCGTAAGAGTCTGGCTCATGTTGCTCTTTGTAGAATCTGCCGGGGGATCGGCTTGAAAACTGAAGATAGCGGGCGCATTAGCTACGGCACGTCAGTATAGGTAATTTCCGACAGACTTCCCAAGGAGTGCGGATGAAGGGCATGGTTTGAGCTTAGAGTCACCGGTTGACCGTTCGCAGCCGGTGCTGCTGCTGGCGGATTGTGTTTCGCACTCTGGACAACACATCCATCCCTCATGACAGGGTCTCCAAAGCTGTCGAGGCTGTGGCAAACTAGTCTGCCGTGCCGAGAGTTCGAAACGATTTGGATTTCTGCGGCACTGTGTTCCCACACGACCGACAATGTGATTCAGCCCTGGCGAATCTGACCACCTAACCACAACCATAAAATCCTCTATTTTGAGTTTGGAAAGAGACAGGACATGAGATTCAAAGTCACGGTAGTTGGCGCTGGTTTCGTTGGCTCTACAACTGCACAGCGCATCTACGAACGAGGATACGCAGACGTGGTGCTGGTTGACATCGTGGAAGACAAGCCACAGGGCCTGGCACTCGACATGATGGAGTCTGGACCGGTCATAGGGACCGACGCAAAGATTGTCGGGACCAACGGCTACGAGGAGACCGCCGACTCTGATGTCGTGGTCATCACGGCAGGGTTGCCCCGAAAGCCCGGAATGAGCCGTGACGACCTGCTGCTGACCAACATGAAGATCGTCGGCAGCGTCACTGAGCAGGTTGCAAATTTCTCGCCAAACGCCGTGCTCGTCATCGTCTCCAACCCGCTCGACGCGATGGTGCAGCACGCTAAGGCCGTTTCGGGCTTTCCCAAGGAACGGGTGGTCGGCATGGCGGGAATCCTGGACACCGCCCGATTCCGCAGCTTCCTTGCGATGGAGCTCGACGTCTCCGTCACGAACGTGCAGGCGTATGTGCTTGGCGGGCACGGCGACAGCATGGTTCCGCTGATCGGCACGACTACGGTCGGCGGCGTGCCTGTGAGCGATCTGATCGAGAAAAACCGCCTTGAGGAGATTGTGCAGCGGACTCGCGACGGCGGAGCCGAGATCGTCGGTCTTCTCAAGACCGGTTCTGCCTACTACGCTCCGTCAGCGGCGGCGGCCCAGATGACGGAGGCGATTCTGCTCGACCGCAAGGAGATACTGCCCTGCGCGGCGTATCTTGAGGGCGAGTATGGAATCAACGGCCTGTATGCGGGAGTGCCGGTGAAGCTTGGCGCAGGTGGCGTTGAGCAAGTGCTCGAGGTGAAACTGACGGCTGATGAGAATGCGGCGCTGATGAAGTCGGCGGAGTCGGTACAGGAGCTGGTCGACGTGATGGCGGCGAACGGCTAGCCAGTTAGCTCGATCTGATCGGAAACCAGACCGGCGAGATCGCCCTCCGTGGGCCGACTCGGCCCCAGAGCTGTTCGATTTCATCCTGGGTTCTTCAGACTTTTACAAAATCGTCTCTGCTGGCAGGAGATCGCGAAGGATCATCTTCCCTGGTGTCTCCACGGGGTCTGACGGGTCGTCGTGAGATCGTCCGTTAGAATTCGAATCACCTGGCAACCGCAACCGGCTTTCGCACCACCCTGGTTCTTGCTTCCTGCAGTCGCGAAGCTCCGATCTTCACGAAATCCTCGCGGTGTGCATGTTGCCTGAAGCTTGAGCGAAGCTTCAATTGCCGGTACTACAGGTGCCGGAGCCGGTCTAACCGGGATCCACAGGCTCGGCGCCGCCACCTGCGAACCGATGCCAGCGTCACGCGCGACCGGATTCACGTATGGCAGCTCGCCGCCGATTCCATGCGCGCCGGAACAGGCAAGGGAGACACCAGCCGATGACGTAGTCATCTTCATCGAGGCGCCTTCGGTCATCGTGGAAACGTTGGTAGGTAACAGAATGAACGGCACGGCAGGAGCGGCAACTTGGCAATGACACACAGAGAGCGGGTCGTAGCGGCCTTGAGCCACCAGGACAGTGATCGGGTTCCGGTAGATTTCGGCGGCGGTCCTGCCACCCAGATCCATCCAGAGGCCTACTCGCGTCTCCTGGCATACCTTGGCTTCGAGGAGGAGAACCTCCCGGTTAGCCACCGTGGCGAAGGGCAGGTCGTAGCACCGAGCGAACGTGTGCTCAAACGGTTCGATGCAGATGTGCGCGGCTTCTTCATCGGCTCTCCGGATGTTTCCCAGGGCCACCAGATTGATGACAGCAGCTACATCGACGAGTGGGGGGTGAAGTGGCGCAAGTCAGCGGTAATGGCTCCTTACATCAATGTCTTCGGCCCCCTTCAGCACATCGACGACCCGATGGTCGCCGACGTTAGTGCAATCGAGTGGCCGGGGGCCGATGATCCCGGCCGGGTGCGCGGTCTGCGTGAGCGCGTGCAGAAAATGCGTGACGAGACCGATTACGCGATCGTGCTGAACCTTCCGAACTGCACTTTCGCCCTCAGTCAGAGGGTGCGCGGGTTCACCGAGATGTTGCAGGACCTGCTGCTCAATCCTTCTTTCGCAACAGCCCTCCAGGAGCGGATTACAGACGTAATCTGCGGAATCGCCGAGCAGGCGCTGAAGGAAGTCGGCGATCTTATCGATGCCGTTTCAACGGCAGATGATCTCGGCGTGCAGAACCAGTCGTTTATGAGCGCAGAGCTCTATCGCAATCTGGTCAAGCCCCACCACGCTCGTTTCATGGAAACGGTTCATCGAAATACGAACACCCCGATCATTCTGCACAGCGACGGCTCCGTCTACGAGCTGCTGCCGGACATCATCGATTGCGGAGTGCAGGTGCTCAACCCTGTGCAGGTGAGCGCAGGCGGCATGGACCCGGAGCGGCTAAAAAGGGAGTTCGGCAAGGACCTGGCATTCTGGGGCGGAGTCGATACGCAACACGTCCTGCCGTTTGGAACGGCTTCTGATGTGGAACAGGAGGTGCGCAACCGTACTTCCGACCTGGGGCGCGGCGGCGGCTACGTGCTGGGTTCGGTTCACAACATCCAGGCTGAAGTCCCACCGGAGAACGTCGTTACGATGTTTGACACCGCTATCCAGATGGTCCACGCCTGATGGAGAACCGCATTGCCCGATAACCCGACTCCGGATCCTGAACAACCTGTCGGTCGCCGCTCCATCACCCTGGAGCCGTACACAGGCACCTGGCCAGATGACGACCCTGACGCCGGGTTTCGTTCGCTCGTCTCTGAATGCTCACGATTCGATCCTCTGCCGACCATCGAGACGCTTGGCCGCAACAAGAACATCCCTGTCGGAGCCCTCGTAGCCTTCATTCTCTATCGGTACAGCTCGTCGGGCAGCGAGGCTCTGTTGGAGATGGGTCCGCGTGTCGTTCACCAGATGGACGAGATCATCCGAGCCGCAGAAGAAGCTGGCACGGATGCCGCACGGCTGGAGGCATTCCGGTCGCTGTCTGCCGTGGTCTCATGGCTCAAAGTGCCGCTCGAAGACCCTGGATGGCGATCGGGCACCATGCGCCGGCTATAGATCCGACCGAGACTGTTGAGGCTCGAATTGACCGGTTTGATCGCCAGTTCCCCGAAATATCTTTATGCCCCGGATCGGAGTCTGCCGCCAGAGGTGATTGAGTGAATCATCGATTGCTTCGAATTGATTACTGTAGTCTCGGTCGATACAGCAAACAGACATCCTGATGGAATCGGAGAGGCGCAATGTCTGGCAAGTCCGAAGTTGCCATCGTTGGCAGTGGAGTCGAAGGCTGCGCCGCCGAGCGCAAGTTAAGCCGCTACCAACTCAGCGTAGTGGGTCCTGAGGGCCCCGCGCCGACTGGCCCCCCTTGTGCCGGTGGAATCTACATGCTAGGCATTGTTTTGCGGGAGCCTCGGCAGATCGTTGTCGGCAGGTTTGGCGAGCACGATTTTCCCGCTGGCTTCTATCTCTACGTGGGCAGTGCGCTCGGAGGGTTGCGCGGCCGGATTAACCGGCACATGCGCGCAAAAAAGCTTCTTCACTGGCACATCGACTATCTGACCGTGTTGAATCCGGTCACAAGTATCTGGTGGGCAGTCAGTGACGAGCGCATGGAATGCACCTGGGCGAAGCGCGTGGCGCAGCTCCCCGGCGCCTCAGTGCCGCTGCCGGGATTCGGCGCTTCGGACTGCCGCTGCGAAACTCACCTCGTTCGCCTGCCGGGGATGCCGTCGGCAAGTGACATGGATAGTGTTGCGGCACACCTGCACGCGACGGAAACTGGTTTTCGCAGCGATCAATGCGCGGTTCGAAGCTAAGGCAGAAAATTCTACGCGCTGCCCCCGTAGCTCCACCCGAGATGTCTATCGCTATGATTTCGGGCAAATCCGATTCTGGCGGAGGGGAGAGACTGAGGACTTGAATGACAACTCCTTATTCTCGCTATGATGGCTGCAATCGAGCTAGCTATTTAATCGTTGGAGAGATCACTTGTGCGGTCGATACGTCCTGGTCATGGGCGAGGACGGTATTGGCCAGCTAATCCGGGAGCAGGACATCTCGCGAGAGTGGCTGTCGCAACTGGAGCTCGAAGGCCGGGTGCTGGAGACTTCGTCCACCGAAAGCCCGGGTTTTAGCAGCTACAACATCGCACCAACCCAGCGAGCGCCAATCGTGATCAACCGCGGCGGATCGCGTCAACTTGAACTCGCCCGCTGGAGTTTTATTCCACCGTGGTGGAAGGAGGAGAAGCCTCCGAAGTTCAGCACGTTTAACTCGCGTGACGACAAGCTGAAGTCATCGGGTTTCTGGCGAGGCGCGCTAAACCAGTACAGGTGCATGGTCCCGGCGAGCGGTTTCTACGAGTGGGAGAGGCGCGGCAAGGAGCGTCTGCCCTACTACATCCACCGTAAAGACGATGAGTTGATGGCCTTCGCCGGCCTGTACAGTCTGCGAACTCACCCTGAGACGGGCGAAACCTTCACCACTTTCACTGTCATCACGACGCCGACCAACAGCTTCATGGAGCCGCTCCACGACCGCATCCCGCTCACCTTCGGCAGCATTGAAGACGAACTCTGGTCAATCTGGCTTGATCCGCAGACGAAGTTCGAGCAGGTTGAGCAGCACGTGACTGCACGAGAATGGCCTGAGATGACGATGCACCGTGTTTCGACCGACGTGAATGCCACTGGCAAGGCCAAATATGTGAACGAGCCGAGGCTGATCGATTCGGTGGAGGAGCAAGGAAGATTTTGAAGTGCCTCGGTATGGTGGTGACAAGTCTGGCAGACTAGATGGACGACTCCATATCGCAGCTGGAGCGTTAACACCGCACCTTGCATACTCATCGCCGCAAACGAATATTCAACATTGTCGCCCTCACGCAGATGGTGCTCATCTCAGGCTTGAGCGCCGGTCTGCTCGTGTTTGCAGTTGGTTTCTCGGACGCCAGTACTCAGACCGTTCTGCTTGTCATTGCCTGGCTGGCGGTTATGTGCCTGTTTGCTGTCACCGGAATCATGCGTATGCTCTTCCGGAGGGATGGGCGTCGACCGAACAGCATCTCCATCTCTGTTCTCCTGTTCGCTTTCCTGCTCATGAGCATCTTCGGAATCGCCCTTACGGCTGTAGCGCTCGTGTACGTTTTCCTTGCGGTGGTGAGCCTGACAACGATGTGGTTGAGAACAGCTATGCCCGCCGAGCCAGTCGAACTTGGCGAACCTGGCCAATCAGTTGAGAACGAATGATTTGACGAGCACACACGCAGACCTGCAAGTTGACGGTTTAACGCCGGACAGCGTTCTTCGCCCTGCTTCACTGGACGAGTTGTCTGCTGCTCTCGCCGAGGCTCATTCCGCAGGCGAGGCCGTAATTCCGTGGGGTGGCGGCACTCGCATGCACATCGGGAATGTGCCGGAGCGATACACGATCGCGCTCGACCTGACTGCGTTCTCAGGCAACATCGAACATGAGGCGGGCGACCTGACGGTTTTCGCCGATGCTGGTGTCACGATCGAAGATCTTTCCAAAACGCTGGCGAAGCAGGGCCAGCGGCTGCCGTTCGATGTTCCCGAGCCTGAGAAGGCGACACTTGGCGGTAGCGTCGCTTCCGACGCCCCCGGCCAGATGCGAACTTCGCTCGGTGGCATTCGAGACTGGGTGATCGGCATGAAGGTCGTGCTGGCGGACGGGACGGTCACGAAGTCGGGCGGCCGAGTCGTGAAAAACGTGCAGGGGTACGACCTGCACAAGCTTCACACCGGCGCGTTCGGAACGCTCGGGGTGATAGCCGAGGTGGCCCTGAAGGTTGTGCCGCTCCCGGCCAGTTCGAGCACCGTTGCGGCGTGGTTTGCGTCGGCAGCAGATGCCGGTGACTACGCGATGCAGCTCTTCAACGGGCCTGTGGTGCCCGAGGCACTGACGGTGTTTGCAGGAGCCGCCGCGGAGGCAGGTCTCGCGAAGATCGGCGGTTCGTCCGAAGATTTCTCACCGGCACTGGTCCTTGCTCGTGTCACCGGCGGCAAGGCGGCGGTCAGTCGTATGGAGCGTGACCTGACGGGAACTGCGGGTACGACGGGAGCAGCCGGTTACGAAGTGGTGCGGGGCAAGGACGCCGATAAGTTGTGGGGCAAGGCTGTCGTGGCAAGTACAGGCGACGGATTGAGCATGAGGACGACTCTAAAGCCGCGAGACGCTGTGAAGGTTCTCGATCAATCTGCATCGAACTCTGCGACCTCCGAAGGATTCAGCGGCGAGCTGCATGCCGGATTTGGGACGATATCTATCTCAGAGGCCACCAGTGGCACCCGGAGCGACATCGATCGGTTTGTCGAATCCGTCACGCGGCTTGGAGGGCATGCGGTGATCGAGCGCTGTCCCATCGAGTTGAAGCGTGAGATCGATGTTTTTGGTGAACAGGGAGAGGCGCTGGCGGTGATGAAGAGCATTAAGCAGCGGTTCGACCCCGACCGTATCCTGAACCCTGGCCGCTTCACAGGCCGCATCTAGAAAGCCGTATCTAAAACTTTGGCACCCACGACTCAGTCGCATACGCATCCGATCGCAGCACCGGGAACTTTCCCCGGCTTCACAGGGCCGGACGCGCCCAGCGATGACGATCTTTACAAGTGCGTCCACTGCGGCTTCTGCCTGAATGCCTGTCCGACGTACCTGGAGACCGGCCTAGAGATGGAGTCGCCCCGCGGCCGGCTTGCTCTCATGAAGGGAGTTGCGGAGGGCCGTCTGGCGATGACCGAGTCTGTGGTCGGCCACTGGGACATGTGCCTGCAGTGCCGGGCGTGCGAGGTGGCCTGTCCGTCTGGTGTGCCGTACGGACGACTGATGGAGGCGACGAGAGCTGAGATTGAAACTGGATTCAAACGGCCACTTCGTGAGCGGATCGGCAGGAAGATCGGTTACGAAAACGTGCTGACCAGCCCGAAGCGGCTCCGCTGGGTCGGCCGCGCAGCGAAGCTGTATCGCAAGACCGGCGCACAGACCGTGGCCCGCAAGACCGGTCTGCTTGGCATCCTTCCTGGTGACCAGCAGCATCTCGACGAGTCGTTGCCGGAACTCAGCGACAACTTTTTCGTTGCGGACGGCCAGGTTATTTCGGCGGAAGGTCAACGACGTGCAAAGGTGGCGATGCTTGCGGGCTGTGTGATGACGCTGACACACGCGCCGGCGCTTGAAGCTGCAGTCAGGGTGCTATCCCGAAATGGGGTCGAGGTGCACCTGTCCCCCAACCAGGGCTGCTGCGGGGCGCTCAACGCACACGCAGGTGAGCTTGAGTCTGCGCGTCAGATGGCGCGCCGCAATATCGACTCCTTCCTGACCGCAATGCCGGACGCCGTGATAGTGGCGTCAGCGGGCTGCGGCTCCACTATGAAGGATTATGCAGAGCTGCTTCACGACGATCCGTTATATCTCGAAAAAGCGGAGCGCATTGCAAGTCTGACGAAGGACATTCATGAGTTCTTAATCGAGCTTGGACTCCGTGCTCCGAAAGCCTCTCTTGACTACACCGTCACATACCAGGACGCGTGCCACCTGATCAACGCGCAGAGAATCACCGCTGCACCGCGGCAGGTGCTGGATGCCATTCCGGGACTGAAGCGAGTGGAGATGCCCGAGGGCAACGTGTGCTGTGGCTCGGCAGGTACTTACTCGATCACGCAGAAGGAGATGTCGCTACGACTGGGCAACCGTAAGGCGGCCAACATCAAGTCGACAGGGGCGCAGATTGTTGCCACGGGCAATCCCGGGTGCGCGCTGCAAATGACATCGGCATTCAAGCGTGACGGAACTGACATCCAGGTCCGCTACGTCGTCGAACTACTGGACGAGGCTTACTCGAAAGAGACCGTTTGACTCCTATCCGCCATGAGCCTCTGCTAGCGAGTTAGCCAGCACCTGGTAGCCATCTGCATTGGGGTGGATGTCCGCCGCTGTGAGCATGTTCG
>JAJCYY010000041.1 GCA_029262735.1 Chloroflexota bacterium | reverse complement strand
GTTCTATTTCACCCGCCTTACGGCGTGCTTTTCACCTTTCCCTCACGGTACTAGTTCGCTATCGGTCGTTAAGAGTACTTAGCCTTGGAGGGTGGTCCCCCCGGGTTCCGGCAAGATTTCACGTGTCCCGCCGTACTCAGGTACCTGACTGAGAGCCAAACGTTTTTCGCTTACAGGGCTATCACCTTCTATGGCCAGACGTTCCAGTCTGTTCTGCTAAACGTTCGATTTGTAACTCTCACGGAGCTTCAGAGAACTCCAGCGCAGGCCCTACAACACCGCTCGGACTCTGGACTCTGACCCGTATGGGCCGAGCGGTTTGGGCTGATCCCCGTTCGTTCGCCACTACTAAGGGAGTATCGGTTGATTTTCTTTCCTCGAGGTACTTAGATGTTTCAGTTCCCCCGCTTACCTATCCCGATAAATCGAGACTGACCACCATTACAGTGGCCGGGTTACCCCATTCGGGAATCCCCGGCTAAGCTTGCTAGACAGCTAACCGGGGCTTATCGCAGCCTTGCTACGCCCTTCATCGGCTCTTAACGCCAAGGCATCCCCCATGAGCCCTTAGTAGCTTGAACCACACTAAGGAATCACCTACATGATCTCGGAGAATGCAGAATCACTCTTCATTTTTTAAGGTAGTTTCCAGCGATGTAGGAGACAGCGCCGGAGGCCGTAAACAGCCCCGCCTGTTTTTAGGCGTAAGAGCTATTATCTCTCCCGGAACACACCAGAGTCAACAGAAATATCAGGCGGTTTGGCGGCCGGGGCGATATTGCTCGCATCAGATCGGTGTGCCCGGAGCCAGGACCTGAGTTATGGCACCGCCATCGCGGTGAGCAAACCACTTCCCGCTGTTATAATTCCTCAGCAACAACCTGTTGCACTGCTCACCCGGCCCGTTTCATCTGAGCGACGGGCCGCATCGCGTCTGGAGATTTCCCGCAGTGCCCGCATATGCCGTACTCGGTGCCCACTGGGGTGACGAAGGTAAAGGAAAGGTCATCGACTACCTCGCAGAGAATGCGTCGGTGGTCGCTCGTTACTCAGGCGGAAACAACGCCGGACACACGGTGATGAACGAGCACGGTACGTTCTCGTTTCACCTGGTTCCCTCAGGCGTCTGCTGGCCGCACACCCAGAACGTCATCGGCAACGGAGTTGTCGTCGATCCCGATGTGTTGCTCGACGAGATCAACATGCTCCGTGACGCCGGGTTGCCGGGCAATGTCTTTGTTTCTGATCGCGCGCATGTGATCATGCCGTACCACGTCACACTCGACAGGCTTGAGGAGGAGCGGCGAGGCAAGGATGCCATTGGCACCACGGGCCGGGGCGTCGGACCTGCATACGTTGACAAGGTAGGCAGGCAGGGCATCCGAATCGGTGAACTGCTCAACGCGGAAGACCTGGATCTCCGCCTTCCCGAGATCATTAAATTCAAGAACGAGACGATCACGAAGCTGTACGGCGGTGAGCCGGTCGATAGCGACGAGATTTTCGAGCGGACGCGTCGCTGGGCTGCGGAGCTAAAGCCTTACATCGCGCGCTCTGAAGACATCGTGGCAGCGGCGCTCGACGCCGGAGAAAACGTCATCCTGGAGGGCGCGCAGGGGGCGTTGCTGGACCTAGACCACGGCACCTATCCGTATGTCACGTCCTCTAATCCGACGGTCGGCGGGATGCTCACCGGCCTGGGCATCGGTCCCAGAGCCTTCGCTGGTGTAACCGGTGTTTTCAAGGCTTACTGCACCCGCGTAGGCGCGGGACCGTTTCCCACCGAGCTAAATGACGAAGAGGCGGAGATTATTCGCAACGCCGGGCCCGTCGGAGAGTTTGGCGCAACAACGGGCAGGGCGCGCCGCATTGGCTGGTTCGACGCAGTGGCCGGCAAGTACAGCGTGCGCGTTAACGGCATGGACTCAATGGTGATCACGCGGCTGGATGTACTCGATGGCTGGGATACGATCAGGGTGTGCGTGGGGTACGAGATCGAAGGGCGGCAGACCGACCGCTTCCCCATAGATTCCCAGCTGCTCGGGCAGAGTAAGCCGATCTATGAAGAGATACCGGGCTGGGACGGCTCCACCGCCGGAATCACAACGCGTGAGCAGTTACCTGAGGGTGCGAAGCGGTACGTCAACCGGCTCGAGGAGTTGCTCGGCATCTCGGCGGTGATGATCTCGACAGGTCCGTGGCGCGCCCAGTCGCTTGAACTCAGCGCCCTCCTCAAGTAGCAGGCTCGGTGCCGCCCGGCACCCGCTATTCACCAGTCGCGCTCTTAACCCGGCTCAGTCGCAACCCGGATCACCAGCTCCGCAAGTCGCTCACTGTCGTGCCTGACCGGAGGTCCGAGGTTGAGCAGGGATTCGTGCAGAACATCCTGAGCGAAATCGAGCACGCGTTCGAGCATGGGGTTGACTGGCTGGGCACCTTCAACCAGGTACCGCGCTTGCACATCCTCTGGGATGGACTGCGTGTTGACGATCGCAAAGTCGATCTTTGCGTCGTTGAGATAGTTGCTTATGACTTCGGTGAATCGGGCGGCGTCATACCCCGACGTCTCCCCGAGCTTTGTCATCACGTTGCAAATGTAGGTGACGGGTGCTCCAGTGTCACGTAGAGCATCCGGCACACCGCACGCGAGCAGGTTCGGAACGACGCTTGTGTACAGGTCGCCGGGCCCCAGCACCACAATGTCCGCCTCGGCAATTGCCTCTAGCGCCTCCGGGTTGGCCTGCACCTGGCGGTCGAGAAATACTCGCTTGATCGGAGGCGTCTCTTCGCCGCGCTGATCGATCTTCGACTCACCAACGACGACGATGCCGTTCGCAAGCTCAGCGCAGAGTTGCGCGTCTTCGAGCGTCACCGGAATTACCCGACCCTGAGCCTTGAGCATGCGTGATAGTTCGTCTATTGCCCCGGTTACCCCGGTATCCATCGCACTGGTCAACGCGGCCAGTATCAGGTTGCCGACACTGTGGCCGTTCAGGCTGCTGGAGGAACTGAACCGAAAGTCGAAGGCGGACCGTAGAGCTGCGGCCGCCTGGTCGTCGCCGGCCAGCGCCATCAGGCATTGCCGAATGTCACCGAGCGGCGGATAGCCGAACTCCTCCCGGAGAATTCCCGTGCTGCCGCCGCTATCGAACATGCTAACGATGGCGGTGATATTGGCTGTGTGTTTCTTCAGTCCGGCAAGCAGAACGGCCGAGCCGCTACCACCCCCGATCACTACTACCTTCGGTCCATGATCTGACTGCAATCTTTGTTACTCGATTCGACTTCTGTGGCAGACGCTCAGAGGCAACATAACGAAACTGATCGAATGGTCGGCATCTCAGACTAATGCAACGCGTGTAAAAACCGTATGCCCGCACCTCAACGGCCGCAATAGGTGCCAATGCGCAGGTTCGGTGACGGCTGGCCATATCTAGAGTGAACCCGTCTCATGACACCTTCACAGCCCGGATTGAATACATCAGCGGCAATCGTTCCTGTCCCGACGGCAACCTCCATCGCCCTTCGGCGTCCTCAACCATCCACGGCAGGTTTCGAGACTCTGCGACCACGTGTTCGCGCAGAAGTTCCAGGCGGAGGCCATTGTCCAGCAACGCCATAACCACCTCGCCGAGGCCGTGGTTCCATTCGAAGTTAACCTTGTTTTCCAGGCGGTCGCCGTCACTGTATGTGTTTTCGTTTTCGAAGCGCAGCGCCGATGTCTCAAAATACGGATACTTGACTACTAGTTCGTCGCCCTCCCTTTCATCGTCGATGGTCCACAACATCGGGTGAAAGTCCCTGATAAAAAAGGTGCCTCCGGGCTTCAACATGGTCGAGACAACTCGACCCCATCCTGCGATATCGGGAAGCCATGTAAGCGCCCCAACGCCCGTGTAGACGACGTCGAACTGTTCGGTGATGACGTTTGGAGTGTCGTAAAGCTCGGCGATCTCGAACCGCCCCGGAGTGCCGCTGTCTGCACTTAGCTTCCTGGCCGTTGCTATCGCATCCGGCGAAAAGTCGACGCCGGTGACCGTGGCACCGAGCCGTGCGAGCGACAGGGTGTCCGTCCCGATGTGGCACTGGAGGTGGAGCAGCGACTTGCCTTTCACATCTCCGAGATCAGGAACATCGAATGCAACGACACCACTGACCTTCTTCGGATCAGAGACAAAGCCTTCGAGGTCGTACAGCTTCGATCCAGCGTGAATTGCCGTCCGTTCATTCCAGTTGTCGAGGTTTACCCGGCGAAATTCATCCAGTGGCATTCTTATACTCCTGACCGTCAAAGGCAGAATAAAGAAGGGTCGCCACCTGGCGACCCTTCCCATTATTCATTCGCAGCGACGTATCAGACAGGCACTCCAACCGGCAGGTCCATCTGGTAACGGTCCATCACCGGGTCAAATTTTTCGCGGAAGTCCGCGGGGGCCGGGATCATTGGAAGGCGCGGTGGTCCGGCCTCGAATCCGTGGCGCAAAAGCGCATATCTGACGGGAATCGGGTTCGTCACCCAGAACAGCGCTTTGAAGAACGGAAGCAGGCGCCTGTGTTCACTGGCAGCGGCCTCAACATCTCCTTCGAGAATTAGCCCCATCATCTGCTTGATCTGGCTTCCGATAACGTTGCTTGCGACACTCACTATTCCGAAGCCGCCAGTGCACATGATTGAGAAAGTCTCGTCATCATTGCCGCTCCACACGTTGAAGCCATCGGGTGCGCCGTCGATCACCTGGGTGATCTGAGTCGGGTCGCTCGACGCCTCTTTCACGCCAATGATGTTGTCGATCTCAGCCAACCTCAGCGTCGTTTCCACAGTCATGTTGAGCGCGGTACGGCTCGGCACGTTGTAGAGAATCCCGGGAATGCCGACGCTATCTGTAATCGCCTTGAAGTGCTGGTAAAGCCCTTCCTGCGGAGGCTTGTTGTAGGCGGGAACGGTCAGCAGAAGTGCGTCTATACCGACACGCTCAGCCTCTTTTGAAAGTTCGATCGAGCCGCGTGTGTTATTGTCTGTCGTCCCCGCTACAACGGCACCGCGCTCGCCTATCTCCTGCTTCACCTCGTCGAAAAGCCGGAGCCGCTCGTCGGCGCTCATAGCCGGAGCCTCGCCGGTCGTCCCGCCAATCACAAGGCCGTCCGAACCCGAATCGAGGAGCGCCGCCGCTAGCCTGCGCGCCTGGGGGAAGTTGACTTCGCCGTCTTCAGTGAACGGCGTGACCATCGCTGTAAGAAGTCGTCCTGGAGTTGCCATATCGCTATCCGGTTCGCTGGTAGATGGGTTGTTTCCTAGATCGCCGCCGTCTTCTTAGACGGTTTGAGGCAGTCCCGCCTCAGCACTTCATCCAGAATCTGCAAGGCGTTAAGCGCCGCACCTTTCCTGAGGTTATCGCAAGATAGCCACAGGCTCAGGCCATTGTCGTGCGCTATGTCGTCTCGGATCCGGCCGACATGCACCTCATCGTCACCCGCCGCTTTGAGAGGCATAGGGTAGACATTGTTCTGCGGATCGTCCACCAGCAGCAAGCCGTCGGCATCGCTCATTGCCTGCTTCGCTTCTTGCACACTCACCCGGTTCAGGAATTCGACGGTCACAGACTCACTGTGTGAAACCTGGACCGGTACGCGCACACAGGTTGCCGCAAGACGGAGCGTCGGCTCGTGCAAAATCTTGCGTGACTCGTTCAACATCTTGTCCTCTTCCACGGTGTAACCGCTTGCCAGGAAGTTATCGACCTGCGGGATGACGTTGAATGCAATCTGGTATGGGTACTGCTCGATCACGACATCTTCCGAATCGAGCACGGAGCGCGACTGGGTCAGCAACTCGACGTCTGCTGCTGCACCTGTTCCGGTGACGGACTGATAAGTGGCTACCGTGACCGCCGTGATCGGAGCCACAGACCGCAGGGCATCGAGGACCATGACAAGCGGAGTCGTGGTGCAGTTCGGAATCGAGATGATGCCGGAGTGCCACTCGACATCAGCGCCGTTGACTTCTGGCACCACGAGTGGGACCGAATCCTCCATGCGAAATGCAGAGCCATCGTCGATCACCAGCGCGCCGCGGCTGACCGCCTCTGGTGCGAGTCGCTTGCTGACTTCAGAGCTTGCCGAGATGAATGCCACGTCTGCTCCGGTGAACGCATCAGGTGTGGCCTCCACAACTACCAGCTCTTTTCCTTTATATGGAAGCTTTTTTCCTGCGGAACGAGAAGAGGCCATTGCCACGATCTTTTCCACGGGATGATCGCGCTCTGCGAGCAGGTCAAGTGCGATGCGGCCGACGGCGCCGGTCGCTCCAACGATCGCGATGGTCAGGTCTGAGCTGTTCATGGTCTGTTGCTCCTTCTACATCCTCTCTCCCTTGTCGGATGCCCGTCTAAGGGCGCGAGTTAGAGAGGGGTGGTGTCGGCCGTCTCGGTCGACCTTCCGCCGCCCTTTGACGGGCTGGCTCAGGATGACGGAAGTGTTCGGAAATTTCTGACAGCAGGGTAATTGATGGGCGAGTTGCGCTGATCGGGAACCGGAGTCTGCGCCGCCCTACGGCTTGAGCTCGTCCAGCCCCAGCACGCGGTCGAGGCCAACGACGAGACCGTCTTGTGTGACGACGCGTTTAACCGCCAGCAATACGCCGGGCATGAAGCTGTCGCGGTTTATTGAGTCGTGGATCATCGTCAATGTCTGCCCCGTTCCGCCAAACACGACTTCATGCCGTGCTACGCGTCCCGGCATGCGGGCGCTATGAACATTTATACCCTCAAAATCACCGCCGCGTGTACCGGATAACGTCTGTTTTTCGGCTTCATTCTGAGTGAACCGGCCACCGCGGCCATCGACCATCGCCTGTGCGATGGACAGAGCGGTGCCCGACGGGGCATCAACTTTGGCTTCATGGTGTGACTCGATCAGGTCCGCGTAGTCGAAGTACTTTGATGCGATGCCCGCGAGATAGCCGAGCAACACGGCTCCGAGTGCGAAGTTTGAAGCGGAGATGATGCCGACGCTGTGCTGACTCGCCAGCTTGCCGGTTTCTTCAAGGTCACTTTCGGATAGCCCGGTCGACCCGGAGACGACGGACACCCCGACTGGAGCACAGGCCGTAAAAGTGGCCATTGCGCCCGTTGCGTTGGAGAAGTCGACGACCACATCCGGCTCTGCATCCTCGATCAACTCTCCGAGACTGGCACGGAGCGGTAGCTGTTCCCCGGACTGCGGATTCGCAACCGTGTCGGTAGCAGCCGCCGGGTCTGCGCCACCTACCGCAACCATCGCCGGGTCACCGGCGACAGCTGCCAGGACCGTCGAGCCCATCCTGCCGAGGACACCGCTGACGGCAACCTTTATCTGTGTTGACTCAGCCACGGGCGTTCTGTCTCCTGATGCTGCGGTCTAACGCCTTCGTGGCGGTCCAACGCGGCGCTCTCCGTCAAAGCCGCCGATTGGGCGTCTGCCACCACTGCGATCTTCACGAGCACCGCCATTTTCACCATCCCGGCGTGGTGGCCTGTCGCCACCTCGGTCGCCGCCACTGTCCCTTGGGCCGCTTTGGCCACCCCCGCGCCTATCGTCGCGTCTTCCACCACCACCGCGTCTGTCGTCAGGCCGTCCGCCCCGGTCACTCGGGCCGCTTGGGCCACTCGGGCCGTCACGTCTGTCGCGCCGCTCGAACTTTTCGGCCCAGTCCTTGTCATCGCGGACTTCGCCTGCCTTGCTCTGTTCTTTCACGGCACGAGCGGAGAGATCGACACGGCCCATGTGGTCGACCTTGATGACCATGACCTCGATCTCGTCTCCGATCTTCACGACCGATTCGACGTCCGGAACCCGTTCTTCGCTCAACTCGCTAATGTGGACCAAACCGTCCTTGCCTGGAATCAGCTGGACAAATGCGCCGAACGGCATGATGCGGACGACCTTGCCCTTGTAGGTCTGGCCGACCTCGATGTCGCGGGTGAGCATCTCGATGGCCGCCTTGGCCTTGTCTGCGTTCTCCCTGTCCGGAGAGCCGATGACCACAATTCCCTCGTCATTGACATCGATCGAGACGCCGTACTCGTCGATCAGGCCGCGGATAATGGAGCCTCCGGGGCCGATGAGCGCGCCGATTTTGTCAGTCGGGATGTTGATCGACATCATTCGCGGGGCGAATTCGCTCAGGTCGGAGCGAGGTGCAGACAGAGTTCCCGTCATGTGCTCCAGGATTTGCAGGCGAGCGGTTCGTGCCTGCTCTAGCGCTTCTCGCATGATCTCGAACGTGATTCCCTTTACCTTGATATCCATCTGGAGCGCGGTCACGCCTTCGGTGGTGCCAGCCACCTTGAAGTCCATGTCTCCGGCGTGGTCTTCGGCACCCTGGATGTCCGTCAGAACCGAGTATCTACCGGCCTCCCCTGTAATCAGCCCCATGGCGATACCGGCTACGGGAGCCTTGATCGGCACACCGGCGTCCATGAGTGCGAGACAGCCGGAGCAGACGCTGGCCATCGATGTCGAGCCGTTGGAGGACAGAGCCTCAGAGACCGATCGGATGGTGTACGGGAACTCTTCCTGTGAGGGGACCACTGCCTGTAGCGCGCGCTCTGCAAGAACTCCGTGACCGACTTCCCTGCGACCGGTAAAGCCATAGCGGCCAACCTCTCCGGTGGAGAATGGTGGGAAGTTGTAGTGGTGGATGAAGAATTTTTCTTCTTCCGGACCATAGGTGTCCAGGCGCTGCCGCTCACCGGCCGAGGCCAGCGTGACGGCGTTCATTATCTGTGTCTCGCCACGAGTGAAGATGGCGGAGCCGTGTACTCGAGGCAAATAGCCGACCTCAGAGTGAAGCGGTCGGATCTCGGTAAGCGTCCGTCCGTCCGGTCGTCGGCCCTCATTAAGGATCGACTCGCGGACAGCCTCTTTCTCCATTGAGTAAAAGGTTGCCTTGACAGTTCCTGCGTCGTGCTCGTTGCTAAGCGCGGCGATTGCGTCATCACCGATCTTGGCTATCGCGGCAACGCGGTCCTGCTTGTCGCCCGGCAGCTTGAGCGCGTCCTTCAGCTTGTCGCCAATGTATGACCGGGCAGCGTCGCCCGCCGCGTTCTCTGCGTCCGACTTCGGCGTTGGCTCCCACTTCGTCTTCCCGATCTTTTCCTGCATCTCTCGAATCAGGTCGACGATGGCTCCGTTCACTTCCTGCGCCAGTTCCAGCGCATCGAGCAGAACCTCTTCGCTCACGATCTTCGCACCGGCCTCGACCATCATCACGGCGTCTGCGGTGCCCGCTACGGTCAGGTCAAGCAGGCTTTCCTGCAGCTCCTGGTAGGTGGGATTTACAACCAGCTCGCCATCGACAAGACCGATGACGCACGCGCTCACCGGGTCGTCGAACGGGATGTCGGAGATAGTTAGCGCCGCTGAAGCGCCGACGATGCCAAGTGCGGCGTGCGGATTGACTCGGTCCGCAGACATCACCGTTGTGATGATCTGGGTCTCGTTGTGGTAGTCCTTGGGGAACAGCGGGCGGAGCGGCCGGTCGCATAGACGCGCTGCAAGTATCGCATCGGTGCCGGGGCGGCCTTCACGTTTGAAGAACCCGCCGGGCAACTTGCCGGATGCGTATGCACGCTCTGAAACATCGATCGTCAGAGGAAGGAAGTCGACGCCCTCGCGAGGCTTCTTCGATCCTGTAGCTGTGCAGAGCAAAAGTGTGTCGCCGTACCTGACGGTTACCGCGCCTCCGGCCTGGTGGGCGACTCTACCCGTCTCTAGTTCAAGGATACGACCGCCAACTTCAATCTCAAATTTGTGTATTTCCTGTGTCATCTTTTCTCTTTTCGTTGCCTGAAGCGATCTGTTCGATCAGGCGGGGTAATTCCGGGGACCGATTAGCGAGCTGTTGCACGGTTCACCCGTTGAGTCTCTGGTCACGACCTGCGCCCGCGTGGGCGGCCGAACGGTCCGGGGTGACCTTTGAGAGACTGTCGCCGCTCCGACCGTCTGCCGCTCAGGTGCGGACCAAACAAGTCAAAGTAGCGTCACAACAGAAAACGCCCCAGGGACGGGGCGTCTTGTTACCTGCGTAGTCCAAGCTTTCCGATGATAGATCGGTAGCGGTTAACATCCTGGCCGTTGAGGTAGCCCAGCAGACGCCTTCGCCTGCCCACCAGCTTCACCAGCCCGCGCCTACTTGAATGGTCGTGCTTGTGTTCCCTTAGGTGTTCCGTTAGTTCGGTGATTCGCTCGCTCAACAGGGCGATCTGCACCTCTGTCGATCCGGTATCGTTTGCCGACGCGCCGTGCTCTTTTACCAGCACCGCTTTCTTGTCACTATCCAACCTGTGCGTACTCTCTTTCAGGCGGCTCCAGGCAGCTTTGGTCAATGGGATAAGAGGGAAACTCTAGGGACCGCCGCGAGGAGATGTTCTTCTGTTACATCTTTGTTCTTCTATAAAAGGATATCACGCCAGTGATAGGCCAGACATATGTATCGCGCGGTCTTTGAAGCGGAGAAAGTTTCTTCGAGCCCGGCGGCGATCTTGCCGCGAGGATTATCCTCGAAATCGGTACTTCGAACAGTGGGATCGGACTGTCTTTATTGGTAACACTTGGATAATGCGTTGGTGTGCAGCATTCGTTCCGGAGCGGCTGGAGCGGGAACGCACAAGCCAGAACGTCTGGTGATGGGTGCAGACCCGCGATTGAAACTGGGGTTTGACGCGCTCAAACTACCTTGACAGTCGCGAATTTGCACCGCTAAAGTTGCACCGGTGCGTCGCAAGTCCATCGCGGACTGCGCGCGTGGGATTTAATCGATAGTCAGAACGACGGCCGCACGAACTCCGGCCACGATCGCAAGATCGGCATACACGAATAAGTACATGGAGGACGGGACCTATGCTAGGTCTGCTCCGAAGTAGGGTGAAGGCCCTCTTCCTCGTTTCGCTGATGGTTGGGCTTGCCGCAGCCGTTGCATGTTCAGGTGGCGACGGTGAACGCGGCCCCGCTGGTGCTGCCGGCCCTGCTGGTCCCGCCGGTGGTGCTGGTCCTGCTGGTCCCGCCGGTCCTGCTGGTCCTGGTGGTCCTGCCGGCAGTAATGGCACGAACGGTTCTAACGGGTCACCCGGCTCTGCCGGTGCCAGAGGTCCTTCCGGCGCAGCCGGTGCCCCTGGTGCCAACGGCTCTAACGCCGCTCTGATGATCCACGACTCCAACAACAACGTTGCTGGCGCAGTGGAGTTCAGGCTCGCTGGAACCGACATTGTGATTCTTGGCGGTGGCTTTAACTCCGGGGAGCGCGTCACCGTGACCGGCATCCCCAACATCTCTGATGTTCTGCTCGGCGACGCCGTAGCAAACAGCAGTGGTGCGATCATGGTCACGGCTGACATTAACGATGCAGGATTCGTTGTGTCTAACAACTCGTACTTCACGGTCTCTGCGACCGGTGAATCGACCGGGCGCGTTGAGGGTGTGTTTATCCTGGTGGACAAGGTTCTCGGGAACTAGCCTCCAGACACAGGCACGAAACTAAAGAGGCTCCGGGTTTTGCCCGGAGCCTCTTCGCGTCTCAGTCGTACAGGCCAATCGGCTATGCGGTGGCTACCTACATTCGGGTTGGTTCGCACGACCTCCGGACTGTTCCAGATCTGATGCTTCGAGCAGACCGCGATCTGTGGATACGACTAATCGTCTGGCGTGTGTCTCGCCGCCCACCACAGGCGGTTGGGATCGAACGTTGATTTATTCGGACACCGAAACGAGTAGCAGTTGCCTTGGAAATCGATTCACTGCCAGGGCCCTGGGTCGGTCGAGGTATCTGGACGGAGGGACAAACAGGCCCGTTGGCGGCGGGCAACTGACGTCCCGCCAGGTCACCGCCCCAGAGCCAACCTCTTCCGGTTAGCCGTTTCTTCCTGGCACCAGGCTGCGCTCAACGCGTACCCGCCTGATCCTGCGGCCAACCGTCGACTGCACGGTAATCGTGAGGCCGAACGTCGTTACCTTGTCCCCGTTAACCGGAAGGCGGCCAAGCTCTTTGAGCACCAGGCCGCCAATCGTGTCGAAGCCATCAGCCTGTATTCCGGTGCCCATCTTCCGGTTAAGCGTCTCAATTGAGGTCGCCGCGTCGGCGATGATCTCGTTGGCGTTTACCTCTCGGACCTCTGGACCCTCAATATCGAACTCATCGACAAGTTCACCGACGATCTCCTCGATCAGGTCGGTCACAGTTACGAGACCTGCGATGCCGCCATATTCGTCCACCACTATCGCAATGCTGGTGCGGTGCTCCTGAAACTCTCGCAGCAAGCGCTCAAGGTTCTGTGATTCCGGTACATGAATAGCAGGCCGCGCCAGCTTGCGGACCAGTTCGAATTCGTCTTCATCATTTGCCTTGGCGGCAAGCAGATCGCGTGCATACACAACACCGACGATCGTGTCAGGGCTCTCAGAGTAGACCGGGATCTTGCTATGCCCACCCACGGTCATCTGCGTCATGATCTCATCTGGCGCTGCGTCCACAGGGGCCACCACCATGTCCGGACGCGGGCGCATGATCTCACGCACCTTCACGGTGTCCATTCGGAGAATGCCACGAATCATCTGCAGTTCAGACTGTCCGGCAGGGATGTGCTGCACCTCAAGCAGGTCAAGACTCTCCTGAAGAGCCTCGCTCGCCTCCTGCCCCGCAACCACATCGCCAGGAGTCCGACCGGTGATCTTCGTCGTCAGCCAGCCTGTTCCGGGAAATGTCGTCAGACGAAAGACTGCCCACACGAACGGCGACATGAACCGCCGAGTCTCGTCTCGGTATCGATGACCGATAAACGAGGATGCGCCATGGATTGCGAAGCGGGCAGAGAACGCAATCACGCCGCTGATAGCGAGTGCGGCCCCACTTCCGGTTTCAGGCCCAAATAGTTCGGCAATTGCCAGTGCTCCGGCTACGAGCGAGGCTGCCTGCAAACCAATGAAAAGGACTCGGGCGCGGTTATCGAGCTGCCGAATTTGCTCGTAATCTCCATTGCCGTTCATAGATTCGGTCGTCGGCAGTGAGAAGGTGATGTTCCGCGATGGGAACGCGATCAGCACGAGCGTTGACAGGACGTGGAGGGTGGCGGAAATGACCACGACCACCCACGGTAACCAGATGTCCATCTTTAGTACGCGCCTCGTTTTCCGTTCAGCGCGTCGGCCGAGCGGTTGCCGGCCTGCATATCGTTCGGTTCTTCTTCATTCATCTTTTTGCCCGTCACCCTCTTTCTTGTTATCGGCAGGTTTTTCTACCTCGTGGCTTGGCGGCCGCGGCCTCACCGATCTGGCCGGAGAGCCTACAACCATCTGCCCGGCGGCGACATCCCGGTTCACAACCGAGCCGGCTCCTGTGCTGGCGTCATCACCGATATTCGCCGGGGCGACGATGATCGTGTCGGACCCTATCTTCACACGGTCTCCAATGACAGTGCGATGCTTATCTTTACCGTCGAAGTTAGCCGTGATCGTTCCTGCGCCGATGTTCACGTCTCTGCCGAGTTCCGCGTCGCCTGTGTAGCTGAAGTGCCCGACGTGCGTGCCGGAGCCAATCCTGCTGTTCTTGATCTCAGCGAAGTTCCCGATGTACGCACCGGATTCGATCTTCGTACCAGCACGTACCCGGCTGAACGGACCGACGGATATGCCTGAGCCGATCTCTGCGCCTTCTATGTACGAGGAGATGATCCGGGCGTCATCGCCAATGCTGCAGTCTTTGAGAACCGAGTTCGGGCCAATGACACAGTTCGATCCGATCACTGCACCTGAGTAGATATGGTTTCCGGGCAACAGCTCGGAATCCTCCCCAATTTCGACATCGGCGTCAATGTATGTTGTTTGCGGGTCTCGGATTGTTACTCCAGCCAGCATGTGGTGACGCCTGATCCGGTCGCGCATCACGCCTTCGACCTCCGCCAGCTGGACGCGATTGTTCACACCCAGGGCCTCGGACGCGTCGCTAACCGATGTGCTGGAAGCGCGACTGCCAGTCGATGCGGAAGCAGCGGTGGCTATGAGGTCTGGCAGATATCGCTCTCCGACCACGGAGACCCTGACCTGTTCAAGAGCTTCCCACGTCCATGCGGCGTCGAGGCAGAACCAGCCGGTGTTCATTTCACAGATCAGCTTTTGCCCGGGATCTGCCTCGGCTTCCTCTACCACGGCGGTGACAGATCCGTTTTCATCCCGGACGACTCGACCGAAACCGGATGGATCGGAAACGGTAGCGGTGAGCACCGAGAGCAGGGCGCCAGACTTCTGCTGTTCTTGCACGAGGTTCGATATCGACTCGTGCCGTACAAGCGCCATGTCCCCGGCTCCAACCACGATCGTGTCGGCTGATCCGACGGCTTTCCTGGCACACTCCAGAGCGTGCGCGGTGCCAAGCGGTTCTGCCTGGACGGCCGTGATCGTATCGGCGCCAACGGCTTCTGCAAGCTCCGGCATCTTCGCGACCGATGGACTCACGACGGCCACGATCTGTACGGCCCCGGCGGACCGCATAACTTCTGCAACGTGGCCGAGCAAGGACTTGCCGCACACTGTGTGCAGCGCCTTTGGCAGGCTCGACCGCATTCTCGTGCCCTGCCCCGCTGCAAGGATCACACCTGTCCACGCGCTCATAAAGGTGCTGGGAATCCTTGCTGAGTGTTGATCTGCTGACGCATCGCCGTGAACAGAAAGAGCCGCCCCCGCGTGCAGTCATACTGCGCGGGCAGCGGCTCATGGCCATCTATGAAGTTCGTACTAATTCTCAGTGCTCAGTCTTTATCTACAGGACAATCGTATTTACGTCGAATTCCCGGTGTCAAGCTTTCACGGGTCTCATGAGTGTGTGTTATCCCGTAAAGAGACGTGGGTTCAGACAGCGACCTCGTTGCTATAATTCCAATTCTGCCCATCGTGCGAGCATGCCCGGAGTGCCCATAGTGTGCAGACGGTGACCCGGAAATTAAAGAATCCGGGTGCGACGCGCCCGGAGAGGTGGCTGAGTGGTTGAAAGCGCCGGTCTCGAAAACCGGTATGTCGTTCTGCGGCATCGCGGGTTCGAATCCCGCCCTCTCCGCCACGGCCGAACCAAAAGGTTGCCGCGAGATCGGGCAACCGGCCCGGTTGCATCGCAGCTGAGACTTTCGAAGTCAGGCCTAGCGGGCCAGATCGCGAAGAAAAAACGCGGAGAGGTGCCAGAGTGGCTTAATGGGTACGCCTGGAAAGCGTATGTGGGGCAACCCACCGCAGGTTCGAATCCTGTCCTCTCCGCCAGTTAATTCCTATTCAACAACAACTCGTCTACCGGCCTTCACACTCCCGCGGCATTCATCCGTTATGCTTGCGCGCCGCGGCCAGTGTTACCAGATGCCAGTTATCGCAAGACCGCACCACACTCCCGGACACCCCGTTTGAACCAATCCAGTCAGAAGATGCTTCGCGCTGAAACATCGTCGACCGATCCTGAACTCAAGTACTGGGTTGCGATACACCGCGTCTACGGCATCGGTCCGGCCCGGTTCAGGCAGCTCCTCCGGCACTTCGGCTCTATGGACGCAGCGTGGTCCGCGCCATTTTCGGGACTGGTTTCGGCAGGTATCGGACAGGAAAATGCGCGTTCGCTGGAAGGATTGCGATCGAAGTCAGACCCGGACCGCGAGATGGAGACGCTCGAACGGCTCGGAATTAGCGCGGTCAGGCTGGATTCCCCAGCGTATCCAAAGAGCCTTGCGGAGACGTACGACCCACCGCCTGTTCTCTACTACAGAGGCCGACTCGCGGAGACCGAGCCCGCCGCGGTGGCCGTTGTCGGTTCACGCCGCTGCACTGCTTACGGTCGTGAAATGGCAAAGCGAATTGCCACCGGTCTCGTCGAATCAGATGTAGCGGTGTTCTCCGGTCTTGCCCGCGGTATTGACGGCACAGCCCATCGGGCTACTCTTGAAGCAGGTGGTCGCACCGTCGCCGTAGTTGGTGGCGGTTTGGACAGCACCTACCCAAGCGAGCATGAGCAGATGGCGCAGGAGATCGTCGCTAAAGACGGCGCAGTTGTCTCCGAATACCCGGTTGGCGTCAGGCCGAAGCCTGAGCACTTTCCGCGCAGGAACCGGGTAATCAGCGGGCTGACTCGCGGCGTGATTGTGGTTGAGGCGACACGCAAGTCCGGTGCGATGCTCACGGTGAAGTGGGCGCTTGAGCAAGACCGGGAAGTGTTCGCGGTGCCTGGCAGCGCCTTATCGGTGAATAGCGAGGGGCCAAACTGGCTCATTCAACAGGGCGCCAAACTCACCACAAGTCACCTTGATGTGCTCGAAGAGATGCACATTCAGCCCCTTGTACAAGAATCCGCGGGCGTGAATAACGAGTCCACACAGGGCGAATTGGGGGTTGACAGCCTCGCGCACACGAATAATGGAACAGACAGTGAGTACCGTGTCTATGAGTTTCTCGCATCGGCTGGAGCGCCATGCCACGTTGACGAGATCGCTCGTGACCTGGGTATTCGAATAGCAGATGTCACCTCAGCGCTGTCGATTCTCAGCCTGAAGGGACTGGTTGATGAAGTCGGGCCGATGACGTTCATTTCAAAAACGCCGTCGGTTTCAAGTCCAGGTTTGTAAACAAGTCGGGAGATGTAACTAGTTGCCGAAGACCGCAAAGAAATCAAAAAAGAGCCTCGTAATAGTCGAGTCGCCCGCAAAGGCCCGTACAGTCGGCCGGTTCCTGGGTGACGACTATGTAGTCAAGGCTTCAATGGGACACGTCCGCGATCTGCCTGCGAAGGATATCGGAGTTGACTTCAAATCAGATTTCGAGCCAACCTACGTACAGGTGCGCGGCCGGGCAACGGTGATCGCCGAGATCAAAAAGGCAGCGCGCAGCGCCGAATCCGTCTACCTCGCGACCGACCCTGACCGCGAGGGCGAAGCAATCTCCTGGCACCTGGTTGAGGCGGCTGATCTTAAAAAGGACGACAGCCTGAAGCGGGTGGTGTTCCACGAGATCACGCGGGATGCTATCGACGACGCGTTCAGCCATCCGCGCGAGATCGACATGCAGCTGGTGAATGCGCAGCAGGCTCGCCGGATCCTGGACAGGATAGTTGGCTACCAGCTCAGCCCGGTCCTGTGGAGCAAGGTCAGGCGGGGCCTGTCGGCAGGTCGTGTGCAATCGGTCGCCCTCCGGTTGATCGTGGATCGCGAGGGTGAGATCGAGGCGTTTAAACCCGAGGAATACTGGGTCATTACGGTCGACCTCAAGTCGGAAGGTAATAAGGCCGCGAAGTTCCGGGCCAACCTGTACCAGCTTCACGACGAGACGGGCCGCCCCAAGGTCGGTGACGGCAAGCAGGCAGCTGCCATCGTCAAAGACCTGGAGAGTTCGGACTTCATCGTCAAGAAGGTCACTCGCCGGGAAGTCAAACAGCGCCCGCGCGCTCCGTTCACCACAAGCACGTTGCAACAGCAGTCAGCCCGCACGCTCCGCTACGGCGCACAGCGCACGATGCGTCTGGCCCAGCAGTTATATGAAGGTATCCAGATTGGCGATGGAGAGCCGGTCGGCCTGATCACATACATGCGTACCGACTCCACCAACCTGTCCGCGGCAGCTTTATCTGAGGCAAACGATTTCATCAAGTCGACGTACGGTGCCGACTACGCTGACAAGCCTCGGACCTACAAGACGAAAAGCCGGAACGCGCAGGAAGCCCATGAAGCTGTCAGGCCGACATCTGTGGCCAACACCCCTGAACGCGTTGCTCAGTACCTGGAGCAGGACCAGCTGCGGCTCTATGAGCTGATCTGGAAGCGTCTGGTTGCGAGCCAGATGTCGGACGCCATCGTTGACCAGACGACGGTCGATATCGAAGGCGTCAACACTTCCGGCAATAACCACACGGTCCGCGCCAGCGGCTCGATCATCAAGTTCCCCGGATTCCGCACGCTCTACATCGAGGAAAAAGACGAGGATGATGACTCTGAGGAGTCCCGAGAGTTGCCGGACATGCACGAGGGCGACACACCTTCGCGAGAGAAGGTGAACTCGGACCAGAAGTTCACCCAGCCGCCACCTCGTTTCACTGAGGCGAACTTGATCAGAAGCCTGGAAGAACTGGGCATCGGCCGACCTAGCACGTACGCCACCATTGTCAGCACAATCGAGGCAAGGCAGTACGTGGAGCGCATCGCTTCCCGCTTCAAGCCCACTCTCATCGGCACCGTCGTTGCGGACCTGCTTAAAGAGCACTTCCCGAAAATCATGGACCCGGGCTTCACAGCCGACATGGAGTCGAAGCTCGACGCTATAGCGGATGGTGACCTGCAGTGGGTGCCGATGCTGGCTGATTTCTACACGCCGTTCTCTGAGACCGTGGAGACGACGATGAAGAACGCGCCTAGAGTCGATCGCGCGAAGCTCGTAGAGAAGTCGGACGAGAGGTGTGACGGCGGCGAGGATATGGTTGTCAGGACGGGCCGTTTCGGAAAATTCCTCTCCTGCTCACACTTTCCCGAATGCAGAGTGGCGTTCCCGCTCAAGCCGGGAGAGAACGCCAAGGGCGATGTAATTGAGGCATGGCAGGCACAACGCACGGACACGATGTCGAGGTGCTGGAAGTTGCACCCAGAAGAAGCAGCGCGTATTGCTGCCGAAGCCGACTCACGCGGACGCCGCGGCCGGAAGAAGGACGCCAACGCTGATTCTGGCGACGACAACAAGAGCTCGAACGGCAAGAAGCCGTTCCGCAAACGCCGCAAAGCTGCCTCTTCTTAATAGCATCGACCACAAAGTAGTCATTCTGAACTTGACCCTTCGACAAGCTCAGGATGGCATTCGGAAACTCTCAGGTTCCTGCCAGATAACGGTCAGATCCCTCTGCTTCGGTCGGGATGACACCGGTCTCGTTGGTGCGAAATGACCACTCGCACCCACCTGCCGGGTCTGAACTACTCAATCAGTGGAAAGCCATGGGCGAACCATGTCGTTGAGTTCGAGCAGCACATTCGCACCGCCCGCCAGCTGGCTCCGCTGACCGTCCGCAACTATCTGAACGACCTGACGCCATTCTTCGAGTATCTCGACATGAAGAATGCGCCCGACCTCGACCGTGCCGACCGGCTGTTCCTCCGAGGCTACCTGGCATGGTTACTGGAGATCGGCTACAAGCGGCCGAGCATGGCAAGGAAGCTCACAGCGCTCCGTTCGTTCTACAGTTTCCTGGTTGACCGTGGCGTCGTGACGCGAAATCAGACAGGTTCGGTCTCTGCGCCGAAGCTGCCAGGCCGTCTTCCGGTCGTCGTTTCGGCGGAAACGATCGATCAGCTCCTGTCATCACCTGACATTACCCGTCCTGCTGGAATTAGAGACAGGGCGCTGCTGGAGATCCTGTATGGTGCCGGACTTCGGGTAAGCGAGGCGCAGTCTCTGGATGTAAAGGATGTGAACCGGCAAACTCGTGAAGTCCGCGTCGTCGGCAAGGGATCGAAACCGAGAGTTACCCTGGTCGGGCGGTCAGCGGTTGAATGGCTTGCGCGATACCTGTCCGAGGTGAGGTTGATTTGGTCAGGCCAACGCAGCGGAGAGGCGCTGTTCCTGAACCGCTATGGTGCGCGGGTGTCTGTCCGGGGAATCCAGCAAACGGTCAAGCGGCACGCTCTAAAGGCCGGTCTCGACCCTGAGTTCCACACGCACACGTTGCGTCACAGCTTTGCCACACACTTGCTGGACGGCGGTGCTGACCTGCGAGTCGTTCAGGAACTGCTGGGTCACGCCAGTCCTTCAACCACGCAGATCTACACGCATGTCTCAACCGCACAGGCCCGCAAGGTCTACGAAGCTGCACATCCGAGATCACGGCGCAGGGGAGCGCAGGAAACGGCGTTGCCTGACGACCTCGATCAAGACTTCGGAGACGACTGGGAGCAAGATCAGTTAGGCTAGTTGCGGTAGATTGGCCCATGGGCTGATCGAACGCGACGCACCCCGCTCGCTCGCTTGGGAAAGAGGATCAACAGCGTGTCGGTAGCCTTCAGATTCACCGGTCCCGAACGAGAAACAAAATGACGAAGATCCTCATAATCAACGGGCCGAACCTGAACAACCTCGGCAAGCGGGACAGCGGGCATTACGGCAGTATGACGCTGGATGAGATCAACGCGGCCGTCTCCGAAAAGGGCAGCGAGCTTGGCGTCGAAACGTCGTTCTTCCAGTCGAACCACGAAGGCGGCATCGTCGATCACATTCAGGAATCCTCGCCAGGCGCTGACGGTGTCATAATCAACGGTGGAGCGCTGACGCAGGTCGGATACTCGATACTCGACGCCCTTCTCGATTCCGGGCTTCCGGTTGTCGAGGTCCACATATCAAATATCCACGGACGAGAGAGATTCCGGCGACGCTCGGTGATCGCACCGCGTGCGGTTGGACAGATCGCCGGGTTCGGATGGCGCGGCTACCTGTACGCGCTGGACTTTCTGACTGCACACATCAACGAGGCAAAAGGGTAAACAGGCCAGATGACAATCTCATCGAGTGAAATCCGCCGCAACATGACGATTCTGCTGGATGATGATCTCTACCAGATCCTCGACTGGCAGCACCGCCAGGCGCCGAAGGCTCCGCCGACGCTCACGCTAAAGATTCGTCAGATCAGTACGGGCAACGTCTACGAACGCAAGGTCCCTGGCAATCAGAAGCTAACGGCGGCGCCGACGGAGCGCAGGTCTGTTCAGTACCTGTACGCCGAGGGCGATCTGTACACATTCATGGACAACACGACGTTCGACCAGTTCCAGATGAGCGAGAGCCTGATCGGCGACGCCTTGAGCTACATTTCGGAGGGCGATTCGGTAGAAGCGCTTTTCTATGACGAAAAGCCAGTGCTCGTAGAACTCCCGCCGTCGGTAACTCTGACTATCGAGCGGACCGAGCCTGGACTGCGCGGCGATACCCAGAGCGGTGCCAACAAGCCTGCAACGACTAGCACCGGTCTGACTCTGCAGGTCCCTCTCTTTGTGAGCGAGGGTGACCGCATCTCAATCAGCACCTCGACCGGTGAGTATCTCGGCCGCGCCGACTGAGCAGGTGGTTCTGCTGCTGGTACAGTTCTCACGACGAATCGGTAGTGAGACATTCTTTGCACCGGAGCCACCAGACTGGTAGACACACTCAATCCTGCTGCGACCGAAACGATCTACTCCGTTTCCCAGGTCAGCGCGCTCATTAAGAGCTACCTCGAGTCGAGTCCTGCGCTGTCCGATCTCACGATCAGCGGTGAGGTTTCCAACTACCGGCACCCGTCGTCGGGCCACCACTACTTCACGATTCGAGACGCTGAGTCGGCTTTGAGTTGCGTCATGTTCCGCTATGGCCGGGGTGGCGAGTTCATCTCGGACGGTACGCAGGTGATTGTCCACGGCAAGGTCTCTATCTACACCGCACGTGGAGACATGCAGATCTACGTTGATCGCGTCCAACCAGACGGCATCGGCGCGCTACAGCAGGCTTTCGAGGAGTTGCGGACCCGGCTCGAAACTGAAGGGCTGTTTGATCCCTCACGCAAGCGCGCGCTGCCAGATTTCCCGGCCAAGATTGCCGCCATCACATCGCCCAGCGGGGCCGTAATCCAGGACATCCTGAACGTTCTGTCGCGGCGTTATCCGCTCGCCGAGCTTGTGTTGATTCCGACCGCGGTACAGGGTGAGTCTGCCGCTCCCGAAATCGTGACGGCCATAGCCGCGGCCAACGCGATGGAGGACATCGATCTAGCGATAGTGGCAAGGGGCGGCGGCTCGCTGGAGGATCTGTGGCCGTTCAACGAGGAGATCGTGGCACGGGCTATTTTTGGTTCTAGTGTTCCGATCGTGAGCGCTGTCGGTCACGAGACCGATTTCACGATCGCCGACTTCGTTGCAGACCTTAGAGCGCCAACGCCATCTGCCGCGGCCGAGATCGTAGCGCCGGACGTCTACGACCTTGCCCGTGATGTCGCGGGTTACGCTGCTTTCATGCAGCAAGCGGTCCAGAGGCTGGTGCGGGACAAGCAGGTTCAGCTCGAGTTCTTGCTGGACAGGATGGAGCTGCGAGCTCCGGACACAGACACGCCCCGTCAGCGCGTTGACGAGTTGCTGACGCGTGCAAAGCTGGCTGCGTCGAGGATCGTTGACGCGCGGAGGCAGGATGTTCGGAGGCTGGAGGCACAGCTAGGCGCGCTCGGACCGGGCCAGATCCTCCAGCGCGGCTACTCGATCGTAAGGATCAAAGACCGAGCAGTAGCAGGATCAGCCAACGACATTTCGCCCGGTGATGAGCTGGAGATCACGTTAGAAGGTGGCGAAGTAGATGCGACGGCGAACGCCGTGAGGCCGAATGCCGGTTGACCCAACCGGATATTTTTTTTGTTTGAGACAATAGAGTGAGCAAACTGGTAGTGGACGGCATCAGAGCATGACAACCGGCAAAACATCCCCTAAAAAGAGTCGATCCCGTGCGGCCACGTTTGAATCGTCGTTCACAGGACTGGAAGAGATCGTGCGCAAGCTCGAAGAGGGAAAACTTACCCTTGACGAGGCGTCCGGTCTGTTTGAACAAGGCATGGCGCTGGCAAAGACCTGTAACGAACTGCTGACCGAAGCCGAGTTGAAGATCACTCGGCTGAAGTCGAATTTCGCTGAGCAGATGAACCTTGTGCCGGGAGACGACGCCGATCAGGACGATCTGTTTGACGATGACGAGGCCGACGATTGACAGCCGCTGCTCCCGGAATGGTCAGGCTGGGATGGCTGTCGACCGGTCGTGGCGAAGGCTCCTACGGCCTTCTGAAGGCGGCGCTCGACGCTATCGAGTCAGGTGACCTGAACGCTTCTATCGAGTTCGTTTTCTGCAACAGGGAGCGCGGGCAGGCTGAGGGCTCGGACCGCTTTATCGACTTCGCAGAGAGCCACGGAATCCCTGTTGTTTCGCTCTCGTCCCAACGATTTCGCAGGGAACATGACAGGCGGCCGTGGGCCGAGCTGCGTGAGGAGTTTGATCGTGCAGTGCTACAGCTGATCGCGCCATTCGAGGTCGATATGACCGTGAACGCCGGTTACATGCTGATAGCGCCGCTTCTCTGTCGAGAGCACCTGATGATCAACCTCCATCCGGCTCTTCCCGACGGTCCTGCGGGCATGTGGCAAAACGTGATCCGGGAACTGATATCAAGTAGGGCCGAAGAGACGGGCGCGATGGTCCATATAGTGACCGAGGAGGTGGACGGTGGGACGGTGTTGTCTTTCTGCCGCTTTAGCACCCACGGACCTGAGCTCGATAGGCTCTGGGACGATGTCGCAGGCCGGAACGGCGAGGTACTCAAGGGTGACGAAGTTGAAGGCCATCCCCTTTTTGCCAGGTTGCGGGAGATCGGCCTGATCAGGGAACGACCGTTACTGGTGGAGACGCTAAAGGCGATTGCAGGTGGCAAGATCAGCCTGGAAGACGCGCCGACCACTGAGCCGCTCGACCTGACGTTCGAGGTAGAAGCGAGCCTCAGCACCGGCAAGCGACAGTCTGCCCTTTAAGCATCCTGAAACAAAAAGAGGCCCCGGCGATCATCGCCGGGGCCTCTCATATTCGCTATTAACTGGCTGGCTATGCAGCCGTCTGTCGATGTGGCGGCAGCTTCGTGTCCATCCGCTTCCCCGCTTCATCGAGTATCTTCGGCCACTCATCGCCCGTCACAGTTCCACCGTCCACGATGCACTGCTTGACGCCCTTCATGGACGGCAACTCGTACATCACGTCGATGAGAAGCTCCTCGACGATCGAGCGAAGACCTCGTGCGCCAGCCTTGCGCTCTTTGGCAACCTCCGCGGTGCGCTCGAGCGCATCGTCATCGAAGACAAGCTCGACACCATCCATCTTGAACAGCGCCTCATACTGGCGGACCAGCGCGTTCTTCGGTTCCCTGAGAACCCTGATCAGCTCATCCTTCGTTAGATCAGAAAGTCCGACTACCAGCGGAACCCGGCCGATGAACTCCGGAATGAACCCGAACTGCATCAGGTCGGCTGCGGCAACGCCCGTGTAGTCCACGCTGTCGCTGTCTTCAGCCCGAGTGCTTTTTGCACCGAATCCGAGGTTGGCCGTGTTGCCAACCGCACGCTTTCGTAAAATCTCTTCCAGGCCCTCGAACGCTCCGCCAAGAACGAAGAGAATGTTCGAAGTATCGATCTGGATGAACTCCTGGTGCGGGTGCTTGCGTCCGCCCTGCGGCGGCACGTTCACAACTGCGCCTTCAAGAATCTTCAACAGGGCTTGCTGAACACCTTCGCCCGAGACGTCACGGGTGATCGACGGATTGGCGCCCTTGCGAGCGATCTTGTCGACCTCATCTATGTAGATGATGCCCTGCTCTGCGCGAGCCATATCGAACTCAGCGTTCTGGATCAGGCGCAGCAGGATGTTCTCGACGTCCTCGCCAACGTACCCGGCCTCCGTCAGAGAGGTAGCGTCCGAAATGGCGAACGGCACGTCAAGAATGCGAGCCAAAGTCTGGGCAAGGTGCGTCTTGCCGCAGCCTGTTGGGCCGACCAGCAGCATGTTCGTCTTCTGAAGCTCCACGTCGGGATCTTCTGTGCCGAACCAGATGCGCTTGTAGTGGTTGTAGACACCAACGCTGATCACGCGTTTGGCACGCTCCTGGCCAATCACGTACTCGTTCAGACGCTCAAAGATCTCTCTAGGCGTCGTGGGTTTGGACTGGGGCGTCACCACAGGGCGGTCATCAGAGATGATCTGCTGGCACCGTCCTACACACTCATTGCAGATAAATATCTTCGAGGGACCTGCAATGAGTCGCTTTACTGAATCCTGCGGCTTGCCGCAGAAAGAGCAGTCGTATGAGTCTTGGTTTGCACCGTTGTTATGAGAGTCAGCCATTCAATACCTGCTGCCGGGAGACAACTGAGGATTGCGACACCGATAATGTTCCTACGCACGAACCTATTTCGCGCCGTTGGAACCCCCCTTATCCGACTTACCTTTCTCCGTAACCTTGAGCACCTCGTCAACAAGCCCGTATTCTGCGGCCTGTTCTGCATTCAGCCAGAAGTCACGGTCGGAGTCCCTCGCCACTCGTTCGTAACTCTGGCCTGTGCTGTCTGCAATGATCTGCCTGAGCGAGTCCTGCAACCTGAGCACCTCTCGGGCATGGATCTCGATGTCAGACGCCTGACCCTGCGTGCCGCTGAGCGGCTGATGCATGTGAATCGTCGAATTCGGCAGGGCATATCGCTTGCCGGGCGCTCCAGCCGTCAACAGGATCGTACCGAAGCTTGCGCACAGCCCGACCGAGATCGTCGAGACATCACATGGCACAGAACGAATCGTGTCGTAGATCGCCATGCCTGAGTAGACCTCACCACCGGGCGAGTTTATGTACAGGCTGATGTCGCGGTCCGGGTCGTCCGACGCCAGGTAAAGCAGCTGAGCCACGATCAAGTTCGCAACCTGCGCGTTGATTGGGGTGCCCAGGAAGACGATGCGCTCCTTAAGCAACAGCGAGTAGATGTCGTACGCCCGCTCGCCGCGTGCGCCGGTCTCGATCACCATCGGCACTATCGACTGGGGGACCGGGGGGGTCCACATCTCTGTTCCGGGCATCTGGCTCGTCATTTGCTCTGCACCACCCATTTGTGAAGTTAAGCCGGGATTAAACAATTCGCTCCACTCTTTCGGAATCTTTTCGATCTGGTCCTATGTGCTTGCCGTCTCAGCTTTCGACTCTATATCTGCGGCCGAATCAGGCGAGTCCGCCTCATCTGCATCTGGGGCATCTGGCTCAGGCGTATCCGCGTCACTCGCCGGGGTCTCGGCATTCGCCTCGGTCGCCTTCTTCTTCTCTGGCTTTGCGCCGTTGGTCTTCGAATTCGCTATCTCAATCGCCTTGTCGACCGCCTTGCGCCTCTTCAGGACCGCAACCACCGCCTCCCTGCTCGCCTTGGGGCTGTCTTCATGGTCATGACCTTCGTGCTGGCTAGAGTTCCAGGCTTCCGTCTCTTGCTCAATCTCTTCGTCTGTCGGCTCGATGCTCTCGGACTCTGCCAGCAGATCCATCACCAGCGTTCGCTTGACCCTGTTCTCGGCCGTCTCCTTCGCGTCGGAGAGCAGCTCCTCACCCGTTTTCCCTATTTGAGCCATGTACTGGTCGATTGTGATGTTGTAGCGGGACAGGGCTGTTTGCTGATCTCGAAGCACATGCTCAGCTTCGTGCTCAATCATTATCGGCGATAGCTCGAACGTGGAGCGTTCAACCAGCGCGTCGACAACCTTCTCCTCGAGCGATTCTCTCAGAGCCTGCTGGGAGCGCGCTTCGAGGTTTTCCCGAATACGGCTGCGAAGGTCTGCAACGGTGTTAATGCCTTCGCCCAGTCCTTTCACCAACTCGTCACCGAGTTCCGGAAGGTTTTTCTCACGGAGACTGGCCACGGAAACGGTAAAATCAGCGGTTTTTCCGGCCAGCTCTTCACGAGGGAAATCAGCCGGAATCTCGATTGAAAACTCTTTTGTTCCGCCCGGTTCGATACCTACCAGCGCATCAGAAAATCCGGGAACGGGATTCGGGTTGTCTGCATCCGCAAGGTACTCAGAGTCGTTCTGCTCCATGAAGGCCTCGCCTTCTACGGTGCCTGTGGCGCTGAACATGATCAAATCACCTGCCTGCACAGCCCTGTCGACGTCCTCCCAGCTGGCATTCGCTTCAACGAGCCGCTGGATCGACTCTTCAACCTGCTCTTCCGTAACCGGCTCGGCTTCTTCGTCAAAACGGATATCGGAGTATTCGCCCAGCGTGGCCTCGGGTGGAAGGGGGACGGTTGCGTCGATCTTGACCACCGGATCCTGCTCGACAACGGAGACCTGCGGGGTAGCCGAGGCAATTAACCCTTCCTGCTCCACCGCAACAGTGACTGCAGCCGGTACAAGGGACTCCATCGCCTCTTCTACGAGGTATTCCCTGCCTACAAAACGCTCAACGACGGACCTCGGTGCCTTGCCTTTACGGAAACCGGGAACATTCACTCGGGAGGCAAGGCGCTGGTGGGCGCGACCCATGTGCTGTTCCAGTAGTTGGTCATCCACTTCGATGTGGAGCACCGTTTGCCGGTCTTTTGTTTCCCCCTGGGTAACCTTCAAGCAATCAACTCCAAACTGGCACAGAATTCCTGGTGGTTGCACAGAACAAGGCGGTCGGCCATCGAGACCATCTTCGGTATGGGCGTGCTATTCATTCTAGCTCAAGGAAATGTCTGTGAGGCTATTACGGCACACCATGTGCTTCATCAACGCGACCCTCATGGCTATTCATCATCCGTAATAACCGCAATATGCAGTTCAGAGAGCTGCTCTTCGGCGATTGCAGAAGGCGCATCAAACATCAGGTCCGAGGCCGATTGGGTCTTCGGGAAGGCGATCACTTCACGAATAGAGGTCTCACCACCGATCAGTGCTACCAGCCGGTCGAGGCCGAGTCCCATTCCGCCGTGAGGCGGCGCTCCGTACTCGAACGCCCTGAGCAGGTGCCCAAAGCGGTCGCTGATCTCGTCTTCAGAGTAGCCAATGACGTTGAATACCCTTAGCTGGAGTTTCGGATCGTGGATTCGGATGCTGCCGCTGCCAAGCTCCCAGCCGTTACACACGAGGTCAAACAGATCTGCGTGAACCGCGCCAGGATCAGTCTCGATCAGGTCGATGTGCTCGGCCTTCGGAGATGAGAAGACGTGATGGGCAGGTGTCCAGCGCTTCCACTCTTCGTCCCACTCGAACAGCGGGAAGTCTGTGATCCATGCGAACGAGAACTCGTCAGGATCGGCCAGCTCAAGGCGAGATCCCATCTCAAGCCTCAACTCGCTGAGAACCCGGTTCGCCATCTTCTCAACGCCGGCGACTATGAGGATAAGGTCTCCTGGCCCGGCGCCGGTCTCTCGAGCGATATCCCTGATCACTTCTATCGACATGAACCGGTTGAGCGGGCCGCGAACCTGCTCTTCTGTCATCGTTTCGACGGATGCGGCAGACTCGTCAATGGCTATGAACACGAGCCCGAGCGCTCCATGCCGCTTTGCAAGCTCGATCAGTTCGTCCGTCTGCCTGCGGCCGTAACCAGCACATCCGGGAACCGCAAACCCTCGAATCGAACCGCCATCCGCCGTAATGGACTGGAACACACGCGCCTCCGATCGGGCGGCGATCTCAGTCAGCGTTGCCAGTTCCATTCCCAGGCGCAGGTCCGGTTTGTCTGTGCCAAATCGCCGCATCGACTCTGCATAGGTAAGGCGTGGGAACGGAGCGGGAAGCTTCGATGCCGGACGCGTCTCCTTGAAGATGCGGGTGTACAGCTGCTCAACCACATCGGTAACGTCCTGCTGGTGGACGAAGCTCATCTCTAGGTCGAGCTGCGTGTGCTCCGGCTGGCGATCTGCCCGCAGGTCTTCATCGCGAAAGCAACGAGCAATCTGGAAATAGCGCTCGATGCCGGAGACCATCAGTATCTGCTTGAGCTGCTGTGGAGACTGTGGCAGAGCGTAGAACTCACCGGGATGCACCCGGCTGGGAACGACGTAGTCACGGGCGCCCTCAGGTGTGCTCTTGATCAGGATCGGCGTCTCGATGTGTGTAAAACCCTCGTCGGTCAAATGGTTCCAGATGAGGCCGGTCACGTTGTGCCGCAGCTTCATGAGCCGCTGCATTTTCTGGCGGCGGAGATCGATATAGCGGTACTGGAGACGGGTGTCTTCAGAGACGTTGACATCGTCGTCAATCTCAAATGGCGGCGTGAGCGAGCTGTTCAGAACCGTCAGTTGTTCGGCAATCAGCTCAACCTCACCAGTAGCAAGGTTCGGGTTCTCAGCGCCCTCGATGCGATTGCTGACTTCGCCCCGGACCTGAACGACCCATTCGGAACGCAGCGATTCGGCAAGATGGTGGGCGTCGCTGGAGACCTCCGGGTTGAAAACGACCTGCAGCAGGCCAGTCCGGTCTCTGAGGTCGATGAATATCAGGTTCCCGTGGTCACGCCGGCGGTTGACCCACCCGGCGACTGTGATCTCTTTCCCGGCGTCCGACTTACGCGGTTCTCCGCAGTTTGTGTCCTTGTGCAACTGAGCGTCCCTCTGGGGTCCGTGACGAGCGATGGTATGAAGAGTTGAGTATGCGGGGTTACCGCTCAGTATTGAGGCCGTTTCTGGAACGGATTTCGGATCGGCTGTCTGCGACCTTCCACAGCACCCCGACTGTCAGGGCGGCAAGCATCAACTTGACCACGTCGCCGGGGATGAACGGGTACATGCCGGAGCTAAAGAGTTGACCCTCTGCCGGCCAGCCGAAGTCGAACGCTGCGAGCCAGAGCAGGCCGGGGCCGTAGACGAGAAGTGCCGAGACAGTCATCGGCCACAGCGACCGGCCGCGGTTCCAGCCTCTCTCCGACAAAAACCCGGTGAAGCCTGTCGCCAAGATGAAGCCGAGCAGGTAGCCGCCTGTCACTCCGTGTGCAACGTAGTGCCAGCCATTGCCTCCACTCTGGAAGACGGGAAGTCCGGCCATACCGGCAATGTAGTAGAGAATCGCTGACGCCAGTCCCCAGCGGAAGCCGAGCAGACCGCCCGTGAGCAGCACGCCATAGGTCTGGAAGGTGATTGGGACCGGGTTGTCAGGAAGATAGAAGCGTGCCTGGGCAAGCCCGGCTGTCAGTCCGACCATCGCTACGACTGCGATCACTCTATGCCATGTTTTAGCAGCCGGGAAAACTGAATCGAATAGTGAAGGGGTGCGCCGACCGGTGATCGAGAGTGTCCGGGCCATGCCCTGCAAGGGTCTGTCGGTAGTAGCGACGCTCGACTGCAAACTGGACCTCCACGGATGTCTTTGGAGAACGATCGGGCAAACGAAACGGCAGATGACAGATCGACCGACTCGAATCCGGCTGGCTCTACTCACGGGCAATCGGCGAAAAATCGGCCACAGAAGAGTACCACCGACCGAAGTCGGTGGTCTCTAATCAGAATCTGTCAAACTTGCTCCGGATTATGGAACCAGACCCGGAGCGAACAGACCTAAACCGGAATGCCGTACTCGCGCTTCGTCACTGCAAGATTGACGAACGTTTCGGTGCGCCGAACGCCCGGGATTGGGCCGACCTTCTCACGCAAGAAGACGCCGAGCTCTTCCGGCGAAGGCAGAGTCGCCCATGCAAACACATCGTATGTTCCCGTTGTCACCGCAACCCAGCGGGTGTGCTGTAGCGACGATAACTTGTCGGCAACGGCGTCGACCTGGTCTGGATCTACCTGGACGCCAATGATCGCCTCTGAGTCGAATCCGAGCTTGCTCGGGTCAGGCAAAGCGACCACATTGATTATCTTGTCCTGGATCAGGCGCTTCAAGCGGCGCCGGACCGTTCCCTCGCTAACGCCCACGTCTCTTGCGATCCTTGCGTTAGAAGCACGACCATTCGATCCGAGAAGGGCGATAATTTTTCGGTCCAGGGTATCCATAGGTAGTCAATCCTCCGTAAACTGTTATCAGGCGTTAACATAGGTACCGCGGGCTGCCTAAGCACCACGATCATGCAATTCGGATTACCGTCAAATCCGTTGCTCGATATCGAGCATTTCTTCCCCCAACACCTAATCATACGCCGATAACAGCAAATGTAAATCGGTTTCGTGTGATTTATTCGTATCGACCTTGAGACTTGTTGCAGCCGCGACGCCTTTCGTCGGTGGCTCGCATCGAATAGAATTAGGCGGGCGAAGACCTGTCTATGTGAACGAAGCGCAATAGCATACGGACGCCCCCGGGCGATCTCGTAGCTCAAACTGGAGGACCGAATGGTCGCAGAGAAGCAGGCGGTTATTGATTTCACGGATGCCGCGTCGGCCAAGCTTGTTGAGGTGCTCAAGGAGCAAGACGCCGTTGACTCGTACTTGCGCATTGCTGTGACGCAGACCCCCAACGGCGGCATCGAGTATGTGTTCGGTCTCGAGGAAGAGGCCGGTGAGAGTGACTCGGTCATCGAGTCTGGCGATGTAAAGGCGCTCGTGGACGCTGACAGCACCGAGCTTCTTAGCGGATCGAGCATCGACTACGTCGAGGGCTTCGAGCGGTCCGGGTTCGTGATCTCAAATCCCAACTTCCAGGGCGGCGGCTGTGCATGCGGCGGCGGTGGCTGCGGCTGCGGCGGCTAATTGCACGATTCGGTCGGTCAAGGTTTCGAACGCAACCCCCCTTGCACTGGCAAGGGGGGTTCGTATAATCGGTTCCGGCCGGTCCCGCAGGACAAGGGGGGCCAATCTGGCCGATCTTTAGATACCGAACGTTTTGATCCCATAGTCAATGCCGTGCATGGCGTAAGGGCGCGGCTGCAGGAGTTCCAGGGTAATGACCTACATCATCGCAAAGGACTGCGTAGACGTTTTGGACGGCGCCTGCGTGGATGTGTGTCCCGTTGACTGCATCTACTCAAAGCCGGGCGACAACCAGCTCTTCATCAGTCCCGATGAATGCATCGACTGCGCCGCCTGCGAACCGGTCTGCCCGGTGAACGCTATCTTCCCCGAGGACCAGGTCCCGGACGATCAGCAGGAGTTCATCAAACTCAACTACGAGTATGACTATGAGAACTCGGAGCCGGGCCAGAACGTCAAGTAGGATGGATGAACCCGATCTGCAAGCAGATCAGGCATAAATACGAAGTTTGTAAAGCCCCGGTCATACGACTGGGGCTTTGCTCATGACCAGTGTCCGCCCGGTTCTATGCTCAGCCCAGGGCCGCAAGCGCCTCGTCTATCGGCATCCTGATCGTCGTGAAGATCGGCGTTTCAGACAGCGTGAACTGTGCGGCGGGGACCTCTCGCAGGTCCATCACGAGCGAGACGAAGTCCGAAGGGTCGTCCATCTCGAACGCAACCACGAATTCAGGGTCATCGAGACCGAACGCGTAAGTTGTGTTGATCTTGACCATCGGATACTTGTGACCTACGCGAAAGTGGTCATTCATCATCTTTTGGCGCTCTTCCATGGGCTTTCCGTACCACGCACGAGTCTTCACCATGGGGTAGATAATGAAGTAGCGGAATTCTTCCTTGAGTTCAGGTGAGCCTCCGCCGTGTTTGTAGCGGGTCTTACGCCTGACCGAAAGGTACGAGTGCGGCTGATCGAGATATGAGGCGAAATGTGTGGAGTTGAGGCGGCTTGCGATCTGGTGAAACGTCTCAACAGACGGTGAATTTTGCAAGAGCAGGAAATCGACGTCGGAACGGGTCCCAACGGTGGAATACGTGCGAATGGCACCTTCGGAAGACAGCTCTTCAACGACTGCTGAAAACTCTTCCCGAGAGTTTCGCCGTTCCTCCGCCGAAAGCGACCGCCAGGAGCGATCGAGCTTAAAGAAGCTGAACTTCACGAAGTCGTCGTATTCAATATCGGGCATATGACCCCCGCCATCTTGGCAAGCGTATTTAAGTGCTGGGAACTACATTTGAATCCGAACCATAGTGTAAAAGGCTAATGAGACGGGGTCACGCGCAGGCCGATTGGCCTTGGACGCGTCAACTGGAGAGGGTGACCGATGCCACAGGTTGAAGATCCGAACGAAAAGGTTCGGGAACAGATCGAAGAGATCCTGGCGAAGGATGAGCGCCGTCCGGTTACACCTATCCGTGTAGCACGGCCGGTAACTCCTCGAAAGGTTCGCTCCGGAACGCCTCTCTGGTATCCGACGCCCGAGAAGCTCATGGCCACCGGCGTGGTGCTCATGCTGATCGCAGTGATCGGGCGACGATTTGTGCTGCCGTTGACTCTGGCTGGCTTCGTAGTGGCAGGAATTGGCTACTACATGCTTGTGATGCGAAAGCGTCGGGCCAAGTACGGAATCTCAAGCGGTGGTCCTGGCAACAGCCCTACCCAGTACTGGCGTGGCAAGCCTGTGAATCCGGTGGAACCAACTGGCCCGGTCAAGAAGCGAGACGGCAATATCCTCGAGTTCCCGGACTCGCTCCAGACCAAAAAGCGCCGCAGATTCGGCCGCAAGCGCTAGTCTCGCCGTCGCCTACGGGATATCTGTCCCAAATTCGACCAGCATTCCGTTCAGGTCTCGCACATAGGCCACGGTCTGTCCCCACGGCTCCACCTCCGGCTCTGAAACCGGAGCCGCGCCTGCGTCCACTGCCCGCTTGAACGCCCCGGCAACGTCATCGGTCGCAAATCCGAACTCTGTGGCCTGCGGCCTATCGCCAGCGTCCAGCGGGACGACTCCGCCGTCGATCGCGCCCTCCGACATACCCTGGGCTGCGAACCCGATGCGAGTTTCGCCGGTTTCCATCTCGCCGTACCCGCCTTCCTCGGACACAAACCGACGTTTGAGGCCGAAGGCGTGCTCGTAGAAGCTCATCGTCGCTTCAAGGTCCGGCACGTACACGATCGCCCATCTGAACTTCATATTTCTGTTCCTTGTAAATCGTCCGACTCATGGAATGGCGCGAGGATGCCCGCCCAGGGGTACAAAAGCAAAGCGCCCTGTCGCAGTTGACAGGGCGCTTCTCATCTGTCAATTGAATCTCAGGCTAAACTGCGCACTCGCCCTCGCCGCGCTCCAGTTTGTACAGGACCGTCTTGCCCCAGTCCATGTAGGTGTTGATGTGGTCCCGGTCCAGTGGCCCAATCTCTTCCTTGAACTGGCCGAAGATCTCCTCGAACGGAGCCACACCGACGCGGTCCACGAAGTCGTTGAACTTCTCGCCGTCGTTCCGGTTCTGGCGGTAGTGGTCCAGGATGCCCTTGAGCGCTTCAGGCGCCTTCTTCGACGGCACACGAGCCTTGACCCGGTGGCCAACTCGCACGTTGCCGTCTTCGTAGTTGCCTCCGAGGAACATCTCGTACGCAGGAACCTGTCCACCCGGCGCCTTCATCACGGCGCCGTGGAAGCCGATGTTAGCGATGTGGTGCTGGCCGCACGAGTTCGGGCAGCCACTTGCCTTAATGTGAAGCGATGAAACGTCAGGATCGCTCAGGTCCATCTCATCCAGAGCCTCGCCAAGCGCCTTGTTCAGGCCCATTGAGGAAGTTATGCCGAGCTTGCATGAGTCTGTTCCAGGGCAGGTCACGATGTCCCTGATCGTCTCACGGCCGGGTGCGGCCAAGCCGATCTCGCCGAGCGCCGTAAATATGTCGAACAGCGACTCCGTCCTCACCCAGCGGAAAACCATGTTCTGCTGCTGGTCGATGCGGCTCCTGCCACCTGCGAAGCGACGGGCGACGTCGGCAAGCTGTCTCCACTGCTCGGCATAGATGTCACCTCGCTCAATCCGTATGTAGACAAGATTGAACCCTTCCTGCTTCTGGGCTGCGACGTTCGTCGCCTTCCACAGGTCGTAGGCGCTGTCGCCAGTTGGCTCAGGTGTGAAGTCCGAAGGCACTTCAGGAGCATCAGCCGCTTCGTCCTCGGTCCACATCAGAGCATCGAGGTTGATCGGCTTCTTCGCCCAATCGCCCTTCAACTCCTCCATCACCATCTCGCGGAAGGTGTCGATTCCGAGCCGATCAATAGTGAACTTGATACGGGCCTTCATCAGGTTCTTCCGCTCTTCGTCCTGGCGATTGAAGATACGAAGTGCAGCCTCGGCGTACCGGATGTAGTCCTCGACCGGCACGAACTCTTCCAGCGTGTCAGCCATACGAGGCATAATCGACAGACCGCCGCCAACAACGAGTTTGAAGCCCTTGCGGCCATCCTTGATGCGGGCAATAAATCCGACATCGTGAATCGGTGTCATCGAGAGGTCTTTTTCGGAGCCTGAGAAGGCTGTTTTAGACTTGCGCGGCATCATCTGCGTAGTCGGGTGGCGCAGGAAGTGGCGCGCGTAGGCGGCGGCATAAGGAGATACATCGAACGCCTCTTCCGCGTCGACCCCGGCGTTAGGCGGAGCGACCACGTTTCGCACCGTGTTCCCGCAGGCTTCACGGCTGGTCAGGCCAAGGTCACCGATCGTCCTCAGAACATTCGGCGTCTCATCCAGCAGAACGTGGTGAAACTGAACGTTCTCCCGGGTTGTGAGATGGCCCTTCTTGAGCGGTGTGTACTCCTCGGCAATCTCGCCTAGCACATCCATCTGGTCCGCAGTCAGTCCACCGAACGGAGCTTTGACCCGGATCATCTGCCGGTCAGGCTGGCGCTGCCCGTATACGCCCTGCCGCAGCCTGAACCGCATGAACTCCGTCTCGGCCCATTCGCCTGACTTGAAGCGATTCTTCTGCGCCTCGAAGTCGTCAAGCTCTTCGGCGTCGATCTTCAGGACTCGCTGTTTCTCAGGGTTCGGCACCCAGTCTGTGAATGTGCGTTTGGTCGTTGTCACTAAGATCGCTCCTGATGGTCGCGTTGGAGGTGGTTCGGCAGGTATATGCGGGATCGTCGCTCAGCGAGATTGAAACAGTTGCAAAAGACCCCACGTCTTCTGAGTTCGCGGGGTCTGTTTCTCAAAATCACTCTGCTGATGCCCCGTTCAGGTGCAACAACACAGGCGACGGCTCCCAGTCGTAAGTTTGATAGTCATCCTGTGTGCCAGTTTAGCAATCGTGCGGGTTCATGGTCAAAGAAGTACATCTTCTACTTGCGGTCGTGCCAGTTCTGAATGACTATATGGCTGCTTCCTGATTTCAACCTGAACGTGAATCACCGGAGAGGCCATTGGCAAGAGACACATCGCTCGACGGCATCCACTTCATGCTCCCGACGCCTTTCGACCCGGACGGAGAGGTCAACCCTGCGCCGTTCCAGCGCCTGTTGGACTGTGCCGTCGAGGCCGGATGTGCAGGCGTTGTGACGCTTGGTGTGATGGGAGAGGCGCACCGGCTTTCGGACAACGAGCGTCGCCAGGTGATGGATTCCGTAATCTCGGCGGCAGACGGCAGGCTAAAGACCGTGGTCGGTATCTCGTCCCAGAGTGGCAGAGACGTTGCGTTGCGCGCAAAAGAGGCGAGCAGCGCAGGAGCAAGTGCTGTCATGGCGTCTCCGCCGCGCATGGCAAAACCGAACGATGCCGCAGTTGCCGCGTACTATTTCGCGATCCAGGATGCCGACGACATATCTCTAGTAGTGCAGGATCTTCCCGAGCAGACCGGCGTCCACATGTCTCCCGATTTCATTGCCCGGCTCAACACTGAACTACCTTCCGCAAAACACCTCAAGTTGGAAGATCCGCCTACACCGCAGAAAGTCAGCCGCGTGTTGGCGGCGACCGGCGGGAACATGTCAGTATTCGGTGGACTCGGCGGAGCGTTCCTGTTCGAGGAGCTCAGGAGAGGCGCAGCAGGAACCATGACAGGATTCGCCTATCCGGAAGTGCTTGTGGCGATACAGCGAAGATTTACGAACGGGGACATTGAAGGAGCGCGAGCGATCTTCTATCGATGGCTGCCGCTGATAAGGTATGAAAACTCGGCGGGGATAAGTTTGAGCATCCGGAAGCACCTGATGGCCCGGCGCGGGCTGTTGGATACTGCCGATGTGCGGCCTCCGACTCCGGCAGTCGGTCCGGACACGCTCGAAGAGTTGGACGACTTGCTTGGCGCCCTGGACCTTGAGACAGGCTCCCTGTGAGTGAGCGCCAAGACTGGCAAGCAACCCTCCGGGTGCAATTTGCGTATCCATTCACTATGCAGGCAAAAATGCTCGGGCAACAATTGGGCGGACAGTGTCGGCACTGTGGGGCATCCCAATGATTCAGGCCAGTTGCCGATATGATTGGCGTGCCCCTGAGTTGGCAGACTCGCCACTACGAGCGATCGCGGCAAGACCATGACTTCGGACCACGAGACAACTGAAAAGAGCGGGTCCCGCTTCTGTGCACATTGCGGCACAGAGAACGATATAGACACGTACTCGTGCGACCGTTGCGGTGAACGGATCTACCTGCCGGATCCGCTCAAGCCACCGCCCATGGGGCTGGTCGAGTGTCAGACGTGCACGACGCCAAACGAATCTCGGGCCGTCTACTGCGTGATTTGCGGGAACACACTAACGAATGCAGCTCGAATCAGCATTCTTGGCGGCGCTGATCCCGAACGACAAATTCCCCACAGCCAGCCCGGTGGGATACGCCTGAGACGCCGCGAACATGAACCCGCCGTGAGACAGGCGCCTGTCCCTGAGCGCAAACGCCCGGCACCAGGGCGCAAGCGGTCCGAAACAGAGGGCAACAGCGCTGAACGTCCAGAGCCGACTTCCACCGCCAGGGAACCAGAACTCGAGCGAGAAAAGCGCGATGTGGCGCGTGCCAGGGTGGCTGAGCAAGAGCAGCAGAAGTCGGAGGCCTCGGACGGTGAGAACACGTCTGGAAACCGTTCCGCGCAACTGCCGCAGTCCGCACGCGGCTGGAACACGGCGGCATTCCTGATTGGTCCAATATGGGGTCCAGCAAATGGTGTCTGGATCGGCGTCGTCGGGATTGTTTTCCTCGTTATTCCAGAAAGTATTCTCCCTCTTGCCATGAAGTTCACCCTGTACCTTGCATACGGAGCGTTCCTGGGGATTCGCGGCAATCAGCTAGCGTGGCGGGCCAGACGCTGGAACTCTCTTGAGCAGTTCAAGCGCGTGCAGCAGCAGTGGATGCTGCTGGCGCTCGTCGTGAACCTCGCACTTTTATTCATCATCCCGATCATGCTCCGGTAGAGATCGGGTTCCATCCTTCCGATGTTGAGTTTGCCGACTAGACCTACGCGCCCGGTCGCGTTGAGGCGTTGTCTGCGACCCATTCTCCAAGCAAGTTGGCGGTAAGCGCCAGCAGGGCGAGCGTTACTCCGGGCCAGAGGATGAGCCACGGCGCTCCGTACATGAATGTCTGCGCCTCCCCACCAAGCAGACCACCCAGTGTGATCCGACCCGGCGCGACACCAAGAAACGCTAGCGCGGCTTCGACGAGCACTGCCGCCGCTGCCTGGCTCCCAGCAACGATCGCCCATGGTCCCGCAGCGTTCGGCACGAGGTGTCGCAGGATGATTCGACCGGTCGACGCCCCGCTGACATGTGCAGCGGCGACATAGCCCGAACTTCTCAACGACACAACTGAAGAGCGTGCCACGCGAATTGTGACCGGCATGAACGCCACGCCAATCGCCAGGGTCACCGCCAGGAAAGATGTGCCAGCCGCCGCAACAACTGCAAGCACAAGAACAACCAGCGGCATTGACATCAAAGCGTCGACCCCTCGCTGGACCAACAGATCGGTCTTGCCACCCATGAACCCGCTGAGAAGGCCAATGAGCCCGCCACCGACTCCCGAAACAGCAACTACGGTTACGACGGTCAACAGTGAGTTGCGTGCTCCAACAGCGATGCGGCTCAACTGATCACGCCCGAGTTGATCTGTACCCATCAGGTGATCTCGGGACGGTGCGTCGAGGATCTCCGCCAGCCGCTGGCTGTCTGGACTCGGCCCCAGTTCTGGGCTTAACACTGCAAAGACCAGGAAGACTGCCGTCAGTGCGATACCGAGTTTGCCGGTCCGTGAAAAATGTGGCGAAGGTAGTTGCGGGATGCGAAGTGTCATGCTGCAACTCGCAATCTCGGATCAAGTCGGACGTAAGCGAGGTCGACCAGCAGATTCACCGTGATCGCGGAGAGGCCAAACAACAGAACTAGCGCCTGGATCACGGGAAAGTCCCGCGCCAGTACAGATTCAACCAGCAACCGGCCGAGGCCGGGCAGGCCAAACACCTGTTCAATAACCACCGCGCCACCAAGCATCAGCACCGTCTGCGCGCCGATGACCGTGACGGTCGGCAGCATCGCAGTACGGAAAGCGTGCTTCACCAGTGCCATTTGTCGAGAGAAGCCGCGGGCTCGAGCCATCACGAAGTACTGCGCGTTCGCGGCATCAAGGGTCGAGGCTCTCGTCACCCTCAGAACCATCGCGCTCGGCCTGATCGTCAGTATTGCCGCCGCTGGAACAACGGCTGCGAGATTGGCCCAGGGCGATTCCAGGAACGGCTCATAGCCCAGGGCCAAAAAGTGGCCGGTCCAACTGGCAATGGCGACTATCAGGACCAACGCCAGCCAGAACGAAGGCACCGAGAGCGCAACGAAAGCGCCACCTCGAATCAGAGTGTCCGGAACTGCACTCGCGTAGCGCGCTGCAAGCAGACCTCCTGCCACTCCCAGGATGACCGTGAAGGCTAGTGCCAGGACAGTTAATTCGGCGGTAACCACAAGTCGCGGAGAGATTTCGTCGATCACGGACCGTCCACTCGCCAGGGACGTGCCCGGATCCAGGCGAAACGCATCACCGAGCCAGTCGCCGTACTGAACCGGCCAGCTTCGATCAAGGCCGAGTTCGCGCCTTAGCTGATCGAGATCGGCGCTGGAAACCCCGCCTTCTCCAGGAGACCTTGCAACAGCCGCTGAGACGGCATCGCCGGGAGCAATCCGAAGCAGGAGGAATGCAGCGAGGGTGACAAGCCACAGAGTCACCAGGCCCAGGGCCAGTCGCCGCGCCAGGTAAGCCATTACGTCGTCAGTTCCCGGGCCGCAGATAGACCTGGTCCAGCCGGCGGCCCTGGTAGAGACTGGGGCCACCCGGACGCAGTCCGGCCACATTTTTCCAAACTGGTGTCCGGCGTGTGCTCCACTGGAACCAGACCTTTGCGTCTTTTTCCCAGATGATCCGCTCAATCTTAGTCAGCAGATCGCCACGTTTCTGCACATCGAGCTCACGGCTCTGCTGCTGGATCAATTCATCGAGGGCAGGATCACAGAGTCCAGGAAAGTTCTCGGCGCCTCCACAGCTGTAGTGCGACGGAAGCACCGAATCCGGGTCGTCCAGGGCGAACGAGTGACTGTGGCCGATCATGGCGAAGTCGCCACTGGTGATTCTTTCCTGGTAGTCGACGCCCTCCACCGGGACGACTCTTGCCTGAATGCCTACCTGAACGAGTTGCCCGGCGACGAACTCCGAGAGCAGCTGGAAAAACGGATTCGCCCGAGTGTGAATAGTGGTAGAAAATCCGTCTGGAAATCCGGCCTCTCTCAGCAGCTGCCTTGCGCTTTCACGGTTGGCGGTCGGGGCACCGTAACCGGGCAGGCCTTCAACGAGAGTCTTCGGCGATGCGAATTGCCCGCCTGGCGGCAGAATCGCACCTGCAAAACCTTTGCCGAGCACGAGTTCAGCGTCTGCGCGAGATATGGCCAGGTTCACGGCCCGGCGAACCCCCGGATCATCGAACGGCGCCTTGCCCAGGTTCATCTGAACCGTATTGCCGCCCGCAGACGGAGTGCGGAACACGGTGATCCTGTCTGCAAAATCGTTCTCCAGCCCCGTTGCCTCCGCCTCGGTGATTATCGCGATGGTGTCCACCTCATGTGAACGGAGCGCAGCCATTCTCACAGCAGGCTCGGGTATGACAAGAAACTCTATCCGGTCCAGGTATGGCAGACCGTCCATGTAGTAGTTGTCGTTCCGGTCCAACGTATACCGGGAGCCTCGAATTGCTCCGCCTGAGGTGAACGGTCCTGTCCCGACGACCGCTTCGAAGGCAGTCATCGATGGTGGGTCAAGCGCAAGCGTGGCCTGCCGCGGGTATATCGAAACGTAGACGCTTGCCAGGTTCGGCATGAAGGATGCGGCGGCGAAGTCTGTCTCGATCACAAGCCGGCCACTTTCGGCGCGGATCTGCTGTGAATCGGATACATAGCGGCCTATCGCGCTCGCACGCCCGGGAGCTATTCCCGGCGGAGGGTCGATTGCTCTCTGCAGACTGAACACTGCGTCGTCTACCGTGAAGTTCGAGCCGTCATGCCACAGCACATTGTCCCGCAGGTCGAAACTCCAGGTCCGGCCATCTGCGCTGACCTGCCAGTCCGTCGCCAGGTCGGACTCGATAACGCTGTGATCATCTGCAGATGCACGAACAAGCTGGGACAGAAGTGGATTGCAGGGGTGAACGGCCTGGTAGCTGAGCGCTCGGGCAGAGTGAAGGTCACAACTCGCAGGATCAGATGCCTGGGCGATTCGCAATGTGCCGCCGCGCTTCGAGTTTGGCGGAGTTTCTACCGGTGATTGAGTCGCAAGAACCGTTGAGGACTGAGTCGGCGGTCCGTTGTCAGCACTACAGGCAACGAGCAGCGCCAGCAGAACCATTCCGTTGATAGTAAGTGCAAGCCGAAATGTGTTGGAATGCGAGCGGCAGACTGAGATTACGAGCCGCACCATGTGATGCTGTGTCTGAACTGGCAGGATAGAGAAAACCTGGAAAAGACTAGGAGATTCGCCGCTCCGACTCTCCCCATTTGAGCTCGTGCTCACCGACCTGCTTCAGGAAGTGCTCACGGTACTCGTCACCCTGGATCGGCGGAGTCGTCATGATAACAGCGTCTTCGTTATTGTCCGCGTAGTACCGCTTCCGTACGCCGACCTCTCTGAAACTGTATTTCTGGTAAAGCGCCCTCGCTACCTGGTTTGAGCCCCTGACCTCAAGCGTGACCACTCGTGCGCCTCTTGCGATCGAAGCCTCGATTGCGGCGACGAGCAGAAGTTCACCGATGCCCTTTCTGCGGTCACCCGGACGATTGCCAATGATTACCACGTGCGCCTCACCCATGACGAACCAGAGCCCCACCATTCCGGCAAGGTACTGCGGAGACAACTTCGCCCTGCGGCCACCAATGGTTTGGAACAGTAACTTCCCCGGGATCTTCAGCGGAGCGGCAAGCATGCCGAACAGGCCGCGGGAGCCGCGACGAGGACGACTGGTATCTGGCCCCAGGGCAATCTCGTCATCCGTCCACGATCTCATTGCCACTAGATAGAGAGTATTGGTTTTCGAAACTTCGCGGCCGAACCTCGTTGGCGGAAAGAGCGTCGGGAACGCAAGACGCTCCACATCTTCCATGTCCACTGCGTCTGGCAATGCAGCAACGCGCACCGAATGAATGTTCGGTGGGACAGGTTTAGGCTCGGGCTCGTGAAAGAGCGCGGCGAGCTTTCCTTCCGGGTCGAGCAGGTCGACCGATTCTGCCTGATCCAAGTCTTCCCTCTGGTCCAGTCGCAAGGCACTCCGAGCACAACTACTCAACGCAGCCGATCTGCCTGAGCATTCCGGCCAGGCAAATGAGCCGAGCAATTAGGCACGGCGTTTGTTCTGAGATATTACCAGTATCGCCTGTCTGAACTATCGGCTGCGCCGTGCGATACACGTGTCCTGTTTGCAAAAACTCGCGAGTGAAGTGCAGGTACAGGTTGACCAGGGCGGGCATATACTTGCTGCTCGACCCCCGCAGTGCCGCGATCATCAGAGCAGGCCTGCAATCAGAGAATCCGGCTTTCGCTACCAACTTTCAACGTAGATTGCGAGCGCAATAGCCCGTCAATGGCAGGTGCGCAACGGCAGTCAGTCAACAGATCTCATCTCCGGGAATTCGGCCTTCCCCAGTCACGCCAGACGAGGCAGCGGCGCAGGCGCGCAGAGCTGCCGTCGTCCGTATCACTGCGATGGCGATTGGATACCGATGGCGAATGACGCTTGCGATTGTCACGACGATTATCGCTGCGATATTCATGCTGGTGATTCCGCAACTACTTGGAAGCGCTATCAGAGATGCCGTCGACTTCCTCGCAGATGACACTGCAGACCGCAGTGACGCCCGGAGACAGCTCCTGTTCACAGGACTGATGCTATTCGGTGCGAGCGTTGCGCGCGGCGCTTTCACGATGGCCCACAACTACATGGGTGAGTCTATCGGCCAACACATCGGCTACGAGCTGCGAATGTCGTTCTACCGCAAGATTCAGCGGATGAGCTACAGCTACCACAATCATGTGCACACCGGCGACCTGATGACGAGAGGGATGCTCGACATCGAGGGCGTCCGGCTTTTCGTCAACACCGCGCTGCTGCGAACGTTGCTGCTGGCCATCCTGATTGGCGGTGGCACACTGCTTATGATTCGGACCGATCCGCTGCTCGGCGTAATCAGTCTCAGCTTCGTGCCATTCGTGGCCTGGCGGGCGATCTCTGCCAGGTTGCAGCTACGCCGAGGTTGGCGCAATCTCCAGGAACGCCTGTCTGTTCTCACCCGCGTCATGGACGAAAACCTCGCAGGAATCCGGGTAGTTCGGGCTTTCGCCGGGCAAGACTACGAGATGCGGAAGTTCAACAAGGTGTCTGACGAGGCCCAGGCGCTTGCGAACGATCTAATCGGGATCCGCGTACGCAACACGACGTTCATGACATTTGCCTTCTTCGCATCGGTTGTGGCTGTGCTCTGGGTTGGTGGACTGAAGGTGATCGACGGAGAGATCGACGTTGGCACGTTGACGCAGTTCCTGGCCTTCATGTTCATACTCCAGATGCCTGTGCGCCAGCTGGGCATGATGGTGAATGGCTTCGCACGTGCCCAGACGTCCGGTACTCGCCTCTTCGAAATCCTGGACCTCGACCCGGTGATCAAGGACAAGCCGGATGCGAAAGCCCTGGAAATAAGGAACGGCGTACTCCGCTTCGAGCATGTCGACTTCGCATTCATGGACGAGTTCGGGGATGAGCGAGTCCTGCGGGACGTCAGTTTCGAAGCCCGGCCCGGTCATACGGTCGGAATCGTCGGCCCCCCTGGCAGTGGCAAATCAACTCTTGCCCACCTCGTCCCGCGTTTCTACGACGTGACCGGCGGCAGGATAACCATCGACGGGCAGGATCTCCGCGACGTGCAGCTTGAGTCGCTCCGCCACGTTGTGGGCGTTGTTCAACAAGACACATTCATGTTCACATCTTCGATCGAGAACAACGTGGCCTATGGTGAGCCGTGGGCTGAAACCGAAACGATCCACCGGGCTACAACACAGGCCCAGTTGCATGACTGGGTCCGCAGGCTGCCACGGGAGTACGAGACTCTCGTGGGTGAGCGCGGTGTGTCCCTTTCAGGCGGTCAGCGGCAGCGTCTTTCCATAGCCCGCAGCCTCATGTTGAAGCCGAAGATCATCATCTTCGACGACTCAACTGCGGCTATCGACGCCGCAACAGAGCAACGCATCAGGGTGGCGTTGAGGGAGATCACCAGGGAACGGGCCGTAATCATCATCTCCCACCGCCTCAGCTCGCTCATGCACGCCAATGAGATCCTGTTCCTCGACAAAGGAGAGATTTTGGAGCGTGGCTCCCATGAAGAGCTGATTGCGCTGGGCGGCCACTACCACGACCTGTACGAGTTGCAGATCAGGCCAGGCGACGACGCAATCAGCCACCTCGGCGGTACCGGTGACTCGGATGAATCGGGCGGGGAGGACAGCGATGGCGACGAGAGCTAACCGCGTCCGAACCGGGTTTGAAGGAGACCAGCGTCCGCCTCACGCGGTCGTAGGTTCGCAGGTCGAACGCGACGAGGAGATGTTTGGGAAGGCGTTCAACGGCCACGTCGTCAAGCGTTTTGTCGGCTTCCTGAGGCCATATCGAACGCTGCTCATCGTGGCGGTCGTAGCGGTGCTCGGATTCACCGCAACGCAGCTCGCTATCCCGATCGTGATCCAGAACGCGTTCGACAACGCCCTCGATTTTAAAAGTTTTGACCGCACGCTGCTCGCACAACTGGCAATCATCCTGGCTGCCGTTGTCGCTTTAAACTACCTGTTCAACTTTTTGCAGGAGATCATCGTGGGCCGCGTTGCTGAGCGCGTCCTGTTCGATCTCAGGCGCGCCATGTACTCACACCTGCAGCGCGTTTCCCTCTCGTTCATGGACCGGACAGAGGTCGGCAGGCTCATGTCCAGGCTTCAGGGCGACGTTGCGGCGCTGCAGGAGTTCCTGGAAACCTCCGTATTCGCCATCGGTGACTTCGTACTGATCACCGGGATCTCCATCGTCCTGATTGCATATGACTGGCGACTCGGGCTGCTGACGCTGACAGTGGTTCCGGTGCTGTTTCTTATTCGAATCGTGTGGCTCCCACGTGCCCGGAAGGCTTTCCTCGGCGCTCGTGAAAGCAGTTCACGCCTCAATGGAGCCCTCGCTGAAGGCATCAGCGGTGTGCGAACTGTCCAGGGCATGAGCCGGGAAGAGGTCAACGCCGCCCTGTTCGCAGAGAAGGTTGACGCCAACCTGAAGGCCCAGCTCAGGGGAACGCGCTACGGCCAGATAATGATCCCGACGGTCGACACCCTGACCGGAATCGCAATGGCAATCATCATCGTGATTGGCGGTACGTTCGTGCTTGACCGCAGCCTGGAAGTCGGCGTCATGGTCCTCTTCATCCTCAACGTCCAGCGGTTCTTCGATCCGATCAGAGCGCTGACGATGCAGTACTCGATCATGCAACGGGCGATGGCGTCGGGGCAGCGGATCTTCGAGGTGCTGGATGTTCCCATCGATGTTTCGGACAAGCCCGATGCGATAAAGCTAGAGAACACCGACGGCTCGGTGGAATTCAAGAACGTCACGTTCGGCTACAACAGTGACCAACCGGTGTTGCAGGATGTGAGCTTCCGCGTAAACCCGGGAGAGACGGTGGCTCTAGTTGGGCCGACAGGATCGGGCAAGTCGACGACGATGTCGCTAACCCACCGTTTCTACGATGTCTGGGAAGGCGACGTGCTGGTTGGCGGACACAACGTAAAAGACTGCACCCAGGAGTCGTTGGGCCATGAGATCGCCATGGTCCTCCAGGATCCGTACCTGTTCTCCGGCACGATACTCGAGAACATCAGGTACAGGCGTGAGGATGCGACGCGGGAAGAGGTTGTTGAGGCTGCGCGTGCCGTTGGCGCACATGAGTTCATCATGAAACTGCCGGACGGTTACGATACGGAGCTTGAGCAGCGGGGAGGCAACCTTTCGCTGGGGCAGCGGCAGTTGATCAGCTTTGCCAGGGCTATCGTCGCCGACGCGAAGATCCTCGTGCTTGACGAGGCGACTGCGAACATCGACAGCTACACGGAGATGCTGATACAGCAGGCTCTCTCCCGCCTGCTCCAGGACCGTACAGGCATGGTGATCGCCCACAGGCTAGCGACGATTCGCGGAGCTGACCGGATAGTCGTGCTGCAAGATGGCCGCATCATTGAAGAGGGCAACCACGACGAGCTAATTGCACAGGATGGTCTGTACGCCCGGCTGTACTCGATGAACTACGCATCCTTCGACGATATTCCAGACGAGCTTATTCAGGCGGCAATTCAGGGTGACGAGGACAACGTAACGTAGAGGTCTGCCAGGATGGCGCGCTGCCTACAGGAAGCGTGTCTGCTGCGGATCGGACTTGAGGGTTGTTCCAAGAGCCTGGACCACACCTGCGTGCTTCGCACCCTCTGGCGTCGTTCGTCGGCCCTGCGTCGTTCGCAATATGAAACCGATCTTCAGCAGGTAGGGCTCAACAACGTCTTCCAGCGTCTGCTGCTCCTCGTTGAGTGTTGCAGCAAGTGCGTTCACGCCAGCCGGACCACCGTCGTAGTTTCGGGCCAGTGTCTCAAGGTAGAGCCGGTCAAGCCGGTCGAGACCAAGGTGATCGACACCCTCGAGCAGCAACGCATTCTTCCCGATCTCCGCGTCGATGACTCCGTCGTGCCTGACCTGTGCAAAGTCCCGCACGCGGCGGAGCAGGCGGTTTGCGATTCGAGGTGTGCCGCGTGAACGGCGAGCGATCTCAGATGCTCCCGAATCAGAGATCTGGACATCGAGAATCTTCGCCGACCGCTGGACCACGAGTGTGAGCTGCTCCTCGGTGTAGTAGTCGAGGTGATAGACAAGTCCGAACCTGTCCCGTAGCGGAGCACTCAGCATGCCAACGCGGGTCGTGGAGCCGATTAGTGTAAACGGATGTAGCGGCAGGTTGATCGTCTTCGCGAAGGCGCCCTGTCCCGTCGTGAAATCTACCCGGAAGTCCTCCATTGCCGAGTACAGGTACTCCTCGACCGCGCTCGAAAGGCGATGAATCTCATCGATGAACAGGACATCGCGCTCACCGAGATTAGAAAGGATTCCCACAACGTCTGCGGGACGTTCCATAGCTGGACCTGAGGTGTGGACAAGCCGTGATTCCATCTCCCTGGCGATGATGTGAGCAATCGTGGTCTTGCCGAGACCCGGCGGTCCGTGCAGCAGGACATGGTCCAGCGCCTCGCCTCTCTGGCTCGCAGCCATTACGGCAACGGTGATGCTGTCGACCACCGCAGTCTGGCCCACATACTCGTCGAAACGGCGCGGGCGGAGAGCGTTTCCGAGTCGCCCGTCTTCTGCCGTGCCGGTCGGAACTATCGCCGGTGAACGCAGCGCCGTGCCGGGAGTTACATCCGAAGCAGTCTCGGGCCCTGATTCGGCCGGACTACCGGTCTCAGCATCGGCAGCGCCGCTGGCGCCAACGATCTTCTCTCTCCCGGTTCGGGCGGTCTTTGCCAATAGATTCAGTCTCCGGACGAGAACGCTGCACGGGTTGTCGCCTGTGCCTTGAACACTTCACGCATAAGAGATTGTGGGTCTTCGGCCGCATCCGGATTGCGATGCACCGCGCTATCGACCTGCTCCCTTGCCTCTACTGGCCGGTAGCCAAGTGCAACCAGCGCCTCCACCACCTCCGACTGCACACTCACACTCGGCGTAGCGCCGTTTGAGCCGTTGGCAGACGCTACACGTTCATCGCGGAGCAGCGCCGTGGCGGCAACCTTGCCCTGTAGCGTGGCAATGATCTTCTGAGCCGCTCTTGAGCCGATGCCGGGAAGCTGGTTCAGCAGCCCTGTATCGCCGTTCTCGATCGCCGCTGCAATGGTCGAAACAGGAAACACGAGTGCCGCGGCCGCCTTCGCCGGGCCAATCCCTTCAACCTGGATCAACTGCTCGAAGAACCGCCGTTCACTCTCGTGCAGGAATCCAACGAGCTGCGGCTTCGGCTGCCGGTCAGTCACATGGTAGTAGAGCTCGAACTCGATCTCGTCTCCGGCGCGCACTCCCCTGCCCGAGAGCGAGTCATATACGTATACCGGCATCTGCACTTCGTAGCCGATGCCCCCGGCGAGGACGACAGCCTTTGCAGGTTCTCTCTCGAACCTGTGAACAGTGCCTTTTATGTATGAGATCAAGTCTGGTCAGTCCATTCGGCTCTACTGGAACTCAACCGAGGCCCATCGTTGGCTCCAGTGTTCGTATATTCACCGGAAGATCAGCGTGCATTTGCGGCGGCCACCGCAGCTACGGCAGGACTGGAGGTGATTATGGCGTGACATAGCGCGATAGCAAACGCGTCTGCCACGTGCTCGTTTTTTGTAACCTGCTCATCGCCGAGATGCAATGCGACGGCCCGCATCACCTGGTCCTTCGGGGCGTGTCCGGCTCCCGTCACAACGGACTTGGCGCGGTTGGGCTGGTAGTCGAACACCGGAATGCCGGCTGCCCCCGCGGCCATCACCACAACACCGCGTGCATGACCCATCATTATTGCAGTCCGCGCAAACCGCGGGTGCGAGTGGAGATCCTCGATGGCCATCACATCTGGCTGGTGCTCATCTATGACTTCTTGCACCGCCTGGAAGATGGTGTAGAGGCGCTCTGCGAGGGGCGTTTTCGACACAGTCCTGACAACGCCACCTTCGACAACGAGCGGTTTCGCCGTGCCCGTGTCTATCACGCCGTATCCGGTGTTGATGAGGCCGGGATCGACACCGAGTATTCGCATCTGAATCCTTGCACCCGGTTTTACTGAAACGGTGCGCATCAGCAGAGAGCCTGACGGTTCACGATTCTAGTCTTCCCCGCGGTACTGCTCCAAGGGCTCTGTCGGAAGGGCAGGCTGAACTTCGTCTTACTACGCCGTTTGCCAGACAGATGCAGTATCTCTAAATTGGCAGAGCCTTTTGAACAATAAACGCAAGCAGGAGACCGCAGGTGCAGCCACTTTACTCTGAACAGCAGGAAATGCTTGCCGCGACAGTTCGGGAGTTTGCGGCGAAGGAGCTTGCGCCAAGGGCCGCCGAGGTTGACGAGAAAGAGCAGTTCCCGTGGGAGCAGTTTAAAGGGCTGGCCGAGCTTGGCCTGACTGGACTGACGGTTGACGAGGCGCACGGTGGATCAGGCGGCGACTACCGGGACATGATGGTGGTACAGGAGGAAGTCGGCGCTGCCTGCGGGACAACAAGCACCGTTCTCATCACGCACGTGTCTCTCGGCTCGCAGACGATCAACCAGTTCGGTACAACAGAGCAGAAAGATCGTTGGCTGCCTTCACTGGCAACTGGCGAGAAGATCGCGGCGTTTGCGCTGACTGAGCCACAGACGGGCTCGGATGCACTGGGCCTTTCGACAACGATCGTCGAGGACGGTGATGACTACATCCTGAACGGCACGAAGCTGTTCTGCACAAACGGTGGAGTGGCCGATGTCTTCACCATCTTCTGCAACGCAGATCGTTCAGCAGGCTACAGGGGAATCTCGGTGATTGTGGTCGAGAAGGGAACACCGGGATTCACGGTGAACCCGCAGCATGGAAAGATGGGCATGCGCGGCTGCGAGACGGCGGAGCTGGTGTTCGATAACTGCCGCGTGCCGAAGTCGAACCTGCTCGGAGAGCCGGGGGGCGGGTACACAATCGCTCTAAAGATCCTGGATTCGTCGAGGATCATGATTGCGGCGCAGTGTCTTGGACTTGCGAAGGGGGCGCTGGAGGCTGCTCTGAGCTATGCGCGCCAGCGAAAGGCATTCGGCTCTGTGATCGGCAAGAAGCAGGCTATTCAGTTCATGCTGGCAGACATGGCCATCGAGTTAGACGCAGCGAGGCTGCTGACGTTCCGGGCGGCGAGCCTGTACGACGCCGGCCTGCCGCACAGCAAGGAAGCTGCGATGGCGAAGGTGTATGCATCCGAGGCGTCAGGACGCATCGCCACCAAGGCGCTACAGATTCACGGCGGAGTTGGCTACTTCAAGCCGAGCGTGGTCGAACGCATATATCGAGATCAGCGTGTGACCGAGATTTACGAGGGGACATCTGAGATCCAGCGTCTCGTGATCAGCCGGGATCTGCTCGGCGATCTGCCTGACTAGCGCCGCACCCGATGCATCAGGATAATTGGAGTGCCTTTCGATCGAGCAACATGGTTATTTTCCATCTGAACCCTGCGAATGCGCAAAAAGCCAAAATACGCGTTGACTCTGGCGGTTTACAAGGCGTAAAATTTCCGATTGTGTGTGACGCGATTCACTATCGCTCATTGTCATGTGGGGCACGCGGGGTGAGATGAGATGATCTTTAACGTGGCCAGCCTGCTGACCGCCCGTGAAGGCGCAGCCAGGTTGATGTCAATAGAACACGGCGAGATAAAAACAGCCCGCCATCGCTTCTATGAGATCAACGGGCCGGTCCGCATGTTGAGAACTGACAGGACCGTTTTGGTGTCCGCATCGGTATCTGCGACGGTCAGCGACAGGTGCAGCCGCTGCTTAGCGCCCGCAAAACTGAAGATAATTTCCGAATTTGAAGAGGAGTTCGAGCCAGCAAACCGCGATCTGATGAGTGACAGACGACAGTCTGCCAGCCGGGATTTCGATCCTGCACTCGTGATCGATGCGCGGAATATGTTGGACATGACCGAAGCAGTTGGACAATCGCTTACGCTGACGGTGCCGCTGGCGCCGCTCTGTGAAGCCAACTGCGCCGGTATCTGCAATATCTGTTTTACTAATCGGAACCAATCTGCCTGTCGGTGTGACGAAAATCCCATCGACCCGCGATGGCAATCACTTGCCGAACTGGGCATGAGAACGTCAAACTCAAACAATTAGCCGCAGACACGCGGTAGAAGACCACCAATGACCCCACTACCAAAGAAAAAACGAACACGCCGTCAGCGCGGCAATAACCGGGCCCACCACGCCATCTCGCTGCCCGCGATCTCTGTCTGCCCATGTCCTCGGCAGATCACGATTCGCCCGCATCGAGCCTGTCCGATGTGCGGTAACTACAGAGGTCGGACGGTTCCCGGCCCGTACGCTCTGGACAACCTCGTTGAAACAAGGCAAACTGCCGCCGCGGCCGTAGCAACCGAAGATTCGGAGTCCTGATCGTCAGCAGCAGCTGTCTGATTCAGGGTGCAGCTTCAGGAGATTCGCACCGATGCCAGTCGATACACAAGAGAAGTTCGCGTTCATCTTCCCCGGACAGGCTTCACAGGCCGTCGGAATGGGTAAAGGCCTTTACCAGAACTCAATCGCCGCCCGCGAGGTGTTCGAAGAGATTGACGATGTGCTGGGGCGCAGGCTAACGGACGTAATGTTCGAAGGTCCGGCTGACAAGCTGACCCGAACGGAGAACGCCCAGCCAGCTATTACTGCAGTTTCCCTGGCTGCGTGGAAGGCTATGGAGGAGGCTGCCAACTGCATGCTTCTGCCTTCGATGACGACCGGCCATAGCCTTGGTGAGTACTCATCTCTTGCGGTCGCCGGCGTGCTGTCCATTGAGGGCACGGTGAAGCTGGTGGTTGAGCGAGGCCGCCTGATGCAGTTCGCGTGCGATGAGCGGCCGGGCGGCATGGCGGCGATAATCGGCATTGATGAGCAGACGATTGAAGAGGTTTGCCGCGAGGCCGGCGCCTACATTTCCAACATCAACACCTCTCAGCAGATCATCATCTCCGGAGATCACCAGCGCCTCGCCCGTGCAATTGACCTCGCATCGGCCCGCGGCGCTAAGCGCGCCATTCCGCTTGCAGTTAACGGCGCTTTCCACTCCGGTCTTATGGACCCTGCCCAGTCAAGCCTGAACGATGTGCTTGACTCGCTGGAGTTCGCAGACCCGGACGTGCCTATCATTGGCAATGTCACGGCGCAGCCGCTTTCGACCGCTGACGAGGTCAGGAGCGAACTTAAGATGCAGCTTCAGTCCTGTGTGCAGTGGAATAACTCCATCAGCTACATGCATGAGAACGGCGTCAACGAGTTCGTAGAGATCGGCCCGGGCAACGTGCTCTCGGGGATGGTCAAGCGAATCGCTCCTTCTGCGAAGACCACAAGCGTTGGCGACTTCGAGTCTGTGCAGTCGTACGCCGCAGGCTGTTAGAAACAACCAATCCTCACCACTTCCCGCCACTGACCTCTCAAGCGGACGAGAACGATCCAATGCCTCTCGGTCCGACGGTTAACGATGCCGAAGACACTTCAGGGTCTGAGGTATCCGGAACCGACACGCCAGATGGATCTGAATCCGACGAAGAGCAGTTCAGCGACAGGCTGGACCAGATTGCAGGCAGTCGGAGTGTTAGCGAAGACGCCCCCGCACTTCCCCGCGGTGCACGAGGGGCACGCGTTGCCGCGCTCCAGGCACTGTACGAAGAAGACCTGACCGGCCACCCGGCGATGCGGGCTCTGCACAACTTGCCTGCATACCTTCGCCTGTCGCCTTCTCACACGGAGCGCGCTGAAGCACTTGTGCGCTTCGTCAGATCAAACCGGGTTGCGCTCGATTCTCGCATTGCCACGGTCGCAAAAGAGTTCCCCGTAGACCAGCTTGGCGCAGTAGATCGCAATATCATGAGGATTGCACTGGCTGAGTTGGACCCGGAGGTCGGCACACCGCCTGCCGTCGCCGTCAACGAGGCTGTTGAGTTGGCAAAGCTTTTCGGTTCAGATTCATCCTCGCGATTCATTAACGGAGTGCTCGGTGCTCTGCTACGATAAGTCGCTGTCGCGCCGTTGACGTGGTTACGTCACACGACACGAACGTAATCTGATCATGCACGCGTCCGAGCGGGCGCAGTGATTTTGTTCTGGCCCTGGAGGGAATGAGAGATATGGCGAGCGTTCTGGAGCGGGTCCGCGAGATCGCGGCCGATAAACTTAGCGTTGAGACGGACGAAGTGAAGCCCGACTCCTCGTTTACCGAGGATTTGAATGCCGACTCCCTCGACGTGGTCGAACTGATCATGGCGATCGAGGAAGAGTTTGGCTCGGACGACACGCCACTCGAAATCTCCGACGAAGACGCCGAGAACATCAAGACCGTCAACGACGCGGTCGAGTACATCAAGGGCCGCGGCATCTCGGACTAGGCTCTCGGCAAGGCTGCCGGTAGTGGGTTTAGACGCGTTCCGGTGCTGCCGATCGGATGCAATCTCGAAATGAGTTGGGGTGGGCTTTGTTGCCCACCCCATTTTTCTGCTTACGAAAACTATTCGATGAAGAACCGGGATGAAGCTCTCCGGTTGCTTCCGAACCGAGTTCTGCGGCCCTCTACCGCCTTGTACGTGTGATAAGTTCGCCTCATATCGAAATTGTCGCCGGACGCCGATGCCATGAGTGAGCAGTCATCAGCCTGGTCGTCCATTGACCAGATCGCCTCAGAGGTCCTGGCATGCACTCGTTGCGTGCTAGCGGACACGCGGATCAATGCGGTTCCCGGAGACGGATCAACGAACGCAGCTGTGATGTTCATTGGCGAAGGTCCCGGGAAAAACGAGGACGAACAGGGACTGCCGTTCGTGGGCCGGGCGGGAAAGCTGCTCGACACGCTGCTCGACGAAGTGCCGCTCCGGCGTGACGACGTATTCATAACGAACGTCGTCAAGTGCCGTCCACCGAGTAATCGGGATCCCGAGCCGGATGAGGTCGCCGCGTGCTTGCCGTACCTCGAAGCTCAGATAGAGTTGATAGACCCGCGGGTCATCGTGACGTTGGGCCGTCACTCGATGCTTCGCTTCTACCCGCAGGGTAAGATTTCGAACGATCACGGTAGGATCATAAATATCGGAAAGCGAGTCCTTCTGCCCGTCTATCATCCCGCGGCCGCGTTGCGAAACCCGCGTCTGAACGAGACGTTACGGGCAGATATGCGGCGGATTCCCGAAGCCGTGCGAGAGTCGCTGCTTCTGAGAACGGCAAGTCGCGCCGACGTAAAATCGACGGTCGGTGAGGTTCGAACTAGAGAATATGCCCAGGGTGCAGCGATCTCAGCCAGAGAGACTGAAACCGATTCTGCCCCTGCTCCGGAAATGGAAGAAGCTGGCGACGATCAGGACCAGATGACGCTCTTCTAGCTGACAGATGGCGATCGCCTGAGACTCCTCAAAAGACTCGCACCCCAAAGCTGTGGGTTTTCCGCTCACTTCCTGTAATGCTGTCGCAACCCGATTGGAACTAGATTGATACACATATGACAACAAGAAAAGAACGTAAAAACTTGCCGCTCCGAATCCTGCCCCTGGGTGGACTGGGCGAGATCGGCAAGAACATGATGGTCGTCGAGTACGGCGAAGACATGGTGGTGATTGACGCCGGGGTCCTGTTTCCAGAAGTAGACATGCCCGGAATCGACGTCGTCATCCCGAACATGGACTACCTGTCGGATAACGCAGACCGCGTGCGAGCAATTCTGATTACCCACGGTCACGAGGACCATATCGGCGCAGTTCCGCACCTCCTGAAACGGCTGAACGTACCGGTGTACGCGCCCCGCATGGCGATCGAGCTGATCCGCCAGAAGCTCAAGAACGCCGGACTGCTGAATGAGGCCGACCTGAACAGGGTCACGCCCGGCGAGCGCGTAAAGGCTGGCAACCTGACGGTTGAGTGGTTCGATGTCTGCCACAGCATCCCGGACGCCTGCGGAATCGCTATCGACACCCCGCTCGGCAAGGTGGTCCACACAGGTGACTTCAAGATCGACCACGACCCGATGGTTGGTGCGCCGACGGACCTAAAACACCTCGCACGGATCTGCGACGACGGAGTCTTCCTGCTGATGTCCGACTCAACCTATGCAGAGGAAGAGGGCGCATCTGACTCTGACCGGGCGGTGACGGACGGGCTGTTCAGCG
>JAJCYY010000040.1 GCA_029262735.1 Chloroflexota bacterium | reverse complement strand
CGGGACGATAACCGCCATGAACGGTCGTCACTTTGGCGCCTGCGCGTACCACGCGGCGATGGCGCTGGAGCACAACATGATCGGCATCGCCATGACGACGGGCGGGCTGAATGTGCTGCCGGTACACGGCTCGAAGCCCCTCGTCGGGCTGAACCCGATCGGCATCGCCGCTCCGACGAAAAACGAGCCGCCGTTCATATTCGACGCCTCGATGTCGTCCGTCGCGGGCAACAAGATCAGGCTGGCGCAGCGACTTGGCGTGCCGGTCATGCCGGGCTGGATTGCAGACGGCGAAGGCAACCCGATCATGGATGAGCAGCCGGTGCCTGACAAATATGCGATGCTGCCGACGGGCGCCACCAGGGAACTGGGCGCTCACAAGGGTTACAGCCTGGCCGTGATGGTTGAGATCCTGTGTGGAATTCTCGGCGCAACTGGCGGGGGCACAAACCGCTCGCAGGGCGCGGCGCACCACTTCATCGCCTACAACATCGAGGCGTTCACCGATGTGAATGGCTTCAAGGAGATGATGGACGAGTACATGCGTGAGCTGAAGGAGAGCCCGACCGCTCCCGGTCATGACCGGGTGGTTTACGCTGGCCTGCCGGAGCACGAGGAGGAGATCGAGCGCAGCGAGCACGGAATCCCGTATCACCCGGAGGTGATCGACTGGTTCAAGGCGACCTGCGGCGAACTGGATATCGAATGGAGGCTGACGAAGGAGTAGGGCGTGTTCCCTGAGCGCAGCGTCAGCGGAGTCGAAGGGTCTCTTTGGAGTCAAGTGCTCTTGCTGAGGTGGTTGGCTGAGGAGTGCGGTTTTCTTGATGTGACTGGGACTGTGGGAGACGAGTGATACTGGCAAGGAGACCGTACGCGCGAGAGATCCTTCGACTTCGTTGCACTCCGCTCAGGAAACACGCAGTTGGATATCGAATAGAGGCTGACGAAGGAGTAGGGCAGGGCAGGACGCGTCATCCCGGCCCGGGGCAACCGGTCACCTGGACTGATTTGGGGTGACCGTTGAAGCACCAGGAGATAGTTGTGAGTCGAGTGAGATCCCTCGGCTGACGCTCGGGATGACAATCAACAGACTCAGTTCCACCAGCGACAAACCGCCCATAAAGGAGCAAAACATGGCGAAGCGAATCAACAAGGCGATTGAGTGGCGGGAGATGGGCGAGCCGGTCTACATGACGCACCCGGGAGAGCTGTCATATGACAAGGGCCGGGAGATGTCGCAGACGTGGGCAGACGTCATCCACATGGATTTCGAGCACCACTTCTTCAATATCGGTGGACTGACAGAGTTCATGAAAGGTCTCGCTGACGGCGGCCCGACGCCGAGCGGTCATCCGACGCCGACCGTCCTGACAACGCTGCCCTCGAACTGCATCACCGTCGACGAGGTCCGCGCCAACGCATGGCAGATGCGGCATGTTCTTTCGACCGGCGCACACGGGCTTCTGCACACCCACGCTCGTGACCCCGAGGCCGTGAAGTGGTTCGTCGCTGCGTGCCGGTACCCGTTCCAGGAGCTTGGCCGAGATGAGCTTCCCGAAGGTTTGCGCGGTGGGGGAGGGCAGAAGGAGCCGGCTGCAATCTGGGGACTTGATATTGGCGAGTATGTGAAGGTCGCTGATCCGTGGCCGCTGAATCCGAAGGGCGAACTACTGCTTGGCCTGAAGATCGAAGACCGCCACTGCCTGCCGAATGTAGACCGCACAGCGGCAGTCCCGGGCATCGCTTTCGCCGAATGGGGACCGGGAGACATGGGCATGTCGTTCGGTTTCTCTGACAGCCATGATCCGCCGTATCCCGAAGTGATGGACGACGCCCGCAACACAGTAAAGAACGCGCTCGATGCCAACGGAGTTGCGTTCTACAGCGGCTGGAACGACGATTCGATGTCGGATGAGCAACGGGTCGAGTTCATCATCAAGGAGCTTGGGTCAAAACTGATCGGCTCGCCAACAAGGGAGACAGCAGACATAGGCCGCAAGATAACCGGCCGGACGATGCCCGTTTAGGTAGGAGGTTTCTCCCTCCCTGACAGGGAGGGAGTTAGAGGGTGGGTTGTTCTTGCAAGTGAATAATGTTGACCTTTCAAGCCAAAACGACCCTCACCCTGACCCGCGCCCGTAAACGGGCACCCGAATCTGGGAGAGGGGAATGACCGCGCCGACCGCCGCCCAGCCGCGAGCCAGAAAAACCTCAGATTAGATAGCAGGCAACGACCATCCGCACAGACCACCATCCACCCAACGAAAATGCGCCTTTGGCGCCCCAACGGAGAAAAATATGGCGAAACGAATCAACCGCTGCATCGAACTGCTTGAGTCCGGCGAGAACGTCTACTACACGGGCACTGGCCCGCTGACCTACGAGAACGGCAAGAAGCAGGCCAAGACCTGGGCCGACTTCCTGATCACCGACTTCGAGCACTACCCGTTTGACACACACGGCCTGCATGAGTTCATGCGAGGGCTGGTCGATGGCGGGCCCACGAACTCAGGCCACCGGACCCCGGCGGTGCTATCCACATTGCCATCCAACTGCCGAACAGTGGACGAGGTGCGAGCCAATGCCTGGCAGATCAGACAGGTGCTCTCATCGGGCGTCCACGGCATCCTCCACACCCACGCCAGGCAGGCCGAAGCCGTACGGGCTTTCATTGAAGAGTGCCGCTACCCGTTCCAGAAACCCGGCCTCGATCGTGGGCTCGTGCAGGGACAGCGAGGAGCAGGCGGACAGGGATTTCCTGCTGAGATCTGGGGCGTTTCTGGCCCCGAGTACACGAAGATTGCCGACCCGTGGCCGCTGAATCCGAAGGGCGAGTTGCTGATCGGCCTGAAGATGGAGAGCCGGGAGTCTGTCGCCAACGCCGAGTTCATCGCAAAGGTGCCGGGGCTGGCCTTTGCGGAGTGGGGGCCGGGCGATATGGGCATGTCTTACGGCTACGAGGACGCTCACGACCCGCCTTACCCTGCGGAGATGGAGCATGCCCGCAACACGATCAAGAAGGCGTGCGACGATGCCGGCCTGTTCTTCCTGAGCTCGTGGAACGACCCGACAAAGTCTCGTGAGGAGAACGTGCAGTTCCTGCTGGACTGGGGCGTCCGCGTCATCTCCGGCGGCGGCGAGGAGACGGCACAGATCGGCCGCAGGATAACCGGCAGGCAGATGCCGGTTTAGATCGCGTGCGACGTTTTCGACCTTCGGTCAGGCTATGAGGGTCAAAAGTTCCGGCACCAGAGGGACGATGGAATTCGAAATGACGACAGAAACTCCAGACATAACCGGCCTCAGGTCTCATTTCGAGCGACAGGTCCGGCACTACAACGAAAGGCGGATGGACGACTACTACTCCGACCTTGCGGAGGACGTCGTTTACGTTCGCAGCTCAACCAATGTGAGTTCCGGCAAGGCCGCAGTGAAAGAACGGTACCGGGAGCTATGTGAAAGGTTCGAGTGGTGGCGATGGGATAGCCAGTTCGAGTATCGGGTCACGGGTAGCACCGGCATTGCGTTTGGGCCGTTCTCACAGGTGTCCAGGGAACGGGACGGCGGTGAAGTCAGGCATGCCGGAGTGACGATGGTCGTTTTCACATACGGTCAGAACGGCTGGCAACGGATTGCCGAGCACCTCAGCTTCGAATAGCGGGTCGGATGCCTTGAGTTCCTGCTCGACTGGGGCGTCCGCGTCATCTCTGGCGGCGGCGAGGAGACGGCACAGATCGGCCGCAAGATAACCGGCAGGCAGATGCCGGTTTAGATCGTGGTCTCAGGCATGGTCTCGGCATTTCGTGCAAAACGTGCGCGGACAGGCCGTCGCCATGCCGGGAGTACCAGCCTCCTGAGCGAACGATGACCAGATGGCAAGAGACCCGCATAGCGGTGATTCCCTGAGTCGCGGCCCGGCCGGGTGACCTGTGTGACCAGCACTCACCGGGTCTTCCGCGTTCCACCGGCGTATTGCGGTCCGTCACGCTTCACACTATTAAAAGATCGCTGCACACAGTTCGCCTACGGAGCAGACCTTGTTCCTCAATATCTTTTTGCTGCTGGTGTCGATGGCCGCTACTGCCGCCGCAATCTGGCAGTTCACGGCACGCAATAGACCGCTGTTCGCCATCTTCTCGCTTGAAGGCCCGGCCATAATCGAGAAGACGGTCTATTCGCGCATGAGAGTGGTCCTTCGCAACTGGGGCGGTGTGCCCGCGCAGAACACGCTCATCACACTGGACGTGATCGCAACCAATCACCTGAAACCCCGCAGGTCACTGAGCTGGACTACCAGGGTCAACGGCCCTGTGTATCCGGGCCAGGAACTGTCGATCCAGCCAGACCTGGACTTCCGTGAACTGATGAAATCTGGCTACAGGTTCCGACTCATCTCGAACGTTCAATGCTCATCAGTTGTTCCGGTTGCACTCAAGCAGTTGAAGATAGTCCGATTGCTCAGCCATTCTCAGAAACAGGTCTGGGAATGGAAAGAGAATAGCTGGAAGTTGATGGGTTCAGAGCTGACCGATTTGCAAGCCGCTGCCGAATAGACGCTAAGGTCCCACAGTCTCCACCTGCTGACACGCCCGGTCGAGTTCGGGCATCAGGGTCCGGTTCATTCGAGATGCACCGTGGCCGGTGGCAGGCTGATACAGGTTCGATTCGATCGTTCGGGCACGTTTCGGCGGATCGATGATGGCGTGCGGTAAGATTCCGAAACCATGCCAGGTGAACGGATACATCGTCGATTGAAGTGGCGCGGAGCAGCGGCTCGTCACTGCCCGAAGGCGACGGTGGCAGCGACCCGGCAGCGCAATCACCTCAGACGACCCACAAACCCGCCCCGAGCCGACCTTCTTCGCTTTCAGGCCGATACACCGTTCCGCAGACCGCTGAGTCGTTCAAAACGACCATCCCCGCGCTAGAAAGAGGGTGTTAAGAGATATGACAAAACTTCTCGAAGGCAAGAAAGCCCTGGTTACCGGCTCACGACGCGGAATCGGCGCCGGTATCGCCACCCTGTTCGCCGAGCATGGCGCTGACGTCGGCATCAACGACGTCGTACGCGACGAGCAGGCCGATAAGACCATCGCAGCAGTCGAAGCGCTCGGCAGGAAGGCGTCGTGGCATCAGGCCGATATTGGGATTTCTGGCGATCGTGAGCGAATGCTGGACGAGTTTGTATCGAGTCACGGCCGCATCGACATACTTGTAAACAATGCGGTTGCGTCGCTGGATCAGCACTTCATGGAGATCACCGAGGAGCTGTGGGATCGGCTGGTGGGCCACGCCCTGAAGGGTTACCTGTTCTGCGCCCAGGGCGCTGCGAAGCGCATGATTGCCGCCGGGCACGGCGGCACGATAATCAACATCAGCAGCGTTCACAGCTTCCGGGCATGGCCCCAGGACGGCGTTTACGGCATCGTCAAGGCGGGGCTGAACCGGATGGTGATGTCGATGGCCCAGGACCTGGCGGGCACAGGGATAGCGGCGAATTGCGTCGCACCGGGATACATCGATAGCAGGGTCTTGAGCGAAGCGGATGAGCACCGTCGTGGTGGCGCCGGTTACGCAGACAATGCGATGGATTTCATCCCTAATCGCAGGGGAGGCGTTCCCCGAGACATTGCAGGAGCGTGCGTCTTCCTGGCGTCGGACCTGGGAGACTACGTGAACGGGCAGACCATCACGGTTGACGGCGGCCTCCTGTCCGGCGGAGTGCCTGCTGATTCTGAGCCGCTGGCTCCGGGCATGCCGGGGGCGATGGAGCTGTAGCCATCGGGCGAGCAGGTGAATGGCACCCGAATGGCAGGATATGAGATACGGTGGTGCGGAAACCAGAGTGAAGCGATTGGTCGCATGGCAGGATTTGGTGATGGCGTAGACTTCAGGCACAGATATTTTGCTGTTGTCTGCTTGAGTTACTGCACTCAGAGAGGGGAACTTGATGGCTAAAGGCGCGAACCGTCAAAAGAAAGAGTCCAAGAAGGCGAAGTCCGAGACGCCAAAGGTTAAGAAGCCGAAGGTAAAGATGCCCAAGGCGAAGAAGCGCAGGGCAGCAGAGGCAGCTTCGAGCGGGTAAGGGCGTGAAGCGGGTTGTCCGTATTGGTCCTTCTGAACTTGATTCAGAATCTCTCGGTGATCTCACTCAACGGTAAGATCTCTCCGCTGCGGTTGAGACGACGCCTTTCAGCGGGCTCACGACGTTGTCCAGATCAACGGCATTCCCCTCTCCCGCTTACGGGAGAGGGTTAGGGTGAGGGTCGTTTCGGCTTTCTGTCATTCCGACGAAACAATTCGGCCTCTCCCGGTGTTCTGACATGGACGGTGCATTGGTCAGGTGAGCGCTTGAGAGGAAAGAGTCAGTCTGATGGACGGTAAGATCCCTCGTCGGTCGACGAACTCGGGATGACACCCTTCGACAGGCTCAGGGTGGCGTAATAGACAACCCACCCCCGAATCTCCTCGCTTACCTCTGCAAGAACTCTTTGATCACTTGCAGGACCTCGTTGCCGTAGCGCTGGCGCTTGACCGAGCCCACGCCGGAGATGTTCGACAGCTGAATCGTGGTTACCGGCCGCTTGCGGGCCATCTCGATCAGTACACGGTCAGCGAACACTACGAAAGCCGGGACGCTGTCGGCGTCCGCTCGACCTCTCCGCCATGCACGCAGTTCGTCGAAAATCGGTCGGTCCGGGTCATGGCTGCCGATCGGCTCTGGCTGCGACCTCTTCCCGGCCGCCCTCTGCCCACGACCGGTCCCGTTCCTTTCGCCCAGCTTTTCCCAGCTCGCCGATTGGCAGTTGTCGCAGTTTCCGCAGGCCTGATCGGCTACCTCGCCAAAATACCTCAGCACGACCTTCTGGCGGCACTCCGAGGTGGTCGCAAACTCCACCATGTTGCCGAGCATCTCCAGATCGTAGTGCATGTGGTGAGTTATCTTGCCGGTCTGAATCTGCGCCGCCGGATCGTGCGAAAGTAACGTCACGCCGTCGTCCGCAAGCAGCCCGGACTCCTGCAGTGCGCCAAGGGCCATAACCCGGCCGTCCTGCCGAGCATCGGACCTGCCATCGGACCCTCGCTCCTGCTGCTCGTAGCCCGACTCAGAGCCAGCGTCCGCACGTCTCAACAACTCATGCCAGACACCGCGCACCTGGTCGTCATCGGGGTGATCCAGGTCGATGAAGTACTCGGGCGCCTTTCGGGACCAGCGGGTGTAGATCAGTTCGCACTCCGCAGGCTCACCGTCCCGACCGGCGCGACCGGCCTCCTGGTAGTACGCCTCAAGCCGTCCCGGCATATCGAAATGCACCACGAAGCGGATATCCGGCTTGTCCACTCCTAGTCCAAAGGCGCTCGTTGCGACAATCACGTCGATCCTGTCCGTCATGAACGCCCGCTGCGTGTCTCGCCGCACGACTGCGCCAAGCCCGGCGTGGTACGCCATCGACTTAACGCCGCTATCGGAGAGCAGCTCTGCAAGCTCCTCCGATCGTGCGCGGGAGCCGACGTACACGATGCCGCTCACTCCTTTCCGTGGGGTGACGTACTGGACCAGCGCCTCTCGCTTATTGTCGTTAGACATAGCCTGCTGCACGGAGAAACGCAGATTGTCCCTGGCGACCGAGTTGACCAGCTGCTCGGCTCCATCGAGCGCCAACCTGCGAATGATGTCTTCCCGGGCGCGCTCAGTCGCCGTGGCAGTGAGAGCGAGCGTCCTCGGTGAGCCGAGCGCCTCTCTGACCTCTTTAAGCCGCAGATACTCGGGCCGGAACGTGTGGCCCCATTCAGAAACGCAGTGCGCTTCATCGATAGCCAGCAGGTTCAGGCCGATGCCTGCCAGACCCGTGACGAAGCGGCGATTGGCAAGAGACTCGGGAGATGTGTAGAGCAGGCGGGTCTCGCCGCTTCGAAAGCGAAGATACGTATCACGCTTCTGGCTGTTGGTCAGCGTCGAATTGATGAATGCGGCCTCGACTCCGTTGGCCTGGAGGCTCTCGACCTGGTCCTGCATGAGGGCGATGTGCGGAGAGACCACGAGAACCTTGCCCGACCTGATGGCAGGGAGGACGTAGGACATGCTTTTGCCGCTGCCGGTTGGCGAGACTGCAAAGACGTCGCTGTGCTCAAGCGTCGAGAGGACGCGTTCCTGCGCAGGCCTGAGGCCGGAATAGCCGAACAGCTCCGAGAGGAACTGTTCGTATTCTGCGAGCGGTGCCGGCTGGAAAGTTGTGACCATGTGAATCGAGCGAAGAAAAACCGGCTTCCGCCAGTGGTGAGACACAGGGGTGGCTAATCACCTCGCACCGTCTGCGCCGGGCGAAGAAAGAAACATGCCAGCTGGAATGCTACTTCACTCCCTGCTTGACCCGGCAGAAAACTGGCAGTTGGTGGGCCGAACTGGTGTCCGCAACACAGTTTTCGTTCAGTTTCTCTCAGGACAGGACCCGGAACGACACCCTTCGACGAACTCAGGATTGTACGGACCTTACGGCTCCGCCATCACCGGGCGCAGCAAGCGGCGCCCCTACCAGATAGTGCGGCAGGCCACCGCAAGAAACGTCCGCAACACCTCTAAGGCGAGCCAACGCGCTCCATCGCCTCTCCGCTCAACCTGTGGGGCAGTGCGGTTTTCAGTTTGAAACTGGTTCGCACTATAAGCGTTATGTAAAGCAGGCAGAAGCGAAATGCAGTTCGCATCTCGGAAGTGGTCCATGAGACTCGCACCCCTCAACAGTCAGGTCCACTCCAATACATCGGTGCGGGGTCTATGCTCGTACCTGAATCAAGTGACGGTCAGCACGGGCTATCGAGCCGAGGTCCGGTGCTAGTCTAGGCTGAAACGTCGAGTCCGCCTGCCGGCGGCGTCCGAAGCGCCGACAGGCTCGAGTTTCATATCAATCACGCCCAGTGCGACATAATGTGAGAGCGCATGCTGTTCCGAACTGAAGGCCAGTCACGCTGGCAGATACCCTGGCGGTCGCCGGGCGCATTCGTCAGCCGCCAGGTGCTAACGGTCGTCATCGGCCTCACGGCAGTGGCGGCGGTCGCTTGCGGATCAGACGCAGAGCCGGTGGCCCAGAACCAGGCGCCGATTGTGCTCGAAGACGGCACGATCGCCACGCCGACGCCGCTCCCTGCCGCAGCCCGTCCCGACGTTGTGCCGGAAGAGCTGTCGATCATCTGGGAGGCGTACCGGCTCCTGCGGCAGGAGTATGTCGACGGCGGTCTTATCGACCCGGAGGCGTTCTCCGAGGCTGCTGTGCGGGCGATGCTCGCGGAGCTGGGTGATCGCCACACGTTCTATGTTGCGCCAGACATCTTTGAGATCGAGCGCCAGAGTTTCCAGGGAAATTTTGAGGGCATCGGTGCATCGGTTGAGATGGCGCCTGACCGCTCGACGGTCATTATCACCGCTCCTCTTGAGAACAGCCCTGCGGAGATGGCCGGAATCCGGCCGGGTGACAAGATCCTTGCCGTTGACGGCGAAGATGCCCACGGGTGGAGCGTGATCGAGGCTGTGAACAAGATCCGCGGGCAGCGCGGCACGGCGGTTGTGCTGACCGTTGAACACGTTGGCAGCGCCATTCCTGTCGATATCTCTATCGTCCGAGCCACGATCGATCAACCGAGCGTTCGCGTGCGCATGCTCAATCCTGAGGACGGACCGTACGGGGTCGTGAAGATCAACCAGTTCACTGCCGAGACGGCTGACGAGGTGCGAGAAGGTGTCGAGAGTCTGCTTGACCAGGGCGCGCCGGGAATCGTGATCGACCTGCGGGGAAACCCTGGCGGGCTACTGACCGCCACAGTTAACGTGGCATCGGAGTTCCTGGAAGACGGTCTGGTCACGTACGAGATCGACGCGGCAGGTAAGCGTGACGATTGGCCGGTCCGGGACGGCGGAAAGTTCCAGGAAATACCGCTGGTTGTGCTCGTTGACGGGTTTTCAGCAAGCGGGTCCGAGGTGCTTGCGGGTGCGCTACAGGACCACGGCCGCGCACGGATCATCGGCACTACGACGTTCGGAAAGGGCTCTGTCGGCCTGATGCGGCAGCTATCGAACGGCGGCGCACTGAGCCTGATCATCGGACGCTGGTACACGCCGAACGGCCGGTTGATCCAGGGAATTGGCCTGGAGCCTGATGTGACGGTGGAGTTCCCGGCCAACTCGCAGCTGACGCTAACGGACGATGTGCAGATGACGGCGGCAATAAAGCAGCTGAACTTTCAGACAGGAAGAACCGAAGCCGCAGCAGCGGCACGTTAGTTTTTTTCTTCGGCCGACTTAAATGGTGACTCAGAGATTGGCCACTTGTGCCGGAAGTCGGTTTTTTTCCCATTTTGTGTATCTGAACTCATTTTGAAGAACACGGCAGGTTTCAAACGTCGGGCAGCGGTGCCGTGTCGCCGTTTTCGGCCTGCCAGAGGTGCAGCCGGGCTGCCATGGTCCGGATGCGATCACGTTGTGCTGGATCATCGAAGAGATTCGCCGTTTCGTTTGGATCTGAATTAAGGTCATAGAGTTCACCCTGGTCACCGGCACAGAGCGTCAGTTTCCACCGGTCTGCCGTCACCACGGACCTCCAGGGCAGAGTATTCATGAAGTTCAGGTCAGCGACGCGTTCTTGCGGCATGCTCCAGGCATCGCATTCATCCGTTAGGTCGCGATCTCCGACGCCGTTGTGCTGGATGAATACATCGTTATTTGCCAGGGTCTCAGCACCTTCAAGTACCGCTGCACGGCTTTCACCCTGGAGATGATCCCCCACAGGTTGACCGAGAAGCTCAAGTAGCGTGGGCAGTATATCTATCTGGCTGAAGTTCCCCCCAACGCGCTGCGCCCCTTCGGATAACCCCCCTTCGGACAACCAGGGCACGCGTACCAGGAGAGGAACCTTGGCCGCCTCTTCGTATGGCGTCCGCATTTCGAGCATGCCATGGGTGCCGATCATGTCACCGTGCTCGCTGGTGAATACGACGATTGTCGAGTCGTCCAGACCGTTACTCGATAGTGCACCAAGGATCGTGCCAACCATGTCGTCGACCAGTTTCACGTTCCCGAAGTAGTTAGCGCGGAGCTCCCGCCAGCCCGCCTCAGTACTGGTCGATATGCCATCACGCACACAGTCAGCGAACAGCTCGGCCCGCAGGCGGTTGAACAGAGAACTGTCTTCCGGTGGTTGCATGAACGTTTCGTCCACGGGGAGCGTCGCCGGGTCATACATCCCGTTGTAGGGCCCTGAAAACGGCGGATGGGGTTCGATGGTGCTGACATACAAAACGAACGGATTTTCGGCGTTGGCCTCAATGAAGTCGGCAGCCCGGTTCGCCAGGAAAGACGCCATCTGCTCCTGTGGCGGGAGCGAAGCTCGCTGGGCCTGTGAGAATGTGCGGCCCCCCGGATGCTCCTGCTCCGGCTCATAGCCGGATTCGACAACGTGTTGGTGGTAGTCCGAGAACCGCTCCTGGTTCTCCGAGTCCGTGTATTCGGGCCACCAGAAGTCATTGCTGCTGACCCAGTGATCGAAGCCCCGTTGCTTGACAATCTCGTCGCCCAGGTGCCACTTGCCGATGTACCCGGTCACGTGGTCGTCACCCACCATCTGGGCCACCGTCTGCACGTCGGGCGGCATTACTAGCCGGTTCCGGGGCATGCCTGCGGAAGGTGGGTACAGGCCGGTCAAGAGCGAAGCACGAGCGGGTGCGCATACCGGCTGAGTGACATAGGCGTGATCGAACACGAAACTCTGCTCAGCAAGCCGGTTGAGGTGTGGCGACTGGATCCAGTTGTTGCCGTAGCAGGCCATCGTGTCCTGCCGCATCCTGTCCGGGAGGATGAACACCAGGTTTGGCCTATCGGGCCTCTTCTTTCTTGGAGCCAAGAATCGTTTCCTCCGGGAATGGACATCGCGATTAGCGCGGGGGGTGATACTACATTATCGATACGAAGTTCTTCGATGGGTTGACCGGTCCAGCCATCGGTGTAGCCATTCTTGATCACAGATCTGATTCCAGTGATACCGAACGCTTAGAGTCTCCACACTGCTCACCTTCGGCCTATTCGCCTTACACTTGTCAGCTATGGCCGAAAAAACCACTGACACAACCATAGCCACGAACCGGCGCGCCCGGTTCAACTACGCGATTCTCGAGACGTTCGAGGCGGGGATTGTCCTCACCGGCTCCGAGATCAAGTCGGTGCGCGCCCGTCACATCACGATCGCTGAGGGCTATGTGCAGGTGCGCAATGGCGAGGCGTGGCTGCACAACGCGCATATCGCTCAGTACCCGGCGGCGGGTCCGTTCGGCCAGCATGAGACGACGCGGTCACGAAAACTTCTGCTGAAGAAGAAGGAGATCGCCCACATTGAGCGTGAGATGGGGAAGGCGCGCCTGACTATGGTGCCGCTGAAGGTCTACATCAAGGGTCGGAGGGCGAAGGTGCTCATTGGCCTGGGCAAAGGCAAGCGACAGGTGGACCAACGAGAGACGATCAAGAAGCGTGACGCGGACCGCGAGATCGGCAGAGCGATGCGGGTAAAGAGCTGAACACCAGTGGTGCGTTTTCCATTTGAGTCGAGCGTCTGATCGGGAGTTGTGGCAGTTTCGTATGGGCGTGACACCACTCGTTTTTCGGATAGTCACTAATATTTTAGAGTTTACTTAAATGAGGAATTTGGGCTTGCTCGCTCCCGACGCGAGCCCGCTGGTCGCGAGCAGCCTTACCTCATCGTCCTGAGCTAGAGCGAAGGACCTGGTGAGAGGGCTAGCGCAGTCAACTTCGTCCCGAAACAGCGTGAGGGACCTGGATGAGGTGTGGCATGCACGGTCAGTTGGCTTGTGCGCCGCATGAACCGGTGCTACCGCAATGGTTTTCGCTATTGAGAGAGCGGTTTTGGTGGTTTGCCTCATCCGCCCCGGGTCCCTCACGCTGTTTCGGGACGAAGGTGGGTTGTCGTGATGGCAGAGCCATCACCGGGCGCAGCAACCACGATTTGTCGTTCTGAACTTGATTCAGAATCTCTCGGTGACTTTACCTAACGGTAAGATCTCTCCGCTGCGGTCGAGATGACATCACGACAACCCACCCTCTAACTCCCTCCCTGTCAGGGAGGGAGAAACCGACTTCCGCCATCACCAGTTAATCCAATAGTCACCACATAAGTCGGGCGAAGAAAAAACGAAGAAAAAAAAGCTAGACCTGTAGTGCTGTTGAGAAGTCTGGGACGCCTTCCCAGCGGCCTGCGTTTCCTGAGGCGCGCATCACCGCTATCGTCTTGATTACCTCGGGATTGGCGAGCCCGTTCGGCTTCGTGCCTGTCAGCACGTTGATTACCGATCCGGCCTGCAGTATCGGGCACTCCTCCAGGAACTTTGGCGAGTAGCCCGCAACGTGTGGAGTCAATATCAGGTTCGGGATCTGTAGAAGCGGGCTCTCAGCGTCAACCGGCTCCGTCTCCGTCACGTCCAGCGCCGCCGCCTCGATCTGACCGCTCTTGAGAGCAACCTGCAGCGCCGTCTCGTCGATCAGCGGTCCGCGGGCGCAGTTCACGATCAGCGCGGTCGGCTTCATCTTCGAGAACGCGTCTGCGTCGATGATGTGGAAGGTCTCTGCGGTCGCCGAGGTGTGCACCGTCATGTAGTCCGACTCCCGTAGAAGAGTGTCGAGGTCTACCATCTGCACGCCGTAGAGGTCTGCGGTGGTCTGCGACACATACGGATCTGCGGCCAGGATCTTCTCCGGTCCAAAGCCCCGGATGCGAGTTGCGAAGGCTTTGCCGATGTTGCCAAAGCCGATGATGCCGACTGTGTGGCCTGCGATGCGCCGCACCGTCTCCTGGTACTCGCCGGTAAGCCTCGGATTCTCGCTCCACTGCCCCGCCCTAGTCGTCTTGATCGTGTCGTACAGCCGCCTTGTCAGCGCCAGCAGCATGGCCACCGCGTGATCGGCGACTTCAGTTGTGTTGACGCCGGGGACGTTGCAGACGAGCACGCCGAGCTCGGTTGCGGCATCGATGTCTATCGAGTCGACGCCAACGCCGAGCCTGCTCACAACCTTCAGCTTCGGGCTCGCCTCAAGGACTTCCCGAGTCGTGAGGGGAAGCGTGCTGATCAGAGCGCCGTCTGCGTCCTTGAGCAGTTCGATCATCTCTTCGGTGGTCGATGAAGGGCCTTCGATCACATCCATACCGGCGTCCCTGAAGAGGTCGGTGCGGTGGTGCTTGCTCGGCATTACGGCGACTTTGAACGGCATATCCTTGGTCCTTGTGGGTGGCTTTTCGGGTGCTGAATTTTGATTGAGATAGCGGGGAACGGGTGTCGGTAGTGAACCTGATCTGTCAATAGCGCGCTAATCATAGAGCAATCGGCGATTGGTCCGCAGATCCTAGCTCCGAATCCGAAGATGTGACTGTCGACGTGATAAGAATCTCATTTCTGACGGTCATTCCCTTGTCACGAATGGCCTGCCGCAGTAGATTCGCGCTGCCGCACCATCGTGTGAGACGCAATTCCCAGCCAGGAAGGTCCTGAAATGCCCAACGGTCTTGTCTCAGTATTCACCGAGTCCGGTCAGCCGTTCGAGTTGAGGGAGTACCCGACACCGGAGGTGGAGCCGGGCGGAATCCTGTTGAAGAACACAGGGGCGATGATCTGTGGTTCGGAACTGCACATGTGGCGCGGCGACGGCGATACGAAGCCTGCGCCCAAACCGCGCGTGCTGGGCCACGAGTTCACAGGAGTTGTCCACTCTCTTGGTGAAGGGATCACGGCCGATTCACTCAGGCGGCCGCTTAAAGAGGGCGACCGGGTTGCGTTCCCATTCTTCTTCCCATGCAACCGCTGCTACCACTGCACTCGGGGTGAGCACCATGCGTGTGCGTACCGGCAGCGACGGAACTCGGTCGGGCTAGACGAGTACCCGTACTGTGACGGCGGCATGGCACAGTACTTCTACCTGCGGCCCGGCCACTACGTCTACAGGGTGCCGGAAGAGCTGCCGGACTCGGCGGTCCCGCCGGTCAACTGTGCACTGTCGCAGGTCCTGTTTGGGCTTGAGCGAGGCCGGGACCACTTTGGAGACACCGTGGTGATCCAGGGCGCCGGCGGGTTGGGTGTGTACGCCACCGCAGTGGCGCACGACATGGGCGCTTCGCAGGTGATAGTGATCGACGGCCAGCCAGGTCGCTTGGAGATGGCCAGACGATGCGGTGCCACAGACGTGATCTCAATGCGTGACTACCCAACGCCTGATTCGCGCGTCGAGCGAGTGAAGGAGCTGACCGGTGGTATTGGCGCCGATGTTGTTGTGGAGGTTGTCGGAATTGCAGCGGCGACTCTCGAAGGTATTGAGATGGTTCGGACGAATGGCAGGTACATCGATATCGGCAACATCGGCGGCGGTTCGATCACGATGCCGGCCTCGAAGGTGATCACCAATCAGGTCCAGTGGTTGGGCACTGTGCATTACAACCCGTGGATCATCGAATCTGCATTGCAGTTCCTCGTCCGCACGAAGGACAGGTATCCGCTGACCGACGTGGCGTCCCATGTGATGCCACTCGAGAAGATCAACGAGGCGTTCGAGCTTGCGGAGTGGCAGGGCAAAGAGGAAGGAACGTCAGCCCAGAGGGTGATGCTGGCTCCGTGAAATGTGACGGGTCGTGCGGCTTCCCCTGACAACAGCTATCATCCGGCATCATGAACAGGAAAGTGCTGATTACCGACTATGTCTGGCCTAGCCTCGACCCTGAGCGCAAGGTGCTTGAGGATGCCAGGTTCGAACTGGTTGTTGCTCCTGACGGTGAAGAAGCGACGCTGGCCGGGCTTGCGGCGGACGTCGACGCCATCATGTTCTGCTTTGCGCAGGTTACCGAGAAGGTGCTGCGGTCCGCCCCAAAATGCCTGATCGCCGCCCGCTACGGCATAGGTGTCGACAACGTGAACATCCCGGTCTGCACAGAGCTCGGCATCGTCGTCACGAACGTGCCTGACTACTGCATCGACGAGGTCACGGAACACACTTTCGGCATGGTCATGGCCCTGAACCGGCGGCTGGTTCCGCACAGCGCGGCTGTGAAGTCCGGCGGTTGGAGCAGTGTTGCGCTGGACCGACCGATGAAGCGGATGAATGGAGCGACGTTTGGCGTTATTGGCTATGGACGCATTGGCCGGTCCGTTGGTTCGAAGGCCGGTGCGCTCGGCATGAACGTGCTGACGTACGACCCGATGCTGCAGCCGGGACAGGACGTTGGCGCCGCGAAGAGCGTTACTCTTGGCGAGGTACTGGCAGAGTCGGACTTCATCAGCATCCATGTGCCGCTTACGGTCCAGACGCGCGGCATGATTGGCAAGGACGAGATGGCGTCGATGAAGCAGGGTGCGATCATTGTGAACCCGGCCCGGGGCGGCCTGATTGATGAGTTTGCGCTGGCAGACGCGCTGGCCTCAGGTCATCTTGCAGGTGCCGGACTGGATGTGATGGAACCTGCGCCGCCTGCGGACGACCACCCGTTGCTCCAGCAGGAAAATGTGATCATCACGCCGCACACCGCCTTCTTCTCGCAGGCCTCGACGCTTGAGCTCGAGACTCGCACGGCCCAGGAAGTTGTGCGTGTGGTCAACGGTGGAGAGCCGGAGAACTTCATCAACCCCGACGTTCGCGGCAAGACGCGTGTGGGTATCTAACTGCGATCAGTCGCTCACCGCCTGTGTTGGCAATGCCTCACAGTGACCGGACTAATTCAGTGACGAATTCGACGTCGTCAGATGAGTATGCGTCGGGCTCGGTTGACTTGATGAAGATGACGCAGGGGATCTGCTCTCCAGAGACAACTGGAATAGCAATATTTGATAGATATTCTATCTTTGCGGCCTCCGGTACCGAGCCGGGATATCGGCTTCTGATCAACTCGCCGGATGACGCGGTTAAGAGCATTGCCGATCGGTTCACAAGCACATCTTCAACAATTGTGCCGTTAATTGGATAGCGCGAGCCCATATGTCGGACGGGCGAAGGTGCTTTCGGCCCAAGATTGACATGGCAGACGGAGTTGTAACCAGATTCCTGGTCAACCATAACTACGTTGCATGTGTCATATCCGACCGTCTTCGCCAGTTCATCCGAAACGTTCTGGAATATGGAATCAAATGCCGATATAGCCTGGACCAGCTCGCTCAACGAGCCCGATCCGGCAGGTACAGGAGACGACAGTGACCGTTTCAGTACGAGTTGAGTATCGTTCACTTTCTGCCACGCGGGATTCTCAAGAGCCGGAGCGCCGACGTTTTCCACGTCGAACATCACCCAGGTCCAGGCTTCACCATGGCGTGGGGCACTCGCGAACGTCACAAAGGCTCTGAACGGCTCGCCATTCTTCCGGACGCAGGTAACCTCGAAGCCGGGTACCTGGTTTGCATCCGGCTCATCACCCGTGTGCATCGCCGTTACCCAAAGACGCCGCTCCGCCAGGTTCCGGGGAGCAAGGGACTGCAGGGGCACCCCTGTGAACTGGGTCAGAGAGTATCCAAATTCAGCACAAGCCGACCCGTTTGCGTGCCGGACATAGCCGTCTGAGTCGACGAGCAGCACCGGATCCGGCCAGGAATCAAATTCCTGGATGTAGCCACGGTTCAATTTTCTCTCCAGTTCCACCACTCTCCCGGGTCGAACAGGCGCGGCAATACGTAGTGATTCCGGTTGGGTTGGTTCAAAAGCAGTAGAAGCTTATAGATTCACTCTTCGGTGTAAACAGTGGAGTAAATACCGATTCGAAGTTGTTTAGGTCGTGTCACGCCCTCGGTATTCGCTGCCGCAACAGGCAGGGATTTGGCCGGTGATGGCAACTCCATCTTCGCCGCAGGTTCTACGGTTCACAGGCGAGACGCGACCAGCATGATCTGTCGGTCTCGCCGGAAGAACCGCAGATCAGTGCCGAGGAATCGTGATTGACCGTCCGGGCTCTAACTTGCCGTGGCCAGGCGGAAGTTAAGCGACTTCATTTCATGCTCTGCAGAATCAGCCGTTTTGCCGGTCAACCAGCCCGGCGCGTAAGCGGCCTGCTCGGTCACCTCTGCAGCGGCCAGGATCCCGTCTGCGCCCTGCGTCATGTACATTGCGGCGCGTTGTGCATACAGGCTGATTGGCTCGGTCTCGCGCCTGCGCCGGAACCCTGCCTTCGCGATACGGCGCTCCAGCTTCGAGAACGACCGCAGCACGCGGACTCGCTCTGCCCGGTCAGCTCCTGAGAGCGCCGAGTATCTCAGCCACTCGATCTCTTCGTCTGAGTCGACCTTTCGGCGCCGCACCCAGTACCACCAGTAGGCGAATCCGGCTATCGCAGTGAGCAGCATTATCGAAACACCGAAGAGAGGGCCGGTCTTCAGCAGCCATTCGAACAGCACACCAAGGCCACGTGGCGAGTTGCTAAGCGCAGAAGCCAGGTTGTCACCGAGCCTGCGATCGAGCAGCGAGCTTAACCCGGACGGCGGTGGTGTCTCCAGTGAAGATGGACTCGGCAGGTCGGGCCTTGATGATGCGTCAAACGGTACCCATCCGGCCTCGCTGAACAGCACCTCGGCCCAGGCGTGCAGGTCGGTGTCCTTGATCTCCGCCGCTCCGGAGTAGGGGTTGAACCTGCCGGGCAGGAAGCCTGTCGCAACGCGGGACTGAAGGCCGACCGCCCGGGACATCAGGGCCTGTGCCGTTGCGAAGTCGATCGCAGAACCGGGCCGTTCGCCGAATACGAACTCAGTCAGCTCCGCGCTCGACTCCAGCGGCGATGTTGATTCCGGGTCGTACTCAAGTTCGTTCAGATAAGCAGCGATTGTCGCGGCGCGGTCGAAGTCTGTCTCGGCGTCTACCGTCAGACCCCGCGCCAGCGTGTAGATGTCGTCGTAGCCCGGTGGAAGCGTTCCAAACTCCCTCGCCGCCCAGCCACCGCTATCCTCGCGCAGATCCTCCGGAGTGATCGCCGGCCGGCCTGATACAACCTGGTAAGTGGCGCCCTCCGACGCTCTCGGCAGCCCGCGGCTGTCACGCGGAATCGCTATCGAGAGCGGTTCGTACCCGGTTATGAACTCCGATCCCAGGCCCTGCTGCATGAAGAATGTCTGCAGATAGCGGTCGTCATCGCCTTCAGGGTCCGGACGGCCGAAGAGCGAACCGAGGCGTTGCCTGTTTGACAGTGTCGTCAGCCAGTCTCCCTCGCCACCGGCCTCCGGTGCATCGAACGAATCGTAGACTGCGCCTCGCCAGTAACTGGCGACAGGACTCCGAATGTAGGCGACTGTGCCTGGATTTAGATCGGGCGCCGCAAGAGATGTGCCCCTGGGCCGTGGGGCGATAGCGCCGCCCTGCCCCGCTGAGGTGTTGCCGGTAATTGTGTTGGTGCCGTTAAACAGGTTGTTCTGGCCTGTCGAGTCGCCGGAACCGTTGTTCCCACCTCCGGTCAATCCACCCTGTCCGTTCATCTGTTGCGCAGCCTCCTCGAGCATCTGGCGGGCCTCTTCCGGCGAGATCGGCGGCTCGGTTCCTTCATCTGCGCCGTTGACCGGCAGAATGGCAAACCGCGCTGCCTCCGGGGTCTGTGACGCGTCCCATGGAAGCAGTAAGAAGGCAACAAGGGTGGACAATCCGACCAGTCCGGCGACTCCTGCCCAGAACACGGCGGCTCCGACCGCGCCCCCTCTCCGGGCGACTGAGGCGTCCCTGGTGATGTCTGTGTACTGGCTGAGAGCCAGGAACGTGACGATGATTGCCAGGTATCCGCCAAGCAGCGCAGCGAACTCGTTGCCGAAGGCGAGCTCGCTGGCAAAGAACATGATGAGGGCGGAAAAGAACAGCTGGGTGTAGAGACCGGCGCGTGTCCGTGCCTCAAAGACGGATGCGGCCCCTGCGATGAGCAGGAAGTGGGCGACCGGGATGCGCTCTCCACGCACCGCAAGCACAAGTTCGTGGCGCATGGCAACGCCGACCACGATGATGACGAGGGCGATGATTACGGGAAGTGCTGGGACGCGGCGGTTGATGGCTCGATATGCCACGACGTGGCCGACGACGAATATGGGCATGACGATGAGCGGGACGGTGAAGGATGCGCCGACGAGTACGAGTGCTGCGGCGGCCCACAGCGAGGCAAGCAGGGCTACGACGCGCACACGGACCGAACGCTCCGGCTTGTCGGAGAAGAGCCGACGGTAGAACTTGAGCGTCGGGGAATCTGTCCGGTTGCTGCTGAGGCCGGTCGGGTTTTTTGCACTCTGTGAAACGGGATGTACTGCTGATGTCATGCCGCAGTCCTTTGCGAAGTGCGGGCCGTTTTCGTGGTTACAGCGCCGGTACCCATTCCCGTGCCGCGCTCGATCTCGGCCAGTGCCCGGTCAAGCCCTCCCGGAACGCAGTGAACGACCGGCACTCCTGACTGCTGGAGGGAGACGAACGTCGAGCTGGAGCCGCTTTCCGCCTGGTCACGGTCAGTGAAAATCACCGCCGCGCACGCTATTCCGCGTTTTGCGGCTGCGCTTACCGCAGCGGCCTCTGCCTCGCTTCCGGCAGTCAAGAACGCAATCAACCGTCGTCCCGGCTGCAGGCTGGAGATTCGTCTGGCCAATGAGCCGGACGCCAGGTCCTCGGGTTCCAGTCGTGCAAGGTGCTCAATCACACCGGGCCATGCCATGAACTCAGGCGAGTCACCGGCCGCCGTCGCAATGGAGACTGTGCCGCCCTCCTGCTCGATCACCTTCGCGCAGCTGGCAGCAATCCGCGCTGCGTAGTCCAGCGACGACTCCGGGCTCTCCCCGGCCACGTTCACGGTGTCGATGGCGAACACGATGGCGCGGTCGTTCCAGCTATCGAATTCACGTACAGTCAGCTGCCCGGTGCGGGCCGAGTTTCGCCAGTGAATGGACCGGTAGGGATCGCCCGGGACGTACGCCCGTGTGCCCGAGGCATCGACGCCTGTGCGGGACTTTCGGCGACCTTCGTTTTCGCCGATCTGGGTCTCCATGATCCCCAGCCTGTGCATTGGCTTCCACATCGGGTAAGCCAGGACGCCGTGTGTCATGGCTATGCGCCTGCGACGCCTGAACATGCCGAACGGACCGGTGATCTCGACAAGGGCCTCGCCGAGAATGTGCTGCCCGCGTCGTTCCAGCTTGAGCGGCCCGTTCGCCTCACCGGTACGCTTCGGCCAAGTCCAGAAGAAGATTTTCCGAGCTTCGTTCGTGATGCCTGACGCTGTCACCGGGTATGAGACGGCGACAAGGAAGCGCGGGAGCCACCAGCGATTCTGGAGCTTGAGGCCGACCGGGATCTCGTCGCCCTCGAACGGTCCGAGCTTGTTCTGAACCGGTTTGCTGAGAGTCCGCTCGAGCCGCAGTCCTGGCATCGAGAGCCACGGAACTGCGAGTGAAAACATGACAACTCCCCACAGAACAGCGTCTGCGAGATGAACCCAGCCGACGCGCGTCGTGGACGCGAGAAAGAACACTGCGACTGCGACGGTGATGATTCCAGCGCCTCGTCTGGTGATCACGACGTGCCTCGTTTAAGTCCGGCCCGCGAGATAACCATCACGCCGGTACTGGTACCGAATCGAGCGCCTCGGCAACGGCGTCTTCGGCAGAAATTTCGTTGCCTGCCGACATCATCAGCCTGTGCGCCACGACGCTCACACCGATCTCAGCCACGTCTCCAGGTGTCACATATCCTCGGCCTTCAAACGCCGCCCAACACTGCGCCGCCCGCTGTAGAGCAGCGCTGCCCCGAGGGCTGAGCCCCGTCCGCACAGCCGGGTGCTGCCGCGTTGCCCGTGCAAAATTCACGATGTACTCGCGCAGCTGTGTGGAGACCTCGACCGCCATCACGGTCGCCTGCATCTCCCTTACACGGGCTGCGGTCAATACTGGCGATGCCTTGGGCATCCCGTGAACCGATCGCTCAAGAATCGTCACCTCGTGCTGCGCGCTCGGCAGGCCGATGCCGATCGAGACGAGAAACCGGTCCTTCTGCGAATCGGGTAGCGGAAACGTGCCGTGGCTCTCGGCAAAGTTCTGTGTGGCGATCACCAGGAACGGGTCAGGCAGCTTTTTGACCTCGCCATCCACGCTTACCTGGAACTCGGCCATCGCCTCCAGCAACGAGGACTGCGTGCGAGGTCCGGCGCGGTTGATCTCGTCCGCCAGAACGACGTTGGCAAATATCGGGCCTGCGACGAAGTTGAACTGCGAGGAGCGCATGTCGAACACGGTGGTGCCTGTTATGTCCGATGGCAGCAGGTCCGGTGTGAACTGGATGCGTTTGAAGTCGCAGGCTATCGACTGCGCTATGGTCTTGCCGATGAGCGTCTTGCCAACGCCGGGCAGGTCTTCGAGGAGCACATGGCCCTGTGCAAAGAGTCCCAGCAGCGCTGTGCGAACCGTGCGTTTCGGCGCCACCACGACGCTGGATACCATCTGCAGGAGCTTCTCGGCGTCCACCGCCAGTGTTCGGACTGCGACCTCGGCAGGTGGTCCCTGCGTCTCAATAGCTTCTGAGATAGAGACCACGTTGCTCACCGGCCACCGCCTTTCAAGCACTCACAGACGGCGCAAACCCAGAGGTCGCCCAGAGGTCGGCCACAGGTCGTCCAGAGAGCCGTGGCCTGACAGGCAACGCCCGGACCGCGTCTGTGATGATCGGTATTAGTTGGAGTGAGTCCATGCGGTGGGGCAGGCGGTGACTTCATCACGCGGCTCCCGGCCAGTCGCATTGAAGCCCCGCCCGCCCCAACGCATGGACATCACTACTAGTCTTGGCACACTGGCTGGGCGGTGCGAAAGTGTCTTCCTCATGAACGGGACGCGGTTACTCGCAGCAGGCATCGCGGTGTCTCCCACAGCAAGAATCGGTGAAATGTGCAGTTGGTTTGACGAATCACACCGCCGTCTAACGGACTGCACTGGAAGTGTTGGTGACAGGACGGGATTCACCGGGTAACAGGGTCGTTGCGTGTTCCCGGAAACTGCAATTTGGGGAGACCGTTTTCCTACTCCAGGGCGGCTCCGAGGTAGCCCCTTGGCGGAACGATCAGCACCGGAACTTCGGAGTTCTTGACCACGTAGTCGGCGACGCTGCCGCGATGAGATCCCCTGGCAACACCGGTGGCGCTGAGGCTGCTCATGACGACCATTGAGTGTTCGGTTAGCGATGCGACATCTGCTATCGCCTCGCCGGGCTCACCGTCAACGGACCTCGTCTCGGCATTCAGGCCTAACTCGCCGAAGACCCCCGCGAACGCCCGGAGCTGTCGCTGGCCGGGCTCCGGGTCCACTCCTTCGTCAACGTAAAGGAGTATTGTCCCGGCGCCAAACAACTTCGCCAGGACCAGTGCGAACGGAACGGCTGCCGGAGTGGACTCCCTGCCGTCCAGTGGCAGGATGATCTGCTCGATCTTCGCATCTGCTAAGGATGATCCGGTCGGTTCGTCTCCAGAGGCTCTCACAAGCATCACCGGCACGTGACTTTGCGAGATCAGCCTGTCTGCAACGCTGCCAAGAATCAGCCTGCGAAATCCGGAGCGGCCGTGAGTGGCCATCACGATCAGGTCTGCGTTCGAAGTGGCAGCGTAGGCGCTGATCTCGTCTGCCGGTACGCCAGCGAGAATTTTCCGGCCCACTTTGTGGTGTTTCGCCAGCAACGCGGCTTCTGCACGATGCAGCGCCTGCTGGGTTAGCGAGTCCATCTGCGACTTGAGCGGGACTTCGCTGGTGAGAGCGACGGTCACGAGGTCAATATGAGCATCGGCGGCCGCGGCTAGCGCGGAAACGATAGGAAGTGCCGTTTCCGAAAGGTCGGACCCGTCGAGCGGCACGATGATGTTTTTTATTGCTGGCAGTTCGTCAGGCACGGCGACACCTCATTTTCAGCTTGAGGTAGAAATCTATCAGCGAACGGCGACTTCGGTGAGGATTGAGTGAGCGAAGCGGCGCGGGGTGTTCGTTCTTTGGTAGGGGCGCCGCTTGCTGCGCCCGATGCGCTCAATGAGTGCACATCCGTGTCATCCCGACCGCGGGGTACCCGCTCGCGGGTCGCAGGGATCTTACTGGTCATGGGACTGAGCCCGCTCTTTTGAGCATTACCCGAACCACTCCACTGTCCATGTGAGTTCACCGGGAGATTCTGAATGCCACCCTGAGCTTGTCGAAGGGCCGTTCGGCTTCGCTCAGGATGTAGTTGGCTCTGTTGACATCATCATCGAAGCGGGTATGAGGGTAACAATTCCTCCCTCCCGGATTGGGGTGCCCGCCTGCGCCCCATTGGCAGACGGTGCGCGGCGAACGGCCATGTGTCCTGAGCGAAGTGAAACGCAGTCGAAGGATCTCTCGCTTGGCCTCTTCCCCTGTCAAGATCACTCGTCTCCCAGAGTGCCAGTCACGTCAAGACGACTGGACTCCATTGCACGCCACCGTGACAGGACAACCCGGCCGCATAGAGACCCTTCGATTGCGCTCAGGGAACACACGATTCAGCCCTACCGGGCTGCGGGCGCAGCAAGCGGCGCCCCTACCAGGTAACTGGCCTTCGATCCTTCGCTCCAGCTCAGCACGAAGATGGTTCACTGCCTCCGCTCCTGAATCCCACCAAATTGACAGGTCTGCGCCCCGACCATAGAGTTTTGGCCCCTGAGCCGATGTGCCTGGCCAATCCTAAAACAGATCGCAATACGAGGCGGTAACTCATCATGCCAATGCGCAAGATCATCAACGACCCATCACTTGTCGAAGACCAGACGGTGGACGGCATCCTGGCTGCCTTCCCCGGCCATCTGAAGCGATTCGACGCCACCGGGCGCGGTCTCATTCGAGGCGATGCGCCGATCCAGGGCAAGGTTGCCATCGCAACCGGCGGAGGGTCCGGTCACCTACCGCTGTTCATGGGCTACGTCGGTCCCGGCCTGGCAACTGGGGTGTCTGTGGGCAACGTCTTCTCGTCGCCCTCCGCTGAAGAGATGCTTGAGGTGACGAAGGCCGTGGACGGCGGAGCGGGCGTGCTGTATCTGTACGGGAACTACTCGGGCGACACGATGAACTTTGACATGGCGTCTGAGATGGCTGATATGGAAGGAATTGCGGTAAAGACGACACTGGGCCGCGACGATGTGACGTCTGCTCCGGTTGCGGAGATCGAGCGCAGGCGAGGTGTCGCCGGCATCTTCTTCGGGTTCAAGATCGCTGGCGCAGCGGCTGAAGAGGGGCGTGATCTCGACGGCGTCCATGCCGCGGCAGAAGCAGCAGTCTTCAACACACGAAGCATGGGTGTCGCTCTATCCGGGACCACAATCCCGGCGGCGGGCGAGCCGGGATTTACCGTGGAGGCTGGACAGATGGAGTTGGGTATGGGGATTCACGGTGAGCCGGGCGTAGAGGTAGGCCCGCTTCTGACCGCTGACGAGATCGCAGGGCAGATGCTCGACCGAATCCTTCCTGACCTTCCGTACTCGTCCGGCGATTCCGTCGGCGTACTTGTGAACTCCCTCGGCGCAACCGCTCCTGAGGAGCTGTACATCCTCTATGGAAAGGCATCGCAGATCCTGAAGGACCGCGGGATCAGCGTTCACCGGGCTTTCATCGGCGAATATGCGACTTCAATGGAAATGTCCGGCGCTTCAATCAGCCTGTGCAAACTTGATGACGACATGACCCGGCTCCTCGACGCACCGGCGTACTCGCCGTTCCTCCTGCAGCAGGTGGGTGGAAGGTAGATCCGGCGTCTCGTGCGCGCCAGGCGGCTCGCGGGAGTCCGCCCAGGGGCACTCGACAGGCGACGGGGTCACCTGAGTTTTGCATCCGGGCTAGAAGACGGCTATCGGGTTAGCGGGCGAACCCGTGCCACCAATTACCCTCAGGGGGTTAATGGTGAGCATGAATTCGTACCGGCCTTCCTCAGCGCAGACGTTCGCCAGCGGCTCCAGCAAAGAGTTGTCGACCAGCGCGACGCCGTAGGCGAAGATGGCGCCGTGAACGGTCCAGGGCACGTTGTACTCGTTCGGGGCCGCGTCCATCATGTCCCACACCAGTAGCGACGCATCGTTGTCACGGATGAATGGCAGGCACGATGCGTGGAGGCCGGGACGTTCCGCCCCGCTCGTCCATACGCCACCGTTTTCAGCAGCGAACTTTTCCCTGCCGCTGTACACGCATACCGCATCGCCCGGCTCAAGTTTGACGCCCTGCGCTGCCGCGATTTCCTCCAGCTCCCAGCCGTGTACCGGTGCGTCTAACGTGACGTGGGGAACACCCCGGTGCGCTGGAACGTTCAGCAAGACGCCACGCGTCAGGATGCCATCCGACCACTCGTCAACCGTGCCGTACTGGACACCGCTGAAAAGCACATTCTCGTCCGGGTCACGGCCGTCCCATCCACCATTCTCATCCCAGACATGGCACAGGGCGTCGATGTGTGTCGTCGCAGTTCCGTGGTACGCGACGCCGTAATAGTCTGTGGCGGCACCGCCTCCCGGGGGCCGTTCGCCCTTCATGAGAAACTGCACCGCAGGTCGTGGATTCTCGGCGGAAGGTTCGACCGGGAATGGACGACTCAACGATACGGTCCTGCCGGTCTTAACGAGTGAGACCGCTTTGAGCCGCTTGGCATCGTCGATCAGGTTCATCGCACCGGCAGCACCGGCATCGCCCCAGCGACCCCAGTTACGTCTATCCCTCAGATACGAGTCGACCTCTTCGCGTGTCGGTTGAGGATGTTGATCGGTCATTCTGCGGTCTCCTTGTCGTACTGTTCTTCAGTGGCGTCTATCGTCCGGGCTGACCGCCGAGACCTCACTATGGAACAACTACCGTCGCCCTTTGGAGTGTGTACTTTTGCAACAGCTCCTCATCCGGCTCCGGCAGACCGTCGGTGAACGGCATCATCGTCTTGCGCTCAGTCAGTTCGATTTCGGGCTGTCCAAGATCACGTTCGTAAAAGCGTGAAGACGGGAAGAGGTCGCCCGGATAAAGGACGTTCGGCAGGGTTGCCAGTTCAATACATACGGCCGAACCCACGGCGCTCTCCAGCATTCCGCCGATCCATACTGGCACTCCAGCGTCCTGGCATATGTCGTGGATCTTGACCGCGTTTGACAGCCCGCCGACCCGGCCCGGCTTGACGTTCACGTATTTGCACGCTCCTGCTAGCAGCGCCTGTTCCACAACCCTGACACCGGTAACGCTTTCGTCCAGGCAGATGGGCGTATCTATCAACCGGGCCAGTTCTGCATGGTCCAGGATGTCGTTGTTCGCCAGCGGTTGTTCAATGAACTCCAGGCGGAAACGGTCGATCTGCTTGAACAGATCCAGATCGTCGAGCGAGTAACCGGAGTTGCAGTCGATATGGATTCGAGTTTCTGGGAAGGCTCCTCGCACGGCCGCCAGCATGTCGACGTCCCAGCCGCGCGCCACTTTGAGTTTTATGCGCGGGAACCCGGCGTCGACGGCGGTCTGGATGTTACCGAGCAACATGTCGAACGAATCCTGTATTCCGAAGTCTGCTCCGGCGGAGACTTCCCGGGCCGCGCCACCGAGTAGTTCATGCAGGGGTTTGCCCTGGCGCTTGACCTGCAGAGTCCACCACGCGATCTCTAGCGCAGCCTTTGCGAACGGGTTTCCCTTGAAGAGGTCGAGTCTTGCATTCATATCGTCAGCGGTTTCACAGTCGAAGCCGACAAGATGCGGCCCAAAATATTCAGAAAGGTTGAGGAACACACCCGCAGCCGATTCCGGACTGTAGGTCGGCATCTGCAACGGCGTGGACTCTGACCACGCGTGATAGTCGCCGCTCTTCGCTCGTACCAGGACCGAATGTATTTCGTAGTCGACCCCGTAGGCTGTGCGCCACGGGTACTTGAGGGGCATTGCAACGTGGTAGATGTCGAGCGAGTCAATGAGCATGGTTGTGCGTCCTGGTCTGGTCGATAGCGGTGACAGATCACAAACTTACCGGACGGGATTGCCGGTGATAACCAGGAAATGCATCGGTTCGCCCTGTCCCGCAATGTCAGGACGCGATGTCGGTTGTTCGGACGATCAAAGCACCTTCTCTTTAAAGCCCCACCGGGCTGGCACGATGCGCTTGCGATGCCCCTAACCTCGCTGGGGCCTGTCGTACATCGCCACGATGTACGGGTGATCTGGATCGTACTGGCTCAGTGGCTTCGGGTTGTCCACACGTCCGACAGGCCTGACATTCTCTCCCACCACCCCGGTCGCCTCGTCGCCAAGATCACGGCGGCAGGCTTCCATCCTGGCCATCAGGTCGGATACCACATCAGGGTGCCGGTCAATGAGGTTCATCGTCTCGCCGATATCAGCATCGAGGTCGTACAGTTCACGCAGTTCGTCATCGCCCTTTCGCACGTGCAGCTTCCACTTCCCGCTCCTGACCGCCTCCAGGTTGTTCTGCTTGTAGTAGAAGAATTCCTCGTACTGCGTTTTTGCACTGTTCTCACCCAACGCCAGCGGGCTGATGTCGTGGCCGTCGATGATCCGGTCAGTCGGAACCGTTGCTCCAGCCAGCGCCGACAGTGTTGGCATGATGTCCATGCCTGTTGCCAGCTCATTGCACACCGTACTCGCCGGGACATGGCCCGGCCAGCGAATGATGAACGGAACGCGCTGGCCGCCCTCCCACGTTGTTCCCTTCATCCCGCGCAGCGGAGCGTTACTGCCGCCTTCGTCTCGTGCACGCGATCCATTGTCGCTCGTGAAAATGACGACCGTGTTCTCGTCGATCCCCTGGCGTTTCAGCTCGTTCATTATTACGTCTACAGACCAGTCGATCGCGGCGACCCCCGCCCCGTAGATGCCGTTCTCAGACTCCCGCTCGAAGTGGGCCGGTGTGTAGATCGGGACATGAACGTGCATATGCGCGAAATACAGGAAGAACGGGCCGTTCTTTTCGGCCCTTATGAACTTCACGGCCTCCTCAACATAGCGTTCCGTAATGGCAGCCTGGTCCGGCTGTTCCTGGATGACTTCCAGATCACGGACCAGTGGTAGCGGCGGCCAGTCTCTGACGGGAACGATGGGGTCGGGATTGGGGTGCTTCGACTGCCGTCCGTGGTCGTTGCTGAACGGTATTCCGTAGTAGCTGTCGAAACCGTGCGATGGCGGCAGAAATTCGGGCTGGTCGCCACAGTGCCACTTGCCAACAAGCTTGGTGGCGTATCCCGCGTTCTTGAGCTGCCGAGCCACGGTGACCTCGTCCGGATTGAGTCCAATGCCGTCGCCGGGAAACAGAACCACGCCGCCGTCAACAAATGAGCCGAAGCTGATGCGAGGCGGGTAGCATCCGGTCATCATCGCTCCGCGGGATGGGGAGCAAACGGGCGAGGCCATGTAGAAATCCGTGAACCGCATTCCTTCCGCGGCCATACGGTCAATGGCCGGTGTCTTGTTCACGGTTGATCCGTACGCCCCGAGGTCTCCGTAACCGAGGTCATCGCAGTTAATGAGAATGATATTTGGCCCTGTCATCTGGGATGCCTCTCGAGATTGCTCGCACTGAACCACGCTGTTGTCGACCGAAAAGGCGAAAGCTTAGCAGCTATGGACCGGGTTATTGAGTTCCGACGGTCGACGGTCGACCGTAGGTAGCCGGGCTGCCTGCGATGCTGCGAGCCCAGCCCATGGTTCACGCCATTCCGTAGACCATGCGCTGTTGTTTGGCGTGTTCCCAGGGCTTTATCCAAGTTTCGGGTATCTCAAGTCCGAATCCCGGCGCATCGGACGGCCGGACGACGCCATCCACAGGAGAGCTCACTCCCGGCGGCAGGAGATCGCCCGGTGGCTGGCCGATGTCCGTATCCATGAACCACTCGGCCATTGTCGACTCAGGCATTGCCAGCCCAAAGTGCTGCCCCCACGCAGAGTTTCCGCCCTTGTGTGGAATCGTCTCAACGCCCGCCGCTTCGGCATAGGTATAGATTTTCAGGGTCTCCGACAGCCCACCGGTGAACTCGATATCGGGCTGGACGATGTCGACTGCGCGAGCGGAGATAAGCTGCTGGAACGCCTTTCTTCCGTAGTGATGCTCACCCGTTGCGAGCGCCGTCCACGTCATAGCGCGCTTCAGGTCGATGTGAGCTGCGAGGTCCGATGCCACGAAAGGCTCCTCGAACCATCTCAGTCTGTACGGCCTGAGCCTTTCCGCAACCCGCAGCGCCCAGTCGCCGTTGAACGACATCACAGGGTTCAGCATCAGTTCAGCTTTATCACCGACGATCTCGCGTGATCGGGCGACGTGCTGTTCCAGCTTTGCAAGTCCCTCCGAGCCTTCTTCGTAGTAAAACGGATTGCTGATCTTGAACCGGCTGAATCCCAGTTCCATCATCCACTCCAGGTCATCGCCGGTGGCGTAAAGCTCGATCTCGCAGCGACTCGGCCCACCGATCAGCTCGTAGACCGGGCGGTCCAGCAACTTGCCCTTCAGGTCCCACAACGCGAGATCAACACCGCTCTGTGCCGCCGTTGCAATTCCTCCCTGGAATCCGTCATGCGATCTCCAGATAAGGTCGTTGGCCAGCTCAATCGCAAAGGCGTCTCGGCCTTCGATCAGCGGTGCGATGTAGTAGTCGATCAACGAAGCCGCCATCTCACCGTGGGCACTGGAACCGATGCCGTATGTGCCGTCTTCGGCTGTGACCTGCACCCAGACATGGGAGGTTGTCCCCGGGCGGCTGTCGTCCGACCTCGTGAACTCCGGGTAGCGCGCAATTGGCTGCGACCGTGCAGTGTGAGAGTTCCAGCCGGGTCGTGTGTCCGGGCCCGGTTTGGCGGGCGGCATGTCGATCTGGATACAACGGACGTTCTTGATCTTCATGTCAGATTGCTTTCCAGCCGGAGATGTCGGATTCCTCGATTTCGATTCCAAAGCCGGGCGCGGATGAGGGCACGATTGTCCCGTTCACCGGAACCGGCGTTCCGGGTATCCGCGGTGTCTCATCAAGCGGCACTCCGGGATCGGTGCCCAACCAGTACTCGGCCATTGGAGATTCTGTTACCGAAACGGCGAAGTGCTGGCCGAACGGCGTGTTCGCTCCGCCATGCGGGATAGTGGCTATGCCAGCGGCTTCACCGATCGCATGAATCTTCATCGTCTCGCTGAGCCCACCACCCCACCTGATGTCCGGTTGAAGGATGTCTGCCGCCCGTTTTTCCACGAGATCCATGAACGCGTGCCGGCCGTGATGGTCCTCACCTGTGGCTATCGCAACCCAGGGCGCGGCGCGTCTCAGCTCTGCGAGTCCCTCGTTGTTTGTTGGAGGCAGCGGCTCCTCAACCCAGCGGAGGTTGAATGGTCTGAGTTGCTCCAGCAGGCGAAGTGAGAACTCGACGTTGAACGACATCACCGGGTTGATCATCAGGTCACGATCAGGGCCAACTTGCTCTCTAGCCTTCGCAACGTGATCAACCACCTCGGCAAGTCCAGCGTCGCCTTCTGCATAGTGAGCAGGGTTTGTGATCTTGAACTTCGTGAAGCCGAGCTCCTGCGTCCAGTCAAGGTCGTCGCTGGTGGCGTAGCAGGTGATCGACTCACGTACCTTTCCGCCGAGCAGCGAGTAGACCGGAACGCCGAGCAGCTTGCCCTTGAGATCCCACAGGGCGAGGTCAACCCCGGCGATGGCGGTTGAAGCCGTGCCGGACGGGCCGAAGCGCTGGGCCAATCTCTGGGCAAGGTCGTTGAGATGCTCGATAGCCATGCAGTTTCGCCCTTCGAGCAACGGCGCAAGCACGGTTGATATGTAGCTGGCGACGGGACCACCAAACGCGCACTGACCCAACCCCCACGTCCCGTCCTCGGCGGTCACCTGTACCCACACATCGGTCAGCGCCGCGGCCGGCAGTTTGCTCGGAAGCCTTGAGAACTCCGGATAGAAGTTGATGGGCATCGCCCTGCGTGCATCGGCGTTCCACGAGGTGCGACGGGACTTTCCCGTGCTCGGAATTGCTGGTATCGAAACCGTCACTGGCCGAATCGACTTGATCTTCAATTTTTCCCTGTCTCTACCAGTTGCGGCAGTTACGGGCAACAACGGGCAACTAAGGGCAATCGATACCTAAGTTCACGCCGCGTCCCAGAAGTGGCGGAAGGTTGTCCACGCCTCGTCCCGTGTGTCACATTCCGCGAATATTGTTCGGCGGCACTCCCGCACCGACCTCATCCCGCGGGCGTAGTAAGAGAGGTGTCGCTTCACCTGTAGCAACGAGTATCGCCCCTCCGGATAGAAGGTACGGATCAGTTCCATGTGGCGTGCGATCGCCCGTTCCCTATACTCCCGCTGACGCTCGACATTCCACCCTTCGAAATCAGGGTTGAACACCCATGGCTGGCCCAGGGCTCCCCGACCGATCATCACAGAGGAACAGCCGGTCTCTGCCATCATCTGGAGTGCCTCGCTGTAGGACGTAACGTCTCCGTTGCCAGTGACGGGGATGTTCACCGCCTCCACCACATCGCGGATGATCTGCCACGGTGCCCGCCCTGCGAACCGCTGAGAGCGGGTGCGCGGGTGGACGGTTATGGCATCGACGCCTTCAGACTCTGCCATCTGAGCCACCTCGACGGCATTGAGATGCTGCATGTCCCAGCCGCCGCGAATCTTGATGGTGAGTGGCACCTGGCAGGAACGGCGGAGGGCCCGCAGGATCAGTGCGGTAGCCGGGACGTCACGCATCAGGGCCGATCCTTTGCCCGACCTGGTGATCTTGGGCATAGGACAGCCCATGTTGATGTCGATGATGTCCGCCCCGCGTTCCTGCAGAACTTCCATCGCCTCCACCAACGTCTCAGCGTCGTTGCCAAGGAGCTGCATGGCAAGCGGGCGCTCTGTCGGGTGGAACGTGGCAATCTGTTCCGACCTGTCGGTGTGCCGAACGAGTCCGGTGGCATCGATCTCCTCAGAGGTGATCAGCGCTGAACCACACTCCTTTGAGACAAGACGAAACGACGCGTTCGTGACGCCTGCCATGGGAGCGAGCCGGACGGGAGAATCGATCTCAAGATTGCCAATACGCATGGGCGTTCAGTATACAAAGGTCGGGCAAAGCCGCCGCCCGTTAGCGTCCCACTCGATTCAGGACGCAAATCGTGAACCGGGTCGTGACCCGAGTTCTGGCGGAATCGTTCGGGTCAGGTCGCAGAGACCGGACCCGCTATCAACGTGTCCGTGTTACCCGCTATGTCGTCGAACGATGAGTAAGTTGTGGTCCAGAGCTTTGCGTAGAGACCGTCGGCGGCCACCAGTTGATCGTGCGTGCCTCGCTCGATGATCTTACCGCTCTCGACTACCACGATCTTGTCCGCATTTCGGATGGTGGAGAGTCGATGGGCGATGACCAGGGCTGTCCGGCCTTCGAGAAGTTTCTTCAGGGCACGCTGAATCATCTGCTCGGTGTAGCTGTCGATGTTTGCCGTCGCCTCATCAAGGATCAGGATGCTGGGGTTGGCGACCAGCGCTCTCGCAAAACTGAGAAGCTGTCTCTGCCCAACCGAGAGGTTTGAGCCTCGCTGCTCCAGCACGGTGTCATACCCATGCTCCAGCTTCGAGATGAACTCGTGCGCGCCGATCACTTTGCACGCCTCGATCACGTCCTCCGCGGTTGCGTCTCGGGCGTTGTACCTGACGTTCTCGAATATCGATTTGGAGAAGAGGAACGGCTCCTGCAAGACCATTCCCATCACCGTGCCGATCGATTCCTGCGTCACGTCTCGCACATCCGTATCGTCCAACCGCACAGAGCCAGCCTGTACGTCATAAAAACGGTGTGCCAGCGCCGTAATGCTGGTCTTTCCGGAACCGGTTGGACCGACGATGGCCAGTGTTTCACCGGGTTCGATGAGCAGGTCGATGTTTCGCAGGATGGGACGCTCGGGGTCATATCCAAACGTGACGTTTCGGAACTCAACACGTCCCTTGATATCGCCGATCGGGCGGGCGTCTGGCGCGTCAGGCACCTCAAGCGGAATGTCCAGCAACTCGAAGATTCGATGCCCGGAGGCGACGGCCCGTTGGAGCACCGCGTAGTGCATTGTCAGAGTCCGTATCGGTTCAAAGAACCGCTGGACGTATAGCAAGAACATGACCATGACGCCAACTTCGAGCGTTTGGTCGAGTACTCTTCCGCCGCCGATGATTATGACCAGCGCCAGCGCTATGCCGGTGAGGAGTTCGACCGAGGGCATAAGGATGCCACCGAGCCGGGATGCTTTGACCGCAGACCAGAAGAAGGTACGTACCTTGCCGTCCATCACGTCGTGGTTCTCGTCCTGGCGGTTCATCGCCTGGACCACGCGAATGCCGCTTACGTTCTGGTCCAGGTAGACGCCAACTATCGAAGAGTTACGGCGCATCCTGAGGAACGCCCGGCGCGCAATTGGCTGCCAGAGAAACCGTATTAGCAGCAGCGCAGGCATGACGGCAAGCGCGATCAGTCCCAGTTGAAAGTCGAGCACGAGCATGACGACGACGATGCCCACCAGCGTGAGGATGTCGCCGATCACTTCAATAGACGACTCCAGCATCTCCTGTAACGCGCCAACATCGCCGAACATCCTCGCCATCAGGCTGCCAATCGGCGTTTTGTCGGAGAACGAAAGTGCCAGGCGCTGAATCTGCAGGAACATGTCGGCCCGGATGTCGTACAAGACTTCGAGCGCAACGGCGGATATGAGCACTCGTTGCAGGTAGTTCGTCACCCAGTGAAATGCGGCGTTTGCAATCATCAGCCCGCCAAGAATTGCGAGCAGACCCGAGTCACCGGGGATGATGGCGCTATCGATACCGAACTTCACTATCAGCGGAGTCGCCAAGTTCGAAAGCGTGAAGCCGATGACCGCCAGCGTAGCGATGGCCATCCGCTTCTTGTATGGGCGTGCGTAGTAGAAAAAACGCTTGAAGACCGTCGAGTCCAGCTGGGAGAACATCTCCTCATCAGACTCGTGCAGTTCTTTGTGCTCCTCCTCTGCCCGTGCAGGGCGGCGGCGCTCAGATTGTCCGGATTTCCCTCCTCCAGCTACTGTTGCCACTACTGTTCTACCTCAGGCAGCTCAAGGCCATCCTTCTGCTGGAGGTTCCAGAGTTCGCGGTAGCGTGACTCCCTGGAGAGGAGTTCCTCATGCGTGCCGCGCTCCACCACCCTTCCCGAGTCGAGCACGAGAATCTCATCCGCTCGCTGTAGCGAGCTGAGACGGTGCGCGATGGTGATGATGGTGTGACGCCCCTGCATGCCCTGGAGCGCAACGCGAATGCGTGCGTCTGTACCGGCATCGATACTGGATGTCGAATCGTCGAAGATTAGGATTGGAGGGTTCCGCAGCAGTGTGCGAGCTATCGCAACGCGCTGGCGTTGCCCGCCGGAAAGGCCAATGCCGCGCTCGCCGATCACCGTGTCGTACCCGTCAGGCAGGCTCTCGATGAAGTCGTGGATCTGCGCCACCCTCGCAGCATCTGTGACCCTTGAATGGTCGGCGTCCAGGTCGCCGTACCGAATGTTGTCTCGGATCGTTCCATCGAACAGGAACGGGTCCTGCTCGACAAGCCCAACAGCCTGCCGTACCGAATCCACCGTGAGGTGTCTCACCTGTGTTCCGTCGATGGTCACCTCTCCGCTGTCTGCATCGTAGAAACGCGGGATCAGATTTGCGACCGAGGATTTTCCGCTGCCGGGAGGGCCGACGATACCGATTGAGTGATCAGGCCGAGCCTCAAACGAGACGTGGTCGAGCGCCATTATTCCCTTGTAGCTCAACGAGACGTCTTCGAACCTGATGACGGCCGAGGTCACGTTCAGCGGACGGGCATCTTCTGCGTCTTCGATCACGGATGGAATATCCAGCACCTCAAATATCCGCCCGCCTGCGGACGACGCCCGTGAAGTTGAGTTGACGATCATTATGATCATTCTTACGGGGAACCTGAGAATTCCGAGGAAGGCGAAGAACTGTGTCAGCTCACCGATGGTGAGTTCTCCATCAATGTATTTTTCGCCGCCTATCCACAGGAGTGCTGCCCAGGCCAGGAGGAAAGCGAAGGAGATTGACCCACCGCCGCGGGCGTGCTGTTTCGCCGCTGAGAGCCGTAGATCCACAACCTCCCTGGCGGTAACGTCAAACTTCTCTTGCTCGTATTTCTGCGCTGAGAATGCCCGGACTACACGAACACCGGCCAGGTTTTCCTGCGTCGTCGTCGTCAGGTCTCCCAGGGCATCCTGGATTCGCCGCCATGTCTTCCGAAGCTGGATGCGAAGGCGAGCGCTGCGGAACACCAGGAATGGGACGAATCCCAGGCTGAGCAGGGCAAGCTGCCAGTCGATGAGCACCATGAATACGGCTGCCGCGACGATCATCACGACTACCCGGAAGATCTGCACCATTCCGGACTGCACGAACATTCGGACGCCTTCGATGTCAGAGAGTCCGCGGGACATTAGCTGACCGGTGTGAACACCATCGAAAAAACTGAAGCTCTGGGACTGCAGCTTGTCGAAGTAGGTCATTCGCAGACGATTCGAGACGCGCTGACTCAGTGTTTCTCCGAGGAACATCTGGACGAATCCGAACACACCGCGCGCAAGGCCGAAAACGATGACGAGGATGGCGGTTCGCACCAGCAAGCTATCGACTTCGCTACGCGAGAAATCCCGCTCCTGGACGAGTGTGAACGCCTGGTCGACGCCATCTCCGAGAAGCCTGGGAATGAACAGGAATAGCACCGCAGCAATGGTTGCCGCGAAGACAGCACCGAGAAAGTGCCATCTGAACTGAAGGGAGATCAGAACTATTCGCCAGATTACGTCTGCACCGGTCGGTCCGGAGTTGGTAATTCGGGCGCGTACGCTCCTGCGATGTCGCTCGTCGCGATCTCTATCGGATTGTGCTAGATGGGTCAGTCGTTGTCTCTGGAAGTAAGAAGGATTGTTAGTGGTTGAAGTCGCGCCAAGACAGCCCGAGGGCCGGTCGGTTTGTCAGGAGAGCCGCCGTGCCAGTGTAACCCCTCCGTTGCTGCGAGCGCTGCGAGACTGGTAAATGTCTCTCCCACCCTACTCTCACGGAGGTTCGCCTTTCTCCGAACTCAATGCCTGGTTCCTACCTGTCAGGCTGGTCAGCTTGCTGACAGGGCTCAGGTGAAAACTCTTCGAGTTTCGTGATGAGTTCGGCCAGGGTCGTACACCCGGGAGCACCCCTGCCTCAAGCCGCCTCCCTGTCACGGAGCGAGAAAATGCCAGCCTTCCGCCAGGACCGGTTAGTCCGGGAATTGCCTGCTCAGTCTGGCGAAGAAAAAACCATGACCAGGTGGGTTTCTACCGGGCCGTGGATGCCTTTGACAATAGTGGCTTCTATGTCGCCGGTCCGGCTGGGACCGGAGATCAGGTTGACTGAGCTTGGAAGCGTTCCGTCGATGTTCGATGCGCGCTCAAGGGTGAATAGCTCGTCGAGCGACGGTAGCACCTGTCCCGGTTCGATCACCGCGATGTGAACCGGCGGAGCGAGCGAAACGAGCCGTGAGAGACCCGCACGAGGGTGCAGCACAAGCGTTCCCGATTCTGCGATGAACCAGTCTGTGCCAGTGACTCCGACCCCGGCAGAAAAGGCCGCCGACTTTGTGCCGGGGTTGCCAGCCTCCGCAGCACCGCGTAAAAGAACCTCGGCGCTGATACCTGTGGCGTTTAGCGCATCGTTCACACCTGCTCTTGCGAGCACGTCGTGATCGGAAGAGAGCGTCGATTCGATCTCTCGTTCGCGGCAGATTCGGATCACCCGGTTCGCAACCTGGTCGATGTTCTCAAGCCTGTGCACAGTCCATCCTGCGGTCTCCGCAGCCTCGGCCGCAGCCTCGAACAGCTCCATTGACCTCTCAGCGGCAACCGCCTTCACCTGCTCGGCCTCTGCTGCCGCTTGCGCCGAAGACTGGGAAAGCGCCGTCGCATCAGGCGGCACTACCGGAACGCTCGAATCGCGGCCCGTCAGGCGTCGGACATTATCCAGGAAATCGGCACGACCGCTCATTGCCGCTCACCGTCTTCATGAGAGTCATCTGGCAGAGGTCCGTCTTCTGGCAAAGCCGAGTCGTCTGCTTCAGCCTTCTGCCTGTCCGTGAACCGCTGGACGAACGACTCATCAGCGGGCAAAGGAAAGTCCCTGCTCGAAGTCCAGCCGCTGATTGGCGGAACCGACCTGCTCAGCCATCCCTCGCTTGCGAACGGGCCGCCGATGGCGCGGCCAACGCGTGCGCCGCGGTCGAACCGCTTGCGGTCCATCATCCCCCACTTCCAACCCTTCCAGATCAGCGGCTCCCAACGCCCGCGGCCGCGCTCCGACGGGTCCTCGCTCACCGCCACCCGGCCTCGCAGTTCGAGCAGCATGCGGGGGATGTTGATCTTCACAGGGCAGGCTTCGTGGCATGCGCCACACAGAGACGATGCGGCAGGAAGGTTCTTGCCGTCTTTCAGCCCGGTAAGAACGGGCGAGACGATGGCGCCGATCGGCCCCGGATAGACCCAGCCGTAGCTGTGCCCGCCAACCTTTCGGTACACCGGGCAGGCGTTCAGGCAGGCGCCGCAGCGAATGCAGTTGAGCGATTCCCGCAGCGCCTCGTCGCCCAGCAGTTTTGCCCGTCCGTTGTCCATGATGATTAGGTGGAACTCCTCCGGGCCGTCCTCTTCGCCGGGTCTGCGCGGGCCGTTGACCATCGTGACGTATGACGAGATTCGCTGGCCGGTTGCGGAGCGGATCAGGATGCGCAGCATGGTGGCGAGGTCTCGGATGGACGGGATGACCTTCTCCATGCCCATGACTGCGACATGCACCCGCGGCACGGAGGTTGCCATGCGGCCGTTGCCTTCGTTTGTGACGAGGGCGATGCCGCCGCTTTCTGCGACGCCGAAGTTGACGCCGGTGACCGACATGTCGGCCCGCTGGAAGACCTCACGCAGCTGGGCGCGTGCCTGCATCGTTAGCGCCTCCGTTTCCACTTCTCGGACACCGTCCGAGCGTTCAGCAAGCAGATCTGAAACCTGTGACTTCGTCTTGTGGATGGCGGGCGCGATCAGGTGATAAGGCGTCTCGCCCGCAAGCTGGATGATGTACTCGCCGAGATCGGTCTCCACCGTTTCGATCCCTGCCGCGGTCAGTGCCTCGTTGAGGCCCATCTCCTCGGAGACCATCGACTTGCTTTTTATCACCGTCTTCGTGTCCGTCTCGCGAGCGAGATCGAGCACGTACCGGTTCGCTTCGGCGGCGTCTGCCGCGAAAAAGACGTTGCCGCCGTTCCGCTCGACGTTCGTCGCCAGCATGTCGAGATAGTGGTCCAGGTTGGCGATCACATGGTCCTTGATTGCCTTGCCCTGGGTGCGCTGATCCTCCCAGTTGTCTGTGGCCTCAGAAGCGGCGATGCGGGCCTTGAAGAAGCCGTTGTAAACGCTTTCGAGCGCCGACTGAATCCGGGTGTCGGCCATGGTCTCGGCCGCTTTATCCCGGAAATCACGAGTGACAGGCTTCATCGTGGCGATCCCTGCGAATCGGCAGGCGTGCCGACGATGTCTGCGGACTGCGATTCGTTGTTCGCGACGACCGGTTTCGCAACGACAGACTCAGTGTCTGAACCAGAACGGCCGATTCTGCGTGACTCAGCCAGAAGCTCGGCGATGTGGAGTACCTGGACGCTGGAGCCACGGCGGCGCAGGCCGCCTTCCATATGCATGATGCAGCCGGTGTCGCCTGCGATGAGGCGGGCTGCTCCAGCGGCCTCGACGTTGTCGAGCTTCTCATCGAGCATTGCGGTGGAGATGTCTGGCATCTTGACGGCGAATGAGCCGCCGAAGCCGCAGCAGACTTCGCTGCGCTCAAGCGGCGTCAGGTTGAAGTCGTCGATGGCGTCGAGGAGCGCTTCTGGCTGCCGATCAATGCCAAGTTCTCGCATGGCATGGCAACACCTGTGATACACCGCCAGCTCAGCTGGACCATTTTTCGCCGCCAGCTTAGCGGGACCTCCCTCCGACAGGTCCGGTTCCTGCTCCGGTGAAGTGGTGGCTGCGGGGGCGGGTTTCGAGTCACTCCCCGTACCCAGTCCGTCTACAAGAAACTCTGAGAACTCCCACAGTCTGTCTGCCACTCGTTTCGCCCGCTCTAGCTCGGCCGGGTCGTCTCGGAACAGCACCGGATAGTAGTTGCGAACCATCGCAGCGCAGGAACCTGACGGAGTAACTATCGGCTGCTGGTTGGCCGCTTGATCGTCGAAGATATCCAGGAAACGCGAGGCCACTTCGCGGGCCTCTTTGCGGAAGCCACTGTTGAACGCGGGCTGCCCGCAGCAGGTCTGGTCAACCGGAACGTCCACGCCAACGCCTGCGCCCTTGAGCACCTCAACCACGGCGTCCCCAACCTGCGGCCTGAACTGGTCGACGAGGCATGTGACGAAGAAGGTGGCGGTTGTCGGGCGAGGTTCGATGCGTTTGCGGGTGGGTTGATCTGTCATGCGGGTGCGAGGTGAATGGCAAGGGTGGTCTGTTGCGTTGTACCGGACGATTCTAGCGTTGACCCGGTGGTAGCGCACCGACTGATTGCGAGGAGAGAGTGGTTCTGGTGCGTTGCCTCATCCACCCCGGGTCCCGCGCCCGCAAGCGGGCACCCGTGACTCGGGACGAAGGAGTTGGCCGGCGCTCTCTCTGGTAGGGGCGCCGCTTGCTGCGCCCGAAGGCGGCCTTGCCGCCTTAACGACCCACCCTCTGACTCCCTATCTCTGAGGACAGTGGCAGGGAGGGAGAATTTTCCTTCGTCCTGAGTTACGGGGTACCCGCTTGCGGGTCGCAGGACCTGGATGTGGGGTGGCATGCACGGTCAGTTGTCTTTCTGTTGTGATCGGTGCTGCAGCGATGAGTTCGCTGCTTCAGAGGACGGTTCTGGTGTGTCGCCCCACGTCCCCAGGTCCCTCACTCTGGTTCGGGACGAAGGTTGTCACTCTGAACTTGATTCAGAATCTCTCGGTAATCTCACATGGGCGGTAAGATCTCTCCGCTT
>JAJCYY010000039.1 GCA_029262735.1 Chloroflexota bacterium | reverse complement strand
AGCATCTCCCTAAAACCGGTCTCAAGGAGATTCCGAATCGAGTTCGGAATGACAGAAAGACGAAAGGACCCTCACCCTAACCCTCTCCCGCAAGCGGGAGAGGGGATTTGGCATTCTGAGCTTGGTTCTGAATCTCCCGGCGTTGACACATTGACGGTGGGGTGGCTTGGTGAACGCTCGAATGAGTCGGCCCAGGCTCGTGTCAAGTAAGATCCCTCGGCTGCGGTCGGGATGACAAAGGCGAGAACCTCTCAATCACCTCATCACTGGCAGGACTATGCGGGATGGCCTGATGGAGTCGTGAAACACCGTCTGCCTGGCGACCCGCATGTCGGTCTCGAAGTAGTCGTTACCGCCGGTGTTGTGGTTGCGGTCGTGGTTCGGAAAATCCGAGCTTGAGATATCGACTCGGATCCGGTGTCCGGGCAGGAAGGCGTTGCTGATCGGTGCGAGCTCGATCACGAACTCGTACGTTTCTCCCGGGCGCATCAGCTCCGGCGGCTTCTCAAGGCCGCCCCGGAAGCGGGCTCGCTGGAAGCCGTAACAGAGGTTCTGCGCGTAGCCGTCCGGATGCACGTCGATGAGCCTGATGGTGAAGTCGGTGTCCAGAGCGTCCGATGCCACAAAAAGGTGGAGCTGCGGATAGCCGGTGACCTCGACTTCCCTGTCAAGGACGTCAGACGCGTAGACGAGCACATCTCTGCGGTGCGCGTTGTAACGCTGGTCGAACGGGCCGTCCTGCCCGTTCGCAAGGTAAAGCGTCATCAGTGGATCGCGCGGGTCGTAGACGTAGGAGTCCGGCTGTTCGTCTGACGGCTGCTCGAGGCTAAGAGAGCCGTCACCGGCCGGCGTGTTCGCCCTTCCTGAACTGTGGAGGAAGTAGTCGGTCATCGACGCTCCGGCGGGAGGCCACTGCTCCTCGAATCGCCAGCGGTTTGTTCCCATGGTGAAAAGCTTCACCGGCGGACCGTCCATGACGCCGTTCTGCTGCCCCTTCAGCCAGTGGTCGAACCAGCCGGAAGCGAGTTCTACCCAGTCCGCTTCAGCCTCAGGCCCAAAATCCAACTCTCCGGTTTCCCTCGGGAACTCGTTTGCGTGAGTCCACGGACCTATCAGCAGACGCTGGTTTTTCCGCGCCTCCTCGGTTGGAGCATGGTTCACCATGTTGCTGTACATGTGCGTCGTGCCGATCAGCCTGTCGTACCAGCCGGTGCGATGATGAACAGGAAGATCGATCTTCGAAAAGTTGCCGATGAGCCCGAAGCGGTCTTTGTGATGGTTTTCCAGCCAGTCCCTGAAGTGCTCATTCAGGCCGCCAAGAGCCTCGAGAGGCAGGTCCGAGTACGGCAGGTACCAGAGCCATTTTTCACGCGTTGCAACGGCGGCGATTCGGTCAAAGCTTTCCGGTGTCGCCGGTCCCATCGAGTCGTCGAGCCACTCCTGCGTGTCCGGGGCGATCAGGCCGAGAAGCCACTGGAGTGCTCGACCGGGGCGGAAGACGCCGCCGATCTCCCAGTCGGTCGTCCTCGGACCCATTCCGCCTGTGAACATGGTCACGAGGTGGGGCGGCATCAGGGGAGCCAGCATCCACGATGTCCAGGACGGATAGGAGTAGCCGAAGGTGCCGATTTTGCCTGTCGACCAGTCCTGCGCCGCTGCCCATTCGATGGTGTCGTAGCCGTCCTCCGGGTCGTCGAACTCTGATCCGAACATCGGCCTGAAGATCCCGTCTGACTGGTATCTCCCGCGCGTGTCCTGTACGACCACCGCAAACCCGTTTTCAGCCAGCCCGCGGTATCTAGATGTGTCCTTCTCGCGAGACTTGTTGTACGGGGTTCGGCTGACGGTGGTTGGAAACGGCCCGTTGCCTGCTGGCAGGTATACGTCTGCCCGGAGGACGGTTCTGTCCCTCATTGGTGTGGCAACGTTTTCGAGAACTGTTGTGTTCACTTGAAGTACCGCTTTCTGAAGGGGTGAAATTGGCGAAATTGGCCGGTGTTGCGCTTATGCGTTCTGGTCTTTGAGAAATATTAGCTCGGTTGTTCGTTCGCTATTCGAGATCAACTCCGGACGAAACTCGTACCCTTCCGGATGCGAGAAGTCTGCGAGGAGATCGAGAGCCGATTCTGGCGTGTCTGCCGCAGAGGCGTTTGAGACGATGTGACGCACCAACGCACCCTTCAGCAGCTTCGAAAGGTGGGTGACCGTCTTCGTTTGACCGTCTGCGGCGCGCTCGAGAAATTTTGCTGTGAACCGGGCTTTGTACGGCACGCCGGACGGGTTCCACGCAGCGCCGTGTTCCAGTGGCAGCAGGTCCCAGATCACACGGTCATCGGCCATGATGGCCAGGCATTTCGTCACACCCGGTTTCCAGACGGCTGAGCAGGTCTTGCGTCGGAGCAGCGCGGCCCCCATCTTCAGCTTGTATGCCGGGATCATATCGAGGGGACGGACCATTCCGAACAGTCCCGACATGATGATCACGTCTCGGTCGAAGGCATCTCTTGCCTCGTCTTCAAGCGACCGGTAGTCGATCGCGTCGTACATCACACCGGTGTAACGCTCGATGGCCGGCAGCGTCGGCGATTCTTGCAGGCCGGCGTTCTCGGCCATCGCCTTTTCGAGCGCCGGTCCTTTCACGCCGAGCAGTTTCTTGGACGAGCGCGGGCGTTGGCTGAGCTGTACGAGGGCCTTTGCCATGCGGACGCGGGTCGGATTGAGCGAATCGAACGACATTGTGTCGAGGTCGAGTGGGGCGCCTTCGCCGCCGGCGGCCTTGCCTTCTGATGGAGGTAGGAGGATCAACGACCTGTCACTCATCAACGCCTGTCCGTTCACTTGCTGACTTCCCGATTTTGTGTGGAACCTTGACCTCGCCAGATTCCAGGCCACGGAAAATTTTCCCATATCGGTCGAGACAACGTTACGCCTGCCCACGCCTGAAATCTGACGCAGCCCCGGCAGGTGACTCTCGGGCCTTCGTGTTCGAAGAGTGGCGACTCACCGATGCGGTCTCGATCTTGCGCCCCGCCGCCGCGCGCCCGTTCTAACTCGAAACTAATTGGTGACTAACCGCGCAATTCTATGGTGCCAGTGGCACCAGGACGGTGGTGTCGAACCAGGGTTCTTAAAGGACCCACTGGTTGTTGCTGGAGTGCAGCGCGATCAGGCGAGGGGCATGATTAATGATCTCACTCAAATTTCTGCTAACAAAGAGTTGGCTGGTATTCGTTGTGGTTGTCGCAGCTGCCGGAGTCGGCGGCGGCGCATACGCAGCGTGGACGGCCAGCTTGCATGTTGAAGGCACAATCCAGACAGGCAGCGTCGACGTTGTCTGGGACATGCAGGACGACCAGGAATCGGTTGGAATACTCAATCCGACCACGGGCCAGGTTGTGGATCAACCCATCCCGGCTGGAAAGGACGTTGCAGACTGTGTATCCAGCCTGCAGCCCGGCGAGACGGCCGAAACGGTCACATTCCGGGTGGTTAACGCCTATCCCTCCTATACCTGCACGATCACCCTCGGTGGAATCGTCAACGGATCGGTGCCGGTCCATATAAATGACATACAGATCATGGCAACCGACCGGCTCACAGGCGCGGACGTGCTCGATACCGAGATGAACGTCAATGTCCTGCTGACTCGCAAGTTCCCGGATGACAACAGCGAGACCGGCTTCGTGTGCGACCGGCAGCAGCCCGTCGTGATAAACACTCAGCTGCACCGGGGCGACCGATTCTGCGCAATCATCAGCGTTCATGCCACGATGGATGCACAGCAGAATCACGACTACCTCGGTGGCGTCTGGATTGACCTGATCCAGTGGAACTTCGCGGGCACACAGCCTGCACCGACCCTGCCAGTGCTGAACGTGGTCGCACAGGGAATCAGCCAGGCGCAGGCGGACACCATTGCCGAAGCCCTCGGGCTGACGGCAGCCGATGTTCAGGTTGAGGACGGGGTGGTGTCATTCATCGACCCGGTCGCCTTCCAGGCAGTTCCGATGACATCGCTTGCGCTCAGTGACGAGATCCTGGCCGAAACAGAGGTGGACGACACCTCAACGGAATTGGAAGGACTGGCGCTGAATTTCGAGGAGATCAAGAAGATCGTTGCGTTCAACCCCGAGGAGGCGCTGGCAAAGACCCAGACCGCTCTTGGCAGAGGCCAGGCGATACCTGTCTTCGGACTGCCCTCACCGGGGCACACGATGTTCGAAGCAGTGGATGCGAAAGGTTCAGAACTGGCTAAAGTGGCCATCGACACGAACGTCGCATTCCCGCAGGCCGTACGCACGCTACCTCTAATCGGACCGGGAGCACAGATCAAGGTCACTTACAGTCCGGCGGGAGACGTCACGCAACTGCACCACTCGTCGCTCGGTCTTGCACCGGGTGCCGAGATGGAGATCATTCCCACGGCGGAGGCGGTCAACAAGTGCAACTTGCTCTACCCCGGCCTCGGTGCGGACATCAAACCGACGATGGCGTACTACGCTCCGCCGCTTGCTCTCCAGCCGAACATGATCCTCCCGCACTACGACTGTCAGGGGACAGCCGAAAGCGAAAACGGATCGCTCAACGTCCTGCAGAACCTTTTGCCGGCTGTTGACGACCCCAAGTTCGTGCCGCAGATAAGTCTGACGGGCAGCTTCAACGGGCAAACCATTAACGCATCGGCTGACGTGACGGGTGGACGGCCTCCCTACACGTACCACTGGACGTCGCTGCTCGATGACCTCAGCGGAGTACCGGAAGATGCCAACAGCGTGGAGTACGGGATTAATCCCCGGCTCGTAGCTGGAAACCTCCAGGTACAGACTCTGCTCCAGGAGAACCTGCGGTTGGTCGTAGTTGACTCCAACGGGATCCAGAGCGTCGACAATGTGCTGATTTCACTCAGCACAGAGGGGATCGAACAGTTGACGTTCCTCGGCGACTGGTCTGAAACCGGTGGCGGCGGGTCCAAGCTGGCTCGCCCGTTGAACGTTGGCGGCACAACTGACTTCGGCATCGAGAGAGCCGTTTCAGACATGTGCTCGTCAAACGTGAACCGGTACGGCGACATTATGGACAACGAGGCGTTCAAGCGGTTCCACTGGACCGGAACGAACGCATGGGAGCGTGACTTCAAGGCCGGTTCTGCTCACAACTCGATGGTGGACAACGTCGATGAGGCGTTCTACTGCGGCCATGGCTGGAGTGGTGGATTCACCTTCGAGGGCAACAGCGACGATGGATCGGTTGTGACGACTGATCCGCTGGGCAGCCCCGGCGGTGACTGGGGCGATAGCGACCTGGAGTGGATGGCGATTCTGTCTTGCCAGGTGATGAAGTTGGACGCAGGTGGCGTGCCGCTGTGGCAGCGGTGGGGACCGGCATTCGACGGATTGCACCTGATGCTAGGCTTCCACACCAACGCCTACGACTGGTCGAACTTCGGCAAGAAGTTTGCCCAGTACCAGACCGGACAGGGCAAGCCGTTACTGCCTGTCCGTGCAGCCTGGTTCCAGGCGGCAGCCGAAGAGCAGCCGAACAACGTGACGTCGGTGGTGATGGGTATCGTCGGGCCGAACGGCTGGTCCAACTACAACGACTACTTCTGGGGCCAGGGCGGAAGCACCGGACCTGACCTCCGTGGAAGCAACATCCAGGGTTACTGGTGGCAGTGGCAGACAAACTAGCCTGAGGTAACAACGATTGAAATGGGCCCGCGCCTTCCCGGCGCGGGCCCAACATGCTTCTACTAACATCCGCGGACGAGACGAACCAGCACACCGGGTGATGACTTTGGCAATTCAGGCGAAAACTCTACAGGGATGGGTGCATCGGGAACCGATTACCGAACGACTACGCCCGGTGCTGCGCAGGATTGGTCGAGAACCGATCTTCGAGCGGCTCGGCCCGTTGCTTCGCAGGGTCGGAGGCCATCCCGCCACACCGTTCGCCGCGCTCCTGTCCGGTCTGCTACTGGTTTTCTTCGGGACAAATTTCGGATGGTTCCTGTGGACTGTGCGGAGCGCCACCGCCAGCACCTACGTTCTCCAGCCCATACTGTGGCTGGCTATCGGCACCGGCGCCGTCTATATCCATCGGACCCGGAGCGTGCCGCTCATGGCCGGGTTCAGCCGCGTCCCGGCGACCGTTCTCATAGGATTTTTCCACCTTTCCGTCCTGATTATCGTGGGTCTGTTGTCAGGGTTTGCGAACAGCCCCTACGCTCACGGCATCCCGAACCTTGCTCTGAACACCGTCTTCCTCGGCACATCGATCATTGGAATGGAGCTGGCGCGAAACCTGCTGGTGCGGAGCTGGGGAACCGGCAACACGAGGCTATCGGTATGGGTGATCGGACTGCTGTTCGGCCTGATGTCGCTTCCCCTCGCACAGCTAACCAGCCTGCAGGGACCGGACCGCACGGTTCACGTCCTCGGCACACTCGTCATCCCCGAGCTGGCCATTCACGTATTCGTGACATACATCGCGCTCAGGGGCGGGCTTCTACCGGCAATCGCCTACCGGGCAATACTCACAGGGTTCGAGTGGTATTCACCTATCCTGCCGAACGCTACGGGATTCATGTCGGCGTTCGTTGCGGTCTCCGTTGCATACGTCGGCTACCGCACATTCATCAGCATCCTCGGGACCGAAGGCGAATCGGTCCAGCCAGCGGCTGTGACTGAAGAGAGCCTGCTGAAGCGGCTCGCACGGTACGGCTGGCCGGCCGCCACCATCCTTAGCGTTGCGGTGATCTGGTTCTCGCTCGGGCTTTTCCCATACAAGCCGACCGGAGTACTAGGCCAGAGCATGGCGCCTGTTCACTATCGTGGGGACCTGTTGATCATGAAGTCGGTTGAGCCTGATAACCTCAAGGTTGGCGATGTCATTGAGTACAGAGTTGGTAGTATTGCCATCGTTCACCGGATTATCGATTTAGATAGATCGCCTGCCGGCTTGCTCTTCTTTACGAAGGGCGATGCCAACGATATTGCGGACCCGGCTCCCGTCAGTCCTACGCAGATCACAGGGCGATATGCGTTCGAGATACCTAAAGCAGGGTGGCCCGGGATCTGGGTGAAAAAGGCGATTGGCTTCCTTGCAGTTGGAAACTAATTATGCGTTCGGCGTGGTCAGGTAGCGTCCTCGCGGTCGTTGCGTTAAGCACGGTCGGGTTTGCCTATGCCGCATGGACAGACTCGCTTCACGTCGAGGGCACGATATCGACCGCCGATGTTGACGCTACGTGGGATGTGGTCGTTGAGGTGGAGCCGATAGTCAACTTCAATGCGCCTCCTGGGCAGGTGCCTCCGGAACCCAACCTCGTGCAGTGCACGGCAGATATTTCATCAAACGGGGCGGACCGGTCTATCGACCTCAACATTCTCAACGCGTTCCCGAATGCAGGGTGCGAGGTAACTATCGCTGGCACGGTGAGGAGCACGATACCTGTCGTGCTGAATGGGATAGTTCCCACCGCGCTAGATGGTTCGGGCAATGATGTGAGTGGTACGGAGATAGATGTTGGCATTGCCGCTCTTCAGCGGTTACCTAATGCGCCACCGGGCGAGGCGGGTTGCGATTTCGATTCTCCGTTGACGAGCGACGAGGTGCTGATGGACGGTGACGGGCTTTGTGGCGTGATCACCTTCAAGGTGCTACCGCAGGCCAGGATGAACACGGCGTATTCGGTGTCGGCGCGGATCGACCTGAGCCAGTGGAACCTGGCAGGCGGATAGCGGGCGAGCGGGTGGGTGGGGATGGGCTGGATCTGTGGAGCGGGTCTCTGGAGTCGAACTGGCATACGAAATGGCAGGGCCGAACCGGGCTTTGCATTGGCGACACGCCGAGGGCTCGGACCAGGAACTCGGTGATCAAGAGTCAATTGGTCCGCCTCACAAGATCTAGTTTGGCGATGCGCCTTCGCCGTTCGGTGCGAAGATCAATCCAATAGCTGAGGTTTTCACTCACGAGCTACGATCTAACTCGAATCACCAGGCCAAAAATAAGCAGGAGACTTCGATCGTGCCTTGATCCTGTTAGTGACCCCAACTGATCCCGCAACGTTCTTCCCATGGCCTCATCGATTGTTACCTTGTCAGGTTTTTCTGCGCGACTATCAAGTACGATGAGTCGCGAATGGAGCCGAATTAGTGGTACGACACCGAAGTTGAGGTTCGGAAATCGGATGAGGGGGCGGTGCATCTTGTCGATAGTCAGACTCAGGCAGTAATGGCCGTTGTTGTCCACTCGATAGATGATTGGCACGAGGGGCGACGGCGAGTGGTCGCCAGGAGTTGAGAGATGTTGAAGCTGTTGTCTCTGTTGATTGGCTTCACAGCGATCATGGCATGTGGCGGTGGAGTCACTGAAGACACTGACGCCACAGTCGCTGCTCAAGTCGCATCGACGATAGCCTCGATTAATAACGATACGCCAACTCCAGTTCCCACATCTTCACCCGCCCCAACCGCTTCACCGACGCCACGACCAACGGCTACGAATGCGCCGGCGACGGCGACGATGCCGGTGCCGGTGCCGGTGCCGACACCGTCTGCTACCCCGCCTGCCACTCCGACGGCCGTACCGACGGCAACTTCGACGCCAGAACCCCTTACGGTGCAGGACATCGTTGCAAGATTCGCTACGAGTATTGTCCAAGTGAAGGCGGATGGAGGTTTCGGCACAGGGTTCGTAATTGAAACTGCAAGTGTTGACAACGTCACTTATATCGTGACAGCCGACCATGTTGTCGCCGACAGAGAGGAAATCACCGTAATTACGGGAGGTGGGACCGAGCTGCCGGCAACATTATTGGGACGGGGGTTTGGGCGCGACCTGGCGATGCTGCGGACAGAATGGATAGATGCCGAACCCGTTGTCATGGCGAGCCCCTCGCAAGCCGACGTAGGCAGCACGGTTGTTCGGATCGGCTTCGGCGCCACGGGCGAGTTGTCAGTGGCCTCAGGAGTGTTTTCTGCATTAACCTCCGACGAGCGATTCAAGACACAGCTCGTTCAGACTGATGCGGCCGTAAATCCTGGAGATTCGGGCAGCCCGCTGTTCGACGACTCGGGCAAGGTTGTTGGAGTTGTAACTAGCAAGCTCGTGAGCGCTGCTATCGAAGGCGTGGGATTTGCAGTCTCCGCAAACGAATTGCTGGCAATTCGTAGTCAACTTCGGTCCGGTGAGATCGTGTGTCAACAAGAAGATTTTGTTCACCAAGATCTCAGAACCAACACGTTCAGGCATTCAGAATTCGGCTATGAGATAGGTACCGTTGGGTGGGAGTTCGTCCAACAAGACGGCGGCACCGCGTTTGGAGTGGTTGAGGTCGGCGGGATAGAACAGTGGCGCGGATCCAGAATTCAAGAACTGGTAGTTATTTTTGACCCTGTACCGAAAGGTCCATACGAATCGCCGCGACAGTTCCTACTCGATCGATTCGAGGAGATTGCGGGAATAGACGATGCAGAAGAGGTCCTCGGCGCGGTACCTCCAGTATGTGTCAGCGGTACTCACGGGGTAGAGGTGAGTATCGGGATTACGTGGGATGCCGAATTCGACAAGGAAGATAAGCGATTTGAAAGGTGGATTGCGTTCATCGCTGGGGGGAACGCCTATCTGCTTCGCGCAACGGATTGGTACGACCGTTTCGATAGGTTCGAGGCCAAACTCGACACAATGCTCTACACATTCGTGCCGTAAGTGTCCCGCTACGAACACGTAATATCGAACCGCCAGTGCGGCCCACACGGCCGCCGGGGTTGCGTCACTGTATGTCGACGCTGGACCTCGTCAGGGCGCGATCCCGACAGAACCCGGACCCCGATCGACCAGCCCGTTTGGCGGATCTTTGCATTGTTGCCGACTCTGGCGAACGATCCGGCACCGCCTTCACAGTTAACTCTAGTCACGCGCCGGGGGGCTCGGACCCGAAACCCGGTGATCAAGAGTTACTAAAAAGAGAGACGGCTGGCGCTGGGCCAGCCGTCTCTTGTTTTTTCTCTGTCCCGTCAGGCCGATGCTCACGGAATTACGGCGTTGAGCGTTCCGATTATGTTGGTGTCGTTGGCGTTGCTGAAGTAGGGCTTCCTTACGTCGGGAGCGCCTGCTGATCCGGCCGGCATTATCGACGGTCCACACAGGAAGAACAGGAATCCGCCTGCGCAACCGGATGTCTGTCCGTCGCCGTGCCTGCCGCCAATCAGGTGGCCCACCTCATGCGCCATCACGACCCACTTCGTCTTCAGAGTCTGTGATGTCCGCGCCTCGCCGTATGCGTGGTTCTTTCCCGCGCCGCCGCCGAATGAACTGCTGGAGGAGTTGCCTATTCCCGAGGCTCTTCCGTACACCCCTGAGACGTTGTATCCGGCGAAGAAGTAGTGAATCTCCTGGTCTGTGACAGGATTGAGCAGGAAGTAACCCGGGTCAGACAGCTCGTTCGACAGCCCGACCTTGTCGGTTGTTGTCGGACCGCCGGAGACCCAGACCTCCATCCCCTTCACGTTCAGGTCCAGGCTCCAGTCGAAGCTGAGAGGTTCGATGACCGTGTAGATGACATCGACGTTGTTCCAGATGGCATCCATCCTCTGCCATACCGTTGCCGGATTGGCAGCGTAGAACGTCCGGTCACCGTCAAGCACGATGTTGGAATTGAACGACTTGTGGCTCGCCTGCACGTTGTCGAGCGAGGACGCCAGTCCGGCCGATTTGCGTGCAGCCGTGATGGCCTGGATAGTGTCCGATCCCAGCGAAGCCACTTGGCCTGTGTCGTCCGGCGGCTCTTCATCGTCAGTGAACGGGTTGGCCGTGTTCTCTGAGTTGTAGACAACGTGCATGCCCGGGTTCTCGCCCGGAGTGCCAAGCACCATGTCAACCGGCTCGATGAAGCTGAGTCCCAGCTTTGAGTCCATGACCATCCCGGCGACGCTCATGTCCTTTTCACTGATGACGTTCAAAGCGCCACACAGAGTTGGCGCGGTGCCATCGTCTGAGTGTTGCTCACACTCCGCGCCGCCCATTCGGAAGCTCATTTCGTCAGGGGCAGCTAATTCTGTGGTGAGAATAGACCCCGGTTCCTGGGGGTCGGGTGACTTGAGCAGCACGAACGGCAGGTTGGGCCGCAACGCGATCCGGTTTATCTCCGGGGTCATGACCAGTTGCTCACCAACGTTTGGACCTACCACCGGGATCGGGAACCTGGAGGTCTCTCCGGGCGGTAGGGCGATTAGTTGAGCGACGCTGGCCGGGTCGATAGATACAAGATCAAAGGCGAAGACGTCTCCAGCGAGCTGCTGGGCTACTCGTGATCGCAGGTCCTGGGCCCCTGCGAAGTTCCACTGGATCAGGTCGATCCACAGTGAGCCTGTGTAGTTGTGGCTCTGCTGAGCTGCCATCGTGGCGTGAATGCTGATGATGGCGCAGAACCTGTCTCCGCGGTGGAGCTGGGTGCTGATGCCGACAGGCTGATTGGGGTCGCAGCGGAACACGCCCTGGTCGACCTCGATCTTGCGGTTGAGTTCAACGTCCATGTTGAGCTCGTTATCCAGGACCTGGTTGCCTTCAGCGTCGAGAACCTCGCGCTTGATGCTCGAAATATGCACGGGCACGGAACCGGTTACCAGCGCGCCGAGGGTTATCTCGCAGGTGTACGAGGGATAGGCGTTTGAAACCTCGAATTTAACGGTGCGGGCGGTTGTGTCTGGCTGAAGATCCGAAAAACAGTCTGCTACGTCCTTGCCCGCCGGTATCGGGCTGTTCACAACCTGGCCGGTTGCAGGGTCCAGGATGCCGACGAACTCTCTGTCACTTTGCATGTCCCAGACAACGTCTACGTTGCCGGTCTGGATGGTGCCTTCGACGTGCAGGCTTGCGGTCCATGCTGCGTAGGCTCCTCCGCCGATGCCGGAAGCGGCCACGATAACGATGAACAGAACCCAACTCTTTGCGAACAACAACTTGATCGGAGCCATGCTATCTACCCTTATGAAATCAACCGCCCCGGGGAATCTGCTCTTCCGGGAAGGCCCTTGCTGGCGAAACCGCAGTCATCGCTATGGACACGCCGTGCGATCCACACGTTGAAAACGGATGGATTCGCCATGACAGTAGCGATTGCGAATTAGTGGAGGATTAGTTCAGGATTTGATTGCAGTTAGTTGACTGCCCGAATGGTGTCGGCTGGGCGAAATCAGGTTGCCGTTGGATACAACAATTTCTCTTTGTCGGGTGCCCTAAAACGCGGGACAAAGGTTGCTCCAGCTTAGTGGGGTGAGTTGACGAGGTTGTCATCTCGTCCAGGGGGTTCCTGCGTGCGCGGGTGCCCGTTTTACCGGCGAGAGAAGCTCAATAGTGCCGACCGGGTTCAGTTTTTACGGATTCCGAATTCTTCGCCATTCGGCAGGTTTTCGGCTGACCAGTGCAAAGCGTTTGAGACGATCTCGGCTATTTCGGCAACGTCCAGAAAACTGTTCTTAGTTCCAGTTTCCGTGTGAACGACTATTCCGTGTTCGACGTTGCCACCGGGATTGACCCAAACGCGTACTACAAAGGATTCGTAGTGCGCTTCCATAGTCAAGTGCAGTCCGTCGATGTCTATCTTGGGACGCTGTAGCAGTCCGCACAGCATCAAGATCGAGACTACGAAAGTTCGATTAGCGAAGGATTAGCTCTCGGTTCAATCACCGTTAAACGGCTTTCCTTGCACGAGAGCCGATCGACGCCTTGAGCTCGATCAGTCGCTCCGAAGGCTCGATGTCAAGCTCCCGCTTCAGATTCGCCTCACAGATTGAATACCAGTGAAGGGCACGCCCCGGCTGGCCGACCCTGATGTGCGATTCCATGAGAAGCCTGTAGGCCCCTTCATTGCACACATCGTGGCGAATCAACTGCCGACACCTGTCCTGGCAGGCGGTGTAGTCGCCTGTCGCCAGCGAATGCTCTGCCAACTGTGCGAGGACATTCAGAAAAATATCTCGTAGGAACTCTCGCTCGACAAGGGTCCAATCCTCGTAGATATCGTCTTCCAGGAAGTCCCCTCTGTAGAGCGTTTCCGCTATTTCCAGGAACTGCATTGCAGACTGTGAATCTCCCGCACGCTCGGCTGCAGCACCGTTCCGCCATGCCTGCTCAAACTCCGCCGTGTCGAGACGTGGTGAGATGCCGGGACCGAATGCGTAGCAGCCGTCCTGGTGTTCGACGAGATGAGCGGCGTCAGTGCCCAGATCTCTCCTGAGCGCGTGCACCGCGACCCTGAGTCGATTGGTGGACGCATCGGGCGCGGCGTCGGGCCACAGTGCTTCGAGCAGCATGTCCCGCGGGGTTGGCCTGCCTGCGCGCGCTGCCAGGTATTTCAGCACCGCCAGCGGGCGTCCGCCGCTTGGAATTGTGATTGGGGTGCCGTTCAGTTCGAGGCTGAATCGGCCGAGGCACGAAACCTTCACCAGGTCAGTGGCAGGCAGCTTCGTTCCAACATCCGCAGGCACACCGTTTCCATTTTGCGATGCCGTTGGAACGGCTTGCTGCCAGGCGTCGAAGCTACTGGAAAGGCTCGCGAGAGCATCACCGGCGTGACGGTAACTGTCAATCACGCGTGAAAGGGAGCCAGGAGGGCGTATGTCGCCTTGATCATTAATCATCGGGAACCGTACCCAACCGATGATTTTTCGTCCCGACGCGATGACTCGGTGGTCCGAATGTAGCGACACGACACGGCTACGTTATTGCAGCGACGAGCGAGCCAAAAATCAACAGAGCCGCGCGCGTTCGGCAGTATAGTGCATACCCCAGGACTTTCGTCAATGTTGAGTTGTGTGTGCTGAATCTGCATGTGTTCGTGCCAATCGGCGGCGTCACCAGCAATCCCATCTTTATGCTCGAGACTGTCTGGCAGCTGCGACGAAGATGGGGGCTACTGCCCTCCTGTAAAGTTCCACTGGATCAGGTCGATCCAGAGGGAGCCGGTGTAGTTGTGTTCTTGCTGCGCCTCCTCCGTCATGTGAACGTCGATGATGGCGCAGAAGCGGTCGCCACGGTGCAACTGGGTGCCGTCACCGACGGGGTTGCCGAGATCACATCGGAAAACGCCATCGGCGACTTCCACCTTCCGAGTGAGAACGACATTAAGGTTCATTTCGGAGTCCAGGATGTCGGCGCCCGTTCCGTCCAACGCCCTGCGCTGGATGTTAGATACATGGACGGGAACGGAACCAGTCACCAGGCCGCCGAGGTTTATCTGGCACGTGTACGAAGGGTAGGAATTGAGGACCTGGAAGTTGACTGTGGTGGCTGTCTGCCCCGGCTCCAGGTCTGAAGTACAGACGGTGACGTCTTTGTCGGGCGGGATCGGACGGTCGACTAATTCACCTGTTTGCGGGTCGAGAATCCCGACGAATTCGTTCTCTTCCTGCATGTCCCAGACGACTGCAACGTTGCCTGTTTGGATTGTGCCTTCGACGTGCAGGCTGGCCGTCCATGCCGCGTATGCGCCTCCCCCGAGACCGGAAGCGGCGACGATGACGATGAACAATAGCCAGCTCTTACCGAGCAGCACCTTTATCGCAGTCAATTTCGTTCCCTCGGCTCCCGGTTGATCGGATGACCGGATTAATCACGGAAGTAAATCGACGCGCCCCTGACAATGCCTCGATGGCAAAAACCGTCAGGTGCCGGAACGTAGCTCTCAGGGATTAGCAGGCAATTAGAAAGGAATTAGTTTTTGGTGTGTGTTCGTTCTTCTCTCCCGAGATGGGTACCAGCTGTGCGTCAGGGGCGGGTGACCGCCCGGGGGTGCGTCTTGTGGACGCTAATCACGGGCGCGTACTGGTCGAGGGTGTCATGCTGAACTCGATTCAGCATCTCCCTGAAACCAGTCTGAGGGAGATTCCGAATCAAGTTCGGAATGACAGACCGTCGGCCGTCCCAGCCGATCCGACTGACTGGAAACACTCACCGCCTGCTTGCTCTTGCTTGCTCTATCAGTTGACGGTGGCGGTGATGGATGTCCTGCCTGCAACCGGAGTGAACCCGGCTGGCTGGACTATCGAAATGGTCGTGATGCCGACGGCTACCGGATCGAACTGCGTCGTCAGGAATCCGTCGCCTCCCGAGAACGTGAGCGGGCTTGTGACGATCGTTCCGACCGCAGGGACGGAGGAGTTGACGGCTACGTCAACGTTCAGGCCACCGCGCAGGTCCTGAAGCGCCTTCACTGTCTGGTTCGCGTTCAGTGACGCCGCTCGGATATTAACCAGTGAGTTGGCAGCGCCGGTGGTGGTGGTGATGCTCGTCGGCGATGCAATGTAGAAGCCCGAGTCGATGATCTGAATCGTAGTGATCCACTGGTCGTATCCGGGCGCCGTTATCTTGAGTTCCGTTCCCTGGTTAATCAGCAGACCCTGGATGTAGATGTTGGGGGCAAACACGCCGGTTACCAACGGGAAGGTGATCGACCCGGTTCCCACGGCGGTCGGGTCGGTCGAGATCACTGCAACCGTCGGATCGACGATCTCGACGGTAACGTCCACGCCCGGAGCAGGCGCAGCGACCTGGAGCCTGATTGATCGCAACACCTGGAGGTCGTGACCGATATCGAGGTCGGAGTTGGGGCTGCTGCCTATCGTGAGCGACAGGTTCGGCGCATCGACCACCGCATTGCGAGCCAGGTTGCCGTTGGCCGGGGCAATGAATCCGGCGGGCAGCGTGATGCCGAAGACGGTGGTTCCGGCGGTCAGTGGATCGAAAATGGCGCCGGCACTGGTTGCGTTGGCCGCAAAGAACACCGGGGTTGAGAGGGTTCCGACAGCCGGAAGGCTGTTGGTGAGTTCGACGCTGAGGCCGGCAATCCCGCCTCTCACACCCTGGAATTGGCGAATGTTGTTGGGCGGAGAGGCTGTCTCGCTATCGTTCAGCAGTGACGTTCGAATAAACACTGTCGAGTCAGGTGAGAACGTCGTTGTCACAAGATCTGTAGAGGTGTTGAAATCGATTCCCGACGGACCGACGTCAACATCCGACGGCAGACTGACGTATCCGGCCGGGGTCGTCGTGCCCGTCTCGAAGACCTCTATCGTGAACGGAACGTCGTCGTCGATATCGTCGCCCTGCACCAGTCCTTGCATGTAGAAGGTGATGGAGAAGAGCGAGGTCGTGTTGGTCGCTACAGTCAGTGACGTTGAGCCGGGGGTTGTCGGCGAATCGGATAGCAGAACGCCGGAGTTAGCAGGTACCGATACGACCACATCTACGGGTGACGGCGGTGCCGATTCGAGCCGAACCCGGGCGAGTGTTTGCAGATTGAGTCCAACGAAGTAGTGCGGGACATACCCGCCACCCTGGATCATGAACGCCTCAGGCGCATCGACTATTGCGGTACGGCTGGAGTTGCCGTTGACAGGAGCGGTGAAGCCGGTTGGCTGCGTCACGCCAAGCTCGGTGGTGCCGGCGGTCAGCGGATCGAACTGGGCGCTGACGTTGCTTGCGTTGGCCACGATGACCACCGGGGTTGTGAGCGTTCCAACGCCGGGCAGGCTGTTCGTCAGGTCAATGCTTATGCCAGGGTGCCCGCCTCTCACGCCCTGGAACTGGCGAATGTTGTTGGGCGGAGAGGTCGTCTCAGTATCGTTCAGCAGTGACGTTCGGACAAACAATCCTGTGTCTGCCGCGAAGACCGTGGTCACGATATCTACCGAAGTGTTGAAGTCGATCCCCGACGGACCGACGTCAACATCGGACGGCAGGCTGACGTATCCGGCCGGAGTCGTCGTGCCCGTCTCGAAGACCTCGATGGTGAACGGAACGTCGTCGTCGATATCGTCGCCCTGCACCAGTCCTTGTATATAGAAGGTGGTGGAGAAGAGCCCGGTTGAATTGGTCGCAACGGTGAGAGACGTTGAGCCGCCGGCTGCTGGTGCATCCGTTAGCAGAACGCCGGAGTTAGCAGGTACAGATACGACGACATCAACGGGCACCGGTGGTGCCGTTTCGAGCCGGACTCGGGCAAGTGTTTGCAGATCGAGTCCGACGAAGTAGTGCGGGACGTACCCGCCTCCCTGGATCATGAACGCCTCAGGCGCATCGACTATTGCGGTGCGGGCCGGGTTGCCATTGGCAGGAGCGAAGAAGCCGGCTGGTTGCGTAACGCCGAGCTCGGTGGTGCCGGCGGCCAGCGGGTCGAAGACGGCGGTGGTGCTGGTTGCGTTGGCCGGGATGACCACCGGGGTTGTGAACGTTCCGACCGAGGGCTGGCTGTTCGTCAGGTCAATGCTTACGCCGGGGTGTCCGCCTCTCACGCCCTGGAACTGGCGAATGTTGTTGGGCGGAGCGGCCGTCTCGCCATCGTTCAGCAGTGCCGATCGGACCGTCACGTTCGAGTCGGGTGAGAAGGCCGTTGTCACAAGATCTACCGGGGTACTGAAATCGAAACCCGACGGTCCGATATCGACGTCAGATGGCAGCGAAACGTACTCGGCCGGGGTCGTCGTCCCCGCCTCAAAGACCTCGATGGTGAACGGCACGTCGTCGTTGACGTCATTGCCCTCCACGAGGCCCTGGATATAGAAGCTGTCGGAGAAGAGCCCGGTAACTTCACTGCCAACGAGCAGAGCCGCTGAGCCGCTCGTTGTGGGCAATTCGGATATGACCACGCCGGAGTTGGCAGGGACAGAAACCACGATGTCTACGGGTCCGGGTGGCGCCGATTCGAGCCGGACCCGGGCTACGGTCTGCAGATCGACTCCGACGAAGAAGTGCTGGATGTGCCCGCCTACCTGGATCATGAAGGCCTGAGGCAGTGGAACGATGTCGATCGCCGTGGTGTCTTCCACGATTCCCGAGCCGCCAGCCCGGAGGATGGTTGAGCCGAGAACCGATCCCGCCGTGAGGTCGATCGGGCCGCTCAAGGTCTGCCCTGCCGGGATGATGACGGTCGAAAGATGAGAGGCGAGTGTCGGATCGTCGAGCGATAGGTCGAGTAGCAGACCACCCGCGGGCGCTGGAGCCGATAGCTGTGCCGAAACTTGCCGCGTCCGGGTAACGGGGATGTCGAGAGTCGTCGGTGTGAGCGTGACCTCAAGCGCAACGGTTGCTCCGCGGCTGGCAGGTGCGAAACCGGTGGCCGTAGCGCGGATGCTGGTCAGCCCGAGCGCGACCCCTGTGATCTGCGGATTGACCGCCGGTATCAGCGCGCCCTCTGGGACGAAGGTGGTTGCGTCCGAGATCGCGATCGAGGGATCGAGGCTGGTGAGCTGGATCGTGAGGCCGCCGGGAGGAGCCTGCGTCGTGATGCTCACCGGCAGGTCCGCCGATTCGCCCGGTGCGACAACCGGGATGTTGTCGATTGAGATCAGGCTGTCGGTCACCTCTACCTGTGCGTTGGCAGGTGCGACTCCGGCGCCGGTGCCGGTCAGCGTCGTCACCCCGACGCTGACACCCATGACCTGGAATAGCCCTTCCGTGCTCCCTTCAAGAATCGCCACGACCGTGGGATTGACCGTCGCAATGGCCGTGTCGAGCGACAGAGAAATTGCCAGTCCACCAACGGGTGCAGGGCTTCCAACCGTGATCGTTCCGTTGTTGGTGCGTCCTACGCCGACGAGCTGATCCTGGAGCGCAATCGACATGCTGATGTTTTCGTTGACATCGGTGACGGTGACCGTGATGTCCTGGACATCTGTCAGGCCGTCGGCGTCGGTGACCGTCACTTGCACTTCGTAGTCGTTGTCACCGTTCGCGTCTAACGGGTTCTCGAAATCAGGGGCCGAGAGGAACTGCAAGATACCGGTGCCCGGAGCGATGGAGAAGAGAGGCTGGTCCGCGCCACCGGTTTGCGAATACGCCAGGCCGCTTCCTTCACTGTCAGCGTCATCCGCGGACTGCACGTCGGTGACGAGAAGGGTGTTCTCTGCGACGGCTACGGCGGCTGTCGCGCCACCACCATTGCTGACGATGGTTGGCGCGGTGTTGTCAGGCAGCGTGTCTCCCGAGAAATTCCACTGGATCAGATCGATTCGCAGTGAGCCTGTGTAGCTGTGATCCTGCGGAGCATCTTCAGTGACGTGAACGTTGATGATGGCGCAGATCCGGTCGCCCTGGTGCAGTTGGGTGCTTATGCCAACGGGCTGATCGAGGTCGCAGTTGAACACGCCCGGGCTTACCTCGAACTTGCGCGTCAGGTCAATGTTCATGCCGACTTCGGTTGCGAGCGCTGGGTTACCCGCCGCGTCCAGCAACTCTTGCTCGATATTGGTGACGTGCACAGGCACGGACCCTGTCACCAGCGCGCCGAGGGTGATCTCACATGTGTATGTGGGGTAGGCGTCGAGGACCTGGAAGCTGACGGTGCGGTCGGTCGTGCCCGGCTGAAGGCTCGAAATGCAGATTGCCGAGCCACTTCCCGGGGGTATCGGGCTGTTGACGATCTGTCCGGTTGCCGGGTCCAGGACGCCGACGAACTCTCTCTCGTCCTGCATGTCCCAGGCGATGTCCACAGCACCGGTCTGGATGGTGCCTTCGACGTGCAGGCTAGCGGTCCATGCTGCGTAGGCTCCTCCGCCGATGCCTGCGACGGCGATGACGACGACGAACGCAGCCCAGCCTTTGCTAAGGCTCGCAAGGATTTTCGTCACATCCATCTACCCGCTTCTCGTACGCCTGGCATCAGAGAAGATCACCTCGACTGCCGGTCTGGCGCGGGCGTGCGCCGGTGTGTCAGTTCGCCAACGGTCAAGTTAGCGACGACGGGTTAGTCGGCAATTAGTGGAGAGTTAACCGCTGGTTAGGCGCGACGAGGATTTCTTGAGGGGCAACGGAGTCAGGTCGGCGATTTCTGTTGCAGTGTTACGAATATCGTGATCGCCTGGTTGACGCGGGTTATCGGGGTGCCACGCCGGTTTCCTGACGCCAGTATCGGCCAAATTACGACTCAAGGACGCTCCACCCACAGGCGTGTCGGGATTCGAGAGACAGCCGTCGGCGTCTTCGATGTCTCGAGATTCGTTGCGCGTATCCGTAGCAAAATCGCTTCTTCATGATCGATTCCGACGATGACAAGCCTACGTAGTTACACGTTAACTGCGGATCGGGCTTGTAGATGGCATGGGTGAGGAGTACTCTTTTTCTCGTTGACGCAACGTTGAGTAAGCCGACCTGGTTGCGGTCAGCCGGTACCGTTGGGCGCGGGGATGCAATGCAGGCGACGGTTCCGGTGCTACTGCAGCATCATTCGGAGGAAACGGAAAAAAGTGAGAATGTTACTAATGCAACGTAAGAGAATGAGACTCTTTTTAGGGTCGCTGGCGGTGTTGCTTATTGCCACTGCGGTCGCCTGCGGATCGTCCGATGACGGAGGATCCGACCCAACAACCCGACCGGCCACTGCGACAACAGCCCCTGCGACGGCAACGTCACAGCCGGCTGCTACATCGACAACTGCTCCACCACCGGCCAAGTTCACCGGGAACCTGAAGCTCGGGGAGATCTTGATCGACCCTCCGGTGTTCCTGCCGAGCAAGCAGGGCACGGGCAACTCGCAGCTCCTGGGATTCTGGGGATTCTTCGAGTCACTGTTCTACGCAAAGCACTCTGCGCCGCCAAACCTCAACCTGGACGATGCCACCTACAACGAGGGGCTCATTGAGTCGTGGACCATCGCTGCGGATACCAGCAAGGTGACGATGAAGATCCGAAGCGGAGTCCAGTTCCATGGCGGCTGGGGTGAGGTCACAGCGGACGACGTTGTGTGGAGTCTCAACAACGCCATCAGTGAAGGCAGCATCAACCAGCGTGCACAGGGCGTCCAGAGATTCGTGACCGACTTTGAGGCAAGTGGCTCAGACACGGTTGTCATGAACATCAAGGACAACACGCTCGACCCGCTGTGGTTCAAGATCTTGTCCAACACCACTCTCGGCACTCTGTGGATCACTTCAAAGAAGCAGTTTGACCAGGACGGTGAAGAGGCGGCGACCGTAAACGCGGTCGGAACCGGTCCGTTCGAGGTTACCGAGTGGGTGACGGACGATCACATCAAGGCCGTTCCTGTCGAGGACCATTACCGCAAGGAGCCGTCGGTCGCATCATTTGAGGTGCTTCTGATGCCTGAGCCATCGACGAGAGTCGCGGCGATAAAAACAGGTCAGATCAACGCGGCCCGGATTCCGCTGAAGCTGATTGCGGACACGGTGGACAACACGCCGGGTGCAAAGACCCAGGTGGTTGGCCCGCCGATCAACCAGGTCGTGATGTTTGCCGGTAACTACTGGGCAGACGTCGACCGCAACGACGGGACAGACATCAAGGGCAAGCGTCCCGGCTTCAAGCCGGATGACGATCACCCCTGGATTGGCGACCCGGACGACGCGGCTTCTATGGAGCGCGCGAACAAGGTGCGTCGTGCACTGCGGCTCGGCATCGACCGCCAACTGATCGTGGACGAGATCCAGTCTGGCATCGGCAGTCCGCTTACGAACGTGATCAACGCCTTCCCCGGAGACCCGCACTGGCGGCCGGAGTTTGCGATCGAATACGACGCGGATGAGGCGAAGTCACTGCTGGCGGAGGCCGGTTTCCCGAACTGCTTCTCCTTCAGCATGCACGTGGCCCCGGGCAAGGAATGGGACGTTGAGGTTGGCGGCGCCGTTGCACAGTTCTGGCGTGAGCTGGGATGCAACGTGACGATCGACGCCACCGACTACGGCGCGGCCCGCCCTCGCCTGGTCAACCGCCAGAAGGAGATTCCTTGGATGATCCAGGCGGGCACGAACTCGGCACCTGGCCAGTTCGGCGCAGCCTCAGTGTTCAGGCCATCCGGTGGCTTTAACTACGGTATCGAGGTTCCGAACGAGATCAGCGAGATCGCAGAGCGGAACCAGGACTTGGCGGCCACGACGGAAGCCCAACGGGCGGCGAACAATGCCGAGTGGTGGGCCTACCTGAACGAGTGGAACCTGGTGGCGTCGGTTAGCACGCTGCCAACTTCGCTGGTGCTTGGTCCGGACATCGTTTCGTACAGCCCGTACATGAACGATGGTCCAGAGTTCGTCGCACCTGAATCGGTCGTGATGAAGTAGTAGAATCGCTGACCGTCTGAAAAGCAATCTGAACGGGGGATGGGGACACGGGACATCCCTGTCCCCCGTTCGTTTATTTACCCTGAGCGCCATTTCCGACAACTAGAGTGAACTCGCCTTTCAATCAAGGGCGAAACTCACAGCCCGAGGTCGAACTTGAGACAACTCATACTGCGACGCCTTGCCTCCTCGGTGATCGTTCTGTTTCTTGCCAGCATCCTGGTGTTCGCGCTGTCCAGGGCATCGGGCGACCCGCGCAACCTGTTCCTCAGTGAGTACACAACAAAGGAGCAGTGGGAGCAGTGGGGCAAGGACTTTGGCCTGGACAAGCCTTACCCGACGCAGTATTTGACCTGGCTGAGCGGGGCGATCAAGCTCGATTTCGGCGATTCTGTCAAAGAGCAGATCCCGGCCACGACTGTCGTTCGGCGAAAGATCTGGCCAACGGTTCAGCTTGCGATTGGCGCGTACGTTTTCGCGATATTTGTCGGCGTTCCCCTCGGTGTTCTGTCGGCCACTAAGAGAGGCACCGGGACAGACCTTGTTGCCAGGTCGTTCGCGTTGCTGGGACAGGCCATGCCGGGATTCTGGCTGGGAATAATGCTGATACTCATCTTCGCAGTCAGGTGGCAGGTGTTCCCAGCAGGAGGCAGAGAGGGAATAGTCAGCCTGATTCTTCCTTCGATCACGCTGGGCTGGTTCGCCGCGGCTGCGCTGCTTCGCCTGACGAGGTCGGCGATGCTGGAGGTGCTCGATTCTGAGTACGTCAAGCTTGCCAGGGCGAAGGGCGTGTCTCGCTTTATGATCGTCTGGAAACACGCTTTCCGGAACGCGATCACCGTCCCTCTCACCTTTGCCGGACTGTTTCTGACTGCCCTGCTGACCGGCGCGGTTGTAACCGAGACTGTGTTCGCCTGGCCCGGTTTGGGCAGGTTGGCGGTGCAGGCGGTTTTTGGCACCGACTTCCCGGTGATCAGCGCAATCGTGCTGTTCGCAACAGCGGGCTATCTCCTGATGAACCTCGTCGTCGACGTCCTTTACGGAGTATTAGACCCCCGGATCAGGCACGCTTAGCTGAACATGGAAACCACCGTTCAAGTATCGACAACGTACGCCGAAACCACCGAGACAGGGTGGGCTAAGAAGTCCTGGCGCACTTTCCGGCGATATCCGTTTCTGCCAATACTGGTAGTAGTCACGGTGATCATCTGCGCGATATTTGCACCGCTTCTCGCCCAGCACGACCCGTTGATTGGCAATCTGCGGGACCAGGACAGGCCGCCGTTCTGGCAGGCGGAGTCGCCGATCAGCGGCAAAGAGGGGTTGACCAAGTACCCGCTCGGGACCGACCCGCTTGGACGCGACATTCTGAGCCGGATCATCTGGGGAGCGCGTTTCTCGATGATCATCGCAAGCATCGTCATCGTGACCGGCGCTATCGGCGGGACGATTCTCGGCATGGTGGCAGGGTATTTTGGCGGTGTCTCGGACGAGGTGCTGATGAGGCTGGTCGACCTGACGCTCGGCGTGCCGTTCATCCTTGTTGCGCTGGCGACTGTCGTGGTGTTCGGCTCCAGCATGACGCTGGTCATTTCGTTACTTATTTTGTTCAGTTGGAGTGGTTTCGCGCGCCAGGTTAGAGCCGAGACTTTGAGGTTGCGAACGGTCGACTACGTGCTGCAGGCGAAGATAGCGGGAGCGACTCCGTTTCGAATAATCGGCAAGCACATCGTGCCCGGCGTCACCAATACGGTGATGGTTGTTGCGACTCTGAATATCGGCCAGCTGATTCTTACGGAGGCGACACTTAGCTTCCTAGGAGTGGGAATACCAAAGCCGAGACCGGCATGGGGCTCGATGGTCGCCGACGGCCGAGACTACATCGGCACCTCTTACTGGATGGCGCTGTTTCCAGGAATCGCCATATTCCTGGTCGTGTTCGCGTTCAATTTCCTGGGCGACTGGATTCGCGACAGGCTCGACCCGCGGCTGCGGCAGCTCTAACCGTTGAAGTTTGATTGGCTTTGTATAAACCCTCTCTCTTGATGGAAGAGGGATTAAGCAAGAGGGTAAGTTTGTCATCCCGACCGCGGGGTACCCGCTTGCGGGTCGCAGGGATCTTACTTTTCCATGTGAGGACGCCTTAGGGATTCTGAATCAAGTTCAGAATGACAAACCGTCGGCCTCCGGCCGACAAGAATACGGACGGGACAAAAATTGAAAATCGAAAAGATCGAGACGTGGC
>JAJCYY010000038.1 GCA_029262735.1 Chloroflexota bacterium | reverse complement strand
CCGCCGAGTATTCGTCTACCGGCGTGTCTGTTATCTCAGCGAGTACCTGGAGAAGTCGCAGCCGTACCTCTTCGGTGTCTGGTGATTCGTGAAGCACCAAGCGTTCGCCGTGGCCATCGCCGGTGAATGCTGGGCCTAGTGGTATCGGGTTGTGATCGGGGTTTCGGAAGTCGTGGTTTGAACAGTACGTGTACGGCGCTAGTTCAATCTCAAAATCACGTATCCGGCAATGTCCAGAACGAAAGTCCCAATCCATGAGCGCTTCAATTGCCGATGCGCGTTTTTCCTTACCTTTGATCTTCTGAATCACCGCCATCTTCGGCTTGAGCCCTTTATCGAACTCAATGCGATTGTTCGTATTGAACGTACATAGCATGCAGTTGTCGTTACCGCCGTTTGGCACGCAACCCTCCGATGTATTGAGGTACTGACCTAGTCGTCGCCGCCCGTTGGCGTCAGCTTGCCAAGCTTCTCGGTGATTTGGCCGAGCAGGGAGTCGTAGCTTGCTGAGAACGATTTCACACCTGCGGCCAGCAGATCGGAGGTCACATCATCGATTGAAACACCGGCCGCTGCGATGCCTGCCATCACAGCCTTAGCGTCTGCGATACCCGGCCCCAGACGGTTCTCGATATTGCCGTGGTCAATCAGCGCATCCAGCGTCGCCGCCGGAACGGTATTCACAGTCTGCGGCCCCATCAGCTCGTCAACGTACATCGTGTCCGGGTACTCAGGATTCTTCACACTCGTCGAAGCCCACAGCGGCCTCTGCACCTGCGCGCCCGTCGTCGCAAGCGGGTGGAAATTACCAGAACCAAGCGTGCTGTCGAATAGCTGCTGGAACTCTCCGTAAGCAACACGAGCATTTGCGATGCCGGCCTTGCCGGACAGTTCATGGTCGTCACCGAGCGCACTGTCGACTGACGTGTCGACGCGGCTGACGAAGAACGAGGCTACCGATGCGATGCGGTTTGGCGAGCCCTTGCCGGAACTCATGAATGCGCGCAAACCTTCGATGAAGGCGTTTGCCGCCTCACGATAGGCGTTGATCGAGAACAGCAGCGTGACGTTGACGTTGATGCCTTCGGAGATCAGTTGTTTGATCGCCGGAGCGCCTTCCGGAGTTCCCGGAACCTTGATCATCACGTTTGGCCTGTCGATAGTCGACCACAGCCTGCGGGCCTCCTCGATGGTGCCATCCGTGTCGTAGGCGAGCCTCGGTGAGACCTCGATGCTGACGAAGCCGTCCTTTCCGGACGCCTCGTCGTATGCGGGTCTCAGGACATCCGCTGCGTCCCTGATGTCGTCGATAGCAAGCCGCTCGAATACGGTTTCGACAGCTGCACCGTCACGAGCGTATCCGAGTAGCGCCTCGTCATACAGATCGCTTTCTGCGATCGCTTTTTCGAAGATCGTGGGGTTTGAGGTGACGCCGCTGACGCCGCTTTCGACCAGCTTCTTGAGATGACCGGAGCGCAGCATGTCCCTGCTGATCGAGTCCAGCCAGATCGACTGCCCAAGCTCTCGGGCCTTGAATACATTGTTGGATTGGCTCATCTCATTCTCCCGAATTGCTCTGCTGGCGAGTTGTTCTCTTGGTGTTAAGGGCGCTGGTTGCTGCGTAACGGCTCGGTATCACTGTGCTTTTTGATGTTCTGGCTGTCGTCGAGATTTCTTGGTGGTCGAATTACGAACGCAGTATCGTTGCCGTGGAGTTGTGGGTTGCGATCCTGTGCAGGTTACTAACGTTACCACTCGTGGCGCGCGGGTAGATGTGAGCGGTGTTCGTCACCTGGCTGAAAAGAGTGGTCCGTCATGGGCTACATCGATGGGGTCAGGATGACGTTCAGTCCACCCAACGAAAAACCGGCTCGCAGCTCCGCTCAGGGTGAGGGTTAGATCAGAGTGTGTCACTCCGACCAACTGGCCGATCTCACATCATTGGGGTGAGTCCGTAGCCCTTCGTCCTGAGCGGGTGCGAAGGACTCGGGCGGCTTGCCGCTTTTTCAGTAGCGAGCAAACTCAGATACAAGTCTCGTACGACCGATGCACGCTGGCAGCTGCGTGCCTGTCATTCTGAACTCGATTCAGAATCTCCCCGGAGACCGTCCGACCTCAGAAAACGCGGCACAGCCGCCGTTCTGGCTCAGGACAAAAATTCTGCTTCGATGGCAAGAACCTTGTCGAGCCTGCGTTGGAAGCGTGGGTGGGTGCCGAAGGTTGCGCCGAGGAAGGCTTCGACGAGTGACTTCGCCGTTTCCGATCCGACGATGCGAGCGCCGAAGCAGAGAATGTTCATGTCGTCGTGCTCAACACCCTGCGCCGCCGAGTAGGTGTCGTGGCAGACCGACGCCCGGATGCCGGGGAACTTGTTGGCAGCAACCGAAGCGCCGACGCCGCTGCCGCAGCCGAGAATGCCGCGGTCGGCCTCGCCGTGACGAACCGCATTTGCAACAAGCGCTGCGAAATCAGGGTAGTCGTCGTCAGCGTCGTACTCATACGCACCGAGATCGACAGGCTCATGGCCGAGTGATCGCACGAACTCGACTATCTCTGGCTTAAGCGGAAGCCCTGCGTGATCGGCGGCAATAGCGATTTTCATAGTTTTTCTCTACGGCGCTGTGACCTGAACGAGTTGCCTAGTTCAAGTGTTACCCATTGCGAGCGATTGTCTCTCCGAATGCCACTCCAGCGAACGCTGCGGGATGATCTTTCCACTTTACCGCTGCCGTCCTCCATTGGTCGAAATCGGCTTCAGTAGCGATTCCCATCGGAATCGCCTGTCCCTCGACAGCTGGTCCAACCAGATTGTTAAATAGGAAACCAGAGAATGAAGCGACCGCATCTGCGGATCCATTGGACTCAAATGAACCATATGCCGCGCCGCCAACGAATCCTAGTTCGTCCAGTATTCCCTTGAGTTGTTTTCCGATCTGCGGATGGCCTCCGTTTGCTGACACCAGCGCTGAGTACATTGGAAACACTCGGTCCAGGCATCCAAAGTCTGGCGTGAAAAACGAGGATTCACCAACGTATTCCCTCGCCCCAATAATACCGCCCGATCTAAGCACTCTTTTGACTTCTTTCAGAACGGCTTGAGTGTCAGGAATGTGCATCAACACCGTATGGCAGTGAACGACGTCGAAGTGATCGCTTGGAAAGGGGAGGTCCATCGCGTCTGCCACATGAAATGTTGCGTTTTGAAGCCCTTTGTCACGGGCGGAGCCCGTCGCCAGTATTACTTGCGATTCCTCTGTGTCTATCCCGATGAATTCACCAGGTGTTACGGATTCGGCGAGCCCGATAGAAATTGTGCCAGGTCCGCAACCGATATCCAGCAGGCGCATCCCGGGTTTTAGATGAGGAAGCAAGTATGCTGCGTTCGTTTGCGCGGACCTTCGGTTCATGTACCGATTCATCTCATCGTCATAGCCCATCGTGTAGTTGGACTTCGAGTCGGACGGAGGCGTCATTTCTACCCACCGATGCTGACGTCACCGACGGTCTGGTGACCGTGTTCCGGTGACAGTGTTAGGAACGATCAGCTCTTCGTTCAGCGAGAGCCCTGATTTGTCCTTTTGGGGATTCGTTGTCGGCTGCAACTCGATCGTCAATTTTGATGCCTAGCTAGTTTATTCCATCTTTGCCGGCATTCTGCACCCAGTTGAGTCAAGGTAGGTCCCCTCCCTGCCAGGGTGAGGTTGATGTGGCAACTCCGTTGCCACCGGGCGCTGCTTGCCGCGCCCCTACTAGAAAGACACTCACCGACAGACGGAACTCTTATTTCCGTCAAGACGAAACGACCCTCGCCCTGACCCGCGCCCAGAGGGCACTCGAATCCGGGAGAGGGTCAGTTTGTCATTCTGAACTTGATTCAGAATCTCTGGGGTGAGTGTATGACGACGGTCAGATCCCTCCGCTGCGGTCGGGATGACATGGCTTGCTGCTTATCGGCCCAGCACCTGTTTTGCCTTTGCCACCACGTTCTCCACTGTGAAGCCGAAGTGTTTCATTACGTCGCCGCCCTTGCCGGACGCGCCGTAACCGGTCATTCCGATGATCGCACCGTCTAGGCCGACGTAACGCTCCCAGCCGGTTGCTAGTCCAGCTTCTACCGCAACTCTTGCCCTGACTGCGTTAGGTAGTACCGACTCCCTGTACTCGTCGCTCTGTGCATCGAACAGCGTCCACGAAGGCATCGAAACGACTCTTGCCTTGATGCCATCTTGTGCTAACTCTTTGCTTGCGTTTAGTGCCAGCTGAACTTCTGAGCCGGTTCCGATCAAGATCACATCCGGCTCTCCGTCGCTGTCCTTAGCGACGTACGCGCCGCGTTCGAGATTGCCAGCTGCCGCGGCCGTTGCCCCGAGCGAAGCCAGCGACGGAAGTCCCTGTCTTGTCAGCGCAAGCGCCGTTGGACCATGTGAATTCTCGATAGCGAACTTCCATGCGGCGATCGTTTCATCGGCATCCGCTGGTCTGATCAGAGTCAGGTTTGGAATCATGCGAAGCGACATCACCTGTCCGATTGGCTGGTGCGTCGGTCCATCCTCGCCAAGCCCAATCGAGTCGTGAGTCCAGACCCACACAGCGGGAAGCTCCGAAAGCGCACCGACGCGAACGGCTCCGCGCATGTAGTCGGAGAAGATGAGGAATGTGGCGGCGTACGGCAGTAGACCGCCGTGCGCAGACATCCCATTCACCACGGCGCCCATGCCGTGCTCACGCACACCAAAGTGCAGATTGCGTCCGTCCGAGGTGTCTGGCAAGTAGTCGCCGCGGCCCTCGATTCGCGTGTTGTTTGATGGCGCAAGGTCTGCCGATCCGCCAATTAGTCGAGGCAGTCCCGGAGCGATTGCCCCGAGAGCTTTGCCTGAGACTGCGCGTGTTGCTATCGGGTCACTAAACGTGCCAACCAGCGCATTCAGTTCCGTGTCCCAGCCTTCTGGGAGCACACCTGCCATATCCTGCTTGAACCTTGCAGCGAGTTCGGGGTGTGCGGCAGCGTAGGTGTCGAACTTCGCCTGCCATTCAGACTCTGATGCAGCACCGCGCTCAACGGTCAGCCCAGCGTTGGCGCGGACATCGTCCGGGACCTCAAACGCTGCGTAGTCCCAGCCCAGTGCGCTGCGGGTCAGGGCAACCTCATCCACACCAAGCGCTTCGCCATGCGACGACGCTTTGCCCGCTTTGTTCGGGCTGCCGAAGCCAATTGTGGTGTGTACCACGACGAGCGACGGCCGGTCTGTTTCGTCAACACCCTGCTGGATAGCGGCCTCAATCGCCTTGAGGTCGTTGCCGTTCACCGGCTCGGTCACGTGCCAGCCATACGCCTTGAAGCGCGCAGGCACATCTTCACGGAACGCGATGTCGGTATCGCCCTCGATAGATATCTCGTTGTCGTCGTAGAGATAGACGATCTTGCCGAGGCGGAGCGTGCCGGCCAACGACGCCGCTTCAGACGCCACCCCTTCTTCAAGGTCGCCATCTGAGACGATTGCAAACGTGTGGTGGTTAACCACATCGTGGCCGTCACGGTTGAACTCGTTTGCCAGCACATCTTCTGCGAGCGCGAGGCCGATTCCGTTTGCGAAGCCCTGACCGAGCGGGCCTGTTGTTACTTCGATGCCAGCTGTGAGGCCGCGCTCGGGGTGTCCCGGCGTCTTCGAGCCGAGTTGCCGGAAGTTGCGAATCTCGTCGAGCGGCAGGTCGTAGCCGGTCACGTGGAGCAGCGAGTACAGCAGCATGGATGCGTGGCCGTTGGAAAGAACGAAGCGGTCTCGGTTGGCCCAGTGCGGGTTTTTCGGGTTGTGCTTTAGGAACTTCTCCCACAGCACCCACGCCATCGGCGCTCCGCCAAGTGGCGCACCGGGATGGCCGGAGTTGGCGGCCTGCACAGCGTCGACCGCCAGGAAGCGGATGGCGTTGATGGTGCGCCACGTGATGTCTGTACCGGTTCCGGTTGTGAGTTTTTCTGTGGTTGTCATGGACTGATCCTGTGCTATTTCAGAGTGGCCGCGCTGCGAACAAGGCTGAGCGAGGAAGATTGGGTCAACATGCGTTAGACGCGATGCGGCGTAGATAAGGTGAACGGCATGGACTGGAGTTTAGCTTGAGTATCGATAGACGGGAATGACCGTCCGGTGTTTAAGGGATGATCAGGACGCTGTTGCGAAATCCGGCAAGAGTTCTGGCGGGACCATGGCAAAACCGAGAGTTCGGATCTCGCTGATCATTTCGCGGCCGCCGTTGTCGTCATCCTGCCACCTTGTAGTCCGTTGTATGAGCGGGTTCGCAACCTGGTATTCGAACTCGCCTTCAGGAAACACCTTGCTCGGCCTGCCCAGGATCTCTCCGTCGATCACCTCAGCACCGTCCGGGCTCCGCTGGAGTTCCCGGTCGATCTTCGTGAAGAACTGTCTTACATACTCGATCATGTCTGATCCAGTACCACCTGACGTCCACTGCTCTCCAGAAGCTAGATCGGTCCACGCACCGTTCACAGCGGTAGCGAGAACTGTGCCGTCGACGGTCGATCTTCTCGCATAACTTTTTTCGCTCAGCCCTGCTGAATCGGTGGATACCCAGGACTCGTCTACGAACGTCTCCGGATATGTGTCGCACATAATCTGTACCATCAACAGACAGGGGAGTCTCGGATGTCTCACACCGGGGAATATCCGGGTGCGGGTGTACAGAGAGTGACCCTCGCGCAGTAGACGAATGATCTCTGCCTCGGTCTCGTCGTGATCGAGATTGGCAAGGTCCGGAGCTCCGGGAATACCCGAATCGCCTGGAGGTGTGACCTGTTCAGATGTGCCTTTACCGCTTGAACAACCGACGACGATGACGGTCATCAGTGCAAGTGTCAGGATAAGGAGTTTTCTGGACATGTGCGGCTTTCCGGTGCGTGCTTCACCAGCGTCGGGCACAGGTTAGCACTGGGGAGGTGATGGTCAGGATGCAGGTCGTAGTGCGGAACCGGTTACTCAGGCGGCTGCTCGCACAACACGTCTTGCTGTGATCCTCAGTGGCACAAGAGTTGCGACCAGGAGTACCGCTGCGATCAGGTACCCCGTCTGGAAGCCAAGAGCATCGGCGATGATGAGGCCGATCAGCGGGCCCATTGCGCCGCCAAGATCCTGCCAGTTTGCGTACTTCGCCATCACGGAAGCTCGGGCGTTGTTTGACACAAGTTCGCCAGCGGCGGCGTCCATCGATGTGGTTGCGAGAACCGAAGTCAGGAATAGCCACGGAATCGCCAGGACGAACAGCTCCGGGCTGTCGAGAAGTCCAACGATCACCAGCACGCCGATCATGATGGTCACACCTCCGGTGATCGAACGGGTGCGGCCGATCCGGTCCGAAAAGTGCCCCAGCGGAATAGAGAGTGCGAGGTCGCTGAACCATCTGAACCCGACGAGAAGTCCACCCAGCGCGACGGCGGCGATCGGCAGGCCAAACGCTCTGCGGTCGTCTGCAAGAAGCTCGACAAGGTACGGCGAGATCGTTGCGATGGCCAGGCCGTTTGAGGCGAACGCGACCGCGAACCGCATGAGGCTGAGCGAGGCAACGGCGTTGCGCACGTCACCTTGAAGTTCTGTCGGTGCGGGCGATAGGGCGGTGCCGAGCGCTCGGATTCGTGATCGGTCTGGTTGCACGGCTGCAGCTGGCATGTTTGAGCGCAGACTTGGTACGGATATCGAGGGAGCGCGCAATGCGATGAGGATGCCGATGACGCCGATTGCCGCCAGCACGGCGAATGTCGACTGAGGGCTAAACACGGTGACCAGTGCTGCACCGACTGTCACTGCAAACAGGCTGCCGAGCCGCTGACCTGCGTTGAAGAAGCCGAGATATTTGCCTCGAGATTCTGGCGATCCGAATCGGAATGCGACGATCTGCGATGCGAGCCGCATGAAGGAGTACGAGACGCCCCACAGTGCTCGGGCGAGTAGGAGGAGAACGATGCCGGATGTGAGCGCGTAGGTGAGTGTGGTGAGCGCGCCGAGCGTTACGGCGAGCACGAACGGCCACTTGAGGCCGTTTTTTTCGTAGACCCGTGCTGCGACGGAGTTCGATATGAGCCTGATGAAGCGGTTGATACTGAGCGCGAGCCCGACCCAGAAGCTGGCGCTGAGGCCGAGCGTGCGGGTGACGCCGAAGTCTGCAGCGGCGGTTGGCAGCACGACGTACATCAGCGAGTCGCCCATGATGAC
>JAJCYY010000037.1 GCA_029262735.1 Chloroflexota bacterium | reverse complement strand
AGGAGTGGCATGTGCAGTCGGTGGTCTTGTTCGCGGCATGAGTAGTGCTGCAGCGATGGATTTCGCTGATGCAGAGAGCGGTACCGGTATGTTGCCTCATCCGCCCCGGGTCCCTCACTCCGTTTCGGGACGAAGAGGTTGCTCGCCGTTGTGAATGCCGGGATATACTCCGCCCATCTTGCAACACGCTGGCTGAACAGTTGGATGTCAGCACCAGTACTCACCCCTCCCGGGTGAGGTGGCCGTCAGGCCGGGACAAAACAAAAATGCGATTTTGCTACGCCCACAGGCGATTCACACTCTACCCGCAGTCCGTCGACACCTGGAACGTGGCTCCGGAGAACTACACAGACGACTTCCTGAGCCGGGTCAAGAACACCGGCTTCGACGCGCTTGAGGTCGGCGCTGAGGTGCTGGACAAGCTGGGCGATGAGGCGAAGGTCAAGGATTTCACAAAGAGGGTCAATGACTTCGGGCTCGAGATCGGCGCGCTGCGTTCTGGCGGCACGGTCATGGAGGCACAGCACGCCACCGCAAACCGTGAGCGGGTGATCCGGTCCATCGCATATGCGGGCTGGACGGGCGCCGAAGTTTTGAACAACGGGATAAGCGCTCCGTTGCGATACCCGACCGACCGCGCTGACCAGTCTGGCTGGCCGCATTCCCAGGATGCGTCGAGGGACCAGATGATCTACTTCTACGATGAGATGGCGAAGGTGTACCAGGGTTTCTGCGACCGGGCCGCCGATGTGGGCACGAAGGTGTCTATCGAGGTGCACCAGAACTCGCAGGTCGACAACTCATGGTCGGCGAAGCTGATCCACCAGAAGATCGACCGGCCCAATTTCGGCATCAACCCGGACGTTGGAAATGTGGTCTGGGTGTACGACGTGCCGGAGGAGAGCTACGAGCACTTCATGACTGAGACGGCGCCGATAGCGATCTACTGGCACTCGAAGAACCTGCAGCGCGTCTATCACCCCGAGAACCACCGGGCTGTGTATCTGCGAGTCCCGCTGCCGGACGGCGAGGTTGACTACCGGTTTGCGATATCGGCGATGGCCGACGCTGGTTTCAGTGGCTACATGGCGATCGAGGGCGCATCGACGGGCGACCAGTGGACGGCGGACAAGAAGTCACTGGACTACGCGAGGTCGATCTGGGACGAGGTTGAGAAGAAGGATGCGGCAGCAGGGAACGGGGCGAAGGCGAGGACGGTTTAGGGGATAGTTGTGTTGGGGGCGCTGCTCACTGCGCCCGATGGTGCCTTCGCCGTCGCAACAACCCACCCTCTAACTCCATCCCTGTCAGCGAGGGAAGAGAAAACGCGCTGTCGCGAGATTCGATCGGAGAGTCGATGAGCCTTGCTATGGGAGCAGAATGTACTCTGTGGTGTCGACGGCACTGCTTCCCTGGTTCGTCACGTTCTGTACAAACCGCAAGTTCGTCAGCGTCCAGTTTTCAGTATCCAGGGTGAATACACCGTCGTCCTGTCGCTCAATCCCCCGTACGTCATCGAACGTCGGCTGTGTGCCACCCGTCTGGAGTGAAAGAATCAGCAAAGATTCGAATATCGCCTGTTCCGCCGCGGGGCCTGCGAACCCTTGCGTCCAGTTGAACGTGTAACTGGAGTCACCGGGATCAGGATCGGTCACTTCAAATTGAGCGATGGCAGGAATTGGGGGACCGCCGAGAGGGGAGGGTAGTGCGTCCTCCAATTCGTACAGCTCACCAGTATCCAGTTCCCAACCGAACGGCATGAAGTACAGGACCATTTCTGGAAGCCCGAAGGTAAGTACGGCAATCTCCGTGGAATATGTCTCCCGAATCTGATCGAACAGCGCCGCCAGGGACTCGGCTTCCTCCGGTGAGGCGGTAGATTCAACGGCGTCGGAAAGAGTGTCGATTCCGGCGTCTATGGCAACCTTGATCTCTTCGTAGTTCCGAAGTCCCATCATGATCGCTTCGGAATTGACTTCGATCTCGAACGTGAGGTCGACCGTCAGCTCGGCGAGATCGCGGGCGAGCGCGTCTGCCAGCAGTATTCCCGTGGTGGGAAGCGCAATTGACTTCAATGTGTAGCCAATCACGAAGCCCGGCTCTGTCGCCTCCAGGATTTCGATTTTGACAACCGAGGTCGAGGAGTTGCTGCTGATTGGGACAGAGTCCGTCCGACGCTCCCGGGATTTGATGAGTTCGTAGTCCCAGCTCTGGCCGACTGCCCATTGTGGGGCAAGGTTGACTCGGACTGAGGGTCCGGGTTGGGGAGTTGGTGGTGCGGCCGATGCCGTCGAGGTGGGGGCAATCGTTGGGAGGGCGAGCGCGGTCGCCGTGGCTATCGGGACCGGAGTCGGCGGGATCGCCTCCAGCGTGCTGAACAGTGCCGATGGAGCTGCCGATGTTGGGGGAGTTCCTGCCTCAGCACCCCCACAGCCAACCGCAATTAAGACGACACTCATGGTTAGAGCAGCCAGTCGGAACGCCATAAGATCTCTCTGTTACAGATAGAGCCGAATATCTACCAGAGTAGTTTCGAGTGGCATGGGCCGACGTTGGTGGACACCCCCGAATCGTTCCGTCAAATCCATCACTCTGTGGCTGGCTAAGAAATCCACCCTCTTGCTCCCTATGCATACGGAGGCAGAATGTTGTCATTCTGAACTTGATTCAGAATCTCTCGGCATTGTCATGAGAACGGTAGAGCGGTTCGCATATTGCTAGAAAGAGCAGGATGAGTCTGGTGTCCAGTAAGATCCCTCCGCTATGGTCGGGATGACAGGCATGTGCGCTCGAAGGGCGCAGCAAGCGGCGCCCCTACAAAAAGGGTGCTCGACACACTCACGCTTCTCACCCCGGCAGCGTGAAGTCCACGCCCAGTTCGTCTGCCATGCGCTTGAAGTAGGCGACTGTGTGTTGCGGTAGTGGAACGCCGGTTTTCAGACGCTCCTGGAACGTTTCATGCTCTGGCAGGCCTGCGTAGCTGATGCTCTTCGCTTCGTCGAGGGCGGGTTGATTGCGGAGAGCGATCAGCATTTTGTCCATCTCCGCCTTGAAATCGGCCGCAGGCCGGAAAGCGTCGATGCGCGTCGCCTGGAAGTACTGGCAGAACCGGCCGCCCCGGGCGCTCTCGGGCATCAACCCGGAGATAGTCTCGCCGGAGAGCAGCCCGGCCATGATGTCGGTCATCATGCCAAGTCCATAGCCCTTGTGAGCGCCGTGCTCGTGCGTCTCGCCGAGAGGTGGCTGACCGATTACCTCGCTGCGGTGCTTCATGTCGGTGACCGCATTTCCGTCCCTGTCCTGCGCCCAGCCCTGGGGCACATCGACACCGAACTCTTCTGCGATCGCGAGCTTGCCGAAGGCTACCGTCGAGGTCGCCATGTCGAGGATGAACGGGGGCTCTTTGTCTGCCGGTGCGGCGAATGCGATGGGGTTGGTTCCCATCCACGGCAGCCTCCCGTTCAGGGGGATGATGACCCTGGTGCCGCCCGACGACATGGTGAGGCCGATCATATCGTGCTCGAGCGCCATTCGCGAGTAGTAGCCTGCTGCGGCGAAGTGGCTGCTATTGGGCACGACGACGGTCGCAACGCCGACGTTTTTCGCCTTGTCGATGGCGATCTCCATCGCCCGTTTGCATGCCACCATGCCGATGCCGCGGTCGGCGTCGAAGACGGCCGTTGAGGGAGTTTCGTGCGTGATGCGGAATTTCGGCGTGGCGTTAATGTAGCCGTTCATCAGGCCGGTCAGGTAGTGGTGGTCGATGTTGTAGGCGACGCCGTGGGTTTCAATGCCGTGCATATCGGCGTCGACGAGGATATCGGCGGCTTCCCGCGCCTCGTCCCGGGGCATGCCCGCCGCATGGAAGAGGCTTGCGACGAACTCTGCCAGCAGCTCGGGCTGGACGTAGGTGGGGTTTTCAATGTGGTGCAGCGCTTCGAGTACCACGGTGGCTCCTTGTGATGAGTTGATTGGCTGTGCAGGGCAGACGTCTCACAGGCGCAGAGGATAAACCCGCAGAGGGATAGAAGGGAGAGCGGTCGGAGGAGAATTGGGGGCGTGTTCCTTCGTCCAGGACCGCGGGTGCCCGCCGGTGGGCGAGGGTTGGCACGGCGCTGACCACCGGTCTATCCCGCGTGAGATGTGCAACAGCGATGGTTTCCGCTGGTGCAGAGCGCGGTTCAGGGGCGTTGCCTCATCTACCCCGGGTCCTACGCCCACAAGTGGGCACCCGCACTTCGGGACGAAGGGACGTTTTTCGCCTGGTGCGCGAGCTTCTAGCCCATTGCGCCGTCGGTGCCTGGGGCGTGGCGTTCCGGCATACTCAGGTGGCGGGCTATCCATGATCGGGCGGTTGCCGCTTGCTGCCGAATGGTTGTCAGGTCGACGCGGCAGATCTTCGCCGCCGCTTCGTCGGTCATGCCGAGAACGTCGGTGAGAATGACGGCCAGTCTTCGCTCCGGCTTCAGGCAGTGAAGGGCAGACTCGGTGTCGGACTGGGTGGCATCTTCGCAGCCCGGTGATGAGGCCCGCCCGAAATCCTGGGTAGACCTGTTCACGGCCTCCTCGGCAACGTATCCGAAGATCCACGACCTGGGGCTGTCGGAGCCGTCATATGAGCTGAATTCGGACCTTGCGCGTTCAAATGCAGAGTGCACGACGGCTGTCGCTGTCGGGTAGTCGCCGAGCATGCGAATCGCGAGCGAAGTGGCCGGGCCGACCTCGTTGGCGACGATGGCGTCGAAGAGCGAGTCCGAGACCTGGTCGAGTGTGCGTTCGATATCGAGCATGTTCCGGGCGCGCTCAACGGCCGCGGCTGGTGAGGTGAAGTGCGTGGCGGGCCTAGAGCGCCGCCCTTCGACAGGCTCAGGATGGCGCCGTTGATCCGCAAGTGAGTGCTTCTGCTCAGGATGGCCTTTGGTTCGAGTCTTCGTCATTGCATCCTCCGTGCTCTGCATTTGCCGCCATCTCCCGCTCGAATTGCGGGATGGGTGCTTGCATGCGGTTACGGGTTGGATGCGTCGATGGCCTGAGTTCGATCTTGGAATTCTGTGGACATTTCGGACTGAGTCCCAGGTAGACCGGCGGCCGGGTTGGGACGGCCTGCACCGAAGCAGCCCATCTGGCTGCTCGCCTGCACCGTCTCCGTTACTATTGGGTATCGGTCCTGGAATCGGCAAAATACAGTCCCTCTACCAGGTTCCTGGTGGCCCTCAGGTGGCCGGGCGTTTCACCCCGCCACACCTTCGCAAGTTTCCGCTAAATCTCTTCGACAGGAGTGAAAAATGTCACCGCAAGAACGCGAACCCGAAATGCGGCGAGAACAAGACTCGATGGGCGAGCTCATGGTCCCCGCCAATGCCTACTACGGCGGCAACACCCGTCGCGCCGAACTGAACTTTCCTATCTCCGACCTTCGTTTCGGCCGCTCCTTCATCAAGGCCATCGGACAGGTGAAACAGTCGGCTGCTGTAGTGAACAAGGACCTCGGCGTCCTGGAGCCTGAGCTTGCAGATGCCATAGTCGCCGCGTCCCAGAAGGTCATTGACGGTCATTACGACTCAGAATTCGTGGTGGACATCTTCCAGACCGGCAGTGGGACATCCACCAATATGAACGCCAACGAGGTGATCTCAAACGTGGCGAACGAGGCGCTTGGCGGCGGTCTCGGCACCCGCACACCGGTGCATCCCAACGACCACGTGAACAAGGGGCAGTCGTCGAACGACGTGATCCCGACGACGATTCATCTTGCCGCCGCAGTGGCAATCAAGGACGAGCTGCTTCCTGAGTTGAAGAAGCTTGAGGACGCGCTGAACGCCAAATCGAATGAGTTCTGGGATGTCGTCAAGACGGGCCGGACGCACCTGCAGGACGCCACGCCGATTAGGCTGGGGCAGGAGTTCAAGGGCTATGCGGGCCAGCTTGAGAATGGCCGCAAACGAGCACAGGTGGCGCTGGACGAGGTTTCGGTGCTGGCGCTGGGAGGAACCGCGGTCGGGACGGGGATTGGCATGCACCCGAAATTCGCATCAGGCGTGATCGCTCGACTCTCGGAGCTGAACGGCCTGAACTTGAGCGAGACCACGAACCACTTCCAGGCGCAGTCGACCATCGACGGCGTCGTGCAGGCGTCTGGCGCGATGAAGACGATCGCGGTGAGCCTGCTGAAAATCGCCAATGACATCCGCTGGTTGGGCAGCGGGCCGCGGGCGGGCATCGGCGAGGTCTCGCTGCCTGAGGTACAGCCCGGCTCTTCAATCATGCCGGGCAAGGTGAATCCTGTTATCGCCGAGGCGCTGGCGATGGTCTGCGCACAGGTGATCGGGAACGATGTTACGGTCAGCGTCGCCGGTCAGTCGGGAAATTTCGAGCTGAACGTGATGATGCCGGTTGCGGCGCACAACGTGTTGGAGTCGATCGACCTGCTTGCGGCTTCGTGCAAGAACTTCCGGGAGCAGTGCGTTGAGGGCCCGGACGGTGGAATCCAGAAGACGTCGAAGGGGCCGGACATGGTGATGCGGGGGCTATCTATCGCAACGGCGCTAAACCCGGTGATCGGTTACGACAACGTGGCGAAGCTGGTGCACAAGGCGTACGTGGAGGACAAGTCGATCCGTGAGGTTGCGCTGGAAGAGACCGACCTGACCGAGCAGCAGGTGGACGAGGCGCTGCAGCCGCTGAGCATGACGGAGCCGAAGGGGTAGTCATTCCGAACAGCGGTTGTCATCCCGAGCGGAGTTTGTCATCCCGAGCGCAGCCGAGGGATCTTACTGGTCTCACATTGTGAAGTGGCAGACTACGCAATACTCCGTGCGATGCCGGGGTAACTAGTGCCTGCGCTGAAGCGACCCGAGTTGACCTTGAATGTGCGAGGTTTCTGCTCATCTACGGTGAGATCCCTCCGCTTCGGTCGGGATGACAAAAAGCGCCGGTTGGGATGACACCCTTCGACAAGCTTAGGATGGCAGAGGCATTTGCCCCATCCTGCCTACGCTGCGTCCTTGTCTTCGCCGTTCCAGTCCCAGCGAATCAGCTCGCTGTTGGTAAAGAACCTCGGTATCTCTCTCTTAGCGTCGAAATCGTGCTCCGAGCCGTGGATCAGGTTCTTGTCGACGTTCAGCGCAAAATCGCCGCGGATGGTTCCGGTGGCCGCGTCTTCGGGCCGCGTCGAGCCCATCAGCTTGCGCACCACCGCTATGGCGTTCGGGCCTTCGAGGGCGAGCACCAGAGTCGGACCTGACGTGACATAGTCCAGCAGCGAATCGAAGAAGTGCTTGCCGGAGTGCTCTCCGTAGTGCTCGGCAGCCAGCTCACGGCTGAGAATCAGGAGCTTGACGCCGGCGATCTTCAGACCTGTGCGCTCGAACCGCGACAGGATCTCTCCGCACAGACCGCGCTTCACGCCGTCCGGCTTGATCATGACCAGTGTCGTCTCAGCAGGCATCTGCCACCCCTTTCCCGTGTGTGCCGAAATGGCGTGCCCGTTCGGAGGTTGAGCTCGCGCAGACGGACGCCTTCAGGCAGTTGCCCGGTGACAATCGTAGAGATGTAGGCGCTTGCGGCACATTCGAGTCTCCACTCAAGAGCACGGTGTGCCGAGCGACAGGACCGCGCACCGCGGCCGAGGGTGCGAGAAGTTGTGATTCAAGGTGGTTGCAGCGGCGAGATTGGCGGGTATTCTCCGCTGGTGGGAGAGTACTGGCGTGGCTCGTTGGACGGAATAACAAAAAAGCCGAATCGGCCCTCACCCTGACCCTCTCCCGCTGGCGGGAGAGGGGATTGGAGATCATGCCAACTGGGCCAACGCCATCCTGAGCTTGTCGAAGGATCAAGTTCAGCGTGACAAAACGACCAGCCTCGCCGTATGAATGGAAAGATCATGTATCGAGAGCTTGCTGACATCTACGACCGCATATACGGGTCGAAAGACTACGCGGCCGAGTCAGCACGCGTGCGCGAGATCATCGTCGAGCACAACCCTGGCGCGCGGACACTGCTTGACGTTGCGTGCGGGACGGGTGGCCACCTGGTTCACCTCCGGCAGCACTTCGAATGCGAGGGGCTGGACCTGAGCGAGGAGATGGTGCGCCTCGCCGGGTCGAAGATGCCGGAGATGACATTTCACCTTGCGAGCATGACCGATTTCAAAGTTGAGCAGCAGTACGACGCGCTAATCTGCCTGTTCTCGGCCGTCGGGCATCTGCAGACGGTTGATCGGCTGAACGCGGCGGTGAGCAGGATGGCGGAACACCTGGCTCCGGGCGGCGTGCTGTTGATCGAGCCGTGGATCGACCCGGAGGACTGGCTGACCGGGCACGTGAGCATGGACACGTTCGAGGATGAGGATTTGAAAATAGCCCGATTGTCTGTCGCTGAGCCGATCGAGCGAGGCCGCGTCGTGATGGAGTTCCTGATCGGTACGAAGGCGGGGGTAAGCCGGATCCGGGACGAGCACAGCATGGGCTGGTTCACTCGCAGCGAGTATGAGGCAGCGTTTGGTCAGGCCGGGCTTTCGGTTCACCACGACTCCCACGGACTGACGGGGCGGGGTCTATACATCGGAACCTCACGAGCCTGATGTGCCGTTGCGGCTGAATCGGCTTTACCGTGGATGTTCGTAAGTCTGGCGTAGTTCCTGTGTAATAACCTGCGGTTGCGTGCCGCCTGTGCGCTACCTGCGTATGTGACAGGCACACGCGAACCGGCACAGGACCGCATCGAACTCGACACACATGGAGGCACGAGTCGGAAGCGACACGCCGCCAGGACCTCGCCCGAGCCCGTTTCGCCGCGCCGCAGAGTGTCCGGGCACGGCGCTACTGGACTGCTGCCTTCGTAACACTGTTCGTGCTCGCCTTCCTGGCGTTTCTGTCGACGCTCCTGATACGCGGCAACGTACTGACAACCGGCTTCTACCTGCACTCTCTTGACGAGGCCCGCGCCTTCGACCGCGTCTACGACGACCTGCTTTCGGACCCGGAGTTCACAGAGGCTATCGAGCCTTTTTTCGGTTCGATTGGCATCGACCGCTCCTATGCAGTGTCGACGCTGCGATTCGTCGCCCCGCCGGAGCAGTTGCGTGACTGGTCTGAGGACGCGCTGGACCGCGTGACGGGATATGTGCGGGGCGATGTGCCTCGATATTCGGGAACGATAGACCTTGCCGAGCTGATCGAGAACCAGCGCTCCGCCCTGGTCACGTATGTCACGACTCTGCTGGTTCAGTCCGACCTGGAGCCGACCGCATCACAGGTCGAGTTCGAGGAGGGGCTCGACAGCTTTGTTAGCCAACTTGCGAGCGGGCGGATATCACCCGTCATTCCGGTGGCGACAATCAGTCCGGAGGCAGCCGATCGCGTAACCAGCGTGATCCTGCGCCCGCTCAACCCGCAGTCCGCTGACGCCATCAGGGCGCAGGTCGAGACGTACGTTTCGCTGAACGACATCGTGGGCGCGCTGTCGGCGGCGGTCCCTGCGCTGCTCGAAGACGAGATCGACCTCGCCAACCAACTTTTGCTCGAGTGGATGGGTGGCGACACCGCGGTTGACCCGGCGACGACGTTTGCTGACGTGGTGCAGGACGGCGGCAATGAGGTTGTGACGAGACTGGACTCGTTCCGCAGCCGGGCGGACATCATTTCACCCGCCTGGCTACCGTGGCCGTCGATCGCGCTGATGGCCGTCGCCCTGGGTGGGCTGTTCTGGATGACACCCGGCACCAGCCCGAAGCTGATGCGCGCCGGCACGGTGATTACGGGGACAGGTGTTGGTGTGCTGTTCCTGGCGTTGGTAATCGGCAGCTCCCTGGCTCCGTTGCTGGCGGGCAGTCCGTTTGAGGCGGCGAAAAGCGACAGTCCTGAGGGCTGGGGGCTGCCGCAGTCTGCGCGGCATCTGATCGGCGACATCGAGAATGCCATGTTCTCCGACCTTTCGGAGACTGCTTTGATCGCCGGGTTAATACTGGCGCTCACCGGCATCGCGGTGATCGCCGTTGCCCAGCTGATCGTCCACCTTCCGCCTGCTGTTCGGGGTCGATACGACTGGATACTGTCGAAGGAAACCGCTCCGATTATCTCCCTGCTGGCGCTCAGTGGCGCTCTGATCCCGTTGCTTATCCTGAACGCTCCCGGTCGAGATCCCGTTGTCACCTGCAACGGTCATGCCTCACTTTGCGATCGGGTTTACGACGAAGTGACGTTCGCCGCCACGCACAACTCGATGGCGACTTCGGCGGATGGCTGGGTGTTGCCTACCCAGGACATCACGTTGCGGCAACAGCTCGATGATGGGATCAGAGCGCTGCTGATTGACAGCCAGTACTGGGAGGAGCCGGCGGTTGCGTTCGACCGGCTGGTTGGCAGCGACGTTGCCAGGCCGGAGCTGGTCGAGTTCCTGGAGCAGTTTCTATCGGGATTCGGCTCTCCGCCGCCGGGCGCGTACCTGTGCCACCTGACGTGCTGGGCTGGAGCGATCCCGCTTGCCGATGCGCTGACGGATGTGCGGTTCTTCCTGAACGACAACCCGGGTGAAGTGGTGACGCTGATCGTCCAGGATGCGGTATCCGTTGCGGATACGGAGGCGGCGTTCACAGAGGCTGGCCTTCTACCGTTCCTGTTCGAGAAGGAGTTGGATGAACCCTGGCCGACGCTGCGTGACATGGTTACGTCCGGCCGTCGACTGGTCGTGATGGCTGAGGTGGGCTCGCCGCCCCCGGACTGGTACGTGAACGCCTGGAGCGTGATGCAGGAGACGCCTTTCGATGCGGGGTCGGTGGAGACGCTGAGTTGTGCGGAGAGCCGTGGCCTACCGGGCAATTCGCTCTTCCTGATGAATCACTGGATCAACCGCTCGCCACCGGACCGCGTCGACTCGGCGATGGTCAATGGCCGAGATGTGATTGTGCGGCGGGCGCAGGAGTGTGAGATGGCGCGAGGTCTGAAGCCTAACTTCGTCGCAGTGAACTTTTACAGGCAGGGAGACCTGTTCGGCGCCGTCGACGCGCTGAACGAGCTGGATTTGGAGTGATGGGGTTTGGACGAGGGGTTTCGTCCGGGCAGACCGCGTCCTAGTAGGGGCGCCGCTTGCTGCGCCCGCAGCCCGACAGGGCTGATCAGTGCGGGTGTTCCCTGAGCGAAGTCGAAGGGTCTCTGTAGCGGACGGGCTATCCTGTTGCAGCGGTTCGTAATTGAGACAGCTCGTCTTGCTGTAACCGGCGCTGTGGGAGACGAGCGATCTTGACAGGGCAAGAAGGTGCGCGAGAGATCCTTCGACTTCGCTCAGGACACATGCGGTGGCAGGCGTCCTCCGAGCAACGTATTTCCGTAGTCCAGAGCACACGAATGCGGTCCGGTCACAATCCACCGGACCGCTTCTTCATTCTGCGGGCTAGCTTGGAGAGCTGACGTAGTCTTCGCCGACGTAGTCTCTAATGGTGGTCGGCGGCTCAACCTCAATGGCCTGCTCGAACTTCGCCTGCCTTTCCGCCTCATCCACCAGCTTCCACCACGTGTCTACCGTGTCTTTCGCAGCCTGCGCTGCGAACGCTGCGGCGAAAGTGGTCATCTGGCCCGGCCGACCCGTCGCCTCACCGAACTTTCTTGCTTGCTCTCTTGCCTTCACGTAGCCTCGCGCACCTCGTCTCGCCATCACTCCTGCTTCCCGCTTCGCTCTTCGCAGTATCGGCGGTGTCAGGATGGCTCCGGTCACGAAAGAGGCCTCACAGAGCATTGCTGTCGTTTTCACCCGCATTCTTCGCCTCCTTCATTCTGTTCAGACCCGGCGGGAAGGTGTCGCACGCCGGTCCCGACGCCTATATTCCTGCTTCATCACTTTCATGCTAGACCTGCTGACGTGAACTTCACGTGAGGCGCAAGTTCAGGGCGCGAGAGTCCGGTGAGGAATCGATGTGGACGACTGGTTGCGAGCCTGGTGTGCGGGCGAATTGGCGTTGATCGGCTCGCCGGCCCGGGAGTCCGGCGGGCCGGACGAATCGTCAATCCGGTGGCGAGGTGGCTACGCCAGAAGCGCCAGGGAATCGTGGCGAACATGACGGGATTCGACCCCCGGACCATCGGTCCGCTTGGGCAATCAAAAACCACGGCGGATTTTGTAGTCTCGCATCTCGTTTGCGGTGTCCACGACTACCAGCAACCCATTCAAAGCGAGGAAGGCCCCGATGACTACGCAAAGGATTCCAATCCCGAACGGCCAGTCGGGAATCCCGCGCCCTGAAATCGTAATTCCTTCGAACGATATGCCAAGTATTGCGGCTTCGACGGCTCCCCCCGTCCAGGCGCCGATACAGCCAATGGAAGCGGTTAGGTGATTTGGCCAGAACACCAATATCGCCGCGATGACCCCTCCTGCGGCTACTAGCGCCATGTGCCCTGCAAACTGAACCAATCGAGAAGTTGCAGGAACTTCCCACCCCGCTATGATTCCTGCACCCCAGAGTAACAGCCAACCGGCAGCAGCAGACAAGAAAATCCCACCGATTACCTGGCTTTTGTGGCGACGATTCATCGACTGGGAAAGTTGCCCCCTGCCTAACGGGCCTGGTGCGGTTGACGCCGCCCGATAGGGGAATTTGGAGCCGACGCGCGGATTTGAACCGCGGACCTGCTGTTTACGAAACAGCTGCTCTGCCACTGAGCTACGTCGGCATCGGGGAGCGGTCTAAAAGGATAAACGATGACCCGCTGCTGACACAGCCGGTCTGTTCTCATTTATTGCGGAATGTTCCCAGGTTGCAGACTGATGGAGTCGTGCTCGTGCAGCTAAGACTCTGGTCGATCGCAAACCGGACCCGTGAGGCCGAGCGTTGCCGCACAGGTCCGGTCGGCTGGCCAGGGCGAGGATTCCCGGTCGAGGTTAGAGGTGTCAACTGCGGACAATGACGGTGCGGTACCGGCCTACGTGGTCCGCCCATAAGAGTGCCACCTTTTGACCTGGCCGGTCTGCATTTTGACCCTGGCACCAGGTCTGAAATTCCCTCACACAGAAGCGGTGAGCAACTCCGACCGGCCGTTGGACGACCGACAGAAGTGTCACGTTCCCTCGGTGTGATACAGAGCCGCCTCGGCTTGGAAGTCTATGCGTCCAGAGTAGATCGACGTTCCCAGGACAACGGCGGTAATGCCAATGTCTGCCAGGGAGCGCAGGTGCGACGCATCTCCAATTCCGCCAGCGGCAATCAGATTGTGGTCGGCGATGCGATTGAGCTCTCCCAGGAATTCGACGTTGGGACCACTCAACGTTCCATCGCGGTCAACGTCGGTGTACATGAAATTCTCGACACCCAGCTGTTTCATATCTTGAATCTGGTCTCCGCCGACGGTGTTTGAGGTCTCGGCCCGTCCGTCGGTCGCAACCCGGCCGTGAGTTTCGTCAACGCGGACGATCACCCGGTTGGTTCCAAGCGACTGGATTGCCTCAAGAACTACGCTCGGAGTCGTGATGGCGACGGCGCCGAATACGACCCAGCGGGCCCCGGCTTCGATCCACTTTTCAGCGGCGCTGTAACTGCGGACTCCGCTGATTTGAACACTCAAGTTTTGTTGTTCGAGGATCGAAATCACCGAGGGTTCATTCTCACGGCTGCCGGACCGGGCACTGTCCAAATCGACGATATGCAGTCGCCTCGCCCCGGCGCTTGCCCAGCGCCGGGCAGCCCCGGGGATACTCAGGTCGTACACCTGTGGGTTTTGACGGTCACCCCGAGTCAACTGGACCACCTGGCCGTCGAGGATGTCGATTGATGGGATCAGTTCCATTGCCGATTCAACATAACGTGAACGCAGGCGAGTGACCAGTTGGAATGTGTGCTGTGCGTAGTCCGAGGTCCGGTGCTAAGAGCCTTGAGGAGCGGACGTGGAAACGGGCAGCATCGGAGCTGTGCGAAGCGACCTGTCTGTTACGAAAAGGCAGGTTTCCGGAATGCTTGAATGGGCTGTGCTAGCCGACGTAATTCAGTGGCGGAGCAGCTCACTCGTAGAGCGCAGATCGAAGAGTCAAATCCCTCTTTCGACTCCACCTGATTCAGATCGGACTGGCCTTCCACTGAGTAAGCCGATTCCCCGCCGCCAGGAAAGCGAAGCAGCGCAAACCCGGTGACTAAGACCCGGCAATAGGGGAGCCAAATATCCCGACGGCAAGTTCGGCCCAGAGTAAGAATAGAACGAGCAGGACCGCAGCAATCACGACCATTCGCCGGCCTTTTGTCGTGATTATTCGCAACATAGATTCACCACTTTCGGAGAGCGTCGCACAATCGCTGTCCCGCAGGTTCCATTGCGACAGACAGAGTAGTGTCCCGGCATCGCTGAAGAAGATTCTATCGCAGCGCGTGCCGCCTCTCGCAATCTAAGCACTTGTTTAAGGTTCGATTCCCCGGTGCGTCACCAGTGCGACGCAGCTTGCCTGCTACGAAACAGCTGCTTTGCCTGCGAGCTACACGGGCATGCCGGGAAGATCTGGGAAGCGGTCTAAATGAACAAACGACGACACGCAGTTGACCCAGCCGGTCACAACGCGTCCGTTCGGATTTTCGCCCGCGACGCGGTCAAGACCTGGGGTCGATTAAGAAGCGGTCTGCATGCCTTTTGGGAGGCCCCGCAGGTCGCCGAATCGCTCCCACCTGGCCGGTACAGGCATTGGGCCCATCGATTCCTGAGGAGCAACCTTCCTAGATCCCGGAAGCGTCACGGTCATCGTTGTGCCGACACCGACCGTTGAAGCCACCTCGATTTGGCCGTGGTGAGCATCGACGATGGCCTTTACGATCGCGAGGCCCAGGCCAATTCCGCCCTGCGATCGAGTGGCCTCGTCATCCCGGCGGTAGAACCTTTCAAACAGTCGTTCACATTCGGCCTGTGGAATGCCGTCGCCTTCGTCACGGACGGACAGTATTACCGATCCGGCATGCTGCACTATGCCGAGCGTAATATTGCTATCCGCTGGCGAATACTTTGAGGCGTTGGAGAGCAGGTTCAAAAGCACCTGCATGATGCGAGTCTGGTCTCCGTTGAGCTCCAGCTCTTCCTCGCTTCTTTCAATATGGAGTGTTTGGCCCCTGGACCTGAGCATAACCTGGCCAGATTCCTCAACCTCTGTCAGGAGACGCTCCAGCACGAAGCCTTCCTTGTTTACCTCGAAGTTGCCTGACTGCATGCTGGTAACCTCAAGCATGTCCCCGATCAGTGAGTTCAAGTGATCGCCGTTACGGCGCATGGCGTTCAGGTGCTTGAGGTTCTTCTCCCTCACCTCACCTTCCAGCCTATTGCGAATCACATCGGTGAACCCAATCATCGCGGTGAGCGGCGTGCGCAACTCGTGCGACACCGTCGAGAGGAATCGGTCTCGTTCTTCGTTCATTTCCTTTAGTTGCTTGTTCTCAGTCTCCAGGCTCCTTGCGACCAACCTTTCTTCGGAGAGCGCGCGCTCGTGGAGGATGGACCGCTTGCGTGAGCGACCCAGAACCACGTCGGCGGTGAGCACAATGCCGAAGAGAACGAAGAAAGAGCCACCCAGAGTGCTGAATACAGTACGGAAGTTGGAGTCGCGTGTGCTCGCAATTCGAGCATCGAGGACCTCAGTCACGTCTCGACTTACTTCGATGATCTGGGCAGGTTCGTTCGTTGAAGGATCAAGCAAAGGAACAAACGTTGTAATCAGGTCGCAAGTACCGGAACTCTTATCGTGCTCAACCACGTTGGCGCCTCTCTCGAGGCTTGTGGCGGTCTGACCGCTCACAGCGCTGACAAACGCGGTATTGGCACCGGTCAACCGGGTTGGCGCACCCTCAGCTGTAGACCAGATGAGGCTGCCGTCTACGTCGATCAGTGAGAGCCGGACAATGTCCGAGTTGGTCAGGAAAGTTGTCATTGCAGCACCGGTGTAGCTGGATGAACCCGAAGCAGCTCCGGATCCGAACTCTGTTGCGGGCGATTCCAGGGTATCCGTCAACACGCCTGCGATCACCAGGGCGTCCCTGCTGGACTGCTGGCTAACAATCTCGATCAGGCTCGACTCTTCGTTACGCTCGGCCGACTTCGTGATGACGACCGCCGCGATTGCGAAGATGGCTACGCTGACGACTAGGAATCCGGTTGTGAGTTTGTATCGCATGTGGTGCTGTAGTTGACTGCTTTACCGATGATCGACTTGTGTGGCTCTCGGACTTAGTGCTTCCTTGTTATTTGCCGCGGCCGCGAGGCCCACCTGGTTCGTCAGAGTCTGCCGAAGCCTCAGGCTTACCGGTTTGCGCTGGAGCTTCAGGTTCAGCCGGCGTTGCCGGAGTCTCCGGCTCAGCAGGTGTTGCCGGAGCTTCGGGCTCAGCCGGTGTCACCGCCGGTACTGCTGGTTTGGCAGGTGTCTCGGGCTTACC